>JAHZBA010000023.1 GCA_019423635.1 Clostridiales bacterium
CCGCCCAGCCAGGAGCGGGGATCGTAGCCGTAGGTGTTGGAGTCGCCAAAGCAGATGACATTCATTCCGCACCGCCTCCAATATTCACCTGATATGCCCCATCGATCAAGGTGTACTCGATACCATATTTCCGGCACTGCTCCAACACCTCGGCGTTGTCCCGGATTAGGCTCTCCAAGGTGCAGTCCTCATCGTCCATCCTGTGTTCTATGGCGCTGGCGTATGTCTTGATGTCGTGGTAATGCGCCCGGATGTATGCCTCGCTCATGACCAGGCAGCGGTATTGGATATGGGCGCGGTACGCCTCTTCAAAATCCCTGGCCCAGTCGAAAGGAATATAGCAGCCCTCCACGATGAGATTTTGCCGGTTTTCAATGGCCGTCTTGATGATCTCCCGAACCACAGGCCACAGGTAGTCCGTCAGCTCTCGGTCGCGGCTCTCAGGGGTGAGGGAGGTATAGCCGCTCCGAATCAGCCCCATCTTCAGGTGGTCAATGGAGAGATAGGGGTATCCGTATTTCTCCAGCAGCCTTTGGGCCAGGAGCGTTTTCCCGGTGTGAGATGCCCCCGCAATCAGAATAATCATACGTTACACCACATTCTCCACGGTACGTTTGCCCGGCGATGCAACCCCCGCGGCAATCGCGTCCAGCTTTTTTGCAATATTGGTAAAATCACAATCCAGGTCCAGCGTCTTTACGCTGATCGTATTCCCGCTGATCTGATAGTCATTGTCCGGCTGGACCTCATCGTCCGTTCCGGCGTACAGCAGCATCCCCGCCACGCTCTCGTCAGGGGCGGCGGGCCAGTTCTTGACGTAGGCGAAAATCTGATACAAGTTGTTGGAGTGGACCGTTCGGGTCATATAGGGCGCTTTCATCTGCATATTGTGGGAGTAATATTTTGCGTCGATGATCAGCGTTTTCCCGGTCTCTCTGCTGGATAATACGATATCCGTCTGCATGGCGGGAAGCTGCGCGTCATGGCCGTCGCTGACCGCCCACTTGATCCACGGCGCGTACGCCTTGAGCGCCGGGTGTTCCCTCTGATAGTAGCCGAGAATGAACTTCTCGTACAGCTTCGCCATGCTCTGGTCATCCAGATACTCCATCATCCTGAAGGCCCCGGCGGACTCCGTCTGGAGCATCCCCTTGAGGAGCATCTGACAGACGGCAAGGATCATGCGGTAGGTCTGGTTGTTCCGGTCATAAGGGATATTCCAGTTGATGGTGTGAATATCCAGAGGGGTGACCCCGTCAAAAAAGGCCAGCAGCCTGCGCAGCTCCTTTTTCCTGGGTCTGGACAGGTTGGACCGGAGCAGCACAGACAGAGTCGTCTTGATGATCCGGTTTTGGTAGGCGTCAACAGAAAACTCATCGCAGGCACAGACCAGCTGCTTTTTCCGGATGGTCAGCGTCCGGATGGAAGTGTTGATTTCGATCTTTCCCCGCGGGACGGACAGCGCCTCCTCCCGCGTAATGTACTGCCGGGTCAGCCCGCGCTTGATCTGGGTGGAGACGCCCCGGCAGAGGATGGCCGCCAGCAGCTCCAGCCCGTTTTCAAACTCCTCCGACGCCACATCCCGGTAGCCCTTTTCGTGGAGCACCTGGAAGGCATAGGCCAGCATATAGTAGATGTTCCGGACCCTGCGGATCATTTGATGGCCTCCCGCATAGCAAGGCTCCAGTCCTTGACCTTTGCCGGCTCGTCAAACCAGTACTCCCTGAGCAGCGGGATCAGCTCAAACTCCACCACGGAGCGCAGCCACTCATCACTGATGTTGATATTCGTGCAGAAATAGCTGTGGCCGATGCGGAAGCCCTCGCCCAGAGAATCGTCCTCGGTGATCTCTCTGTTCAAGCGTTCCACGGTCTCCACAAGGCGGTTGAATTTGACGTTGTTGATCTTCGCCTTGTACGCCTGGAACCCGGCGGAAGAGAACGCCGGCGGCATCTCAAAGAAGGCGAAGCGGCGGCGCAGGGCATAGTCCAGCATGGCAAGGCTGCGGTCCGCCGTGTTCATCATGCCGATGATGTAGATGTTGCTGGGAATGGAGAACTGCTCGTCCGCATAGAGGAGCTGCAGCTCCACACCCCGCTTGTCGCTCTCGATCAGCATGAACAGCTCTCCGAAGATCTTGCTCAGATTGCCCCGGTTGATCTCGTCGATGATAAAGAAATAGGGGCGTTCATCGTCTTCCTCCGCTTTTCGGCAAAACTCATAGAACACGCCTTTTTTCAGCGTAAAGCCCGTCTCCGTGGGCCGGAACCCCATGATGAAGTCCTCGTAGCTGTAGCTCTGGTGGAACTGCACCATCTGTACGCGGGAGGTATCCTTTTCCCCCATGATGGAGTAGGCCAGCCGTTTGGCGGCGAAGGTCTTGCCCACGCCGGGAGCGCCCTGGAGGATCACGTTCTTCTTGGTCAGAAGAAGCGCTTTGAGGGTTTGATAACGTTCCTCGTCCATATAGACGTCCTGGAGGAAATCCTCGGCAGTGTAGGGATCATAAGCGGCTGCTTCTTCCCCGGCATCAAGGGAGTCTTCCGGTTTGCCTTCGTCGAACAAAGCCTGCATTTTCTTCAAAAAGTCCGTGTATGGGGTCATATCGGTGAGAGTTTTCATCACATATTGATCCGGATGTTCCCACTCGCCCTTGTCCGTCCATCGAACCCTGCGGATATGGCAGAACTCACCCCGCTGTTTGTCATAGATATATTCGCCCTGGACGACGCCCCGACCCACGACCTTTTTCAGCCCTTTTTTCACAAAAACCACATCGCCCGGCTTGATCTCGTTGGCAAACTGCCAGGTTGCCAACACCTGGTTCTTGTAAGAGCCGGTGCCGCCGTACAGCTCACGCATTTTGGCCCGCATTTCCTCTTTTGAGCTGTAGGCCGACAAATCGCCCATCCCCGGCCAGCCGATTGCCATAATGCCCTCGGCGTAGTCGCTCTCCCAGTTGGCAGAACCGTCTCCCGCGGCGTAGAGCCAGTAACGGGTTGCGGCGGTGCCTATGACCAGTACGGCGTCGCTGGACTCCTTGGGGATGATCCCGTCAAAAATATCCTCCTCAAAGGAAATATCTATATGATTTTGCTCGGCGATCTTCCGGCAGCTCCGGCGGATACTTGTGGATTTATTGCCGGTTTGACCGTAGTAATACTTGATGTTCTCCAGTGTCGCCCGCAGAGCATTGCCCAGCTTGTCCCGCCCATAGTCCTGACCAATATGGACAATAAAGTAGGTAGTCAGTTCCGTGTTCATTTTCCAACTGTACTTTTCTCCCGCCGCCATACATGCAAGACGGTTGACAAAGATACTAAGTGATCTCTCCCCGAAACATGGAACCTCTATGCACAGAGCTTTTACCGCATCCTTGTCACTCATTTCCCCGTCATACACCCGTTTGGCGTATTGATAGATCGTGGCCTCGCAGTCGTACTCATAGCCGATGTACTGCCGTACCCCGCCCCTGGAGTCAAGAAACTCCTTGAGCATGGTCAGATCCCTGCCATATCCTTTGGCCCGCTCCTCGGCCCGCTTCGACATGACCTCATTTTTCAAATAGTTCAGCAGATCCTGCCGTGCCGCCGCCATGGAGGCATCGTCCGCAAAGCATTTCCAAAAAGACAGAGCAATCGTATTCTGGTACAGATAGAACGCATCAGAGACATGGGTGCTGACCGTGCTGTCTGCCCAGTCGGGGTGTGTCTGCCGCAGGTAGTCTTTATATTCGCCCTTGACTCTGGTAACGGTGCTTTGAATATCCATTGTGTTTTCACTCCTCACCCAGCAGTTTTACGCATCATTCCATCTATATGATAATACACGATTCAGCGTATCCTATCAACTTAATTCTACGGGATCAGCGGATGATCTTGCAGAAGTCTCGCTGTTTCGATAGGCGGCAGGATGGCCCGCCGCCGACATTATTTGTCTCCTGAGCAGACAGCGCACTTTTACTGAAAGTTGTTTCTTGCCAATATCGGCAAAATACCTCAAATCATCGACGAGGATATTCTGTTGTATTTTTGCCGATAACGAGATATAATATAGCTACCATGATCCCTGGAGGCTATGTTATGGAATATCTCTCTGTTGCAAAAACAGCGGAAAAATGGAACATTTCACAGCGCAGTGTGCGTAACTACTGTGCCAAAGGTCGGGTACCGGGCGCATTTCTCACCGGCAAAACCTGGAATATTCCCGCCGATGCGGAGAAGCCTGGCCGCGCAAAGAGGAAGGACGCCGCTCCCGCAACGCTGCTGGATATTCTGAAGGAGGAACGGTCTGCAAAGCGGACGGGCGGGATCTACCACAAAATCCAGATTGACCTGACCTACAACTCCAATCACATGGAGGGCAGCCGCCTGACCCATGACCAGACCCGATATATTTACGAAACCAACACGATCGGCCTTATGGGTGAAAGCGTCAACGTAGATGACGTGATCGAGACCGCAAATCATTTCCGCTGTGTCGACCTGGTGATCAACGCGGCGAAAGCGCCCCTGACAGAAAAGTTCATCAAGGGACTGCACGCCGCCCTAAAAGCCGGTACCACCGACAGCCGCCAGAGCTGGTTCGCTGTGGGTGATTACAAAAAAATGCCCAACGAAGTGGGCGGTATGGAAACCGCACTGCCGGAGGAGACAGCAGACAGGATGCGGGATTTACTGGCGGAGTACAACGGCGGTCACGCAAAAACGCTGCATGACTTGATTGATTTCCATGTCCGTTTTGAGCGGATCCACCCGTTCCAGGACGGCAACGGCAGAGTCGGGCGCTTGATCCTTTTCAAGGAATGCCTGAAGTATGGAATCGTCCCATTTATCATTGAAGACGATTTGAAGCTGTTTTATTATCGCGGCCTGAAGGAATGGGGACATGAAAACGGTTACCTCACAGATACAATCCTGACTGCTCAGGACCGTTTCAAAAAATACCTGGATTATTTCCGTATTCGGTACTGACCTATTCTTTGAATATAGCATGTTAAAATCTGATATATCCGCATCACGAAAAAGCCGTCCAGATGCGCCACAGCAGCGTGGGGGGATTTCTCAAAGAGGCAACAAACCCTTCGGCTGTGCCGAGGGGTCTGTTCTCTCTGGAGCCGGAATCAATCCGCCCCGGCCGCTTCTTTTTTTGCCCGAACCAACAGCATCATGGGCCGCCGCAGCTCATCTTTCATGCCCGGAATCTCCAGCATTTCCTCGGACGGCTGAACCTCCTCCACCACCTCCAGGGTAAATCTGCAGTGGAGAAGACCCATGAGGATCTGCGTCAAGGTATGGTGCTGCTTGACTACTTCACAGCCCAGAAACCGTGTCACCCGCCGTCCAGGGCGGTAATAATCATCCACAGGCCAATACTTGGGGGTTCCGTCTTCCCCGTAGATCCAATCCTGATGAACGCCGGACGTAAAGACGGGATGCTCAATATTGAACAGGAAGATGCCGCCGGGCCGCAGCGTCCGCCAGACATTCCGGAACATCTGGTCCAGATTCTCAATGTAGTGCAGCGCCAGATTGGACACCACCACATCCCAGGCGCTTTCGGGGTACTCATACGCCTCGATTCCGCAGTGCCGGTATTGGATCTTCTCATCCCGGTTTCTCCGCGCTGCCTCTGCCAGCATCTTCTCACTCAAGTCGATGCCAAGCACTTTGGCCGCCCCATGGTCCGCGGCGTATTTGCAGTGCCAGCCGTAGCCGCATCCCAGGTCCAGCACGGCCATACCGTCCAGAGGCGGAAACAGCGGCTTCAGCTGATGCCACTCTCCGGCGGCTGTCAAACCGCCTTTGCTTCGATCCATCTGGGCGTATTGGGCAAAGAATACCTCATTATCATACTCATTGGGCATAACATCTCCTGGCCTTTCTGCGAAAAGTAAAATTGTCAATCAGTGCAAAATGATTGTGGAGTTCATTGTACCATCTCCACCTGCAAGATACAACTGCACCCAAGGCAGAGGTGAAAAATGACTTGCATCTCCGCCCCAACAGAGGTACAATACCCCAAACCGAAAACCAGAAAAGAGCCCTTCCCTCCAGGCGCGGCACTCCTGCCGCACCTGGTCGAGAAGGGCTCTTTGACCACATATTTGACCACACCCAGCGCCGGAGCACCTGGAAACAGTGGATTTAAGGCCGTCAGAGAGTACCGGAAATCGAACAGAAAACAATGGAAACCACCACAAACAACCACAAAAAATTTAGTTCAACCGTTTGGGACCAAGGTCAGGCTGGTTCGACTCCAGTCACTCGGACCACGGGTGGGTTCTTATAGGACCCACCCGTTTTAATTTACATGTTGATCATTTCTGTAGAATCATGTATAATAAAAAAGATAGGAGGTATTCTGTGATGAATAAATGGATAGCGTCTATAATATCTTTGGTTTTAGCTGTTGTTTTTGGTATTGCATGTTACTTTATGCCTGAGAAAGTTGATTTATTTTGGGCTATCGTTGTTTCTATATTGACATTTCTGATATCTTTTGTTTTTGTAGAACTCACCGCACATATCAAAAAAATTGAAGATAGTGACATAAATAGCAACTATAAATTTTTTAAAGATTCAGGAATATCAGAGTATCAAAACGATTTTTCAAAACTTGATTTTACTTCGTGTATTTCAGGAGCCACTCATATTAAACTTGTATTATTATATTCCAGCAATTTTATTGTTAAGTATATTGATAGCTTACGGAGGTTTGTTGAACGGGAAGGCTCAACTTTTGAAATAATACTGTTGACGAATAAAAAGCACACCAATTCATTTAAATATATATCAGATAAATTTGGATATGGAGAAGACAAATTATATGAGAAAATAAACGATTTCGTTAAACTCCTCCGTGATGATTTGCTCCCATATAAGAGCCCGAAAAGCAGCATAGAATTATTTTTCACCAACTATATCCCCGCATATGCTCTATATATGTTTGATGAGTATGCGTATATTACACTCTACAAGACTGCTCCACAAAGGACTACAGTTATTCCATGTTTTCGTATTGAGCGAGCGTATGACTCATCATTTTTTTATTTTTTAATAAATGATTTTGATGATATCAAAAAGGGTAGCGAATCACAGAATCTTAGATAAGGCGTGTAAACACTAATATAGGATGGCATATTAAGGATAAACCTCTTGCTGACGACCAACAAACCCTTGATATGACGAGCTTTCTTGAAGTCCTACTCGGACCAGCTCAGAAGTTCCCGCCACCGCTCCGTTTCCGGCTTCGCCGAGAACTGCGCTCTGGTGGGAATTTCTTCGCTTTCCCCCGCAATTCGCTCCGCTGGACTTGCGGCGGAGAAAGAATGGGGGATTGCGGAGACTTGGGGTTGAAAAATCAATTTTAACCGCTTACTCCAAAAGCCCCTGAGATCACCTGATCTCAGGGGCCTTTTCCTTGACCAAGGCGAGCTGGTTTCCTGCCCGCTTTCTCTGCGTCGTCACTGTCTTGGCGTGATTGCCTTTTCTTCCTGCCTGTGCTATCCTATCAAATATCACCGTTCCCGTCATAGGAAGCAGCTGCCGGAGGCACATATTATGATTCGAGATATTATGAAGGACGAGACCTTCCTCTCCCAAAAAGCAGAGCCTGCCACGCCTGACGATCTGCCCGTCGCCCAGGACCTGCTGGACACCCTAACCGCCCACAGGGACGGCTGCGTGGGCATGGCGGCCAACATGATCGGCGTCAACAAGCGAATCATCATCTTTGACAACGAGGGCAAATATATGGTCATGTTCAACCCGGAGATTATCAAAAGATCCGGGCCTTACGAGGCGGAGGAGGGCTGTCTCTCCCTCACCGGAACCCGAAAGGCCAGGCGCTGGCAGTCCATCAAGGTACGGTATCAGAACGAGCAGTTTCAGACCCGCTTCAAGACCTTTACCGGCTGGACGGCCCAGATCATCCAGCACGAGATCGACCACTGCGAGGGGGTGCTGATCTGATATGGATTTCGACGCTTGCATCGCCCGCCTGACAGGAAAAGACGCCAAAGGCGCTTATGCGTTCGCCCAGCAGATCGTAGAGGAGAGCCGGGTCTCCGACACATGGTATCCCTGCTTTGACCGCTTCGCGGAACTTCTGCGACATAAAAACTCGCTGGTCCGCAACCGGGCAATCGCCATTCTGGCCGCCAATGCCCGCTGGGACAGGGAGGGGAAATTTAACGCGCTGCTGGATGAATTTCTATCCCATGTTACTGATGTGAAGCCCATTACGGCCCGTCAGTGTGTAGCGGCGCTTCCCGAAATTGCAGAGGCAAAACCAGAACTGGTCCTCCACATCCGAGCCGCTTTGGAACAGGTTGACCTAAGCAACTACCCGGACAGTATGCAGCCTCTGATTTTGAAGGACATCGTGGCGGCTCTGCAGAGAATCGAGGAGTAAACCTATGCGCATGATCATCGCTCCAGCCAAGAAAATGATCGTAGACACAGACAGTTTCACCGTAGACAGCCCACCCCAGTTTCTGGAACAGGCGGAGCGGCTGAAAGCTGTCCTGCAAAGTATGTCCCCCAAAGAATTACAGAGCCTTTGGAAGTGCAACGACGCTATTGCCAAGCTGAACGTGGAGCGACTGGAGTATATGGACCTGCGCCGGAATCTTACTCCAGCCATCATCGCCTACGAGGGCATCCAGTACCGCTACATGGCCCCCGGCGTGATGGAGGCATCCCACCTGGACTACCTCCGGGAGCACCTGCGCATCCTCTCCGGCTTCTACGGCCTCCTGCGGCCCTTCGACGGCGTGACCCCCTACCGGCTGGAGATGCAGGCCCGGCTGAACGTGGACGGCTGCCGGGACCTGTACCAGTTCTGGGGCAGCCGTCTGGCCCGGCAGCTGGCGGCTGAGACGGACCTTGTGCTCAACCTGGCCTCCAAGGAGTACAGCAAGGCGGTGGAGCCCCATCTGCCCGAGAGCGTCCGGTTTGTCACCTGCACTTTCGGCGAGTGGAAAGGCGGCAAGGTCATTGAGAAGGGCACTCAGTGCAAGATGGCCCGGGGGCAGATGGTGCGCTGGATGGCGGAACATAAAATCGAAGACCCGGAAAAGCTCCGGGCCTTCGACCAACTGGGTTATCAGTTTCATGAGGAGCTGTCCAAAGAAAATCACCTTGTATTTCTCAAACAGCCGGAACATCCCGTTTGACACAGGGCGCCGTCTCGCCGTCGCTCTATGACTCCGTCTCGTAGGGCCAGGTCTTGATGCCGCCGAATTCGCAGATGTTGGTGTACCCCAGCTCCGCCAGGGCGGAAGAGGCCGTCTTGCTGCGATTCCCGCTGCGGCAGTACACCAGGACCGTCGAATCCTTCTCCGGGATCACCGCGGCGGCGGTGTCCCCGTCGATGGTCCCCACCGGCAGCAGAACAGCGTCCGGAATGTGTCCATTGTCGTACTCGTCCTGTTCCCGTACGTCCAGGATGATGACCTCCTGGGTATCCATCATCTCCTTGGCCTCCTCCTGGCTGATCTGCCGGTAGGAGGCCTCCTTTTCGTCCCCGCCGCATCCGGCCAGCAGCAGAAGGGAGAGCAGCACAGGGATCATTCTTTTCATCTGCGTACCTCCAAAAGTCCGGCGGAAAGGGCCCGCCTGTCCTGTTTCCGCGAAAAGTGCTTTGCCGCAGAGACCTTCAGACCATCTTCTCCGGCCGCACCGCCGCGTCAAACGCCTCCGCGGTCATCAGCCCCAGGGCCAGCACCGCCTCTTTCAGCGTTGTGCCGTCCCGGAGGGCCTTCTTGGCGCACGCCGCCGCCCGCTCATAGCCGATCTCCGGCGTCAGGCAGGTCACCAGCATCAAAGAGTTCCGCAGGTTCTCCTCCATCCGCTCCGCGTTGGGGACGATCCCCTCCACGCAGTGGACCCGGAAGGATTCCATGGCGTCTGAGAGGAGATTGGCGGAGAGCAGGAAATTGTACGCCGACACCGGCAGGAACACGTTCAGCTGGAAATTCCCCTGGCTGGCGGCAAAGCCGATGGCTGCGTCACAGCCCATCACCTGCACCGCCGCCATGGTGACGGCCTCGCACTGGGTGGGATTCACCTTGCCGGGCATGATGCTGCTGCCGGGCTCGTTTTCCGGAATGCGGAGCTCCCCCATGCCGCAGCGGGGGCCGCTGGCCTCCCAGCGGATGTCGTTGGCGATCTTCATGAGGTTTGCTGCCAGGGCCTTCAGGGCCCCGTGGGAGAAAACCAGGGCGTCCTTGCTGGTGAGGGCGTGGAACTTGTTCTCGTCGGGGCGGAAGGGCAGGCCGGTCAGGCGTCCCAGCTCCCGGCACACCGCCTCGTCATACCCCTTGGGGGCGTTGAGCCCCGTGCCCACGGCGGTGCCGCCGATGGCCAGCCGGTACAGCTCCTCCTGGGCCGCCCGGAGCATCCGGCAGGGGGCCTCCACCAGCTCCCGCCAGCCGGAGACCTCCTGGGCAAAGCGCAGCGGCGTGGCGTCCTGGAGGTGGGTCCGGCCGATGCGGATCAGGTCCGGGTAGGCTGCCTCCAGCCGGGCAAAGGCCTCCGCCAGCCGCTCCGCCGCCGGGAGCACCTGCTGTGCCACCGCGGAGGCCGCCGCGATGTGGAGGGCGGAGGGGTAGGTGTCGTTGGAGGACTGAGAGGCGTTCACGTGGTCGTTTGGGTGTAAAGTGACGCCCCTTTCCTGTGCCAGATGGGCAATCACTTCGTTGACGTTCATGTTGGTCTGGGTGCCGCTGCCGGTCTGCCAGACCACCAGGGGGAATTCCCTGTCCCACCGGCCCTCCCGGATCTCCCGGCAGACGCCGGCGACGGCCCCGGCCTGCTCCTGCGTCAGCTTGCCTGCGGCGGCGTTGGCCAGGGCACAGGCCTCTTTCAGGCAAGCGAAGGCGGTGATGATCTCCCTGGGCTGGCGCTGACCGCCGATCTTGAAGTTCTCCAGGCTTCGCTGGGTCTGGGCGCCCCAGTGATGGTCCGCCGGGACGGCGATCTCGCCCATGGTGTCGTGTTCCATACGGGTGTTCATAGTGTGGTCCCCCTGTTGTGTTCAGATGATGGGCATATTATAAGGGCAAAGTCACCAAAAGGCAAGGGGCGCGGCATTGCCGCGCCCCGGTTTTCCGTTATTCTCCGAAAAAAGGATACCACACCATGCGCGCCAGGGCCTCGGCGGGGGTAAACGACGCCTCCCGCTCTCCGTCCTCTCCGGCGTCGTAGGTGATGACGAACCGCCCTGTGTCCGGATCGTACCGCTCCGTGGAGGAGTTGATGCCCCAGTTGTCGTGTCCCGGCAGGTTTTCCGTGCTCAGGCGCCCCTCGTAGACCCCGTCCTCCCGCCGCTGGTAGACGGCGACGCCGGGGTGGCCGTCGCCGCCGGTGACGTAGTTGCAGATCAGCTCCTTCCGCCCGTCCCCGTCCAGGTCCAGCTCCCAGACCTGCGGCGGGTCATAGCCGTAGGTTCCCGCAATGGGAAAGGGCTCCCGACCCTCCTCCACGGCGTACCAGGTCCGGGAGCGGAAGAAGCCCTCCTGGAGGTCCCAGATGAAACCGTCATAGCCCAGAATGTCCGTGAAGGGGGTCTGCCTGGGGATGTCCCGGCCCTCCAGGGCCGATGTAAACACCCGGTCATCCAGGCTGCTCAGAAAGTGCAGAAGGGCCTGGATGTCCTGGGCCGACTGGGGCTGACGGTAGACCGCAGTGTTGGAGCTGAGGAGGAGCACGGAGGACAGGGCGCCCGTGTCAAAAGTCCGCTCCGCCGTGCCGTCCCCGTAGGGATAGGTCCAGCGGACGGCGGAGATCTCCGGCCGGAGCCGCAGCAGTACCGCCGCGTTCCGGGCCATTCGCTGGTCCATCCGCTCCCCGTCCCCGCCGTCAGTGGGGAACTCCAGCAGCAGTGTGCCCTGCTCCATGGTCTGGCGGTACTTCCCGGAGAGGGAGGCGTCCCCCCACAGGGCCCGGCAGACCAGATCGTCAATGAGCGGATCCGGCGCGTCCTCGGTGGACGCCTCATAGATCCGGGCCGCCGCGCGGGTGAGGCTCTCCGCCTGAGACTTTGCCTCCGCCGCCGTCCGGAGCGCGTCCATATCTAAAAACCGCTCCACCCCCAGGTCCTCCGCCAGAAGGGTCATGCCGGCGGGGCCCCGCCCGCAGGCGCGAATGTCCAGAATCTCCCCGGAGCGGTGCTCCGTCCAGATGGCGGCGGCGTTCTCCATGAACTGGTCCCCGCTGTGGAGGTAGCTGAACTCCACCGGCGTGCCGCCGTCCAGCCAGCGGATGGACCACACCTCCTCATTGGTGGTCAGGGCCAGCAGCAGGCAGGAGAGGTCGCTGAGGATTCCCTCCCCGCCGTCCGCCGCCTGGAGGCCGCTGAGGGACGCCGCCGGGGCGATCTCCAGGATGCCGCCTTCGGTAAAGTGCCAGGAAATCTCCCCCAGGGCGGGCTCCGCCAGGGTCTTCATCAGCAGCTCCAGATCGTTCCCCAGGGCGTACAGGGCCTGGCCGGTCTCGCTGACCGCCGCGCCGCCGCCGTACTCCGGGTACAGCGTCCCCAGCAGCAGCCGCAGAGCCTCCGGGGACGCCCCGTACTCCCGGATGGATTTGCCCAGGCCGTGGGCGTTCAGCCAGGAGCGGGTGTTCCACAGCCCGCCGTTGGTCTCCCGGACCTGAACGCCGCCGTCAATCCAGTTCCAGGTGGTCTCCTGGTAGTCCTCCAGCAGCGCCAGGAGCACCATGCTGTATTTCCACAGCGTTGTGTCCCGGTCCGGCAGAGGCTCCGGGCAGTCGTAGAACAGCAGGGAGAGGTAGCTGTGGGGGGAGTCCTCCACGGTATAGCGCCCCAGGGACTCCTCCGCCCCCAGAAGGTCCAGAATGGTCTCCGGGGTTCGTTCCGCATAGTAGAGCTGCGGGGCCAGGGTGTCCAGGGGGTTCGGCTTCGTTTCAAAGGCCTCAAAGGCCGCCGCCAGGGCGTCCTCACTGTCCCGGCTCAGCCGCAGGCGGAGGACCAGGACGATGTCGTTTTCCAGGGTGCGCTCCGAGAGCTGGAGGCCCTCCGGCACGTTGAGGCCGTTCACGGTCCCGGTGCCGTTTTCCGCGATGGCGGCCAGGGCTACGGCCGTGTCCTCGCCCAGATCCCGCCCCTTTTTGGCCCAGCCCGCTTCCCCGTAAATTCCCGACGGGACGCCGCCGAACCGGACCTCCGCCCCGCCGTTGAGACAGCCCATCCACCAGAACTGGCGGTAGCGGGAGGTTCCGTCTCCCAGGGGCTCCTCATCCAGCTCCAGCTCCAGTGTGAAGCTGCCCCGGCGGGGCGTCGCCTCGGGACCTTGTCCGAAGGTTCCGTAGGCCAGGAGCTCCCGGGATGTCAGCTCCCCGTGGTCATAGCGCTCCTGGTAGAGCAGATACGACCGGTATGCCTCGGAGATCCGGTAGGAGCACGCTCCGGCAGGGCCCAGGGCGTTTCTCCCCCGGCTGAGGTGAATCCAGCTGTCGTGACCGGCGGCGTTGGTGCCGCAGACCGCCGTCGCCAGAATCACCGCCGCCAGAGCCAGGAACACCGCCGTGGGCTTTGCCTGCTTCCAGTCCAGCACGTGCCTCACCCGCCGGGCGGCGTCGTGCTCCCCGAAGGCCAGGGCCGCCGGGAACCGCCGGTCCAGGGCGAAGGACAGCAGGGACCGGCTGTACTCCGCCTTGATCCCGTCTCCCAGGGACGCCAGCACCGCCTCGTCGCACCGCAGCTCCATGTCCCGGCACAGCAGAATCCAGCAGAGCCACACGCCGATGTGCCACCAGTACACCGTGAGAATCCCCAGGAACAGGGCCTTCACCCACTGGTCCCGCCACCGCAGGTGCTCCCGCTCATGGGCCAGCACGTAGGCCCGCTCCGCCGCCTCCATGCGGAAGGGGATATAAATCCTGGGCCGCAGCAGCCCCAGCACGAAGGGGGTGGGGAGGCTGTCGCACTCCCACACGTTCCCCTCCCGCCGGACCGCCGTGCGGACCATCCGCCGGAGGCGCAGAACGCTCCGGAGCACGTAGCCCGCCGCCGCGGCCATGCCGCCCAGCCACACCGCCGTCAGCACCGCCATGGGGTCCGCCGCCCGCCGGACCGGAGCTGCCGCGAAGGGGGGTGCCGTGACCGGTGCCGCACCGCCGCCCTCCGGCGCGTCATCCGCCGGCGGGCCGGGCTCCCATTCCGGCGCCGGCGTCTCCACGGCCTCCTGCACGGCTGCCAGCTGCCGCCGGGCCGTCTCCGGGGCCACCAGCCCCACCGGGGTGGAGATGGTCACCGGGCATACCAGCCGGAAGGCCACCACGGCCCAGAGGAGATAGACGTATTTTCTGGGCGATCGCCGCAGCACCAGCCGGACCCCCAGCACCACCGCCATCACCGGCAGCGCCGTCCAGCCCATGGACAGCACGGCGGCAAACAGATCTGTCAAGCTCCCCATGGTTACCCCTCCTGATACCGGTCAATCAGCCGCTTCAAATCCTCCGCCTCCGCGGCGGACAGCTTCCGCCCGCCCATGAAGGCCGTCAGAAACCCCGGCAGGGACCCGCCGAAGGTCCGGTCCACAAAGTCCGCCGCCGCCCCGGCGGTGACGTCCTCCCGGGGCACCAGCACGGTGACGGTGCTCTCCTGGTTCTGCAAAAGCCCCCGCTGGCAGAGCTTTTTCAATACCGTGTACGTGGTGGATTTCTTCCAGCCCAGCTGCCGGGCGCACAGCTCCACCAGCTGCCCGGACCCCACCGGCGCGGCGGCCCAGACCACCTGCATGAAGCGATACTCACTGTCGCTGAGATGAATGTGTTCCATAGCGGCACCTCCCTGGTCTATATTTATCGACCCACGAGGAGAGTCTATAACAATAGACCAAAAATGTCAAGAGAAAAAGCGCCCGGAAATTCCGGGCGCCTCAGGCTGTCGAAAAAAGGGTAGAATCTTGGAAACCGGGAAGGAGGAGTGTGTGCGGCTGCGCCCGCAGGCGCGTTTCGGAGCGCAACCGCCGCTTGCGGCGGCTCTTGGCGCGGAGATGGACCCAGGAGGGGTTCCCTGCGCCAATTTAATCAGAGAGTTTCAGAACTTTTTGAAGTTCTGAAACTCCCGCTCAGCTTGTCGAAAATACTTTTTCGACAAGCTGAAGCGCCCGGAAATTCCGGGCGCCTGGAAGCGGGCGGGGGAGTGCCTGCCGTCTCTGTGGAGGTCCCACGCCGGGGAGTCCGGCGGAAACCGGGGGAGCTCAGGGGGAGCGGGGGCTGGTGCCGCAGGGGCGGTAGGCGGAGGTGAGGACCTTTTCAAAGATGGGCGCGTCAGGGTTTTCAATGCGGCTGAGGATCTGCTCTCCCGCCGAGCGGCCCAGCTCCTCCACCGGCTGGACGATGCAGTCCATCTGGTCGGAATAAAGTTCGTAAAGATTGGAATCATAATCCACGAAGCTCACCAGGTCGATGTCCTGGGACATCCGCAGGCCCTTCTGGTTCAGGTAGATGATGGTGGCCGCCGCCATAAGGCCCTGGCACACCAGCACCGCGTCGCACTGCTGGGCCAGCAAACCGTCCAGACAGGCCTGCACGCTGTCCTCCATGGAGTCGCCGTAGCGGATGAGGGCCTCGTCCTGGGGCAGGCCGCAGTCCTGCACCGCCTCCCGGTAGGCCGCGATCCGCTCCTTGGTGGAGGAGAGGCGGGGGATGCCCCCCACAATGCCGATGCGCCTGGCCCCCTTGCCCGCCAGACGGCAGACGCTGCGGTAGATGGGCTGGAAGTTGGATACGCACACGGAGGAGTATTTCTTCGTCTCAAAGGTCCGGTCCACCAGCACCACCGGGAAGCCCGCGGGGATCAGGGCGTCAAAGCGCGCAAAGTCGTCCATGGTGCTGGCCACCAGCAGCCCGTCGGCCAGACCCGCCGTCAGCAGCCGCAGATTGGACTCCTCCCGGTCCGCGTCCTCCTTGGTGTTGGCGATGATCAGGTGGTAGCCGTGGGCGGAGAGGTAGTTCTCCACCGACTCGATCATGGTGCCGAAGAACTTGTTGGAGATGTCCGGCACAATGAAGCCCACCGTCTGCTTCCGCCCGGTGCGGAAGCTCCGGGCCGAGGCGTCCGGGGTGTAGCCCAGCTCCCGAATGGCCTGATAGACCCGCTCCTTGGTCTCGGCGGAGACATAGCGGGTGTTGTTGATGGTGTGGGAGACGGTGGCGGTGGAGACACCGGCCATCCGCGCCACGTCGCTGATGGTAACTTTCATACCTGTCCATCCTTTTGCGCAACTGCGCGTCTTTTTGCGCAATCAATTTCCATGACCACAGTATACGGCACCTTTCCCGGCTGCGTCAAGGCCTTTTCTGCGTGTTCTTGCAAAATATTGTGGAAAATGACCTCTTTGTTATCAAAATTGACAACTAATATTTAGAAATGTTATTTGAAATGACGATTGCCAAAAAATTGTCTTTGTGGTAATATACTCCCCGGAAACCAAACTCAAAATCGTTTGCGCAATCGTTTATTAGGCAGTCTTTGCAAAAAACTGTTAGAAAATGAGAGGAGTTATCAGACATGAAAACCAAGATCGGTATCAATGGCTTTGGCCGGATCGGCCGTCTTGTCCTCCGCGCCGCTATGGAGCGCGATGACGTGGAGGTCGTCGCCCTGAACGATCCCTTCATGAACCCCGACTATATGGTCTATATGCTGCGCTATGACACCACCCACGGCAAGTTCCCCGGCACCGTGGAGGCCAAGGACGGCGCCCTGGTGGTGAACGGCCACAAGATCACCGTCTTTGCCGAGAAGGAAGTCAAGGACATCCCCTGGAGCACGGTGGGCGCCGAGTATATCTGCGAGTGCACCGGACTGCACCTGACCAAGGAGAAGTGCCAGGGCCACATCGACGCCGGCGCCAAGCACGTGGTCATGGGCGCCCCCTCCAAGGACGACACCCCCATGTTCGTTATGGGCGTCAACAACAACAAGTACACCTCCGACATGACCTTCGTCTCCAACGCCTCCTGCACCACCAACTGCCTGGCCCCCATCGCCAAGGTGCTCAATGAGAAGTTCGGCATTGTGGAGGGTCTCATGACCACCGTGCACTCCGTGACCCCCACCCAGAAGCTGCTGGACGGCCCCTCCATGAAGGACTGGCGCGGCGGCCGTGCCGCCACCGGCAACATCATCCCCTCCTCCACCGGCGCCGCCAAGGCCGTGGGCAAGGTCATCCCCGAGCTCAACGGCAAGCTGACCGGCATCTCCATGCGCGTACCCACCCTGGACGTCTCCGTGGTGGACCTGACCGCCAAGCTGGCCAAGCCCGCCTCCTATGAGGACATCTGCAAGGCCATGAAGGAGGCCAGCGAGGGCGAGCTGAAGGGCGTTCTGGGCTACACCGACGAGGAGGTTGTCTCCTCCGACTTCCTGGGCGATGCCCGCACCTCCATCTTCGACCAGAAGGCCGGCCTCAGCCTCACCGACACCTTCGTGAAGGTGGTTTCCTGGTACGACAATGAGTGCGGCTACGCCAACAAGATGGTGGACCTCATCCGCTATATGTCCTCTGTGGACCACAAATAATCCTCTCCTCTCCTCTTTGGCGCAAAATGCCCGGGCCGCAAGGCCCGGGCGTTTTGCTGCATTGGAGAAACGGGAAAATTGGAGGAGTCCCCCTGTCTGGAAGAGAACAAAGCACAACCCCCCATCCGTCCTTCGCGGATGGGGGGCTACCGATTCGCCTCTTCGTAGTACAATGGACCATACCTCGTGCTTTCTTCAGGATTCCGTTCGGATGCGGTGCGCGGGAATGCTGGAATCTCGGGAATTTCGCCAATCCATAAAATCGCGGATACACGCAGACGTCTTGCTGGGACTGCTCTCGTGTGGCTCATCATCGTGAGGTGCGTTTCGTCTTTGGGGAACTTGCCGAGGGAATGCGGATTTTGAAACTCCGAACGGCGCGGGGGTCAAGAAACTCGTGATGCTCCAGGCTTACCAGCCCATGGGACTCACTCCCTTCCTGTGTCTATAATGTACAATAGATTTCTGTGTTTGTCAATACACTTTGTTGATATTTTACATTTTTGACAAACCGGCAGACCGTTTCGCGGCATTTTGCCCAGAGCGGTCCGCCGCCGGGTTTGAAATGCGGGAAATGAGGAACACTAGAGGGTGTTCCCATGGGACCTGTGCGCGAAGATCCGGCGGGAGATTGCCGGGAATCCGGAGCCGCCGGAGGGATGAGCAGGGGATCTGCGGGGAACACACCGCTGCGGCGGAAGATGAAACCGGAGGTAGAGTCATGAACGCAAGTGTCAACCAGGCCTGCATCGGCTGCGGTCTTTGCACCGGCACCTGTCCGGAGGTGTTCACCATGGGCGACGACGGAATGGCCCACGGCGGCCCCATTCCGGAGACCATGCTGGATACTGCCCAGGAGGCGCGGGACGGCTGCCCTGTCAGCGCCATCAGCATCGAGGAGTGAGGAAAAGACCGGTCCTTCTGGACCGGTCTTTTCCCTCCCGGATGGAGGAGGCGGGGGAGAGGCGGCCTGCCGGCGCGGCAGAGCCGCCGCCCCTGCGTTTTGGAAAGCTCCCGGGGCACCCGGGGCGGGAGAAGGGGGGGGCGGTCACGTGTTGTCCCGGCTGATGGGCTCCCGGATGATGAGCCGCCGCAGGGCCTTGCCGTTGAAGGGGAGCAGGGGGTAGAGATAGCCCCGTTTCCCCACCAGGGGCTTGGTGGTGACCAGCAGCGCCAGAATCCCCAGGGTCCCCAGGGCAAAGCCCCAGAGGTCGAAGACGGCCGTGATCAAAAGCAACGCCACCCGCAGCAGCTTGAAGGCGTAGCCCATCTCGTAGCTGGGCTGGGCAAAGCCCGCCACGGACACAAAGGCCATATACACCAGCACCTCCGGCCCCAGCCAGCCCGCCTGCACGGCAAAGTCCCCCAGAATCAGGGCCCCCAGCATGGAAAAGGAGTTGGAGAGGGAGTCCGGCGTGTTCAGGGAGGCCAGCTTTAAGACGTCGATCAGAAATTCCACCACCAGCAGCTGCCAGAGAAGATCCAGGGAGGCCGGCTCCGGGGAGGAGAGGAACTCCAGCCACCCCGGCAGCCGTCCCGGCTCGCTGACCATCAGATACCACAGCGGCGTGATGAACAGGGAGATCAGAAACACGATGATCCGCAAGAGCCGCAGGTAGCTGCCCACCAGCGGGGGGAAGTAGAACTCGTTGGCCTCCTGGGTGAAGTCGAAGAAGGTGGTGGGCAGGATCATCACGGAGGGGGAGTTGTCCACCATCAGCACAATGGCGCCCTCCATGATGCTGGCGGCGGCGGTGTCGGGCCGCTCCGTGTAGCGCACCTTGGGGAAGGGGTTGTACCACTGTTTGGGCCGGATGGCCTCCGCCACGCTCTCCTGGGCCATGGAGAGGGAGCGGGCGTCGATGTTCTCCAGCTTCTGGCGGAGCTCCGCCAGGAGTGTCTGATCCGCCTTGTCGCTCAGATAGCACAGCACCGCGTCCGTGCGGGAGCGGCTGCCGATCTTGAGACCCTCCATGGTCAGCCGGGGGTCCCGGATGCGGCGGCGCAGCAGGGCCATGTTGGGCACCACCGCCTCGATGAAGCCGTCGTGAGAGCCCCGGAGGACCTTGCCGTCCGGCGGCTCCCCCACGCCCCGGGCCGGGTACTCCTTGGCGTCCACCAGCGCCCCGCCGGCAAGGCCCTCCACCAGCAGCAGCGTCTTGCCCAGCAGGACGGAGGTGACGATGTCGTCCTGGTTGAAGCTGACCTCCGTCTCCGAGAAGGTGATGCAGCGGTCGGCGAAGGCCTGCATGTCCGTCAGATCCCGGACCTCCTCCGGCCGCAGGCTCAGCCAGAAGGCGCCCATCCGCTCCAGGATGCCGTCCTTGCCGTAGCCGTCGATGACCCAGAGCCGGGCCCGGCGGCCGCCGATCACGTAGTCCCGGCTGACCACGTCGCAGCTGCGGCCCGCGCCCAGCGTGTCGTTGAACCAGGCCACATTCTCCTGATAGTTTTCTGAAATGGTTCCCATAAGCTACCTCCAATTTTCAGAGGTAGTATGTGCCGGAGGGCTTTGCTTATGCGCCGGGCATCCGGGCGGAGCGGCTGCCGGCAGTGCCGCGGCGGAGGGCCGCATCCGGGTCGGGGCGTTTGAAAAAAGCTCAGGAATCCTCCTCCAGCAGGTGCATCATGGAGACCTCGTAGGCCACCCGCTCCTCCTCGCCGTGGTCCGTGAGCTTTCGGTAGGCGCGGCTCTGGATGCGCCCCTCCAGCGCCAGGGGGTCCCCCACCTGGAGGGCACTGGCCTGGACCGCCAGCTGGCCCCAGGCGATCACCGGCAGGTAGTCCGCCCGGCCGTAGCGCCGGGGCGCGGCCAGCATGAGGTCGCAGATGCTGCGGCCCAGGGGGGTGCGGCGGAAGATGGGGGGCTTGCAGAGGGTGCCGGACAGGGTGATCTGGTTGCAGGGCTCCCCCAGAGGCGGCAGGAGCTCCTGGATGTAGACGGTGAGCACCAGGCGGCTGCCGACGCCGGAGCGGTTGTTGAAGGAGCGCAGCTGCCCCCGCAGGCGCAGAGGCTCCCCGGGCCGGATCAGGCCGGTCTGCTGCTCCGGCAGCAGAATGGGCAGGGTGTCGGGCGTGCCGGAGAGCCGGGGCACCTGGAGGGCGAAGCGATAGAAGCTGGTGCCGTGGTTCTCGTGGGACCGCGCCGGCCGTTCCAGGGGCAGGCCCTCCAGCAGGGCGTTGTTTTGGCTAGTCATGTTGTCCACCTCTCGGTCGTGATGAGACATCCTATGAGGCGGCGGATGCGGATAGACCTTGGATTTGCCCCGCGGGCCATGTCCCCGTGAAGAAGCGGTGTCCGATCGCTCTGTAGGGGCGGCTATCAGCCGCCCGTCTTTCCGGGAACTCCGGTTTTCCCTTTGGACGGGCGGCTGATAGCCGCCCCTACACGATTCACCCCTGCACGGTCCGCCCCTGCGCGGTTCTCCCCTTGACAGGGCGGATCGTATCCTCCCCGCAAAAATCCCGGAACAGGACTCCCGGGCCACGCCCGTCTCATAAAGTCAGATGCGCTCCTTTTGTAGGGCGCGACGACCCCGGCGCGCCGCAGGTTGACGGAAATCTGCCGTAAGACGCGGCGTTTCTACCGCGGTTCCTTCGTAAATCGCGGCGCGCCGAGGTCGTCGCGCCCTACAGATCCAATTTGTGAGACGGACGTGACTCCCGGGCAAAGGCCCCTTGTATTCCCCGCGAAATCTGGCTATAATAAAAGAGAAACAGCATAGAAGGAGGACGGATATGGCAAATATTCTGGACTATCTGGACTGGCGGGGAGATTTGACCCTGGAGCAGTCCCCCTTCAACGAGGTAGACAATCTGATTTTAGCGGAGCTGTCCTTCGTGGATTTTAAGGACATCGTCCCCGCGCCCGGGGAGGGGGAGAGCGTCCCCCTGTATCAGGCGGCGGAGGCGTTTTTTGCCCGCTTCCCGGAGGGGGAGCGGATCGACATGGGGGTGCTGGTGCCGGACGAGATCCCGGAGCTGCTGCAAAAGACGGCGGACTCCCGCCGCTTCCGGGACATGGCGCTGAACTGCTTTGTGGACCACCTGGATGTGGGAAAAGGGGAGCAGTTCGCGGCCCTGGCCGTGGAGACCGGGGACGGAATGGTGTACCTCTCCTTCCGGGGCACCGACGACACCCTGGCCGGCTGGAAGGAGGACTTTGAGCTGGCCTGTATGCCGGAGGTCCCCGCCCAGAAGAAGGCGGTGGAGTACGCGGAGGCCGTGGCCCGCCAGTTCCCCCGGCGGAAGCTCCGGCTGGGGGGCCACTCCAAGGGGGGCAACCTGGCAGTGTACGCCGGCGTGTTCTGCCGGGAGACGGTCCAGCGGCGGATTGCCGTCATCTGGTCCAACGACGGCCCCGGCTTTCACACGGATCTGCTGGATCTGCCGGAGCACCGGCGGGTGGCGGAGCGGATCTGCTCCATTGTGCCCAAATCCTCCGTGGTGGGGATGCTGCTGGAGCACGAGGAGGATTACGCCGTGGTGGACAGCGACCAGCTGGGCTTCATGCAGCACGACGGCTTCTCCTGGCAGGTGCTGGGGGATCACTTCCTGACGCTGCACCAGGTGACCCGGCAGGCGCACCTGTGTGACCAGGAGCTGCGGCAGTGGGTCCACGAGATGCCTGTGGAGCAGCGGGAGCGGTTTGTGAACGCCATGTTCCAGGTGCTGACGGCCTCCGGCGCCGTGACGCTGACGGACCTGATGGCGGACAGTCTCAAGGCCACCGGCGCCATGGCAAAGGCCATGAAGGAGCTGGACAAGGAGACCCGGGAGGGACTGCTGCACTTTTTGGGCATCCTCGTCCGCAGCAATCTGCGGATGGTGCTGGAGGGGCTCCAGGAGGGCATCCAGGAGAGCGCGGAGAAGAAGGGACGGAAGAAGCAGCGCCTGCTGAAAAAGCGGGAAGAGGAGGCTTGACAACGCCTGGGAGGCGTGGTAGAGTGATGGTGCTCATCGGAGGGCCAGTCGTCGCAATGACAGGGCCGGATAAGATGCCAGGTGCGCCTGGGACCTTATCCGGCCCTTTCTGCTGCCCTCCCTGTCAGGGGGCGGCGGGAGGGAATGAGAAGATGAAGACCAGAGAGAACGAGCACAATTTTACGCAGGGCCCCATTCTGACGGCCCTGCTGAGATTTGCCCTGCCGGTGCTGCTGGCCCTGCTGCTCCAGGCCATGTACGGCGCGGTGGACCTGCAGGTGGTGGGCCGGTTCGGCACGGCGGCGGATATCTCCGCCGTCTCCACCGGCAGCGAGATTATGCGGACGCTCACCATGATCCTCACGGGTCTGTCCATGGGCGTCACGGTGCTCCTGGGCCAGAAGCTGGGAGAGGGGAAGCCGGAAGAGGCGGGGAGGACCGTGGGCAGCGGCGTGTGCCTCTTTGGGGTACTGGCCCTGGTGGTGACGGCCGCCGCCCTGGCGGGGGCCCCGGCCCTGGCCCGGCTCATGCGGGCCCCGGCGGACGCCTTTGCCGGCACGGTGACCTATGTTCGCATCTGCGCCGGCGGCAGCGTGTTTATTGTGGCCTACAACCTGCTGGGCAGCATTTTCCGGGGTCTGGGGGACTCCCGAATGCCCCTTTTGACGGTGTTCATCGCCTGTGTGCTGAATGTGCTGGGGGATTTGCTTTTGGTGGGAGGCTGCGGCATGGGCGTGGCGGGAGCCGCCGTTGCCACGGTGCTGGCCCAGGCGGTGAGCGTGGCGCTGTCCTGCCTGGTGATCCGGCGGCGGCCGCTGCCCTTCGCCATGACCCGGGCCGATTTTTGCTTTGACCGGGCGGTGATCGGCCGGATTCTGCGTCTCGGGACGCCGGTGGCCCTTCAGGATCTGCTGGTGAGTCTGTCCTTTCTGGCCATCATCGCCATCGCCAACAACATGGGCACCGTGCCCTCCGCCGGCGTGGGCGTGGCGGAAAAGCTCTGCGCCTTTGTGATGCTGGTGCCCTCGGCCTACATGCAGTCCATGTCCGCCTTCGTGGCCCAGAACATCGGCGCAAACCGGGAGGACCGGGCCCGGCGGGCCCTGCTGTGGGGCATCGTCTCCTCCCTGGCCGCGGGTCTGGTCATGGGCTGGGGCGCCTTCTTCCACGGGAAGGTGCTGGCGGGCCTCTTCGCCCAGGACACGGCGGTGATTGCCGCGGCGGCGGATTACCTGCGGGCCTACGCCGTGGACTGCCTTTTGACCAGTTTCCTCTTCAGCTTCATCGGCTACTTCAACGGCCACGGCCGCACCCTCTTCGTCATGGCCCAGGGGCTGGCGGGGGCCCTGGGCGTCCGGCTGCCCCTGGCGTTTTGGATGAGCCGGCGCTTCCCCGGTGATCTCTTCCGCATGGGGTTGTCCACTCCGGCCTCCACCGTGGTGCAGATCCTGCTGTGCCTGCTGGCCTTCTGCCTGCCGGGACGGCGGAGGGAACCCCGGACCGGGGAGACTGAGTCATAAGCGCCGCCCCTGCGGCCGGAGCCGCAGGGGCGGTCATGTTTACGCCTGGCCGGGGACCTGGGGCAGCTTGTCGAAGCTGGCCTCCAGTTCCTCGTCGGTGGGCACGTAATCGCGCATCTCCCCGTTGTGGAACTTCTCATAGGCCACCATGTCAAAGTAGCCGGTGCCGGTGAGACCGAAGACAATGGTCTTGGCCTCACCGGTCTCCTTGCATTTCAGCGCCTCGTCCATGGCCGCCCGGATGGCGTGGCTGGACTCCGGTGCCGGGAGGATGCCCTCCACCCGGGCAAACTGCTCCGCCGCCTCAAAGACCCTGGTCTGCTCCACGGAGACGGCCTCCATATATCCGTCGTGGTACAGCTGGCTCAGCACGGGACTCATGCCGTGGTACCTGAGGCCCCCGGCGTGGTTGGCGGAGGGGATGAAGCTGCTGCCCAGGGTGTACATCTTGGCCAGGGGGCACACCATGCCGGTGTCGCAGAAGTCGTAGGCGAAGCGGCCCCGGGTGAGGCTGGGGCAGGAGGCGGGCTCCACGGCGACAATGCGGTAATCCCGCTCCCCCCGGAGCTTTTCCCCCATGAAGGGGGAGATGAGGCCGCCCAGGTTGCTGCCGCCGCCGGCGCAGCCGATGATGACGTCCGGCACGATGCCGTACTTGTCCAGAGCCGCCTTGGTCTCCAGACCGATGATGGACTGGTGCAGCAGCACCTGGTTCAAAACGCTTCCCAGCACGTAGCGGTAGCCGGGCTGTGCGGCGGCGGCCTCCACGGCCTCGGAGATGGCGCAGCCAAGAGACCCGGTGGTGCCGGGGTGCTCTTGAAGGATCTTCTTCCCGATCTCCGTCTCCATGGAGGGGGAGGGGGTGACGGAGGCGCCGTAGGTCCGCATGACCTCCCGGCGGAAGGGCTTTTGCTCGTAGCTGACCTTCACCATGTAGACCTTGCAGTCCAGTCCCAGATAGGCGCAGGCCATGGACAGGGCCGTACCCCACTGGCCGGCGCCGGTCTCGGTGGTGACGCCCTTGAGACCCTGGTTTTTGGCGTAGTAGGCCTGGGCGATGGCGGAGTTCAGCTTGTGGGAGCCGGAGGTGTTGTTGCCCTCAAACTTGTAGTAGATCTTCGCCGGCGTCTGGAGCTTCTCCTCCAGGCAGTAGGCCCGGACCAGGGGGGAGGGGCGGTACATCTTGTAGAAGTCCCGAATCTCCGTGGGGATGGGGATCTCCCGGGTGTCGTCGTCCAGCTCCTGGCGGATCAGCTCGTCGCAGAAGACAGGCCGCAGGTCCTCAAAGGTCATGGGCGCCCCGGTGCCGGGATTCCGCAGGGGAGCGGGCTTCACCTTCATGTCCGCCCGGACATTGTACCAGGCCTTCGGCAGCTCGTCCTCGGTGAGGTAGATCTTGTAGGGGATGGTTTTCTCGATACTCATGGTAAACACTCCTTTTCTGATACGGATTTTTCAGGAAAACGCGTTCAGGGGTCTCCGTTCTGCGCCGCCCTGGCGCAGAGGGCTCGGTTCAGGCCGGTTCCCGGCTTCTGCCGCCATTTGGTGCCGGCGATCTCATCAAAACACTTGAAAATCGGTATTCCGATTTTCAAGGCGGGCAATGCCCGCCGGCACATAAAAATGTGCTGTGTTTTGCCTATGAAGTCCACCGCCAGGCCGTTTCACGGCCTCCGGTGACGATCCCCGTCCGTAGGGCGCGACGACCCGGCGCGCCGCGATCCGGCCATGGTCCCGTGGTGCATTCCGCGGCATGCCCGGTGGTTATGCCCTACAGGCGGCGTCAGCAATCTGGAACGCTGCCGTCATCTGAGACGGACTTCTCCTGCAAGGATGCGTCAAAAAAAGACCTTCATCCCAACAAGAGAAACCGAACCCCGGTCTTCTTGGGACAAAAGTCTTGAAAACTTCTGCGGTGCCACCCAAATTGGCGAAAAACTCGCCCCCTCAGCGGTATGCCAGCACATACCCTTCCTTGGTAACGGGGGAAAAGCCCGTCGGCGCATACTGGAAGCTTCCGCTTCGTTCAGCCCGCCCTCCGCGGTCCATTCGGCGGGGCCCCCTCTGCCGCCATCCCACCGCCGGCGGCTCTCTTGAGGAGGGGACGTCCGTGTACTCGTCCGCATCATCGGTTTAATTGGGGAAAGTATACCCCAGGGACGGCGAAATGTCAAGCCCCCTGAAAAAATTCTTTCAGGGGGCCTGGATAGGTTAAAGGGTTTATGTTTGAGATGCCCGGTACAGGAAGGTGGCGGTCTGGCCCCGGGTGCAGGCGGCGTCGGGAGAGAACGTCGTGCCGTCGCCGGTGCCGGTGATGACGCCCTGCTCCACAGCCCAGGCAGTGGCGTTCATCAGCTCCTCACTGCTGCCCACATCGGTGAAGGTCTTCTCACGCTCTGCCACGGGGCCGCCAGCATCCATCCACATGAAAATCACAGCCGTCTTGCGCGTGCAGGGAGCGCTGAGGTCCATGCTGTCAGAGACCATATCCTTCTCCAGAGCCCATTTGGCCGCACGCTCGGCGTCCGCTGCGCCTTTTGCCGCACCGGGCTTGCCGTTGGCGCGCCACAGGAAGGTCAGAATGTACCAATCGGCGGCAGCACGCGTCTGGCGAGAAAATTTTCCGGCCGGACTGCGTCAAAAACGCTTGAAATCCGCCAGGCTTTCTGCGCGTTTCTCCCTTGCGGGCCCCCAAATTTTTTCGCCCATACACGCGCTTCACCATTGGTACAGCTTCTGAAAACAGGAGGCCGCACGCAGGTCCCGGCGGCTTCCCGCGGCCTTACCGCTGGTACTCAAACTCCCAGTCGTACAGAGAAACGGTGTCGCCGTCCCGAATGCCCATCTCCTCCAGCCGCTGGAACAGGCCGGACTCCCGCAGGATCCTGTCAAACCACATCCGGCTCTCGTAGTCGGCGAAGTTGACGTTGCCCATGAGCCGCTGGAGCCAGGGCCCCTCGATGATCCACAGGTCGTCCTCGTGACGGATGTCCAGGGGCGCGGAGGTGTCCACCGCCGGGGGACGGGGCACGTACTCCGGCTCGTACACCGTGACAGGGGGCAGCACGGAGAGCATCTCCGCCGCCTTGTTCACCAGCTCCCGGGTGCCCTGGTGGGCCGCTGCGGAGAGCTCCAGCAGCGTGCAGCCCGCCGCCTCCACGTGCTCTCGCAGCCGCTGGAGATTTTCAGGGTTGTCCATGATATCCACCTTGTTGGCGCACACGATCTGGGGCCGCTCCGCCAGAGCGGGACTGTACTCCCGAAGCTCGGCGTTGATGGCGTCAAAATCCTGAACGGGGTCCCGGCCCTCGCTGCCGGAGACGTCCACCACGTGGACCAGCAGCCGGCAGCGGTCGATGTGCCGCAGGAAGTCGTGGCCCAGGCCCGCCCCCTGGCTGGCCCCCTCGATGATGCCGGGGATGTCCGCCATGACAAAGCTGACCCCGTCCTCCACCCACACCACGCCCAGGTTGGGAAAGAGGGTGGTGAAGTGATAGTTGGCGATCTTCGGCTGGGCCTTGGAGACCACGGACAGCAGCGTGGACTTGCCCACATTGGGAAAGCCGATGAGCCCCACGTCCGCTAGGAGCTTCAGCTCCAGGATCACGTCGTGGCTCTCGCCGGGGAGACCCGCCTTGGCGAAGCGGGGCACCTGCCGGGTGGGGGTGGCGAAGTGGCTGTTGCCCCAGCCGCCCCGCCCGCCCCGGCAGAGGGTGAAGGGCTCGCCGGTGCTCATGTCCACGATGATCTCGCCCGTCTCCGCATCCCGTACCAGGGTGCCTCGGGGGACGCGGATGATGAGGTCCTCGCCGTCCCTGCCGAATTTCCGCTTGCCCTGGCCGTCGGCGCCGTTCCCGGCGGCGTACTTGCGCTTGTAGCGGAAGTCCATCAGGGTGGACATATGGTCGTCCACCTGGAGGATGATGGAGCCGCCCCGGCCGCCGTCGCCGCCGTCGGGGCCGCCGGCCGCCACGTATTTCTCCCGGTGGAAGGACACCACGCCGTTGCCGCCATTGCCGGCCTTGACGCTGATCCGGGCTTTGTCAATGAATGATGAGGCCATGAACTTCTCCGATCTCTACGATTCCTGTTTCGAGAGGCAGGCATCATAGGTTTTAATTGAATGGGTCTCCCCGGTGGAGAGGACGCGCAGGGGGATTGGCCGCGCCCTTACGCATCCGGCTCCCCCGCAAACAGCGCCTCGAACCGCTCCCAGGTCTCCTGGCTCATTTTCCGCACGAAGCCGCTGAGGGACCTGGGCGTGGCCAGCCCCTCCGGGTTCAGCAGCAGAGGTTTTTCCCGGGACCTGGACGGGCCGAACCGCAGGGACGGCAGGCATTCCACCGGCAGGGGCCGGGGACGGATGGCGCTGCCCCGCCCGCTGGCCGCCAGCTCCGCGCAGCAGGTCTGGGGCTCCTGGTGGCGCTTATGGGGCTTGTCTATATAATGTGCCTGGGTGAAGATCTTATAGCAATCCACGAAAATACTGCGAAAAGTTCAGCGGTCCGGAAATCGCACGGCCGCGTTGTCGTCCTTGACGGGCGCCGGCCCGCCTGCGTCCTCCGCCTTGCCCTGCAATCCCCGTCCTCGCTTCCTTTTTCCGCATTATTTCCGTGGATTGCTATAGTCAGGCCCGCGGGCAGTTCCTCCCGCCGCTCCAGCCGGGTTCCGTCGGACAGGGCAAAGACGGAATGCGAGAAATCCAGCGCCCTGCCGTCCAGCAGGTTCTCCCCGCCCCGCCCGGTGCGCTCCAGGGCCATGCCCTGGGGCACCAGGGCCCCGGCGGGACGGCCCACCTCCCGCATCAGGTACTCCAGCGCGGGCTCGATCCGCTCCACCTCCAGCCGGGCCATGGCGCAGAGGGTCCCGTCCTGGATGGAGGCCGGATAGAGGATGTCCCCCGGCCGCACGGCGGCGAGGGAGGGCATTTTCGTATGGGGTCCGCCGTAGATCACGGACAGGGGCCCCCGGTCCCCGGCCCGCTCCAGGGTCCGGACGTGCTCCTTGGACCAGAAGGTGAGATAGCCCGCCATCGTAAGCTCCTTTCAGCCGCGTTCCAGCTGCTCGTCCAGCAGCTTCCTCATCCAGCTCCCCTCCTCGGGGAGATAACCGAAGGTCTGATAGGCCCAGAGCACCTCCCGGTCCGGCTGGCCGTCGCTTTTGGCGTGGACGGTGTCGTAGTTGAAGTGCATATTGAACTTCCCGGACCGCTCCAGGGTCATGGTCAGCTGCTCCCAGGGCTTGTGTCCGCTCTCCAGGAAGCAGTGATAGATCTCCAGCAGGATGTCGTTCAGCTTCTTCCACTGCTCCAGATACGCCTCTTTGGAGACCCCGTAGACCCTGGGAAAATTGCTGGAGCGCACGTAGTTCCCACTCCCGGCCTCCCGGATGTAGAACACGGAGGAATAGCTGGCCTCCTCCGGCTCCACCTCGCCCAGGAAATAGAGCACGTCCCATTCCACAGGCGTCATGGCGGCGATCTGCCGGACCAGCTTGGGATAGAGCGGCGACAGCTGTTCCTCCAGCGGGGACTTCTCCCGGGGCGGAGGCGGGGCGGTCTTCTTGAATCTGTCAAAGAGTCCCATGGTCGATTCCTCGCTTTCCTGGCGTTTCAAACAGGGACCGGAAAAAGGAGGCCCGGACCTGCCGTCCGGGCCTCCTGCGGTTCTTACTCAGCCTCGTAAACAGAGACCTGCTTGCGATCCTTGCCCTTGCGCTCAAAGCGCACGGTGCCGCTGGCAGTGGCATACAGCGTGTCGTCGCTGCCAATGCCAACGTTCAGGCCGGGATGGATGTGGGTGCCGCGCTGGCGCACCAGGATGTTGCCGGCCTTGACGAACTGTCCGTCGGCCCGCTTGGGACCCAGGCGCTTGGACTCGGAATCACGGCCGTTCTTGGTGGAGCCGCCGCCCTTCTTGTGGGCGAAGAACTGAAGACCAATGCAAATCATGATAGGGACCATCCTTTCTTTTAGAATGGGAAGGGCTCACTCGCCCTCCAATACTTCAATGTGTTGGGGGAACTCGTCGTGGAGCTGGGAGAGATAGACCATCAGCCCCGCCAGAAGCGCCTGACAGGCGCTCTCCGCCGTAGGCCCGAGACTGCCGGGCAGGCGGAAGGAAATCGCCGCGTCCTGAGACCGCACCCTGACCGAGGCCGCCAGGCCCAGCACGTCGTTGACGGTGGCCTCCACCAGGCGGACGGCACTGGTGACGGCGGCACAGACGATGTCCTCTCCCTCCGGGGCGTAGCCGCTGTGTCCCGCGGCGTCAAAGCCGGTGATCCGGCCCCGCTCCGTGCGGAATGTCACCGTGGTCATGCCTTAGACGCTGATCTTGCCGATCTCGACCTTGGTGTAGGGCTGACGGTGACCCTGACGCTTGCGGTAGCCCTTCTTGGGATTGTACTTGAAGATCCGGATCTTCTTGCCCTTGCCGTTCTTGACGACCGTGGCCTCCACGGAGGCCCCCGCCACCACGGGCGTGCCGAAGGTGGCCTTGTCCCCGTCGATGACGGCCAGAACCTGGTCGAACTTCACGGTGTCGCCGGCTTCCTGGTCCAGCTTCTCGATGTAGACCACGTCGCCCTCGGCCACCTTGTACTGCTTGCCGCCGGTTACGATGATTGCGTTCATGCTTGTTTCAACTCCTTCATATCGGGCTCGCTGTCGGGGGTGGTCCCGCAGGACACTTGCTGACCCATTCAAAGCGGCCTGTAAAGTATATCAGGAACGCCCCGGCTTGTCAACGGCTTTTTCCTGAAAAATGGGAAATTCTCCGGGAACCGGGGCGATTTCCGCCCCGCCGGTCTCCGCCGTCCTGGGCACCAGCGACAGCGGCGGCCCCTCCTCCTGCAAATACAGCTCCTCACATTTTTGCTGTGCCTCGGTCAAAATGCGGATGGCCCGTTCGGTGTCCCGCATCAGTGTCAAATACATCTCTTTCCAGTCCGCCATAGCAGCATCCCACCCCAATATAATATTTAGAGATTATACAATCTTGAGGTGTAGTATGTAAAGAGGTAAATTTCCATATTATCTAATTAAAATATTAGATGATGGGGAAATGGTGTTATGATTCGCTTTAATATCCTGCCGCTTCTGGAGAGTCGGGGAAGGACCCGGTACTGGCTGGCCAAGCAGATGGGAATGAGCCACCAAAACCTGACGAAGCTGGTGAACAACCGCACCAGGTCCGTACGGCTGGAGACGCTGGAGATCCTGTGCCAGGTGCTGGAGTGCACGCCCAACGACCTCTTTCTCATCGACCTGGACCGGCCGGAGGGACAGGGGGAGGAACGGAAGTAAAGGGAAGCGGGCTCCGGGAAATCCCGGAGCCCGCTGGCTGTTTATGGTCTTGCCGCCTGGGGGACGCTTACGCCTCGTAGTCCAGCTTTTCTACCGTCCAGTCCTTGATAACGCCGGCATAGTAGGCGCAGATGTTCTTGCAGGCCTCCATGTCCAGGCTGCGGTAGTTGCCGCACTCCGCCGGATGGCAGCCGGGCATCTCGCCCTCGTAGACCGCGGAGGCGTTGAAGACCTCCTTCAAGAGCTCGATGGCCTCGGCGCAGGACATGAGCTTTTCATTGAAGAGGAAATAGAAGCCGGTCTGGCAGCCCATGGGCCCGAAATAGACGACGGCGTCGCCGTGGCTGGAGTTGCGCAGAAGCGTGGCCACCAGGTGCTCCAGGGAGTGGAGCTCGGAGTTGGTCAGCAGGGGGTCGATGTTGGGGCGGCGAAACCGCAGGTCCAACGTGACCACATCCCCGTCCCGGCGGGAGAGATACAGCCCGGGGAGCAGCCTGGTGTGGTCCACGGAGAAGCTGGCAATGCGTTCCATAGTTAAGATTCCTCCTGTAATTTTTTTGCAAGGGGCAGGATCACCCTGCCCAGGGCCTCCAGGGCCCGGGGGAAGTCAAAGTATTCCTCCGCCTGGGCGGCCCGGTCCCGGAACAGGTGGTCGGAGACGGACTTCACGGAGACGAAGCGCACGCCGTTGCGCAGGCACACCTGGGCGATGGCGCAGCCCTCCATCTCCACCAGCAGGGGGGAGAAGGTGTCGCGAATCCACTCCGCCCGGGGGCTGCCCACGGCGAACCAGTCGCCGGTGGCCACCCGGCCGGTGACGGCGGCGACGCCCAGCTCCTCCAGGAGCGAGACGCAGCGCTCCGGTTCCCAGACGGGGAACTCCACCCGGTTTACCGTGGAGACCAGGCCGATGGGGTCCCCCACGGCGGTGGTGTCCACGTCGTGCTGGAGAAATTCCGACGCCACCACCAGGGACCCGGCGGGCAGGTCGGAGGTACACCCGGCCACGCCGGCGTTGAGGATCAGGTCCACGCCGTATTTCAGGCACAGGATCTCCGCGGCCATGGCGGCGTTGACCTTGCTGACGCCGCCGGCGCAGGCGATGAGGTCCGGCCCGATCTCATAGAACGGCACGCCGGAGACGGTCTCAAAGGGGACAAGGTCCCTGGCGCCCGGCAGGGCGTGAAGCTCCGCGGGCATGGCAAACTGCATTCCGATTTTCATGTTGAGGGGTCCTCCTTACGGATGCCCGGCAGCTGTCTGCCGCACACGCCGCAAAATACAAAATCCTCCCGGAGCTCCGCGCCGCAGTAGGGGCAGAAGCGGTAACTCCCCGCAGGCGGCCGCTCCCTCACCGGGGGCGGCTGGGGGACGTCATAGCCCCGCCGGTCCAGGGGGTCCGGCTCCTCGCCGTCCTCTGTGATGTCGAACTCGGAAAACCGGGTTTCCCCCGTGGCGTTTTTGAAGTGATAGACCGCCTGCACGATTCCGATGAGAATGAACAGAATTCCGAAGATGGGGAAAAACGCCGGCGCGCCGGAGGAGGCGGCGATGATGGTCCAGAACACGCCGAAGACGATTCCGATCAGGGACCCGAACGCCCCCATGGCGGACGGTCCCCGGCCGGGCTTTACACTTTTCATAGAAGAGGGCGCCTCCCTTTGCGGAGCAAAAGATGGGGAAGAGAGCTTGGGGCGGGCGGGCACCCGCCCCGGACGGCCTCGGCCGGCGCCTGGGGAGGGGAATCAGCCCTTGACCAGCGCCGCCGTGTCCATGGCGATCATCAGCTCCTCGTTGGTGGGAATCAGCAGCACCTTCACCTGGGAGTCGGCGGCGGAGATGACGGTCTCCTTCCCCCGGACGTTGTTGGCGTCTGCGTCCATCTTCACGCCCATGAACTCCAGGCCGCCGGCAATGGCCAGGCGCTGATTGGCGGAGTTCTCGCCCACGCCGGCGGTGAAGATGATGGCGTCCACACCGCCCATGGCCGCGGCATAGGCGCCGATGAGCTTCTTCACGCCGTAGTTGAACATGTCAACAGCCAGGCCGGCCCGCTCGTTTCCGCCCTGGAAGGCGTTCTCCAGGTCCCGGAAGTCGGAGCTGACGCCGGAGACGCCCTGGACGCCGGACTTCTTGTTGAGGACGTTGAGCATTTGGTCGATGTCCATACCGTACTTGTTCATCAGGTACTGGAGGATGCCCGCGTCCAGGTCGCCGGAGCGGGTGCCCATGGGCAGGCCGGCCAGGGGGGTGAAGCCCATGGAGGTGTCCACGGATTTGCCGCCGTCGATGGCGGTGACGGAGGAGCCGTTGCCCAGGTGGCAGGAGATGAGCTTGAGCTCCTCGATAGGCTTGCCCAGCATGGCGGCGGCCCGGCCGGCCACGTACTTGTGGGAGGTGCCGTGGAAGCCGTAGCGCCGGACCTTGTCCTGCTCATAATACTCGTAGGGCAGGGCGTACATGTACGCCTTGGGGGGCATGGTCTGGTGGAAAGCGGTGTCGAACACGGCCACCATGGGGGTGCCGGGCATGAGGGCCTGGCAGGCCTTGATGCCGATGATGTTGGCGGGGTTGTGGAGGGGCGCCAGGGGGTTGCACTCCTCGATGGCGGCCATGACCTCGTCCGTCAGCAGGACGGACTTGGCGAACTTCTCGCCGCCGTGCACCACCCGGTGACCCACGGCGTCGATCTCCTTCATGGAGCCGATGACGCCGTTTTTGGCGTCCACCAGGGCGTCCAGCACCGCCTGGATGGCCTCGGAGTGGGTGGGCATGGCCACGTCCACCGCGTCCAGGGTCTCCTTGCCCTCGGCCTTGTAGGTGAACTTGCCGTCGATGCCGATGCGCTCGCACAGGCCCTTGGCCAGCAGGACGCCGGTCTCGGGATTCAGCAGCTGATACTTCAGGGAGGAACTGCCGGCGTTGATGACGAGAATATTCATAAGTGTCCATCTCCTCTTTGTGTTTGGGAGGCCCTTGCGGCGCCTCCGGGAATGAGATAAAATGTGGTCAGGCATGTCCTGAACAGGGGGTGTCACCCCCATTATACCAGAGATTTTTCCAGAGACAACCACTATTTTTACCGAAATGTCACTTTTTTGTCATCGAATCGGGGTGAAAATTGTGAAAATTGCAGGTATGGTAATAGAGTACAATCCCCTGCATTCCGGGCACCTGGGGCTGATCGCGGAGATCCGGCGCCGCCTGGGGGCGGATACCGCCGTGGTGGGGGTGATGAGCGGGAACTTCGTGCAGCGGGGGGACTTTGCCATTGTCCGGCGGCAGGCCCGGGCCAGGGCCGCCGTGGAGAGCGGCGTGGACCTGGTGCTGGAGCTGCCCCTGCCCTGGGCGGCCGCCTCTGCGGAGCGGTTCGCCGGCGGGGGCGTGCAGGCGCTGCTGGCCACGGGTCTTGCGACCCACCTGGCCTTTGGCAGCGAGTGCGGCGACGGCGCGGCGCTGCACCGCCTGGCCGCGGCGCTGGCTTCGGAGGCCTTTCCCGCCCTGCTGCGCTCGGAGCTGGCCGCGGGGGACTCCTTTGCCGCCGCCCGGCAGCGGGCGGCGGAGCGCCTGACCTCCCCGGAGGCCGCGGCGCTGCTGTCCTCGCCCAACAACAACCTGGGTGTGGAGTACTGCAAGGCCCTGCTGCGCCAGGGCGGGGGGATGGAGGTCCTGACGGTTCCCCGCGCAGGCGCCGCCCATGACGCGGAGCGCCCGGAGGGGGGAAGCGCCTCCGCCTCCGCCATCCGTTCCCTGCTGCGCGCCGGAAGGCGCCGGGAGGCCCTGGCGCTGATGGCCCCCGCCATGGCCGCGGCCTACGCGGCGGAGGAGGCGGCGGGCCGGGCCCCGGTGCTGATGGAGACCTGTGAGCGGGCCGTCCTGGCCCGTCTGCGGACCCTGGAGGAGGCGGACTGGGCCGCCCTGGACCAGGGACATGAGGGCCTGTACCGCCGGCTGCACGACGCCGCCCGGAGGGCCTGTTCCCTGGCCGAGCTGCTGGAGCGCGCCAGGACGAAGCGCTATCCCCGGGCCCGGCTGCGGCGGATGGTCCTGTGGGCCTACCTGGGCCTGACGCCGGAGGCCCTGCCGGAGCGGATTCCCTATCTGCGGGTGCTGGCGGCCAACGGCGCCGGCCGGACCCTGCTGGCCAGGATGCGGGAGACGGCCTCCCTTCCGATCCTGACGAAGCCCGCCCATATGCGGCGTCTGGGGCCGGAGGCCCGGGCGGTCTGGGATCTGGAGGTCCGGGCCGCGGATCTGTACGCCCTGGCCTATCCCGACCTGTCCGCCGCCGGAGGCGGCGGGGCCTGGCGGGAGGGGCCCGAGATCCTGTAGACCCCTGGCGCCCCGCGGGGCCCGAGACCCTCCGCCCGAAACCCCGTAGGGGCGATGACCCCATCGTCCGCCCGGACGCCCCGCAGAGCCCGAGACCTTCCGCCCCCTGGAAAGGAGCGACTTATGACCGCACTGTTTGCCCTGATGCTGTCCCTGGTGCTGGCGGCCTGTACCGCCGCGCCGCTGATCAATGTGCACAATGCCCCGCCGCCTGCGGCTGAGCCGGAGCGGACGGGGGAGGAGATCGTCTGCGTGATCGAGCTGGGGACCTGGGAGGACTCTGCCGCGGCGGCGGACGGAACGCTGCTGGCGGCCTACTCCTTCGTCCTGCCGGTGATGCAGGTGACGCGGGCCGACGGGACGGCGGTGCAGACGGCGCAGACACCTGCGGAGGAGCAGGCCCTGGCCTCGGCGGAGGTCTTCAACCGCCGCTTCGGCGAGTGGGCCGCCGCCAAGGAGTTTGAGGGCCTGGTCCAGGAGGCGCAGGCCGCGCTGGACTACCAGCGGGAGGAGGGCCTCCCCTGGGCCGGAGGCTATGAGCTGGAGCTGACGTGCAGCGTCTACCAGACGGAGAATCTTATCAGCGTCAGCGGTACATACTACAGCAATACCGGCGGGGCCCATCCCAACACCTGGCAGCTGAGCTGGAACTTTGACTGGAAGCAGGGGGACTTCTTTGAGCCGGAATTCCTGGCGGAGGGGACGGACCTGGGCGAGGCGGTGACGGCGGAGATCATCCGGCAGGCCAACGAGCCGCTGGAGGACGGAAGGGTCCCGGCGGAGGGGTACTGGGAGGACTACGAGGCCATCGCCGCCAACTGGGGCAGCTACGCGGTGTCCTTTGACGAGGCGGGGATGAATGTCACCTTCTCCCCCTATGAGCTGGCGGCCTACGCCGCGGGCCCGCAGAACTTCCGCTTCTCCTATGAGTGGCTCTCCCCCCATCTCAGCAGCCACGGGCAGAAGCTTCTGGGGCTGGAAAGCCTGGAACCTTGACAGCACCGATCCATCAGCGCTTTTGGAGGAATGTCAGGGCCAGAGTCCGGGCGCTCCGCCGCCCCCTCTCAGTCTGGCCAGGGGCGGACAGCTCCCCCAAAGGGGGAGCCAGGGGCCCGGCGCGCCTCTTCCGAAAAGAGGAATCGCCAGGAAGAAACGCCCCCCTCTCGCCTCTCCCGAAAAGAGGAGTCGCCAGGAAGAAACGTCCCCCTCTTGCCTCTCCCGAAAAGAGGAATCGCCAGGAAGAACTGTCCCCCTCTTGCCTCTCCCTTTGGGAGAGGTGGCACGGCGAAGCCGTGACGGAGAGGGTGTGACGGAGAGGGCGTCCCCTTCCGCCCCTCCTGACAGGAACGCCAAGGCGTTCTTTTTTTCTTCTTGACATACATAGAACTCCGATGTATAATTCAACTATGCATAGAAACTCTATGTAAAAAACGGCAGAAGGAGGGAGCCTATGAAAAAGCGGCAGACCATCGACCACACGGATCTTCTGGTGCTGTCCCTGCTGGCGGTGGAGGACATGTACGGCTACCAGATGATCCTGGAGCTGGCCCGCCGGTCCAACCGGACCTTTGAGATGAAGGAGGGGACGCTGTACCCGGTGCTCCACGGCCTGGAGCGGGAGGGGCTGGTGGAGGCCTACCAGCAGGCCGCCCCCACGGGCCGGATGCGCAAGTATTATCACCTGACAAACCGGGGCCGTTCCTTTCTGAAGACAGAAGCGGAGGCCTGGCAGACCTATTCCGGAGCCGTCAACGCGGTGCTCCGGTCCAGTCTGGGGCCGGAGGCGGCGGCCACATGACCCGCCCGGAGTACTGCGCCCAGGTCCTGTCCCAGCTGCGGCGGCTGACGGCGGAGGAGCGGCAGGCGGTGCAGGCGGAGCTGGACGGCCACATGGAGGACCACATCTGCGACCTTCTGGACCTGGGCTGGGACGAAGCGGCAGCAGAGACACGGACCCTGGAGCTTATGGGGGACCCGGCGGAGGTGGGCCGGGAGCTGAACCGGCAGTACCCCCGGGGGTGGCTGATTCTGGGCCGGCTTGCGGTGACGGTAACCGCGCTGCTGTGCGTCGCGTCGCTGTTCTCCGTCGGGACGCTGGGCTTTGTGTGGGAGAGCCTCGCCTGGCGGATCTGGCCGCCGGAGATTCGGACCAGCCTGGAGGTGGAGCAGACCCGGGAGCTGGACATCCGAGTCCCCATCGGCAACGACGTACTGTATGTCTACCGGGTGTCCCTGGGCCGGAAGGACGGGGAGTACCTGGCGGAGACCCTGCTGTGCGGCTATGACCGGATGCCCGGCGGCATCGTCTCCCGCCACCTGCTGGCCAGCGTCACGGCGGAGAACCAGCGGGGAGAGCGCTGGCGGGACGGCGGCAGCGGCGGGGGCGGACACTGGCTGGGGGAATATGTCTGGAAGCGGGCCGCCGTGCAGCCGGGGGACGACCATATCACCCTGCGCTATGAGCGGTTTGGGGAGACGGTTCTCATCGACGTCCCCCTGCCGGAGGGAGGCACGTCATGAAAAAGGACAAAACGCCCCTGCCCACCCGGAGGCGGCGGGCCCTGAAATACCTGGCGATTGCCGCCCTGGCGGTTTTCCTGACCAATTACATTCTGCACACGGGCTATCTTCTGCCCATCCAGGCCATCCGGGCGCTGGAGGAGCGGGAGGGCGCCCCCCACGGCCGGGTGGCGGCAAGGCTCTGGGAGCCGGCGGTCCACAAGACGGGGCTGTTCTACCTGACGGAACACGAGAATGTGGTGCTGCTGGGCAACACCTATCTCTCCCTCCTGGGCTGGGCGCCGGGCTTCTCCTGGGCCCTGGACTGCACCTCCGGCGCGCCGCTGTACGCCGGGGAGATCTCCTCTTACCGGGACGGCGGGGAGACCGTCTGGCACTTCTACGGCCGGGTGGATGACCCGGAGATCGAGACGGTGGAGATCAGCCTGCGGGCCATCGCGGGCTATGACGAGGCGCGGCGGGAGAACCTCTATGAGGAGCGCCTCCGCCTCACCGCAGGCCGGGAGGACTGGCTGGAGAAGGAGGGACACCAGTTCTTCCTCCTGCGCTGCCAGATAGAGGACTGGCCGGAGGACAGCAGCGTCAACGCCTTTGTCCTTGGCCGGGACGCGGCGGGGAACGTGACGGCGGAGTTCCCCATTGCAGAGGGAACCCACTCCTACTATGGATAGCCTCCGTAGGGGCCGGTGTCCTCACCGGCCCGTCCAAAGGGAGAACCAGAGCTCCTGCTACGGATAGTCCTGTAGGGGCCGGTGTCCTCACCGGCCCGTCCAAAGGGAGAACCTGCAGGGGGCGGGCTCCGTCCCGCCCCCGTTTGCCGCAAGCCCGCTGTTCCCGGAGAAGGCGATGAGGACATCGCCCCTACACCGCGTCCCGTAAAAATGCGGACAGGATCAAATCCGCGCCCGGCTGCCCCCGGAGCATCACGCCCGTCTCACAAATCGGATCTGTAGGGCGCGACGACCCGGCGCGCCGCGATGCGCGATGGAACCGCGATAGAAATGCCGCGTCTTACGGCAGATTTCCGCAAATTTACGGCGCGCCGGAGTCGTGGCCCAGGCCAGCCTCGCTTGGCCCGTTGGGCCAATTCACCTCCCCGCGCCCTACAAAAGGGAGACTCTTGGTTTTATGAAACGGGCGTGCCCGGAGCATAAACGCCGCTTGACAACGCCCCGCCGCCCGTATAGAATGATTCCGCGCCGCTCTGGCGGAAATCATTGGACGATAAGGAGAAGAGATATGGACCTGCAAATGGATGTAAAGGAAAAGGTGGAGGAGCTGGTGGAGAAGCTTCAGAAGGACCCCGCGCTGCTGAAAAATTTCCAGGCAGATCCCATTAAGACCCTTGAGAAGATGGTGGGCATCGACCTGCCGGACGAGCAGCTGAAGCCCCTGGTGGCCGGCATCAAGGCCAAGCTGGCCGCGTCGGACCTGGGCGGGATGCTGGACGGGCTGAAGAAGCTCTTTTAATCAGGGAAACGGACCGAGGGGGCGGACAAATGTCCGCCCCCTCGGTCCGTCGCGCGCCCGGCCGCCTCTCTCCTCCGCCCATTCCCGCCGGAGGCCCCTGGCCGAAGCGGCGGCCTGCGGCCGCCACAGGCTCTCTCCTCCGGCGCTCCCCGCCGCCGGGCCGCGTTTCAACTGCGGTGACCACCCTTCCGCCCTGCCGTCCCTGTCCGGGGTATCCCCCGTCTCAAAGGCACCGGGCGGAGCTCATCTGTCTGTGCTGCACCCTCCGGGCTCCGCCGCCCCCAGCCCCGCGGCGATGTTCCCCGCGAAGGCCTCCATCCGCGCCTCGATTCCCGGCAGCCGGACCGCCGACCCCGGATCGTTGGCGGTCTCCATCACGCAGAACTCCGGCGGCAGCCAGAAGCCCTTGTTCATGTTCATGGCGGAGACCACCTGGCTTGCCACCAGGTCCCCTCCGGAGTACCCGGACACCACCAGAGCGAACACCGCCGTGGAGTCAAAAGGCGCGGCCCGGTACAGGGCCGTCAGCCGGTTCACCGCCGCCGTCAGGTTGGCGGGCAGGGCGTCGTTGTAGTTGGGGCACAGGAGGATCACGCCGTCCGCGCCCCGGATGGCGGGGTAGACCTCCTGCACCATGGTGCCGCCGTAGAAGCAGTCCCCCTGCTCGCCGAAGTGGAGGCAGGCGGTGTAGGGGCACCCGGCGCAGTCCTCCAGGGTGCCGTTGCGCAGGCCGATCTCGATGATGTCGCAGCGCTCCACCAGGTGTTCCCGGCACAGGGCCCACAGGGCCAGGGTGTTGGAGGCGGGGTGGCTGGAGGCGTGGAGGGCCAGCAGCCGGGGCCGCTCCCGCCGGGGCGGGGAGAAGGCCAGCACCCGCCGGACCAGGTCCGCGGCGGCCAGATGGTAGGCCCCCGTCAGATCGCAGCCGGCGTTTTTCGCCTGGACCGTGAAGTTTTGCAGACTCCCCGTGGCCTCCACCAGGGGACGGCCGGGAAAGGCGCAGCCTGCGAGATTCGCCGCCAGCACCAGCTCCCGGCCCGCAGCCTTGGTGTACAGCTCGCCGGGGCCGTCCACCAGCACGCCGCCGCTGCAGCCCCGGAGACAGCCGGGGCGGGTGCGGAGAGAGGCCAGGAGGTCATAGAGCCCGTGGTTCACGCCGCCTTCATTCAGCGCAATGGCAAACAGGACGCGCTGTCCCTCCAGCGGCCCCTCCAGCCGGGGGAGAATCCGGGCCGGACAGCCCTCCAGGGCCGCCTCCAGGGCGGCGGAGAGACGGGGAGAAAGGCCCTCTCCGGGGCAGATGACTGTCAGCGCGTGTTCCATCACAGCTCCTCCTTCATTTAAGCAGACGCAAAAGTGCCTGCTCTGTCTCCAAAATACGGGAAAAAAGCGCTTCTGGCAGCTCTAAAGTTTCCAATTCCAGCCCCTGGGCCGTAAAGCGGTTCCGGCAGCCGAACCAAATACCCCCCAGGGGTATCGAACCGCAGTGCCACGCCCCCCGCAGGCTCAGCAGCAGCTGCATGGCGCCGGAGGACACGGCAGGGGCCGTGTAGGGCTTGAAGCCCAGCTCCCGGATGCGGAGGTTGGCCTCCAGGGTCAGCGCCGTCAGCTCCCGGGACAGGGCGTCGTCATAGTGCCGGACGGAGTCGGCGATCACCAGTCCCTGTCCGTGGGGGCCGAAGCTGCGGCCCTCGGTGAGAAAGGCGGCAAAGCGGGGGTCCTGCCTGGCAAAGTACGCCGCCCGGGCGTTCATGACCCCCAGGCCAAAGCCCTGAATCTGCTCCGGCAGAAGGCCCTGACCGTCCGGATGCCCGGTCTCTTCACTGACGTTGGAGGCCCGCCACGCCGCCTGGCACAGGGGGTCCACCGGGTCGCTGAGGACGATGAAGAGCCCCCGGAAGTCCGCCTCCCTGGCCTGCCGGGCGAAGTGCTCCACCAGGGGCCGGTTGGCCTCCAGCTGGGCCATGCGCACATCCCGGACGCCGCTGTCCACGGCGGGAATGGCCTTGGCGGCGGCGAAGAGGAAGACGTCGCAGTCAAAGAGGCGCTCCGGCGTCACCGGCTCCACCTCCGGCAGGGCGTCGTAGTCCCAGGGCCAGGCGATCTGGCCCATCTCCGCCGTCCAGCGGGCCACGGTCTTCTCATTCAAATCACAGATGCCGATGGAGGAGATCACATCCCCGCCCAGCAGCTTCAACGCCGTCAGCAGCGTGCCGCCCACGTCCCCCACCGCCAGCAGGTGAACCCGCTTTTTCCCAGGCTTTAGCACGGGGAACTCCAGGGCCCGCCGCCAGCGGGGGTGGCGGAGATTGACGCCGGTGAGACGCCCGGCGGCTAGGGCGGCGCGGACCGGCTCCGGCAGGTCCGGCGGATCTCCCATCCGCCGGGGGTCCAGCCAAGTGACATTTACCCGGTCCGCCGTCAGCTGGCGGGGGTCTGTGACGCGCCAGGCGGCCGGGCGCAGAGCCGGGTCCCCCCGGACCAGAAACAGCGCCGGCGCTTCCGCCTCCGCCGCCGGAAAGGGGAGATCCGGCAGAAAGGAGGCGGCCGGTGCGCCGTCCACGTGATAGTAGTACATGGAAACACCTGCCTTTCTTCTCTGAAAATCAGGGAGTCGGTATCCCGGACGCCGCATCCCGGCAGGGACGGAGCTCCAGGGAGAAGACCACCAGATCCCGCAGCAGCGTTCCGCCCTCCCAAATGGGGTGGTCGTAGTGCTCAGGAAAGTAGTTTTTTACCCGGCGGAGCTCCCGGAAGCCGCAGGAGCGGTAGAAGGGAACCGTCAGGGGGCTGTCCCCGGTGCCCGCCAGGAGACGGCAGCCCCCCTGTTCCAGGCAGTACCGGGCGGCATGGTCCACCATCCGCCGGCCGCAGCCCTGCCGCTGAAAGGCTGGGGCCACCGCCAGGTTTTTGATCTCAAAGACGCCCCCGCCCTCCTCCGTCACGGCACAGACCGCCAGGAGGGCGCCTCCGCCGTACAGGGCGAAGAGGGCGCTGCGGTCCAGGTAGCCCTCGATCAGCGACTCCTGCTCGTCCCCCAGGAGCAGCAGGGGGAGAAACGCCCGCTTGTTTTCCAGAATCTGCCGGATTTCCATGAAATACACCTCGATTTCCGCCGCACACCGGAGAAGCTATAGCAAACTTCAGAAATCATGGCGGCAAAGAAGGTGGGCACAGGCGGTGCAGAGCAGGGATGACGACGCAGCTATGCCCCGCCTGTGTCCGCCGAGCTGCTGTCAGTATTTTTGAAGATTGCGATAAGAACCTGTATTCATGAACGGGGAATGCCGGATTGGCAAAAGACCCGCCAAGACGTGTTTGTCGGTTGTGAATACAGATTCCAGGAGGTGAGCGATTGCAATGGACGGATATCTCTGTTTGACGGACCTGCTGGACCAGGATCTGACGGCCTGGGAGTATTTCCAGACCCTGCCCCCGGCGGTGCAGACCGCCCTGCGGCGGGAGGACGGCGCGTCCTCCTTTGAAGAGCTTCAGGCCCGGGCGAACCACCTGCGCTCGGCGGACATGTCGGGGCTGTACTGAGTCAGGGGGGGTGCCCCCTTGGCGGATTTCTGAAAGGGGAGCGCGAAGCGCGGGAAAACGTTCTTTTTGGTTCTTTTTCTTTCAAGAAAAAGAACAAAACCCCCGTAAAAAGGGTTTGCGGCAAAGCCGCAGGCGGAAAGCGTGAGTGAAACAGCGCAGCGCCTTTCGCGGGAGTGCCGCTACGGCCCCGGATGAAGGCATTCCCGCCCCTTGCGGTTCATGGCATTCCGGTCAGCGCTGTGGAAGACCCTCATCAGTCACGGCTTCGCCGTGCCAGCTTCCCCTAAAGGGGAAGCCTTTACGGGAGACGAGAGACGGGGGAGGCGGGCGCACATTGTGCGCCAGTCCCTCGTAAAAGCCTTCCCCTTTAGGGGAAGGTGCCCCAGTGCGCACACTGGGGCGGATGAGGTCGTTCAGCGTGGGGCTGCCGGTAATCGCCCTCATCAGTCACGGCTTCGCCGTGCCAGCTTCCCCTAAAG
>JAHZBA010000024.1 GCA_019423635.1 Clostridiales bacterium
CTTTGGGAGAGGTGGCGCCGCCGCAGGCGGTGACGGAGAGGGCTTCCCCGTCTCAGCCCCCGCCCCTCCGCAGAGCGCGAGGAGGTGAATTGGCCCAACGGGCCAGGAGAAGCTGGCCTGTGCCATGGCCCGGCACACCGCTTCACTCCAAAAAGCAAGGACAGCCTCCGGCTGTCCTCATTTTTTCGGATAGGGCTTCCTCTCGTCCGTGCGCCCCAGAAGATAATCCACGCTTGTGCCGTACAAATCCGCCAGTTTTTCTAAAATCTGAGCCGGAACGCCGTTCTCTCCCGTCTCATATTTGGAATACCCGGTCTGTGACATTCCCAGAATACCTGCCAGCTTCGCCTGACTGAAATCATGGTCTTCTCGTAAATCCCGAATACGGGGATACTCTCTCATGATCTCACCTTTTTCGGATAGGGCTTCCTCTCGTCCGTGCGTCCCAGAAGATAATCCACACTTGTGCCGTGAATCTCTGCAATGGCGCAGAGGATCTCCGGCGACATGGCGTTGACGCCGTTTTCATAGGAGGAATATGTCCGTCGATTGATGTGCAGCCAGTCTGCCATCTGCTGCTGTGTCAGGTCCCGGTCCTCTCGAAGATCCCGGATGCGGTCATATTTCACAGTGCTCACCTCAGCACTATTATGAATGGCAGAAATTCTGCCATTGATTTTTGGCCGAATTTATGGCAAAATTGATGGGTGTGAGGTGATTGTTATGGAAAGCTCCTATAAAGAACTCTATTTCGCCCTCTTTCGCGCCCTGGGCCGGGCGGTGGCTGCCTTTGACGCCGGGGATGTCTTCACCGCCCGGGCGGTTCTGATCTCCGCCTTACAGGCGGCGGAGGAGGTTCACCTGGAGACGGACATCCTCAAGGAGCGGTCCTGAACCCGCCGCTTTCCCGCCGGTTAAGAAATCCCGCCGAAACGTTAAAGATCCCTCCCTTGCCGCCGTGTCTGATCCGTGCTATGCTGATCTCAGGCAAAGCGCTCTGCACTTCTTATCAGGAGGTCCCACGCAATGGAACACCCCTTTGAACCGCCCATCGGCGCCGTCATCTTCGGTCTGCGCCGGAACAAGGGTCTCACGCAGGAGCAGCTGGCGGAGGCTGTGGGGGTCTCCGCCCCTGCCGTCAGCAAGTGGGAGACCGGCACCAGCTGGCCCGACATTGCCCTCCTGGCCCCCCTCGCAAGGGCCCTGGATACCGATGTCAACACCCTGCTGTCCTTTTCCACCGTCTGTCCCCCAGACCGGCTGCGCTCCTTTTTGCAGGACCTGGGGCAGCAGGCGGACGGCGATGCCGCCCTGGCGCAGCTTCGGACCCTGGCCCGCCGTTATCCCGGCGACTGGGATCTGCTGTTCCAGCTGGCGTCCATGGCCCTCGGCCTGCCGGTCTTTCACAACTGGCCGGAGGAGAGCCGCGATGCCGCCCGGACCTTCGCCCAGGAGAGCCTGGAGCAGGTACGGCTCCACGGCAGCGCGAAGCTGTGGCCCAACGCCGCCTGCACCCTGGCGGCGCTGTATCTGGAAGCGGGGGAGCTGGACCGGGCGGAGGCCCTGCTGGACTCCCTGCCCGCCATGACTCCCTCCCCCCAGCCCCTGTACGCCTCCCTCTGCCGGCGGCGGGGCGAGACGGAGAAGGCCCGGACCGCCATCCAGGCCCAGCTGGTTCTCAGCACCCAGACCCTGCTGAGCCTCCTGGGGATGCTGTGCGATCCCGCCTATGCCATAGACGATACCCAGGCCCGGCGGGCCCTGGAGGCCTACGGGACCATTTCCGAAGCCCTGGGCTTCTCTCCGGTCACGGCCAAGACCATCGCCGTCACCACCGCCGCCCAGGCGGGCCGGACGGAGGAGGCCCTGGAGGCCCTGCCGGACCTGGCCAGGGAGGCCGCGGAGGGCCCGGCGCCCTGGTTTTTATGGGCGGAGGCTCCGGTGCCGGCAGGGGAGTACCACCGGCAGATGTGCCAGACCCTTCGCGGCGGCCTGCTGGCGGACAAGGCCTTTGCCCCCTTCCGGGAGGACCGGCGGTACCGGCAGGCCCTGGAGATCCTGGAGCGGGGGAGCGGCGGCTCCTGAGGCGCGGTACGGCGGCCCGGTCAGAAAAAACGGCCCGGAGCACTCTGCTCCGGGCCTCCTTCATGTTCTCTTTTGTTCCAATCTGCTTTTGTGTCTCCAAAGTGGATCGGGCCGGCTGCGCAGGGTGCGGCGGCCCGGCGCGCCCTACGCACATCGGGAACCCGAAACTGAATCGGGCGTCTCTTTTCCGCCGGTCTCACATCCCATACCGCCGGACCAGCGCCTCCAGCACCCGGCGCAGCGGCCGGAACAGCACCAGCGCCAGGGCGAAGTTGCCCGCCCCGTGGAGCAGGTCCATGGGGATGCCGCTGATCCACCAGCTCACCGCCGCCGCCCAGCCGCCGGCGGCCCAGTAGAGAGGGGCGAACAGCGCTCCGAACAGCAGTCCGAACCCGCCGGAGAGTACCGCCCAGCCCAGGGGGGACTCCATCCGCCGAAGGACGCGGGCCAGGGCGAACAGCACCGGCCAGACGTAGAGGTAGCCCAGGGCCCACAGGCCCGCTCCCCACACCGCCAGCTCCAAAAATACATACAGGTAAACCGCCCAGAGCCCCTGCCAGCCGCAGCACACCGCCAGCAGCATCACAAGCAGGGACACCGGCTCGATGTTGGGAAGCTCCACCATGGCCATCTTGGCGGCAAAGAGGAGCACGCCCAAAAGGCTCAGCAGCACCAGCCGCCTGAGAGACAGCCTCATCGGGTGAAGGTCCAGACGTACACGCCGCCGTCGGTCAGGGGCACCTCGTCGGCGCCGGTCTGGGAGACCTCGCCGTTGCAGGTCAGCTGCCACCAGCTGCCGTCGGCGTCATAGCTGGCGGTCTCGCCGTCCACCGTGTCCACGAACAGGCCGTAGGTCCCCTCCGTGCCGGAGATCAGGCCCTCGCTCTCCAGCAGGGGCCCCAGGGTCTCCTCGTCGGTCCGGTAGGTGAACTCCGCCTGCTCGCCGTCGCTGTGAATCACCTGCACGGTGACGGATTTCTCTCCCTCTGCCGCCGCCGGCCGGCCGGTCCTCCACAGGGCGAACATCCCCGCCGCCAGCAGGCACACCGCCGCCAGGGCCAGGAGGTATGGTTTCCTTTTCATGGGATCTCTTTCCTTTCCACAGGGGGGCCGGGTTCCGGAGAAGCGCTCCCGCGTCATGCCCCGGAGGGCCGGAGAATGTACCGGGGGCGGCTGCCCGCCGCCCCCGCAGGGAGTTTGCGTCAACGCCGCCCTCCGGCGGCCCCGCCTGATTTGCGTCAGATTTTAATCAGCTCGTAGCTCCGGGTGCCCAGACCCAGCTTCTCGGCGTGCTCCAGGCAGCTCTGCCAGTCCGTGTCCGGGTGGGCGGCGTGGAAGAGGTCCTTGCAGGTGCAGTCATAGCCCTCGTCAAAGAGGACGGAGCCGGGCATAGGGGACTGGGCCACCACCGCATCCGCGCAGGCCTGGTCCAGGGCCACCGGGTCGAAGGAGGCGAACATGCCCACGTTGGGAGCAATGGGCACGTCGTTCTCCCCATGGCAGTCGCAGTTGGGGGAGACGTCCATCACCAGAGACACATGGAAGCAGGGGCGTCCGTCCACCACCGCCTTGGTGTACTCGGCGATCTTCTTGTTCAGCACCGGGAGTGCCTCGTCCAGCAGCGTCTCAATGGCGTCCTTGGGGCACACGCCGATGCACCGTCCGCAGCCCACGCATTTGTCCGTGTCAATGCTGGCCTTCCGGTCAGGGCCGAACTGGGGCGCGCCGTGGGCGCAGATCTTCGCGCAGGCCCGGCAGCCGATGCACAGCTCCTGGTTGACGTAGGGCTTTCCGGCGTTGTGCTGCTCCATCTTGCCGGCCCGGCTGCCGCAGCCCATGCCGATGTTCTTCAGCGCGCCGCCCATGCCGGCCATCTCATGGCCCTTGAAATGGGTCAGGGAGACGAAGACGTCCGCGTCCATGACGGCCCGGCCGATCTTGGCGTTTTTGACATACTCGCCGCCCTCCACCGGGACCTCCACCTCGTCGGTGCCCTTGAGGCCGTCGGCAATGATGACGTGGCAGCCGGTGGCGTAGGGGTTGAAGCCGTTGACATAGGCGGACTCCAGGTGGTCCAGGGCATTCTTCCGCCCGCCCACGTACAGCGTGTTGCAGTCCGTCAGGAAGGGCTTGCCCCCCTGGCTCTTGACGAGGTCCGCCACGGCTCTGGCCCAGTTGGGCCGGAGGTAGGCCAGGTTCCCCGGCTCGCCGAAATGCATTTTAATGGCGACGTACTTGTCCTCCATGTCGATCTCGCCAAAGCCCGCGGTCATCATGAGCCGGGCCAGCTTCTGGGTCAGGTTCTCCCGCCAGCTGGGGCAGCGGAAGTCCGCAAAATAGACCTTTGATTTCTCAGCCATGTCATTTCTCCTTTTCCTTTGATATGCAGGATTTTTTTCATTATATCCCTGAAAGCCCACTTCATGTCAAGTCCTTTTCACAGGAATGTGGAAAACATGCGGCCTGCGGGCCCCCGCGGCAGAGGCGGCGCGGACAAACCAAGAGCGGGGCCTGTGCCCCGCTCGTTTCCTATTCGTCCAGATCCACGCTGACGTGGTCCGTCCCGTGGCGGTCAAACTCCGAGAGATACACGTCAATCCGCTCCATCAGCGCCCCGTAGTTCTCCCGCGTCAGGGGCTCGCCGTCCAGATCCCGCAGGGCCAGCTCCTCCGCCAGGATCTCATAGAACACGATGTCCTCGTAATTTTCAATGGCCTCGTGGATGCCGCCGTCGGCAAAGGCCCGGGAGGGAATCAGCTCCCCATGGTACAGCTCCACCAGCCGCCGCATCCGGTGCTGGAGGCAGTGGGAGAAGACCAGGCTCTCCACCTGGTCGTACTCCTGAATCCGGTCGTCCTCCCGGGTGGAGTTGATCACCCAGTTTCCTATGTACACCAGATCCAGCAGATAGCGAAACTGCTGCTCTGTCAGCTCAATCTTCATGGGACACACCTCCCGGAGAGATTCCCGCGCCTCTGGCGGCAGCGGCGCGCCAAACATGCGCTTGATTTCCTGAAATGTCCCGCCTGCGGCCGCGTCTGCGGCCGTCTGCGGCGAAAAACCGCCGCCGGGCGGAGGGGAGCCTCTCCGCTCCTCTCCGCTCAGGTGGCTATGCGAGATTATTATAGCAGACCGCCTCGCGAAATTCCACAGAAAAAACAGGGCAAAAGCACTAAATTCTGTCTCGCTCCCCGGAGCGGGGCTGTCACCCCGCGGGGCCGCGTCTACCCCCGCCTCAGCGGCAGCGAGCAGGTAAAGCAGGTCCTCCCTCCGGCGCTCTCCACCCGGATGGTTCCCCGGTGGGCATCCGCAATCGTCTTGGCAATCGCCAGCCCCAGGCCGAATCCGGCGGTCTCCCCCCGGGAGACGTCCGCCCGGTAGAACCGCTCAAAGAGGTGCCCCAGCTGCTCCGCCGGGATGGTCTCGCCCTGGTTGGCCACCGCCAGAAGGGCGTGGCGGTCCGCCGTCCGCAGGGTCAGGCGGATGGGCGCTCCCTCCGCGCCGTACTTCACGGCGTTGTCCAGGAAAATCCCCGCCAGCTGGCGCAGCTGCTCCCCGTGGCCTGAGATCCGGACGTCCTCCGCGATCTCGTACTCCAGGGGCTTGCCGGCCTCAAAGGCCACCGGCTCAAAGGCCAGCACGCACTCCTCCACCAGCTCGGACAGGGACAGCTCCTCCAGCGGCGCGGGCTGCGCGGCGTTCTCCGCCCGGGCCAGGGTCAGCATCTCCTCCACCAGCTGCTTCATGCGCCGGGCCTCGGAGTGGACGCTGCCGGCCCAGCGGGCGGGCTTGTCCGCAAGTCCCGCGGACTCCAGCAGCTCCGCGTTGGAGAGAATCACCGTCAGGGGAGTCTTCAGCTCGTGGGAGGCGTCGGAGAGGAACTGGCGCTGGCGCTGCCAGGACCGCTCCACCGGCGCCGTGGCCCAGCGGGCCAGCAGGATGGAGACCGCCAGAAAGAGCCCCATGGCCCCGGCGACAATCACCAGCTGGCTGCCCAGGGTCTCCCGCAGAATCGCCCGCTCCATGGACATGTCCACAAAGGCCAGGCGCTGGAGGAACCCGTCATCCTGCCGGAGATACCGCAGGTGGCAGTCCGTCAGCACACCTTCGGACTGCTCCTGAGCCAGGCAGGCGCTCAGAATGGCGGCCAGCTCCTCCGTGTCGTCCAGACCGCTGTAGGTGCCGCCGGTGACATAGGCGGTGTAGGTGCCGCCGGTGTCAAAGAGCCGAACGGTGAAATAGGGCAGCAGCACCGTCTGGCTGCCGCCGATGGAGATGCCCACGTCCGGCCGGACAGGCCCCTCCTCCCGGATGACCCGGTGGAGCACCTGACGGCTCAGATCTGTGATATTTCGCTGGATGGTGAACAGGGAGGAGGCGAACACCACCGCCAAGATCACCGCAACCAGCGTCATGCAGATGGCCACGAATTTCAGCCGGAGCTTTCGGATCATGGCGGTTCCCTCCTTGCAAAGGACGTCAGAACGGCGGGCAGGGCGCCCTCAGCCGCCCTCCAGACAGTAGCCCACCAGGCGGATGGTTTTGATCTTCACCTGGGAGTGCAGATGGGCCAGCTTCTTGCGGAGGAAGGAGATGTAGACCTCCACATTGTTGTCCTCCGCGTCGGACTCATAGCCCCAGAGCTTCAAAAGCAGCGTCTCCTTGGTGAGCACCAGGCTGCGGTTGCGCATCAGCAGCTCCATCAAATCAAACTCCCGGCGGCTGAGGCGCACGGACCGCTCCCCGCAGGAGAGGGTGAAGGCGTTCTTGTCCAGCTTCAAATCCCCGTACTCCTCCAGATCTGCCCGGAGCTCCGGCTGGCGGCGGGTCAGAGCCCGGACACAGGCCAGCAGCTCCCGGGGCTCAAAGGGCTTGGTGAGGTAGTAGTCGGCGCCGCAGTCCAGACCCTCCACCCGGTCCTCCACCTGATCCCGGGCGGTGAGCATCAGCACCGGCGTGGCGTTCCCCTCCGAGCGCAGCCGCCGGCAGACGGAAAAGCCGTCCAGCCTGGGCAGCATCACGTCCAGGAGGATCACATCATAGATGCCCGAGAGGGCGTTGTCCAGGCCGGACTCCCCGTCGGAGGAGATGTCGGCCGTGCAGCCGTTCATCTCCAGGAGATCCTGGAGGGAGGCCGCCAGGCGGGCCTCATCCTCGACAATTAAAACACGCATAAGGCACACCAACCTTTTCCAAAACCCGCAGGTATCCCCGGAGGATACCGGAGGGGCGGGGATTCTCCCCGTGCAGCCGGGAGCGCGGGAACCCCGCCGCTCACTCCAGTCCGTTGGCCGCCAGGCGCATCATGGGGTCCAGCAGCGCCGTCTCCAGAAGGTAGATGGCCGGCTCCTCGCCCACGCGGACATACCGCCCGGACTTGTCCGGCAGGCGGGCCCCCACGGTCAACAGGAGCTCCGCCTCCTGGTCGTCTTGTGTGTAGGAGATCTTCACAACTGCCTGGGGGCTTTCAAAGCCGCAGATCTCCGCCGCCTCTTCCGAGGGGGCGTAGTCCACGCATTTTGTGAGCTTCAGCGCCGTCAGATCCTCCATCAGGGCGCGGACCGCGGGGTCGTCGGTGACGTTGGCCCCGTTGGCCCGCCAGGAGACCGTCCCGCCGCCGCTCTGGGCGGTGAGGGTGGTGGTCAGCAGAGCCGCGCCCTCCTCCGCCGGCGCGGGACCCTGGAGGGAGACGGAGCGCATCTCCGCCTCCGCCAGCGCCGGCAGCTCCGGCAGGCGGCACATGTCGTAGATGGGGACATCCAGCATCCGGCGCAGGGCCCCGTCAATGATGTAGACGGTGGTCTCATCGCCGTTCAGGCGCACATAGTCGCTGGCGCCGTCGGTGGTGGCCTTGCCGAAGAGGAGCGTGGTGACGCCGCCTCCGGCGGTGGCGGCGGTGAGGGAGACCGTGGCGTCGTCCATGCCGCTTCCCTCCAGGGCCGCCTGGTCCGTCAGCACCTGCTGCGGGCGCCAGTTGGTCAAAAACTCCAGAATGCCGGTCACGCCGGTCTCGTCCAGGGGGAAGTCCCCGTCGGCGTCCCAGCTCCAGAGCCCCTCGTCGCTCCGGGTGAAGGAGAGGGTGGTGGTGCCGTTGGTATAGCTGAGACTGGTGTAGACGTTGGGGTCCGCGGCGATCAGGCCGTCCTCTCCGCTCATGGCGGCAAGACCCTCTTCCTCCTCCGCCCGGTGCTCCCGGTAGCGGATGCCCAGGACGATCAGCAAAATGGCCGCCAGCACCAGCAAAATGGTGGTGAGAATGGTAATGGTCCGTCGTTCTCTCCAGGTCATAGGAAGCCTCCTTCCTCACGCGCCTTCCGGCGCAGAGCTGTTGTCATCGATGTGATAGGAGTATACCACAGGCGGACGGGATTTGCAAATCCCGCCGGGAGGCGTCCGCGCCTTCTCATTTTTATTTTCCCACCGGCACCTGAAATCAGGCTGAAGGAAAAGATTCTGGAAACCGCCGCGAAGGACTTGCCAAACCGCCGCCGGGCCGGTATAATACAGCTTGGCCGTGTATGATATTTTTCAAACAAAGGCCGCATCACAGCCGGACGGAATGCGACTGTCCGGCGGGTACGGAGGAACGCAATGAGAGGTGTACACAGCGCAGTGGACGACATCCGCCGCGGCGTCTTCACGGAGGTGGCCAAGCTGGCCTACGAGGACGGCGATCTGGGGCGGGTGGACATGATCCCCTACAACATGATCTCCGGCGAGGTGGCCCATTACCGCCACGACGTCTTCCTGGAGCGGGCCGTGGTGGCCGCACGGGTGCGGCTGGCTCTGGGCATGGACCTCAACCCCAAGGGACCCCGGGCGCCCCTCAGCGCCCAGATTCACGAGGCAGCCGTGGACCAGAAGTACTTCGAGCTGCCCCTGGTAAACATCATTCCCTATGCCTGCAACGCCTGCCCTCCCAAGCAGATCCGCATCACGGACAGCTGCCAGGGCTGTCTCTCCCACCCCTGCATGAACGTCTGTCCCAAGGACGCCATCTATCTGGACAAGGACAAGCACTGCCACATTGACCAGGACAAGTGCATCAAGTGCGGCAAGTGCTTTAATCAGTGCCCCTACCGGGCCATTTCCAAAATCGACCGGCCCTGCGCCGCCGCCTGCGGCATGGACGCCATCGAGTCCGACGAGCTGGGCCGGGCCAAGATCAACTATGAAAAGTGTGTCTCCTGCGGCATGTGCCTTGTGAACTGCCCCTTCGGCGCCATCGCCGACAAGAGCCAGATCCTGCAGGTCATCAGCGCCATGAAGAAGGACGAGGAGGTCATCGCCTGCGTGGCGCCGGCCTTCGTGGGCCAGTTCGGCAAGGAGGCGACGCCGGCCAAGCTGAAGGCCGCCATGCGTGCGCTGGGCTTTGCGGACGTAGTGGAGGTGGCCATCGGCGCGGACCTCTGCACCGTGGAGGAGGCCCAGGACTTCTTGGAGGAGGTGCCGGCCAGGCAGCCCTTCATGGGCACCAGCTGCTGCCCCGCCTGGTCCGTCATGGCCAAGACCCTCTTCCCGGAGTTCAAGGACTACATCTCCATGGCCCTGACGCCCATGGTCATCACCGCCCGCATGGTGAAGAAGGACCACCCCAGCGCCCGGATCTGCTTCGTCGGGCCGTGCTCGGCCAAGAAGCTGGAAGCCAACCGCCGCACGGTCCGCTCCGACGTGGACTTCGTGCTGACCTTTGAGGAGCTCCAGGGCATGTTTGACGCCAAGGAGATCGACTTCAAGACGATTGAACCGGCCCCGGAGGACAACATGGACGAGGGCACCGGCATGGGCCGCGGCTTTGCCGTGGGCGGCGGCGTGGCGGCCGCGGTGGTGGAGGCCATCCGGCACATGGACCCGGGCCGGGAGGTTCCGATTGAGTACGGCGACGGTCTGCGGGAGTGCCGCAAAATGCTGGCCATGGCCAAGGCCGGCAAGCGGGACGGCTACCTCCTGGAGGGCATGGCCTGTCCCGGCGGGTGCGTGGCCGGCGCGGGCACCATCCAGCCGGTGAAGCAGAGCGCGGCCAGCGTGCAGAAGTTCAAGGAATCTGCCTCCGAGCAGAGCTGCACCATAAGCCCGTTCCTGAACCGGCTCAAGGAAGTAGAAGAATAAACGGAAGGTCCCCCTGCCGCCGGCAGGGGGACCTGATTTTTTTGCCGGTTTTGAGGTGCGGTTTCGCGGGAAATTGACAGGGCCGGAAATATCTGATAAACTATTCCCGGAAGGGAACTTCGCATCAAGCGCAGGCGGTTGGCTACGCCTCCTGAAAGGAGGTGAGCCTATGCGTATCACATTACATATCGGGTCATTTACGATCACGATTATTGTGAAAAGCAGAAACCGCCACCCTGCACGGTGACGGTTTCTTTATGAAATCGCTTTACCATTGTTAGGGCCAACCGCTTGCGGCGAGGGACCCTTCCACTCACATTCTACCACATTCCCCGCGGATGTCAAGCCTGCCCGCAAGGACCGTTGCACAATTTCGTGCAAATACCGCGGGAGGGGCGGGATCTGTGGGGCTAGTCAACTCCGTACTATTTTTTACGGAGGAATGATCTATGGAACACACCGAAAACCTTCAGCTCTCCCAGTGGGAGGCAAGCGACCGCATCCAGCGGCAGGACTTCAACAGCGACAACGCGAAACTCGACGCGGCCTTCGCCGGCCAGGCCGCCGCCCTGGCCTTAAAGGGCAACTGCCAGCTTTACAGCTATTCCTACACCGGCGACGGCCAGTGCGGCCAGAGCTACCGCAAGGTGCTCCAGTTCCCCTGGCCGCCGGATCTTATTCTGGTGGTGACCACATTCGGCTACCTCGTACCACTAGTCAGGGGGCTGAACTACTCCCGGTACGTGGGCAGCAACATCACTGACAACGTCTACGCCGCCTGGAGCGGCAACACCGTGCAGATCACCACCAACAACTACTCGCAGCCCAACGGTTTTCTGAACAACAACGGCATGACCTATTACGTATTCGCCTTCCGCACCCTGGGGTGATCCGGGCCGGGGGAGAAGGGCAGACGGTCCGCCCCTACAGGCCAGAACGGGGCCCGCCCTAATGGGGCGGGCCTTGCTCTGTTCCGGTGTGAAGCCCTTGCGGAAATTGACATCCTTCGTTCTTTTTGGTACAATATTTTTGGAAGGGAACTTCGCATCAAGCGCAGGCGGTTGGCTACATCCTCCGAAAGGAGGTGAAGCCTATGCGGATTACGTTACATATCGGACCCTACACGGTCACGATTACCGTAAAACGCAGAAACCGCCACTCGGGCAAGTGACGGTTTCTTTTTAAAGAAGCTATAACCTAACCGGGCCAACCGCTTGCGGCGGGGGACCCTTCCACTACCATTCTACCACATCTCCCGCGGATGTCAAGCCCGCGGTTTCCCTGGAAATTGACAAAGCCCCAAACCTTTGATAAAATAAATTTGGAAGGGAATTCCGCATCAAGCGCAGGCGGTTGGCTACGCCTCCCGAAAGGAGGTGAAGCCTATGCGGATTACGTTACATATCGGACCCTACACGGTCACGATTACCGTAAAACGCAGAAACCGCCACTCGGGCAAGTGACGGTTTCTTTTTAAAGAAGCTATAACCTAACCGGGCCAACCGCTTGCGGCGGGGGACCCTTCCACTACCATTCTACCACATCTCCCGCGGATGTCAAGCCCGCGGTTTCGCGAAAAATTGACAGATGCCGCACATTCTGGTACAATATCCTCTGGAAGGGAATCCCGCATCAAGCGCAGGCGGTTGGCTACGCCTCCTGAAAGGAGGTGAAGCCTATGCGTATCACATTACATGTCGGGTCATTTACGATCACGATTATTGTGAAAAGCAGAAACCGCCACCCTGCACGGTGACGGTTTCTAGAGCCTTGCTCTAAATCCTAGCTTATCAGGGCCAACCGCTTGCGGCGGGGGACCCTTCCACTAATATTCTACCACATCTCCCGCGGATGTCAAGCCCGCGGTTTCCCTGGAAATTGACAAAGCCCCAAACCTTTGATAGAATAAACTCGGAAGGGAATCCCGCATCAAGCGCAGGCGGTTGGCTGCGCCTCCTGAAAGGAGGTGAAGCCTATGCGGATTACGTTACATATCGGAGCCTACACGGTCACGATCATCGTAAAACGCAGAAACCGCCACTCTGCCAAGTGACGGTTTCTATTGACAGAAACTAACACCATGTAGAGGCCAACCGCTTGCGGCGGGGGACCCTTCCATTTACATTGTACCACATTTCCCGCGGATGTCAAGTAGGGGCGGCTATCAGCCGCCCGTCTCCCCACGAACGCCGGACCTCCCCTTGGACGGACGTTGATCCTCCATACCGGTTCTCCCGCGGGACGGGCGGATGATATCCGCCCCTACAGGACAGAGCAAGGCCCGCCCCGGATGGGGCGGGCCTTGGTTTGCTTAGGGGTGGGGAATTGCGGGGTGGGGATTAGGCGTTACCAACCGTGACAGTCAGAACGCTAGCCGCGATGTCGGCAGTCGCAACCGTCCAGGTGAAGGTCAATTCCACATCCGTATACACAGAAGTGTCCTTGGCAATCGTCACGGTCGTAGTAGCCGCAGTGATTGCAGCTCCAGTAAGAGCCTCAGTCGCAGCATTGGGCGTTGCGGAGACAACCGCCGCTACCGCACCAGCGCCACCAGCAATCGTCGCGTTGTCCTTGGCGGCCGTGACAGTGGCAGCCTTGAACGTCGCCTCAACTGTGCTACCGGTCTTCAAGAAGTACTGAGCACCACCCGCCGGAGTGGTCACGTCGGTAACAGCCCAGGTAAGCGTCGCACCGGCGATGGCATCGCCAGCAATCGTTGTGAGGCTGGCAGGCATGGTCACCTTGTAGTAACCGAAGTCATAGTGGTGGCCGTCCTTCAGGAAGGCAGTCGTCACAGCGCTCGTGGTCGTGCTCGCGTCGTCGCCGTTGGAGCCGTCAGTCGCAGTCTCATCCAGGTCAACGAGCCACTTGCCAACACGGCCAGCGGAGACATGACCGGCTTCGATCAGGTCATCGAAGGTGGTGGTTCCGGGGTTGGCCATGAACTCATAGTCGTTGATGAAGATCTGCACACCCGTTGCCTCGTCGATGGTAGCGGTCTTGGACACAATGTAGCTCTCAGTCAGGGTCGTCGCCGCGGAGGCCACGAGGGAGGTCCCGATGCCGCTGCCGTTCTCCGTGAACTGATGCCGCAGGTTGTCCCCGGTGAGTGTCTTCTTCAGCGTCAGCTGAGTGCCCTCGGCCACGTAGTAGGTGCTGCCGGTAGCCAGGTTGGCGGCGTTACCCGCCAGGTCGGTGTAGTCGGCACTCACACTGCCGTTCAGGGTAATGGCATAGGCGGTATACAGCTTAATGTCGCTGGCCGTCGCAGCGGGCGTCACCGGGCCATACTGAGAGCCAACCGCCACATCAGGGCTGGTGGCCTTTGTGTTCGCGCCAACGAGGTACGCCTTGGTGTTGTCCAGGGCCTTCAGACGGCCGGCGCCGGTGGTAACTGCGGTAGCGCCGTCTGCCCGAGCATAGCCCAGAACGGTGGTGTCGTTCAGGGTGACGGCAATCACACGCTTCGGGGTAATGGTGATCTGCTGATGCAGAACCTGACCATCATCCAGCTCCGCGTTCACAGTGGTACCCAGGGCGTTCATCCGGGCGTTGATCACGTTGTAGCCCAGATAGCTGCCGACAGCACCGGCCACTGTGTCGGCGATCTCCTGATCGCTCATGTGATGGGTGGCGTCAACATAGGTATCATCATAGTACTCAACCGTGAAGGCGCTTCCAGTCCGATCAGTCACCTGCGGGAAGGTCTCGGTAGACCCGCCGCCACCGCCGCCGTTCCAGCCGGTGTTCACGTAGGTGGGAGTGCGATCCCACAGCACCACGCTGGTGGCAACGCCGTTCTCAAACACAGCGCCCACATAGCCGCGGAAGTTGCCGTTGAGGTGCTTCACGGCCTTGGCCGCGCCGGTGCCGCCGTTCTCATACTCATACAGAGCGTTCAGAGCGGTGGGCTTCTGGTTGCGGTCCACGTACTCGTCCTGAATCAGAGCCGTCTTGGCGTCGGGAGACAGGTCGATGCCGCGGGTAATCACAGAGTTGGTGCTGTTGTCGATCTGGAGGCTGTTGGCAACCACGCTGATGGAGTGGTTCCGGTCACTCAGATCCTGCCACAGCAGAACGGTGTTCTTGTTCTCCAGAGCCTTCTCCACATCGTTCATGTCGCGGACATACTTGGTGCCGTTGCTGTTGGGATAGGGAGAGGCATAGCCGCCAAAGTCGTTAGCGGGCAGATTGTTGCCGTTGGTGTAGTTGATCTGGCTGGAGGAAACCTTGTTGCACAGAGGCGTCGCGCTGCGGACCTCGCCGTCGGCGTTGTACTTCACCTCGTACCACTCGCCGAAGACCATGTCGCCGATGGCGGGCTTGCTGCTGCCGCGCTCGACCAGGGTGGTCTCCACGCCGTTGACGATAACGTCACGGTACCAGACCCACTTGTCGCCGTCCTTGTTGTAGTCCTCCTGCTTCATGGTGGACTTGTGGGTGAAGGCATAGTTGGTGGTGGTGCCGTCATCCTCGCCCACGATCACAGCCGCGATCACGAAGCCCTTGTCGTTGAACAGGGTGTACACGCCGTTGGACACGTCAGCGATGTTGGTGGGAGTGAAGGCAGTGCTGCCGTTCTCGCCGTAGGCCTGCACCTTGGCGGCGTTCCAGGCCTTCAGGTTCACGTTGCGCACGCCAGTGGTCACAGAGGCCACGTTGTCAATGATGACCGCATCGCCGCCATAGCCGGGATTGGACGCCAAATTCACAACGGGGATCTCGCTGACCTCGGCCATGATGAAGATGGAGTCGTCGTTGCCGTAGACCCGCTTCATGGCGCTGGAGGCGTTCTCCTGAATGCCGTTCAGGGTGATGTGGCTCTTGTCCAGGGTCACCAGCTTGTCGTTGACAGTAGCGCCGGTGTCGGTGTTGCTGCCCTGGCCGGTCTTGTTCTTGGCGGTGGCATAGGAGGCGTTGGTCTTGGCAATCTCGGTCAGGGTATACACGCCGTTGGCGTTGACCGAGTACTTGCACCAGGTGTTCATGGTGCCGGTGAGATCGGTGGCAACATTCCACTTGGACCACTTGCTGTTGGTGCCGTCGTTCACCTTCTGGCTCTTGTCCATGTCGATCTCAACGGTCTCCATGGTGCCGTCCAGGTGAATCACGTTGCCCTCGGCAGTCTTCTTGGCAATGTTGCTGGTCTTGCCGTTGATGCCGGTGAGGAACACGTACTGATCCGGCTCGTCAATGATCTCGATGGCGATGGCGTAGCCATACTCATCCAGGAAGATCCGGTAGTTGGTGTCCTTCATGTTGTTCTGGTCATACTGGTCCAGAACGTCGGGATCATACAGGGCGGTGTTGTCGTAGTCGTACTGGGTGCTCTCGGCCTTGACCCAGTCGCCGTTCTTGAAGGAGCTGATGGTGCTCTCCACGGTCTCGGGGTCCAGCATCTCCTGGATCTTGCCGTCGGCCACGTGGACCAGGAAGAAGTCGTTCTCCTTGACCTCCTCCACATTGATGTCCTCGTTGTCCACGGTGAGGTTCTCAACGTAGGGCTGCTTGCCATTCTTGACGGTGTCGGAGTCACCGGTGTTCTTCACCAGGGTGATGGCGCGGTTGTTGGGCTCCACATTGTCAACACCGTACACGTCGAAGTCGGCCTCTTCCTTCTTCTCGTTGTAGTCGTCGGTGGCCTTGGCAAGGTACGTGTTGATGATGGCGATCCAAACCGTCTTGCCGCCGCGGTTGGCGTCGGTGTCGCTGTTCACAAACACCTGGGTCAGCACGCCCTTGCCGGTGGCGCCCACGCCCTTGGTGTTGGTGCGGATCAGGTTGTCACGGGTGAAATAGGGGGCCAGGCCGCTGCCCTGATCCAGGACGGCCTTCTCGGTCTCGCCGTCAACGGTGATGTTGAAGGTGTAGTCCTTGTCGTCCACGATGGAGCCGCCGATCAGGTCCCGCAGCTCCTTGCCGGTGACCTCAACGGTGTACTCTTCCTTCAGCAGATCATAGTTGATGTAAGCGCCGATGTCCTCGCCCTCAAACGCCCACTCCCGGTCGGGACGGCCGAACACATCCTCCGCCTCGGTCAGGACCAGCTTGTTGAAATACTGCTCAGCAAACTGGATGGTGGTGTCGTTGTAGATGTTGTTGTTGCGGGTCATCTGGCTGTTCCACTTCTGGGGCTCGGCAATGCTGTTGCCCACAGTGACCTCCGCACCGTTGACGGTGGCGGTGATCTTCGTGTCATACTCCACCAGGTCGGCCTTCAGGGTGTTGAAGGCGTACAGGGCGGCCTCCTCACGGGTGACAAACTCCACGCCGTTGAAGGTCTTCTCCAGGCTGGCGTTCAGGCCGATACCAATGGCGCGCTTGGCGACATTGATGGACCAGTTGGGGCCGGTGTAGCCCTCGATCTCGGCGTCATAGCCCAGAGCGCCCAGCAGCATCTTCATGAAGGCATAGCCAGTCAGAGTGCCGGCGGGACGGAAGGTGCCGTCAGCGTAACCGCTGATGATGCCTTCCTTCTGGCAGTAGGCAATGTAACCGGCGAAATCGCTGGTCACGGGGACATCGCGGTAGGGGGCGGTGTCCGCATGGAGCTCAGCCGCAGTGGTGGGCCCCAGGATCATGTTGCAGATGATCTTGGCAGCGGCGCCGCGGGACAGATTGTTGCCCGGCTTGAAGTCGCCGTCGTTGTAACCATCAACAACGTGGATGGTGGAGATCACGTCGACGGCTTCCTGATAGGTGATGTCGTCACCGTCAGTGAACTCCTTGGCGCCGACATTGATCGTGACGAGAGACATCATCATGACCAGTGCCAGCACCAGAGAAAGAAACTTTCTCATTTGGGTCTTCCTCCTTCTAAATTTTTGCGGCGTCCACCGGCGGCCCGTCCCTCGGGCTACGGCATCGGGGGCTAGCCAACCCCGTTTTCTCCTCCGGGCAGAACCGTCCCGGTGTGTACCGCAAGGCCAATTTAGCGGAAGAAATCTGCCATTTCAAGGGATTTGCCGTCCTTTTAACCCAACTGAAAACCGCCGTCCCATCCGCCTGGGGTGTTTGTCAGAAGGGCATAACAAAGCCGGTTTTGAGGTACATACATGTAACAAGCCGGACCTGGAGTCCGGTCCGGCTCAGCTTGCCGAAAAATGTCTTTTCCGGCAAGCTGAGCCGGGCTTTTCAGAACTTCAAAAAGTTCTGAAAAGCCCTGATTAAAATGGCGCAGGGAACCCCTCCTGGGTTCCCCGCACACACCCCTCCTTCCCGTCGTCCGACCTGTTTCCTTTTCATTCGACACAGCGGAGCCGGACCGGGAGTCCGGTCCGGCTCATTTGGCCTGTTTCCGCTCTGTCTCCGGGAGGAAATACTTCTGCCCGCTCTGCACCAGCTCCCCGGCGTCCACCAGCCGCCGCAGCAGCAGCGTGCACTGCTTGGGGCGGATGTTCAGCAGGGAGACAATGTCCTGGCGGTAGGCAAAGCCCGCCTGGCCGAGATAGGCCCGGATGGCCTCCAGCTGCCGCTCCGGGGGCACCACGCTGCCGGGGAGGTAGTATTTTCCCCCGATCCGCACCAGCTTCTTCCGCTCCGTCAGGCGGTGCAGCCGGGTATAGGCCGCCGTCTTGGAAACCCCCAGCAGGGCCATCACGTCCCCCCGGGACAGCGGCGCCTGCCGGGCCGCCTCCAGGAGCCGGGCGTCCTCGTCCTCCCGGCCCTCGTCCCGCCGCAGATCCCGCAGGCTGGTGTGCTCCATGCCGCCCCGGATCAGCGCCGCCCGGGTCATCCGGGACAGCCGGGGCAGGTCCATGGGACGCCGGGAGCGCTCTGTCAGAAGCACCTGGGGCGGGTCGCCGGGCCTCCTGCGGCGGCGGGCCTCCTCCAGCTGCCGCCGTACGGCGTTGGTCAGCGGCACCTCCCGCCCCGGCAGGCACAAAAGGTCCCGCTCCAGCGCCACCTGATCCCAGGTGAGGGAGATGATCTCCTGGGCCTGGAGGCCCAGCTGCCAGGCCAGCCACAGCGCCAGCCCCGCGGGGCTGCCCCGCTCCGTCTGGAGCACCCGCCAGAGCTTGAACTCGTCCACCGCCGGCGGCGCAGGACGGGCGGCGCCCCGCCGCTCCGGCACCAGCGCGGCAAACCGGGCCTGGAGGGCCGGCACCTCCACGCCGCTGATCCGGGCCACCTCCGCCCAGTCCTTCTCCTCCAGCTGCCGCCTGATCCAGTCGTGGCGCAGGTCCATCAGCCGCACGGACTTCTGGCCCTCCCGGTCCAGGGCCTGCCGGGCAAGGCGGGAGATGCTCTCCGGCGCCAGGGGCTCTTTTTTGCGGGAGGACAGCACCACCCGCTCCGACTGCTCCCCGCTGCGCTCATACAGCCGCCACAGCGCCTCCCGCAGCGCCGGCTCCAGGGGCACCATCCGCCCCGGCAGCTCCAGCCGCTCGTCCAGAAAGGACACCTGCTCCCACGTCAGGGAGGAGATCTCCTCCCGGGACAGGCCCGCCTGCCAGGCCAGCCGCAGCACAATGCCCTCCGGGCCCGCCTCCTCCAGAATGCGGACCATGGCGTCCTCGTCGGGCCGGTTGTAGTGGCGCATGTTCCGCAGCTCCTTTCGTTATTTCTGCATGACAAATAAAGCGGACTTTTGGAAAAATCCGCCTGTCGTTTTCCCTCTTCTCAGGTCCCCGTCTCGCCGCCGGCGCCGGGGGCCAGGGCCCGTACGCCCGTCAGGTCCCAGCAGCCGTGGCGGGTGATGAGCCCGCCGGAGAGCCGCCCGTCCCGGACCGTGAAGATGGCGTCATAGGGCTCCCGATCCACTGGGGAGCGCAGGTCCCCGGAGATCAGGTACTTCCCCCGCTGCAGCACGCTGCCGGAGAACTGGCTGCGCCGGCCCAGCAGGCTCAGATAACCGCTGACGGCCTGGGTGTCCTCCTGCAGCATCAGCTCTCCGGCCCGGGGACCCAGCTGACTTTGCAGCATCACTGCATAGCAAACTCGTTCCATGGAATCACTCCTGTACGGCGCATTATAGAATGGGAGAACGCTGTCAAAAACGGTCACATTTGGAAAAAACGTCGGTTTTTTGACAGTTTTTTAAAAATTGTCAAAAAAATAGCGGGGACAGGGTGGTCTGTCCCCGCTCCGCAGGCGGTGTATGTAGTTTACTGCGCGCCCAGGTTCTGCCAGGCCGCGCCCACGGCGCCCTGGCGGACCACGTCCTCCAGCAGGGCCAGCAGGGTCTCCGGCGGCTGGGCCAGGTCATCCCGGACCCAGCTCTCCAGCAGCGTCAGCAGCAGCGTCTCCCAGCAGTCCAGCTCCGCCGGCTCGGGCCGGGGGCCGCCGCTGCGCCGCCGGTAGTAGTCCAGCGTCTTCTCCAGCAGTCCCCCCAGGGCCAGCACCTCCCGCAGGCCCGTCCGGCCCCGGCTCTCCAGCAGGGCCTGGTAATAGGGACGGCAGCGGGCAATGTGGCCCAGCAGATCCGTCAACGCCTGCTGCCAGGTGAGGCACTGGGCCTGCCGGGCCAGCAGGCCCTCCGACTCCCGGTCCAGGGACCAGGCAAACAGGGCGTACACGTCGGGGAAGTGATAGTAAAAGGACTGCCGCCGGATGCCGCACAGGGCCGTCAGCTCCCGCACCCGGATCTGGTCCAGGGGCTTTCGCTCCAGCAGCTGGCGCAGTGCGGCGTCCAGCGCGTATTTGGTCCGGTTTTCCAAGAGTTCTGCCGGCATGGAATTTCCTCCTCTCCACTCCGACGCCGCACGTCTCCGGGGCGGCGGGTGCTGGTTTTAGCATACCCTGCACGCCCCATTCCGTCAAGAGACGAAGAAAAACGACAGACCCGGGGCAGGGGGACGGCGGCGCGGTTTTTGGATCAGCGCATGGGAGCGGTCAAAAAGAGGGCGGACCCGCGGGTCCGCCTCTCGATCTGGTGCCATGGGGACCCGATGGTCCCCATGGCACGGTTTCCTGTTTTCTTGTTTCTCCTGTACTGTCCGGGCGCCCTCAGCGGACCCCGACTATGCTCCTGGTCTGGGCTAGGAGATTCCTGGCCTGCGTCGGGTCGGACACGTGCGCGTAGGTATGGGTGTTCATCTTCATGGTGCTGCCGCTCAGGGAGATCGCCCAGTCGTAGGCCTTCGGCTCCAACGCGACAGATCTGCCCTGCATCCACCCGCGGTTCAGCGTGGTGGAGAAATAGATCCTTCCGTTGTCTATGCGGTAGGTCCCCTCCTCGTAGATGATCACCAGGCTGCCGCTTGAGGTTCGCGTCGTAGTCCCCTCAGCGTAGCTGGACCCGTTGAAGTAGAAGATGTCCGTGTATTCCGTGCCATTTACGGTATAGCCGCCGGTCCAGTAGCCATCCAGGGTCTGGCCCTGCGGCTGGGCCGGAGTCTGGCCCGCGCTGGCCGCGGTATCCATGAGCTCCTTGATGCCGTTGTACACTTCCTCAGATCCGGAGGGATTGCCGTAGGCATCATGGTCCAGCCACAAAACGCCGTTGCTGGCCAGCCGCACCATGCAGGTCCTTGTTTCAGCCTTCGTATCCTGGGAGAACTTCCCGCCGGTCGTCACTGTGGAGGTAGACGTGCGCCGCAGGCTCAATGTCTTGCCGCTGAGAGTATACGTGCCCTCTTCAAAGCAGTAGCGCAGGATCGAGTCCGTGTCCCGCTTCTCTTTGTCCGCATAGACGACATAGGCCAAGGAGTAGCTGCCGCCGCTCTCAAACTTGTAGAACTGCCGGAACTCGTCATTGTCCCCGGTCCACAGGGTCCCCGTCAGGACCGCCTGGGTCACGCCCTTGCCCCGGGCTCCCTCTATAACCGAGAGGACCCGGTCCTTCACGGCAAAGGAAGTCACCCGCTCATAGCGGTCGCCGTCTTCGTTCAAAAAGCAGTTCTTCTCAAGATTGATCTCCTTGAGCACATAGTCGTTCCCGCCGTCTGAGAGCTGATAGTCGCCGTCGGGGATCGCCGTCTCCAGGGTGCCGGTCCGGGTGAAGGTGTAGGTGCCGTCGGTGTTGCGGCGGAAGCCGGTGACGGTGCAGTCGCGCAGGATACAGTAGCCGTCGCCGTTGGCGTCCTGACGGGACTGATAGGCGACGTACTTTGTGCCGGAGATCTCAATGTCGATCTTTTCGGTCAGGGGAGAGCCGTCGCCGTTCCGGGTCAGACGCCAGATGCCGGCCATGTCCGCCAGGGTCACCTCGCCGTCCTTTGCGGGCGTGGCGGGCGTTTCGGGCGTCGCGGCGGGACTGCCCGCGGCGCGGTAGAGGAAGGCCGCCACGTGCCCCCGGGTGCAGGGATTATCCGGGGAGAAGGTGTCCGCGCCGGTGCCGTTGGTGACACCCTGCTCCACCGCCCAGCTCACCGCCTTGGCGTAGGCGGCATTGGCAGGGACGTCGGAGAAGGAGACCGTCTGGGCCGGCTCCGGCTTCCCGGCGGCCAGCCACATGTCGTACACCGCCGTGGCCCGGGTGCAGGTGGCCCCCAGATCCGCCGCGTCCATGCCGAGGCCCGCCGCCCAGGCGGCAACAGCGGAGCGCTCGTCCCCCGCGTCGCCGGGCCGTCCGTTGCCCCGCCAGAGGAAGGTCAGAATGTGGGAGACGGTACAGGGATTGCCGGGGGAGAAGGTGGTGGCGGTGGTGCCTTTGGTGATCCCCTGGTCCACCGCCCAGGCAACGGCGGCGGCGAAGGGGGACGTGTCCGCCACGTCCGTGAACTGCCCCGCCGCGGAGGCCGCGGGGACCAGGGACAGCGCCAGCGTCAGGACCAGCGCCAGGGACAACAGCTTCTTTTTCATACGCGATACCTCTTTCCCGATGTTTTTTGACGCTCTCGAAACAGCTGCGAAGGGGAATCTGTCCTGTTCTGCAACAGCGTCTCCTCATTCTTTTTCCAGAAAACCGGCCTTTGATTTTGCGAAGGGGCGGCGCTTTTTGGAGAGGACCTGCCGGACACAGACTCCCCCCTTGGCGTTGTGGCCGCAAGGAATGATCTGTTTTTTTATTTTAGCGAGCTTTTCGGAGGAAAACAATATGCCGGCTGCATAGGACCCCGCCTTTTTCGCGGGAAGAGCGCCGGGAAACGGCCCGCGGGGCAGGCCCGGCAGACAACAGGGGCGGACCCACAGGTCCGCCCCTACGCCGCGTATTCCGCTCTATCCGCCCTCTCCCAGCGAGAGGGGCTGGAAGAGCCTTCGCAGGGCAAACATGGCCCCCATCAGACACAGTCCCACGATGACATACACCACCGCCAGCGCCCCCACCAGAAGCGCCCGGACATCCCCCAGGCTCTCCGGCACATACACGGAGAAGGACAGCGCCGTCAGCAGCACGGTCTCCACCGTCCGCCAGCGGAGAATCCGCCGGTCCAGGTCCATGTCCGGCGGCTGGTTGGCCTCCGCCAGGGCCGCCATGTCCGTGAGGAACTGAAACTGGAAGTAGATTCCCACAACGCCCACCAGGATGTCCAGAAACAGCACCCGGCCGTCCAGGTCCCCGCCGCCCCAGGAGAGAAGCCAGTCCCCGCCGTACCACAGGGCCATGGCCGCGGCCAGGGGGCGCAGGAGCCCCAGGTCCCGCCGGGTCTCCCGGAGCTCGTCAATGGCGGCGTGGAAGAGGAGGTAGCCCACAAACCGGGGCAGAATGCTGACGGTGCCCAGGTTGATGTCCAGATTCAAAAAGAGATAGCCCCAGGCGGCGTGGGAGCAGCCGCGGTACAAGGTGTCCCGGTCCGTCATGAGAGGCCTCCTTCCTCCAGCCGCAGCGTCAGCTCCGCCGTCCGTTCGCCGTTGAGGTAGAAGTCCGCGGCGTAGGCCCCAGGCAGCTCCAGGAGCCCCTCCCGCTGGCTTCCGCCGCCGGCGAGAAAGATCTGATCCTCCTGGCCCCAGTCAAACTCCAAAGTTCTGCTGGCCCACCCCTCGCCGGTGGAGCTGCTGCCGCCGCTGTTCCCCGCACCGGGGGCTCGCAGGTCCGGCCGCTCCCCCTCCTCCCACAGCGGCAGATAGGAGACGCCGATGCTCCGGTAATTCCCCCGGTTCTCCGGCGCGCCGGTGTAATCGGCCAGGAGCATCTCGTGAAACACGCTGGTGAACTCCCCGTCCGGAACGGGCGTGGTGTCAAAGCTGGAGATGCTCCAAAAGCCGCTGGTCTGCACGGTGCTCTCCACCTGGGAGGCGGTCTGCCAGCGCAGGCGCAGGGTGAAGTCCCCGGCCCGGGCGGTGTACTCCCAGGCCGGCAGGCCCAGATTGCCGCCGTCCCGGAGGTCTCCCTGGGCGGCGGCCAGGGGCCCCTGGGGGAGGACCACCCAGCGCGATCCCTCTTGTTCCGCCCGGAGGGGCTGGAGGGCCATCCAGCGGCTCGCCACGGTTCCGTCCCACGCCGCGCCCTCCGGCAGCTCCTGCAGCGCCATGGCCAGCAGTCCCTCATAGGCGGTCTCCTCCACCTGCCTCAGGTTATAGATCTGATAGCCCAAGGCGTTGTCGATCCCGTTGGGCAGCTCCGGCTCCCGCTGGATCCAGCCGCCGGGGCGGGCATCCCGCAAGGCCTCCGCCAGGGCGTTCTGCTCCGAGAGCGGGGCGCACATGGCCCGGTAGACAGTATTCTCCGTCATAACCGCCTTGGCGTAGGTGTCCAGGGCCCCGGCGCAGGTGGTGCAGTATGTCGTCCGGGCGGAGGCCATGGCCGCCGCGGGGAGCGCCATGACGCCGCCCTCCTGCCCCGCTGCCTGGGCCCGGGTTCCCGCCAGCAGCGGCGCCGCCAGCACCAGAATCACGCACACACTCACAAGGCCCATCCCCGCGGGATAGCGCTTGAAGCGGACAATGGCCTCGATCCGCCGCCGGATCTGCTTTCCGCCGTTGGCCAGGGAGGAGGTGCCCGGGGCCCGGGCGTAGCGCTCGTCCGCCATGCCCAGCAGAATGCGGCCGTAGTCCCGGCGGTCCTCCCCCTCCAGCCGCTCCAGCACCCGCTGGTCGCACAGGGACTCCAGATCGTTTCCCGCCTGGTTGGCGCAGTGCCACAGCAGGGGGTTGCACCAGTGGAGGCACCGCAGCAGGCAGATCACAAGGCCCCAGGCGGCGTCGTGGTATCTCAGGTGCAGCAGCTCGTGGAGCAGCACCTTCTCATCCACCGCCTCCCCCGCCGGCAGGGCCAGCACCGGCCGGAAGATCCCGCAGACGAAGGCGGTGGGGAGCCCCTCCACCTCCACGGCGGGGCACACCGGCAGGCCGTACTTCTCCGCCGCGGCCCGGATGGGGGCCTCGTCCGCCGCCCCGCCCTGCCGGAGCAGGGCCCGCAGGCGGAGGTAGGACGCCAGATTCCGCGCCAGCAGCAGCGCCGCGCCGCCCACATAGATAAGATACAGCCACTCCGCCGCCGTCCCCGGCAGGGTGAGGCGGGGCAGGGGCACCGGGGCCGTCACACGGGCCAGCGCGCCGTACTCCCCTGTGAGGGCCGACCGCGCCGTCTCCACCACAAGGGGCCAGTTGAACAGGACGTACCGTCCCCCCAGTCCCGCCGGCATCAGCAGCACCAGGCCCAGCACGCCCCAGACGGCAAACTGCCACCGGGGGGAGAGCTTGTCCCGGAACACCGCCTTCACCGCCAGCAGCAGCGCCGCGGCGCCGGAGGCCGTGAGGGTCTGGAGAAGGAATGCCCAGAGATCCGCCATATCTCACACCTCCATCTCATCCAGCAGCCGCCGCAGCGCCTCCCGTTCCTGGGCGCTCAGAGGCTCCTCCTTCAAAAACGCCGCCACCAGATCCCCGGCGGAGCCCTGGTACACCCGCCGGAGAAAGTTCCGCCGCTCCAGGGCCCGGCAGTCCTCCCGCTCCAGAGCCGCCCGGTAGACGTGGGGGGAGACGGACTTGTCAATGGTCACCAGCCCCTTGGCCTCCATGCGGGTGAGATAGGTCAGCACCGTGTTGCGGCTCCAGCCGGTGGACCGCCGCAGCGCCTCCGTCAAATCCCCCAGAACCGCTCCGCCGCTCCGCCACAGGACCGTCAGCACGGCCCACTCCCGATCCGACAGCGTTGACATGACAGTTTCCTCCTACATGTGTAGTATTCCCATATATCCTACACCTGTAGGAGCGCTCTGTCAAGGGGCGTCCTGCCGCGGGGAGTGTCCAAACGCGCATTTTATCGTGTCCGCATCTTCATGAAACGCTGCTGTAGGGGCGGCTATCAGCCGCCCGTCTCCCCACGAACACCGGATCTCCCTTTGGACGGACGTTGATCCCCCCATACCGGTTCTCCCGTGGGACGGGCGGATGATATCCGCCCCTACAAAAAATCTTTGAATCGGACACTCTCCCCGGGCCGCTCTATTGCAATCTCTCCAAGTTCCAGGGAAATCTGACAGAAAATTTTGGTGATATTTTTCCCTCTTTTTCGGCCCGTTCCCTCCGGATTCCCCCGGCGGTTCCGGCAGTCCTCCGACAAAAAACTCCGGAAACGCCCCAAAAAGGCGGCCTTTTCACCGGAACGGCGTCCCTTTTTCCCCTTTCCGGGCACTTCGACAGATTCAGACAGCTTTTTTCCTCTATCTTGTGTATTATAAGGATGCACTTCCCCACATTTTGTGAGGCCGCTTCCAATCGGCCACAGAAAGGACGATCAAACATGAAATCACTCCCCAAGGAATACCTCCTGCTTTTCAATGCGATTACCGACGCGGAAGAGATGCTCTCGCAGCTGCGGGAATCCCTGATCGCCGTGCAGCGGCAGGCGGAAGATCTGTTCCTGGAGGAAAAGGAGTCCTCCTGACGGGATTTTACTTGGACATTCCGAACAGCTTGTGGTATTCTGGTGGAAACCGGGCCTGCGGGCCCGCACAGGAGGCCGGATATGCTGCATATAGGCTGTCACCTGTCCTCCTCCAGGGGGTTCGCGGCCATGGGCCGCCAGGCCCTGGAGCTGGGGGCGGATACCTTTCAATTCTTCACCCGCAACCCCCGGGGAAGCCGGGCCAGGGACCTGGACACCGCCGACGCGGCGGCGCTGGGAGAGCTTTTGCGCGCCCACGCCTTCGCCCCGGTGATTGCCCACGCGCCCTACACCCTGAACCTCTGCGGCGCGGAGGAGAAAAACCGCGCCTTCGCCCGGGAGACCATGGCCGACGACCTCCGCCGGCTGGAGTGCCTGCCGGGGCAGCTCTACAACTTCCACCCCGGCAGCCACGTGGGGCAGGGGATGGAGGCCGGCATCACCTGGATCGCGGAGGCCCTGAACGCCCTTCTGACCCCGGAGCTCCACACCACGGTGCTGCTGGAGACCATGGCCGGCAAGGGCAGCGAGGTGGGCGGCCGGTTTGAGGAGCTCCGGGAGATTCTGGACCGGCTGGACCTGCCGGAGAAGGCCGGCGTCTGCCTGGACACCTGCCACGTCTCCGACGCCGGATATGACATCCTCCACGACCTGGACGGCGTGCTGACGGAGTTTGACCGCTGTATCGGCCTGAAGCGGCTGAAGGCGGTGCACCTCAACGACAGCAGGAATCCCCCCGGCAGCCGCAAGGACCGCCACGCCCGGATCGGAGAGGGCGCCCTCGGCCTGGAGGCCCTGACCCGGGTGGTGCGGCACCCCGCCCTGCGGGACCTGCCCTTCTGCCTGGAGACCCCCAACGAGCTGCCGGGCTACGCCCGGGAGATCGCCCTGATGCGAGAGCAGGCGCAGTAAGAAGCTGCGGCCGGCGCAGAATGCGCCGGCCGTTTTTTTGTGACCTTCCGATTCGGAAATGATTCCGTAGGGGCGGATATCATCCGCCCGTCCCAAGGAAAATCCGGCGTTCGTGGGGACGATGATCAGCCGCCCGTCCCAAAGGAGAGCCGGATCTCGCGGGGAGACGGGCGGATGATATCCGCCCCTACGGGGTGTTCGGGAACCGTATTCACAGGTGCGACCGGACAGATTTTTTTGTCCCGCCCCTTGACAAACGGCCGGCCCTCCCCTATAATTAAACTCGCAGTTTAATTATAGGGGGAGTCCTCATGGCAAGACGAAAAAAAGAGCCCCGGAGCGTACACCGGGAGCAGATTGCCGCCGCGGCCTCCAGGCTGTTTCTGGAAAAGGGCGTCACCGCCGTCACCATGGACGACATCGCGGCGGAGGCCGGCTACAGCAAGGCCACGCTGTACGTCTATTTCAAGAACAAGGAGGCGCTGGTGGGGCACCTGACGCTGGAGAGCATGGAAAAGCTCCGCCGGGCCATTGTCTCCGCCCTGGAGGGGCAGGAGGGAACAAGGGCGCAGTACCGCCTGATCTGCCGGGCGCTGGCGGAGTATCAGGCGGCCTATCCCTTCTACTTTAAGACCGCCCTGGAGCGCATCCCCGTGGAGCCGGAGCCCTGCCTGCCGGAGGAGCGGGAGACCTACCGGGTGGGGGAGGCCATCAACGAGGCCCTGGAGGCCTTCCTGCGCCGGGGCATGGAGCGGGGGGACCTGCGGCGGGATCTGGCCGTTCTGCCCACGATCTTCACCTTCTGGGGGGCCCTGTCCGGCCTGATCCTGCTGGCGGACCAGAAGGAGGTCTATCTCCGTCAGGCCGCGGGCCTCTCCCGGGAAGCGTTTCTGGACTGCGGCATGGAGCTGCTCTACCGCTCCATCGCATCGGAGGCGGCGGTATGAGGGGCCGGAAGAGAGGCGTCCTGGGGCTGCTGGGCGGCGCGGCGCTGGCGGCACTGGTGCTCCTTGGCGTCTATCTCAAGGGGGTGGCGGACTACCAGCGGGCGGTCCGGGCCCTCTCCTTTGAGGAGGTGGAGCTCTCCGCGGTGCCGGACGGTGTCTACACCGGCTTTTGCGACGTGGGGATGATCTCCGCCCGGGTGGAGGTCACCGTGGAGGGCGGGCGCATCGCCGCCATCACCCTCCTGGAACACCACCAGGAGCGGGGCCAGGCCGCGGAGGCCGTGCTGGAGGAGATTCTCCGGCAGCAGCGCATCGACGTGGACACGGTGTCCGGGGCCACCAACTCCAGCAAGGTTTTGAAAAAGGCCGTGGAAGACGCCCTGAAAAGCGGTCTACTTTCCCCCGCCGGCGCATAGGTTGTCCCAGAGGTGAGCAACATGCGTATCTTTTCCCCTGGAACCCGGCGGCGTCTGCGGGCGCTGGTCCTGGCGGCGGGAACCATCTGGGCCGTCGCCGTCACCGCCGGCAGCGACACGGCCGCCGCCGCCATGGCGGCTCTGGGACAGGCCCTGCCCCTGGGGGCCCTGCGGTGGGAGCTGGGGGACCTGTGGGCAAAGGACCAGCTCTCTCCCGCCGCCGCCATGACGTTGGGGGAGTCGCCGCTGCTGCTGGCGGCCCGGCCCGCGGTGGCGGAGCTGCGGCGGCAGGAGGAGTCAGCCGCTCCCGACGAGGAGGGGGAGGAGTCCGTCACCGTCCCCGTGGAGGAGACCCCCCTGGAGGCCCCGGAGGCCGCCGACAATGGCGTGGCCGCCCGGACCCTGGTGCCCACGGACCCCAGCGGCTACACGGTGGTGGGCCGGGCCTACATCAGCAGCAGCCGGGAGGAGCCCCTCTCCGTTCCGGCCATTCAGGAGGGGACCTTTGACGCGGAGCTGACGCCGGAGAGCCCCCAGATCCTGATCCTCCACTCCCACGGCAGCGAGGGCTACACCCCCGCGGAGGATCCCGGCATCGTCTGGTCCGGAGACTACCGGACCACGGACTCCCGGTGCAATGTGGTGCGGGTGGGGGACGCCATGGCGGAGGCCTTCGCCCAGGCGGGGATCTCCGTGCTCCACGACCGGACCCTCTACGACTACCCCTCCTACTCCGGGTCCTACGACCGGTCCCTCTCGGCCATCCAGAGCTATCTCGCCCAGTATCCCTCCATCCGCTTCATTCTGGACGTCCACCGGGACGCCATTGAGGACGGCCAGGGGAACCAGTACAAGGTGGTCTCCGCCGTGGAGGGCGAGGGCACCGCCGCCCAGATGACCCTGGTGGTGGGCAGCGACGGCAGCGGCCTGACGCACCCGAACTGGATGGAGAATCTCAAGCTGGCGGTGGCCCTCCAGCAGGACATCCTGACGGAGTACCCCACCCTGATGCGGCCCATCCTGCTGCGGAACTCCCGGTACAACCAGCACGCCACCACCGGCTCCCTCCTGGTGGAGGTGGGCGCGGCGGGCAACTCCCCGGAGGAGGCGGCCCTGGCGGGGCGGCTCTTCGCCCAGCGGATGGCGGCGGTGCTGGAGGCCCGGAGCAAGTGAGGGGTCAAAGGTGGGTCAGACCGGTCCGGTAGGAGCGCAGCGTCCGCTCCCGGGCCGGGTCGCAGGCCTCGTCCAGCCTGGCCAGCAGGGCTTCCCGGTCCCGGGGGAGGCAGCCGGAGACAAAGACGGCGTTGGAGGCGCCCAGGGTGGCAAACTCCACCGGAATGGTCAGTCCCGCGACCAGCGCCCGCACCTCCTCCAGCTTCTCCACCTCGCTCTCCTCCGCCCAGGCGCCGGCCCGGAGCTCCCGGTACAGCCGGGACTCCGGGAACACGGTGAGCATGGACGAGCCGATGAAGGCCGGGCGGGTCTGGTTGAAGATCTCCGCCGAGGCGGCGGCGCCCTCCGCGCCCCGGCCCGCGCCGGGCAGGCCCGCCAGGTACATCCAGCGGTATGCGATCCCCGCCCGGTCCAGGCGGGCGGCCTGGTCCACAATGTCCCGGGGCGCATAGCCCTTGTCCATGAACTGCAAAGAAGGGCCGTGCCCTGTCTCCACGCCGATGCTGAGGCCCGTGTAGCCCAGCCCTCTCAGGGCCTCCAGGTCCCCGTCGCTCTTGGCGGCCACGTCCGTCACCCTGGCAAAGCAGCCGATGGTCTCGCAGGCGGGCAAATACTGCCGGATCAGCTCCCCGATGTGTTTCAGCCGGTCCGGGTGGAGGGCAAAGGGGTTGGCCCCCGTCAGAAAGACCCGGCGGATGCCGCCCTGCTCCGGAAGGCCCTGGAGCAGGGCGGTCAGCTTTCCCAGGGGGTCGTGGAGGCGCATTTGGGCCTCCCGCAGGTCCGCCTCCACGGTCTCCGGCGGCGTCATTCGGAAGCGGAAGGGCAGGTCCTCATAGAGCGTGCAGAACTTGCAGCGGTGCCAGGTGCAGCCCGCCGTCACCTCCAGCAGCAGAGAGCCGGCCTCATAGGGCGGTCTCCAGATGGTTCCCGTATAGTGCATGGAACTCACTCCTTTCGTCCGTATCTTAGCAGGGGGCGGCCGCAGGCCGCAAGTACGGTCTTTTTTCAGCAATAGTCCCTTTTTTCGCACCAATGACTTCCCGCCGCGGCGCCGGAATGGTATACTTCCCTTATCAGGAGGTGTCTTCCATGTCCGAAAACAAGTTCACCCGTCCGGAGGCCCTGGCCCGCTGCGCCCCCATGAGCCGGCTGCAGTCGGTTCTGGCCGGCAAGTGGAAAATTCTGATCCTCTGGTACGTGGCCGCCTATGGGGTCCAGCGCTTCGGCCAGCTGCTGCGCCGCCTGGAGGGCATCACCCAGTCCACCCTGACAAAGCAGCTGCGGGAGCTGGAGGCCGACGGCTTCCTCCACCGGGAGGTCTACCCGGAGGTCCCGCCCCGGGTGGAATACACCCTGACGGAGCTGGGGGCCAGCTTCTTGCCGGTGCTGGAGACCATGCTCCTTTGGAGCGAGGCCCATCTGAGCCCGCCGGACGGTGACGGAACCCGGAGCGAACCTGCCGGAGAATGAAAAATTCCCCATCCGCCCCTTGTCCCCAGGGTGGATCAGGCCGGCTTACCCTTGCATCCATCGGAAACACAAAACCAGCTTGGAACATAAAAAAACAGCCTGTCCCGGCGGGACAGGCTGTTTTTTTCACAGATCAGTCGGTGACGTAGGGCAGCAGCGCAATCTGCCGTGCCCGCTTGATCGCCTCCGTCAGCTGGCGCTGATGCATGGCGCAGGTGCCGGTGGTCCGGCGGGGCAGGATCTTGGACCGCTCAGAGAGAAAACGGCGCAGCTTGGCGGCATCCTTATAGTCGATGGACTCGCACTTCTCGGCGCAGAACTGGCAAACCTTCCGGCGCTTGCCGCGGGGCCGTGCGGGTCTCGCTTCCCGATCAAAAGCCATGAGAGTTCCTCCTTATTCAAAATAGGCGCTGTATCCGCCGGCCTCCTCGGCCGCCTGCGGGTACGAATACAGCTTCAGAACGGCAGCTCGCCGTCCTCTTCACCCAGCTCGGCAAACTCCGAGGGTCTGTCGCTCCCGGCGGAGCGGGCCGGAGCCCCGTAGGCCGGAGGGGCGCCAAAGTCCCCGGAGGGCGCGCCGTCCCGCTTGGAGTCGCCGAAGTAGACGTTGTCCGCCACCACCTCGGCGCTGCGGCGCTTGCCGCCGTCCCGGTCGGTCCAGTCACGCAGCTGCAGCCGGCCCTCCACCACGGCCATGCGGCCCTTGGTGAAGTACTTGCTGACAAACTCCGCCGTGTTCCGCCAGGCCACAATGTCGATGAAATCCGTCTCCTTCTCGCCGCTCTGGGACTTGAAGTCCCGGTCCACGGCCAGGGAGAAGGAGGTCACGGCGGTGCCGTTGCCCGTGCGGCGCAGCTCCGGGTCGCGGGTCAGGCGGCCCATGAGGATGATTCTGTTCAGCATGGAGTCCTCCTTACTCGTCCTTGCAGACGATCAGAGAACGCATAATCCCGTCGGTGATCCGGAATACGCGGTCCAGCTCCCGGGGGAAGGACGGCTCGCTGGTGAAGCTCATCAGCACATAATAACCGTCGTTCTTGTAGTTAATCGGATAGGCCAGCTTGCGGCTGCCCCACTCCTCCACCTCCACGGCGGAGCCGTTCTGCTCGGCCAGCGTCTGGAACTTGGCCACCAGCGCGGCAGTGCCCTCCTCGCCCTGTGCAGGGTCGATGATATACACGGCCTCGTAATTGGCAGAAACCTTTGCCATTGTTGCACCTCCTTTTGGACAAATGGCCCTCATCCTCAGATGAGAGCAAGGATTCCCCGCAAATGGCGGGCCCTATTATTATATAGGAATCCCCGGGAAAGTCAAGAAAAATTTTTCCTGACGGGCACTTTTTCTCCTCCGGTACGGCAAATGCCTCTTGCCCTTTCCGGAATTTTCGTCTATAATATCGTAAAGTGCCAGAACAGCGGACATTGATCCTGTCCGAAACGGAGGCTCCAAATTATGGAAAAAGTCTTGATTGTCGATGACAGCGTCCTGCAGGCCACCCAATTAAAATCCATCCTGGATGAGGACTACGAGGTAACCCTGGCCCACACCGCCCGGGATGGACTCCGCCTTGCCAGCTCCGGGGAGTTCGCCCTGGTGCTGCTGGACGTCATCATGCCGGACATGGACGGCTTCATGCTGTTAAAAACGCTCCAGGAGGAGCTCCTCACCCAGCGCATCCCCGTCATTTTGATCACCAGCCTCAACGCCATCGAGCACGAGCAGCGGGGCCTCATGCTGGGCGCCGTGGACTATATTGTCAAGCCCTTTCACCCGCTGATTGTCAAGGCCCGGGTCAACACCCACATCAAGCTCTACCAGTACCGCAAGCAGGTGGAGGATCAGTCCATGACCGATCAGCTCACGGGGGTTGCCAACCGCCGCCGGCATGACCACTACAGCGTCGTCAAGTGGCAGGAGGCGGCGCGGCTCCAGGTGCCCTTTTCCGTCTGCATGTTCGACATCGACAAATTCAAGGTCTATAACGACACCTTCGGCCACCCCGCCGGAGACCGGGTCATCGCCTCCGTGGCCCAGACGGCCTCCGAGCATCTGCGCCGCAGCACGGACTTCTTCGCCCGCTACGGCGGAGAGGAATTTGTGGCCTTCCTGGTAGGCGACGAGGTGGAGAAGGCCTTTTCTCACCTGAAAAAAATCCGTCAGGCCATTGAGGACCTCCGGATTCCCCATAATCCCTCCGTGTCCCCCTGGGTCACCGTCAGCATCGGCGGCGTCACCGTGCTGCCCCAGGCGGATACCTCCTATGAGACCTATCTGAAGATTGCAGACACCATGCTGTACGACGCCAAGCGCTTCGGCAGAAACCAGGTGGTGTGGTCCGACGGCCGGACCAACCACTGGCGGGAAAAAACCATCTGATCCGTCCCTGGCAGGGGAGGAGGAAGGACGTCATGGGACTTTTTGATCGTTTCAGAAAAAAGGACCTGCCTCCGGAGGAGGAGTCCGGGGAAGAGGAGGAGCGCCGAATCTACTCCGGTATGCGGGTGGAGGTCACGACCCCGGAGGGCCATCTGCTCTTCGGCGCCAAGCTCATGAGTCCCTGGAACGGCAAGGCGGAGCTCTACCAGTTCTCCGAGGGCCTGCACCCCGAGGACCTGTCCTCCGGGGACGGGGAGGCCCAGGACCCGGAGCCCCTGCGGGTGCAGATCCGGGGCTACAACGACCGCACCCGGAAGGCGGTGTATATGGAGGGGAGCATCTCTCCGCTGCCCAAGCACATCTGGCACGTGGAGGATCTGGTCATCTGCAAGGAGGGCAACGACCGGGCCTTTTTCCGGCTGGACACCAACCTGGACGCGGCGTTCACCCCCTTCGGCGGCTTCGGCAGCCGGGAGGAGCTCCCCTGCAAGCTGGTGAACATCAGCATCGGGGGCGCCTGCATCGGCACGGACCACGTCTTTCACGACGGCGACAAGCTCCTCTTGAAGGTGAAGCTGCTGGAGGACCGGGATACCTCGATTGTGTTCTGTCAGGTGCTGCGCATCATTGACAAGGGCGGCGGAAAGTTTGAGTACGGCTGCCGCTTCCTGGAGCTGAACGAGACGGATCAGGAGCGGATCTCCCAGAACATCTTCGCCGCCCAGCTGAAAAACCGGGGAACCACCTGACGGCGGCCCCCGGAGGCGCGCCTTGACTTTCAGGCCTTCATCCGTCACGGCTCCGCCGCGACAGCTCCCTCAAAGAGGGCGCCTGAACTGTCTGTCAGAAGTTCTTTGACAAGCTGCGCCCCGCGCCGTTTTCCGGCGCGGGGCGTTTTTTGCCGCGGGGCAGTCTTCTGCCCCTCATATTAGAATCCATTAAAAAGCTTGAAAAGCTTTTGCTATCGTCAAAACACTTGAAAATCGGTATTTCGATTTTCAAAGCAGGCATCGCCTGCCGGCACATATAAATGTACCGTGTTTTGACTAGGAAGTCCGGCAGCAGGCCCTCTCCGTCACCGCTTTCAGCGGTGCCACCTCTCCCAGGGGGAGAGGCAAGGTGTGCTGCGGCAAACTTGGCTCCCCCTCTGGGGGAGCTGTCAGCCGCAGGCTGACTGAGAGGGTCACACTTTGTCAGCATGTTTGCTATAGTTTTATTTGAAATTAGGATCATACCAGATGGAAAAGCTGCAAAATCACGCCGTAGATCACGCTGGCCAGGGTGCCGAAGACGATCACCGGTCCGGCCACGGTGAACATCTTCGCCGCCATGCCGGTCACAAGGCCCTCGCTCTTGAAGTCGATGGCGGGGGAGACCACGGCGTTGGCAAAGCCGGTGATGGGCACCAGCGTCCCCGCGCCGCCGAAGCGGGCGAGCTTATTGTAGAGATTCAGCCCCGTCAACAGCGCCGAGAGGAACACCAGGGTGCAGGAGGCGGCGGTGCCGGCGGCCTCCTCGTACAGTCCCGCCGCCTTCCAGCCCTCCTGAATCGCCTGGCCCAGCACGCAGATCAGCCCTCCCACCAAAAACGCCAGGGCGGTGTCCTTGACAATCGGGGACTTCCTGGCTTTTTGCTGCACATACTGCTGATACTCCTGTTCAGACATGTCCATTGGAAACACTTCCTTTCCCCCTCAGTATTTCCCGCCGGGAACCGCTCTATGTATCGTCTGCCGTCTCGCCGCTTTGCAGCTGCGGTGACTCGCCGTCGGCGGCGCCGCCGGAATTGTACGGCCTTCCCCTGGAATTTCTTGAAAACGACAGCGAAACACGGTATACTGTCAGCATCGTCAAAACCGGTCCGCCGGCTTTGGTGCCGCGGAGACGCCGGGCGGCTGTACGGGCGCCGCACCGCGGACAACCCCATCCCCGCTCTAAGGAGATGGCCAGGAAGGAAGCGCGTATCATGAGAGAACCCCTCCGGCCTCTGGGCCTGTACATCCACATCCCCTTCTGCCGCCAGAAGTGCGCCTACTGCGATTTCTACTCCCTGCCCGGCCAGGACGGCCGCATGGATGACTACATCGCCGCCCTCTGCACCCATCTGGCGGAGACCGCCTCCGCCTCCTCCGGCCACACGGTGGACACGGTGTATTTCGGCGGCGGCACCCCCACGCTTCTGGGGGAGAAGCGGCTGGGGAAGCTCTTAAAGACCATTGAAAAGAAATACCGCCTCGCCAGAGACCCGGAGATCACCCTGGAGGCCAACCCCGAGTCCGCGGGGAACTGGAGAATGCTGCGCACCCTGCGCAAGGCGGGCTTCAACCGCCTCTCCCTGGGGATGCAGTCCGCCGACGACGGCGCCCTGGCGGTCCTGGGCCGGATTCACACCTCCGCCGACACCCGCGCCGCCGTGGACGCCGCCCGCAAAGCGGGCTTTGACAACCTCTCCCTGGACCTGATCTACGGCCTGCCCGGCCAGACCCTGGACCGCTGGCGGTCGGATCTGGCCGCCGCCGAGGATCTGACGCCGGAGCACCTGAGCTGCTACGGCCTCCAGGTGGAGGAGGGCACTCCCCTCTACGCCCGCCGGGACACCCTGGCCCTGCCGGGGGACGAGACCCAGGCGGAGATGTACTTATGGACGGTGGAGGACCTGGCCCGCCACGGCTACCGGCAATACGAGATCTCCAACTTCGCAAGGCCCGGCCGGGAGTCCCGCCACAACCTCAAATACTGGACCCTCTCGGAGTACGCCGGCTTCGGCCCCGGCGCCCACTCGGACTTCGGGGACACCCGCTACGCCTACGACCGGGATCTGGAGGGGTACATCCGGGGCGTCCGGGAGCACGCGCCTCTGCTCTCGGAGAGTGAGCGGATTCCGGCGCTGGAGCGGGACACGGAGTGGATCATGCTCCGCTGCCGCACGGCGGAGGGCCTGGACCCCCGGGAATTTGAACAGCGCTTCCGCCGCCGCTTCTCCTGCTTTTTGCCGGTGCTCACCGCCTGCCGGGAGGCCGGCTACGCCGTGGAGGAGGAGGGCCGCTGGCGCCTGACGCCCCGGGGCTTCCTGGTCTCCAACCGGATCATCGGCCAGCTCCTGGACGCGCTGTCGGAGGAAAAGCGCCGCCGGGCGGAGGCCGCCGCCCGGGGGGACTTCCGGGTCGTGCTGGAGTGAGACTCCGTTCTCATATTGCAGAGATTCAGATAGATCAATATAATATTATATATTATACTATATAGATAGATACCGATAAGAGAGATCAAGCTTCACGGGGGGATCGCGATGCACATCTACACCACGGACCAGTGGGTCCTGTTGTTCTTTTTCTACTGCTTCTGCGGCTGGGTGTGGGAGTCCTGTTACGTCTCCGCCCGCCAGCGCCGCTGGGTGAACCGGGGGTTCCTCCGCGGGCCGTTGCTGCCCATCTACGGCTCCGGGGCCATTCTCATTCTCTTTGTCACGCTGCCGGTGGAAAACGACCTGCGGCTGGTGTGGCTCTTCGGCATGATCGCCGCCACGGCGCTGGAGTACGTGGTGGGCGCCGCCATGGAGCGGATCTTCAAGGTCCGCTACTGGGACTACTCCCACCAGCGCTTCCAGCTCAACGGCCACATCTGCCTTTCCAGCTCCATCGCCTGGGGCTTCTTCTCCATCCTGCTGGTGCGGTATCTCCACCCGCCGGTGGGGCGGCTGCTCTCCCGGGTGCCGGACTGGTTCGTGGACCCCCTGGCCTTCGCCCTCACCGCCGCCTTTACGGTGGACGCCGTCCGGTCCGTCCAGGCGGCCCTGGATCTCCGGGAGGTCCTCACAAAGCTCACGGAGGAGAACGAGGAGCTGCGGCGTCTTGCCAAACGGGCGGAGGTGGCCGCCGCCTTCGCGGAGGAGGATCTGCGCCGCTTCCGGGAGCGGACGGAGCTGGACAAGCTCCTGCTACAGGAACACCTCCAGACGGAGCTCCAGGAGCACCGGGAGCAGCGTCAGGAGCGGAAGGTCCGCCGCCGGGAGCGGATCGAGGAGGCCCTGCGCCGCCGCACCGAGGCCCGCCTGAAGGCCCTGGAGGCCATCGCCGAGGTGCTGGAGGACAAGCCGGCGGAGGCGGAGCTGCTGGAAAAGCTCCGGGCCCGTCAGGCGGCGCTCCGGACCCGGGCCTCCCGGCCCTATCACCGCTCCCTGCGGATTCTGGAGAACAACCCCTCCGCCGCCGCCCGGGATCTCCAGGAGGCCCTGGAGGCCCTGCGGAAGCTGGGAAGGTGAGAGGCCCTCTTCCGGATACAAACCTCCCCCGGGACACGAAACGGTGTCCCGGGGGAGGTTCTTTTGGGTTCTTCTGGCCTTTTCCCGGAGAGTTCAGGGGATCTCCCGGAACAGATTCAGAATGGTGTCCTCCGGCGTGATGGGGCGGATCACCCGGGCAGGCGCCCCCGCCGCAGTACATCTATGTGCGCCTCCATCAGGACCCGCCTCCGTTCAGCTTCGCCAGCATTCGGTTCAAAACGCCGCTCCGCTGCAGAATCAGCAGGACGGCCACTCCCATTGCCGCCCCCACCACGGCGGAGGGGGTGTAGAAGGGGATGTAGTAAAAGGGAGACTGCGCGTCCAGCGCATAAAACCACTTCATCAGCGGATAGGCAGCCATCGCTCCGCAGAAACCGGTGCCAATTACCTCGCCCAAGAAGACCAGGTAGATGTTTTTGGTCTTTTGCCAGAACAGCCCGCCCAAAACGGGGCCGAAAATTGCTCCGGCTACCGCCTGGATGGTGCGTCCGGTCATCATCCGCATAACGCCGCACAGGAACGCGCTGGCGCACCCGTACCAGGGTCCCAGAAACACCGCCGCCAGCACATCCACAAAATGCTGGAAGGGCGCCATGGATGGAAAGTAGACGCAGGTGTTCAGCACAAAGGCCAGACAGGCCAGCATGGCCGTGAGCACCAGCTTTCTGGTTGCAAATCCCACATTTGTTTTCATAGAAGCACTCCTTTTCGGACAGAGAAAACGACCTGTTACAGCGGCGCTTCCTCAAAAGATCCTGCGGCTGGGCCGCAGTTGGAAGGTCGGTCGAAGCTTTCTGGCTCCCTCTCACGCCGGAACACGGCTTCCCATCGCTGTCATACAAGGTCCAGGGCGCTCCCCCTTGACCCGCCGCGGGCTGGCCGCGGATGCCGTTCTCACCACCTTTTGCAAAAAGAGCATCAAAAAAACAGGGGACACCCTTCCACGGTGCCCCCTAAAAAAGTACAGCTCTAATCCTGCAACTTCCTCCGGCGGCATTACCCGCATCAGGTTCTAGGGTCGAAGTTAAACACTTCCTCTCAGCCTGTCAAACAAGCTCCCCTGCTTACTTGTCATAAAAATTATAGCACTTTATTTTCCGTTTTACAAGCGCTCTCACAAAAAAGTATTTCTTAAAAATTTCTTCCTGTAGAGGGCAAATCTCACATCCCCCTTGACAGCAGCTTTAGAAATGCAAATTTAGACGCCTCCGCCCTCCTTCCCGCCCTTGCATTTCCCGCGGAACGTGCTACAATAAAAAACGCAAAATCAACAAACTGGCACCAGGAGGCGGCCTCCCGGCCGCCCCACGATTTCATCAAAGAGAGGGTGAGCACTATGGAATGGACAATGACGGGGGGAACCCCCGGCGCCGTCGCCCTGATGCAGGGCAACGAGGCCATTGTCCGGGGCGCCGTGGAAGCCGGCATTCACTTTGCCGCCTCCTACCCCGGCTCCCCGTCCTCCCAGATCCTGGGGATGCTGGGAAAGATCGCGGAGGAGCGGAATTTTTACGCGGAGTGGTCCACCAACGAGGTCTGCGCCCTGCAGGCCTGCATCGGCGCCTCCTTCGCCGGGGGCCGGGCTCTCTGCATCGTAAAGCAGAACGGCCTTTTGTGCACGGCGGACGCTCTGCACTGCGCCGCCCAGCACGGCGTGAAGGGAGGGCTGGTCATCGTCACCTCCGACGACCCCAGCGCCCACTCCAGCACCAACGAGTTCGACTCCCGCTGGCAGGCGGAGTCCGCCAGCGTCGCCCTGCTGGAGCCCACCTGTATGCAGGAGACCAAGGACATGGTTCCCTATGCCTTCGACCTCTCGGAGCGCACCGGCCAGATCGTGATCCTCCGGCTCACCACCCGGGTCTGCCATGGCCGGGGCAATGTCACCCTGGGCCCCCTGCCGGAGCGGCCCCGGCCCCTGGAGCCCATCCGGGAGTGGGACCGGATGGTGTGTGTGTGCTACCAGCACCAGCCCATGCTGGACAAGCTGGAGGCCCTGCGGGAGGCCTACGAAGCCGGTACATATAACCACTACACCGGCCCCCAGGCCCCCAGGGCCCTGATTGTGGCCGGCGGCACCGGGCGGCTCTACGCCCAGGAGGCCCTGCGCCGTCTCCACGTGGAGGCGGAGACCGGCCTTTTGAGCCTGGGCACCCTCTGGCCGCTGCCGGAGGAGACCCTCCTCAAGTACCTGCGCACGGCGGAGAAGGTTTTGGTTTTGGAGGAGGTGGACCCCTTCCTGGAGCGGCACCTCCAGGCCCTGGCGGGAAAGCACAGGCTGGCCCTGGACTTCTGCGGCCGCTGTGACGGCATCCTGCCCGCCGTGGGGGAGCTGGACCCGGACAATGTGACCGCCGCCATCGCCGCCTTCACCGGCGCGGCCCTGCCGGAGAAAAAGCTCGCCTCCCATCTGGAGCTCCCGGTCCGGGAGATGACCTTCTGCGCCGGGTGCCCCCACCGGGCCACCTTCCACCTTTTGAAGCGGGTCCTGCGGCAGGAGAAGCGGCCCGGCGTGGTGGTGGGCGACATCGGCTGCTACTTCATGGCCGGCCAGTCCGCGGGCCAGTACGGCTACCAGGTGTGCAACTGCATGGGCTCCGGCGTCAGCATCGCCGAGGGCCTGGGCCAGCTGACCCACTACGGCCTGGACCAGAAGGTGGTCACCATGTGCGGCGACTCCACCTTCTTCCACACGATCCTCCCCGGCGTCATCAACGCCACCTACCACAGCGCCAACATGCTTTTGATCGTCCTGGACAACTCTGCCACGGCCATGACGGGCTTCCAGCCCCACCCCGGCACCGGCCTCACCGCCATGGGAAAGCAGGCCAAGCCCATGGACATCCAGAAAATTCTGGAGGCCATCGGCTGCGCCGTGGAGGTGGCCGACCCCTTCGACGTGCAGGAGGCGGAGAAGACGCTGCGGCGGCTTCTGGACCGGGACGGCATGAACGTCCTCATCATGCGCCAGCCCTGCGCCACGCTGACGGCCAAGCAGCGCAGGCGGCCGGTGAAGGTCTGGGTGGACCAGTCCAAGTGCATCGGCGAGGGCTGCGGGTGCGACAAGTACTGCAGCCGGGTCTGGGGCTGCCCCGGCAACACCTGGGACTTCACAAACGGCAAGGCGCAGATCGACCCGGTGACCTGCGTGGGCTGCGGCGTGTGCGCCAAGTTCTGCCCCGCGGGAGCCATCCAAGTGGAAAGAGGTGAGGACGCATGAGCACCTTGAAATTTGATCCTTTGAACATCGTGGTCTGCGGCATCGGCGGGCAGGGGAACGTCCTGGCGGCGGAGATCCTGGGCACCGCCATGTGCGACCGGGGCTATCGGGTGGCCATTGGCGAGACCTACGGCGCCTCCCAGCGGGGGGGCTCCGTCATGAGCCACGTGCGGGTGTCCGCCTCCATGGACCCCAGCGTCCTGATTCCCGCCGGGGAGGCCCACCTCATCGTGGGCTTCGAGCCCCTGGAGACCCTGCGGATGGTCCGCAAGTACGCGGGGGCCCAGACCACCGTGGTCTACGACCCCCGGCCGGTCTACCCCCTGGGGGTCCTCCAGGGCAGCCAGACTTATCCGCCCCTGGACGCCCTGGCTGAGGAGATCCGGGAGCTGACGGCCCTGGCCGTGGCGGTACACGCGGCGGACATCGCCATGGAGGCCGGGGATTCCAAGGCGGCCAACATCGCCCTTCTGGGCGCCTTCACCCAGCTGCCCGGCGCCCCCCTGAGCCGGGAGGATCTGGAGAAGATCCTCTGCCAGCGCTTCCGGGGCAGGGTGCTGGAGATCAACCAAAGGGCCTTCGCCATGGGCTGCGAGGCCGCGGGAAAGGGGGCGGCATCCCATGGCTGACCTGCAGGTACGCTTCCTCCACCCCGTAACCGGAGCGCCCCTGACGCTCTCCCTGCCCGGGGACACCCGCTTCTCCGCTCTGACGCCGCTGCTCTATGCGCAGGGCTTTCTGGCCCCCCAGAAGCCCGGCTACGCATACCTCTATCAGGAGCACCTGTGCAATATGAATCACACCCTGGCGGACTACGTCCCCGCGGAGGCCCGGGAGATCTCCCTGGAGATCTTCCCCTTCCCGCAGGTTCTGGTGTAAGGAGGGGAAAGCTATGCTCAGTACGATTGCATTGGATACTCAGGTCATCCGCCCCGGCCTCTGCACCGGCTGCGGGGCCTGTCAGGGGATGTGCCCCTATTGGGACTCCGCGGAGGGGAGGACCTTCTGCTACTTTGACTGCGAGCGAAAGGACGGCCGCTGCCAGCGGTTCTGCCCCCGGATGCCCACGGATCTGGAGGCCCTGCGGCGCGCCTGCTTCCCCGGCGAGACAATCCTTCCGGAGATCGGCCCCTTCCGGGGGCTGTACCTGACCCGGGCCGCCGATCCGTCCATTCGATCCGGTGCCCAGCACGGCGGCACCGTGACCGCCCTGGTGGAGCTGGCAATCAAAGAGGGCCTCCTGGACGCAGCGGTGCTCACCCGCTCCCAGGGCGGACTGGAGCCGGAGGGCGTCCTGGCCGCCACGCCGGAGGAGGTCCGCGCCTGCGGCGGCAGCAGCTTCCAGATTCCGCCCACCCTGGCGGTACTGAACCGGGCCCTCCAGGAGGGCACCTACCGCCGCATCGGCGTGGTGGGCACGCCCTGCAAGACCCTGGCGGTCTATAAGATGATGGCCAACCCCCTGCCGGAGCACGATCACCACCCGGAGCGCATCGGCATGGTCTTCGGCCTCTTCTGCGGCTGGGGCCTGGACTGGACGGGCCTGCGGGACCTGACGGCCCGGCACGCCCGGGAGGTCACCCACACGGACATTCCCCCCAGCAAATACCACTCCCTGGAGCTGCGGCAGGAGGGCGGGGAGACGGTCTCCGTGAACCTGGACGAGGTGACGCCCCTGGTCCGCTCCGGCTGCCGTTACTGCACGGACATGACGGCGGAGTTTGCCGACCTCTCTGTCGGCGGCGCCCGCAGTGCCGACGGCTGGGATGTGGACAAGGGTTGGAACCAGGTGATTGTCCGCACGGAAAAGGGCCAGCGCCTGCTGGACCTGGCCCGGGAGAAGAGGGTCCTGGAGTTCAAGGACGTGCCGGAGACGGGCCTTGAAAAGCTGAAAGGCGCCTCCCTGGGAAAAAAGCGCACCGGCGTGAGGAACTTAAAAGAGCGCACCGGGGACCTGGGCTATCTGGAGCCCAGCGCGGCGCTGTTTGAAGGGCTGTAACAGAATAAAGAGACAGGACCAGGCGAAAGCCTGGTCCTGTTTTTGCTGAGAGGGAGTGTTTCACGTGAAACATCTGTTTGATCGAGGCTGTCCCCTGTCCTGCCGAGACCCCCTTCCGGAGGGCGGATGGGCCGCGGGGTTGGTTGGGGGGCAGAGGTTGAGGCGGGGAACCCTCTCCGTCACCGCCTGCGGCGGTGCCACCTCTCCCAGAGGGAGAGGCAAGGGGGCGGCGTACTGGGTCGTCATCCAGGTCCGCAGAGCGGCGCGCCGAGTCGTGGCCCAAGCCAGCTTCTCTTGGCCCCTTGGGCCAATTCACCTCCTCGCGCCCTACGAAAGGGAAGAGATTTGGAGCCCGTAGGAAGGATGGTGGCGGCCACAGGCCGCCGCTACAGAGGGGCAGATGGTCCGCGGGGTTGATCGGGGAGCCGGAGGTTGAGGCGGGGGAACCCTCTCCGTCACCGCCTGCGGCGGTGCCACCTCTCCCAGAGGGAGAGGCAAGGGGGCGGCGTACTGGGTCGTCATCCAGGTCCGCAGAGCGGCGCGCCGAGTCGTGGCCCAGGCCAGCTTCTCTTGGCCCGTTGGGCCAATTCACCTCCTCGCGCCCTACGAAGGAGAACAAGGACCCTATAGAGCACCAGGGGAGCGCTTAGCGAAGCGGAAAGCGCGGAATTAGAAGCAGGGACCGTCCGTCAACCTCCCAACAGTCTCCGCCAGAAGTCTCTTCACGCGGGTCAAAGGTCCTTCACCTGAGCGGGACGGCGCGCGCCGGCAGGGGCTATCAAGTTTCCACCCAAGCCGGGCGGGGACAACTCCCGTATATTGGCGAAACTTGGCCGCAGGGCAAGTTCTCGCCACCAGCGTCTTTTTCTCTTTTGGACCGTGCACGGC
>JAHZBA010000025.1 GCA_019423635.1 Clostridiales bacterium
CGGCACCGGCTCCATCACCATCAACGGCCGGGACATCGACGAGTACTTCGGCCTGGACACCCTGAAGATGGTGGTCCGCCAGCCCCTGGAGGCCACCGGCAATACCGGCAAGATGGACATCGTGGCCACCGTCACCGGCGGCGGCGTCAGCGGCCAGGCCGGCGCTCTGCGCCACGGCATTGCCCGGGCCCTGCTGCTGGCCAGCGAGGATAACCGTCCCATCCTGAAAAAGGCCGGCTTCCTCACCCGCGATCCCAGAATGAAGGAGCGCAAGAAGTACGGCCTCAAGGCCGCCCGCCGCGCACCGCAGTTCTCTAAGCGCTGATTCAAAAGCATGTGTCTGCAGGATGCCGCCCGTATGGGCGGCATCTTTTTGTGAACTCCCCATTTCCCGCTGTGTTCCAGGCCGGCTGCGCAGGGCATGACGACTCGGCGCGCCGCAGGAAAGCCCCTGACCCGATGGAACGGAGCGCCGGGTCGCCGCGCCCTCCACACATCAGGAGTACGGAGGTAAATGGGGGTTTTTACAAAAAAGCGCTCTGAAATCTTCGGATTTCAGAGCGCCTGCGCAGTTACTCTGCCAGCTTGGCGAGATAGGAGACCACGTCCTCCAGCTTGGAGAAGACCTGGTCCACGGCGGGGCGGATCATGGCCTCTTTCTCCGCCTTGCATATGGGTTCGCCGCTGAGATTCAGCAAAAGCAGTTTCTTCTCGCGGCCCAGAAATTTCAGCATGGCGGCCGCGCCGAATTCCGCGCTCACACTGAGCCCGAAGGGGTAAATGAAGAGGATCACGTCACAGCATTGGGCGATCTCCTGGAAACAGGTCTGGTACACCTGCTGCAGTTCCTCCGGGGTCTGGGCGTCCACATTGATGTCCTTCGGCAAAAACACGTCGATGCCGTGCTCCTCCAGACGGTTCTTCACCGTGTTGTTGATGGGAAGCTGGTATCTGGAAGCAACATATACTCTCATATCATAACCTTACCCTTTTTGTTGGATGTTACCCTGCTATTTTGAGGGACCAGGAGGACCGGTCAGCAATCTGCAAAAGTGGAGCACAATGCCCAGGATCATGGTAATGCAGACCGCAAGGGAGATGTTTACCACCACGATTTCCTCAAGGCTTTTCCCCTCTAATGCGCTGAAGTTTACTACCAGCAGGCTCAGGACGGAGACGAAGGCCCCGATGAAGGCCGCCACCACCGTGTAGATCCGGGCCTCCAGATTATCCATCTTCTGCTGGAGATCCGAGGGCTCCGTTATGTGTTCCCGAATGTATTGCAGCGGAATCGCGAAATCCGTCTCTCCCTGATACTGATCGCCTTTATCCGCGCCGTAACGCCGCTGCGGCGCCTGACTCAAGAACTCAAAACAGATCTGCGCAATGGGGTCGCCCTCCTCAAGCTCCATATCGTAGTTGGACAGGTTGCATACCCGCAGGAAGATGGAGGTGTTGTGCCCGGGCTGATACTGAGGTCCGGAGACCAGCAGCCCAATCCGCATGAGGCTGTTCCGCTCTACAATCCGCCCCACAATATTGGGCGGCATCTGGAGCCGCTCTCCTGTGCTGACAAATACGGTCTCGTTGGGAGCCAGCCGCACAGAGGATTTATAGATGATTTCAACGTCATCCGGCTGGATGTCCTTAGGGTCCTTCGGAGGACTTTTCAACTTCCAGGTGATGATCCTCTTGATGGTCAGATTATAGGAGACGGACTCCACGTTCTCCCGGCGGTACCCCGATGTGATCAGCTTTCCCTTGGAACAAAGCGCTATGATTTCGGAGTCCACCAATAGAGATCCTGATTTCGACCCCGTAAAATCTGCGGTCTGTCCGCTGTCTGATTCTGCATCCTGACCATTATCAGGTGGTTCCCGGCCTGGATCTGCATCCGCACATTCGCCGCGCGCTCCTGTGTCCGGGTCTAATGATCTGTCCATCTGCGCATTATCCAGACCGCCGTCCACATCCCCGCCGGTCTGTCCGCTGTCCGTATGCTCGTCAATCTGTTCCCCATTGAGATCCGCGTCCACACGCCCGCGGACCTGTTCGTCCTCCAGACCGGCGTCCACACATCCGCCGGTCTGTCCTCTCTCCTGAAGCGTTGCCATAGGTTCCCCCTCTCTATCTGCGGGAACTTGGAGATGCCGCATCTGCGTCGTATTTTTCGACCAGCCCGTCCTCAGACAGACTGATACCCATTATCATGGCATATTATAACAGAGATTTCCCTCTGATGCAATTCATTTTGCAAAATATGGCCAAAGTGTTTGATCTTTCCGCGAGGTTCTCCCGGTTGGCGGCATACCGGCCTCAGGGCGCCGCTGCGAAGCTCAATTGCGGGGCACCTCCCTTTTGAACCCCTCAAATGCCGTCGCCGGATACGGGTCCCCTGCGTCCTTGACGGCGAAGTGCCCCATATGCTATCATATGCCCAGCCGCCGAGATGGATCAGCCGGGAACCCCGGTTTTCCCACAGGCGGCCCGGAGATGAAAACACGGCCCGGTTGGTAGTCCGGGCGTCCCCCTCTGCCGGGGGGATCAGTAACCTGCCTCCTTGGTTGTCCCTTCTCCGGGTGATTTCAACGGCCTGTCCGGCAGAGCGATCTCTGCCCGGCAGGGTAAAGGAGGAAGTGCATATGGAGACCGGATACACCAGGCTGACCGTCTTTTTTGAGGACCCCTTCTGGGTGTGCCTCTACGAGCGGGGCGGGGGCGGGGCCTACGAGGTCTGCCGCGTGGTCTTCGGGGCAGAGCCCCGGGACGGCGAGGTCTACGCCTTCCTGCTGGAGCACTGGCGGCAGCTGCGGTTCAGCCCAGCTGTCCGGGCGGAGCGGGAGACGGAGCGGAGCGTCAGCCCCAAGCGGAGACAGCGGGAGATCCGGCGGCAGGTGGAGCCGCACCGGCCGGGCACCAAGGCCCAGCAGGCGCTCCAGCTGCAGCGGGAGCAGGGAAAGGCTGCCGCCAGGAAGGCCTCCAGCCGGCAGCGGGAGGAGGAGCAGGCGCGGCAGTACGCCCTGCGCCGGGAGAAGCAGCGGGAAAAGCACAGAGGACATTGACCGGAGGCCCTGGGACAAGCCATTGTCCCGGGGCCTCTCCCGTGCAGCGGACAGCGGCGCCCTGTCCTACAGGGGGCCTCCGGAGGGGGGTGGACGCCTGTCGGAATACTCGAAGCTGGCCAGCCGGTCCGTGTGATCGAACAGCAGCTCGCCGGACTGCCAGAGGCGGTATCGCACCACGGCGCAGAGACTTTCGTGGATGGTCCGCTCCATGCGGCCCTGCGCCGGGGCCCGGAGGAGCTGCTGCCGCGCCTCCAGCAGGTCTGCGCGCAGGCGGAGGCGGCCCTGCCGGATGACGGCTCCCGCGGGGGACCACGCCTCGATTCTGGCACCCAGGTAGGTGGCAAGGCGGTATTCCCGGCCCCGGTATATGACCGCACAGATACAGCCCGTAAAATGCCCCGCCGGCAGAGGCACCGAGGCGGCGGCCAGCATCAATCTGCCGCGCTCCGGCGCCTGCCAGGCGCACTGGGTCCAGAGATAGACGTTTGGAAACGACCGGCCCCGGTCCGTCTCCAGATAGCCGCGGCCGCCGGAGAAGTCCAGGCGCTCCCCGTTGAGACAGAGGGAGCCGCTGAGACTGTGGCCCATGCTGTAGACGCCGTGGGTACACTGCATCCCCGGAAGAAAGCGGAAGGGCCCCATGATATCGGAGGAAAGGGCAGTGAAGGGACCGTAGTGCAGCGTGCCCCGGAGGGAAAGATCCCCCTGGCGGACGGCCACCTCCAGGCCCCGTTCACTGAAGCGGGAGGGGCCCAGCTGGACCCGAAACCGCTCCGGCGCTGCCCGGAACTGCGTGTCCGGGTATGGAAGCCACCAGGACCGGTCCTCTGTGAGCACCTGGAGCGACGCGCTGCGGCGTCCGGCGGCGTCGATATGGAACGCGGGGATCAGGGCAAGGGCCCTCCCGTCCGGACTCTGGTGCTTCAGGTACCAGCCCTCGAAATAGGGGCCCGGCTGCCCCGTGCCATGGAAATAACGCATCTCACATCCTCCTCGCGATGCCGCCTTCCGACGCTCCCCGCAGCGGGCCGCAGAGCGGCCGGGCGTCGGCGCGGAAACAGGCGGCCTGATGAGGATAGTATTGCCCGCGGGCCGGGGGGATTAGACAGACCGGGAGGAGGTTCTGTCCGGCGCCGGGAGGCGCGGCCGGGGGACGGGGCCAAAGCGGCAGAGCGGGCGGTGAAACGGTCCCTGGAGACCCTTTCACCGCCCGCAGGCAGAGATTGGCGAAGCGGGTTTCCCCGCACTTAGCACATTCCGATGACCGCTTCAAAGGTATGTGTTCCCTTCGGTTTCATGTTCCCGATGTGTGCAGGGCGCGACGACCCGGCGCGCCGCGGAAGGCCCTCAGGTCCAGGCCGGCGAAACCGCGCCCTGTGCATACCGGCCTGCTTCGCCTCAGGAACACCAAGACACGCCTCAGGAACACCAAGACAGATGAAGACCAGGCGCATCAGACGGCCCTACCGACGGACCATCAGCCGCTTCATGCCCTTTTCCAGTCCCTCGGCGGAGAGATCGTACATCTCGAACAGCTCCGCCAGATACAGGTGGGTCTGGGTCCAGTAGTTCTTCCGGGCCGGCAGGGGCTCCGGGTTCAGCCAGATGAGGTAGGGGTAGTGCTTTTTGAACCGGTCCAGCCAGTCCAGCCCCGAGGGACCGTAGGTCCCCCGCCCCCACTGGTACTGCTTCTCCCGCAGCTCATGGGGATTCATGGCGGCGTCGCCCACGATGATGACCTTGTAGCTGCTGTCGTAGTTCTGGAGCAGCCACTCCGTGTTCACCTCGCCGTCCCGCCAGAGCTGGGGACCCCGGAAGACGGTGGAGGTGATGCAGTTGTGGAAGTAGTAGGTGTGGAGCTCCTTGAAGCGGTTGGACTTGGTGGCCGCCTGGAACAGCTGGCTGCAAAGACCCGCGTAGTACTCCATGGACCCGCCGGAGTCCATGAGCATCAGGACCTTTACGGTGTTCTTCCGGGGGTTTTTGTAGCGGACCTGGAGGGACCCGGCGTTCTCGCAGGTGTCGTGGATCGTGTTGTCCACGTCCAGCTCCTTTTCCGCGCTCTCCGCCTGGACCGACAGCTGCCGCAGGAGGCGGAAGGCCATCTGGAACTGGCGGGTATCCAGGGTGTTGTCCTTGCGGAAGTCCCGGAACTTCCGCTCTCCCGCCACGGCCATGGCGGTCTTGTACTGGCCCTGGCCGCCGATGCGGATGCCGTTGGGGTGCCAGCCGCTGTTGCCCCAGGGGGTCTTGCCCTGGGTGCCCACCCAGTAGCTGCCGCCGTTGTGCTCGGAGTCCTGCTCCCCCAGCCGCTCTTCCAGGCGCTTTAGGAGCTCCTCCATGGACTCGTCCGGGAACTCCTCGCTCCAGAGGTCGTAGATGGTCCGCTTCAGGTCCTCCGCCGGGTGCTCCAGCCAGTCCAGCAGCTCCTCCGGCAGCTCGCCCTTGAAGGGGATGTCCTGGAAGAACTCCAAAAACGCCTGGTCGAAGCGGTCAAACTCCACCTCGCTCTTGACCACAATGGCCCGGCACAGGTGGTAGAACCCCGTGAGCGTGGCGCCGTGGAGGCCCTTCTCCATGCCCTCCAGCAGGGTCATCCACTCGTTGGGGGACACGTCCAGGCCCCGCCGGCGCAGCAGATAGAAAAATGCGACGAACATAGGCCCTTACCGTTTCGCGTTCTGGAGAAGGGTGAGGTCCTTGTCCTTTTTCAGCAGCACGCCGGCAAAGGGGATCTCCCGCTCGATCTTCCGGGGGTCCACGCCGCCGGCCACCATGGCCCGCAGCCAGTCCACCAGCTCCGAGGTGCTGGGCTTTTTCTCAATGCCCCGCAGGTCCCGAATCCAGTAGAAGGCGGTCAGGGCCTGCCGGACCAGCCGGTCGTCCAGCTTGTCGAAGTGGACCCGGAGGATGGCCTCCATCTGTTCCTGGTCCGGGAACTCGATATAGTGGAAGATGCACCGGCGCAAAAAGGCGTCCGGCAGCTCCTTCTCCGCGTTGGAGGTGATGATGACGATGGGGCGCTGTTTGGCCTTGATGGTCTCCTTGGTCTCGGGGATATAGAACTCCATCTGGTCCAGCTCCCAGAGGAGGTCGTTGGGGAACTCCAGGTCCGCCTTGTCGATCTCGTCGATCAGCAGCACCACCTGCTCCTCGGAGGAGAAGGCCTCGCCCAGCTTGCCCAGCTTGATATACCTGGCGATGTCGTCCACGCCGGCATTGCCGAACTGGCTGTCATAGAGCCGCTGCACCACGTCGTAGACGTACAGACCGTCCTGGGCCTTGGTGGTGGACTTCACGTTCCAGATGATGAGGTTCTTCCCCAGAGCCTCCGCCACCGCCTGGGCCAGCATGGTCTTGCCGGTGCCGGGCTCGCCTTTGATCAGCAGGGGCTTTTGCAGGGTCACTGCGATGTTCACGGTGCTCATGAGCTCGGGGGAGGCAACATAGCGGCTGCTTCCCGTAAATTTTGTCTCCATCATTTGACTGGTCCTTTCCTGTTTTATTTTGACTGGCCTATTATACCAATATCAAAGGGGAAAGACAACCTTTTTTTGCACGGAAAAGCCGGTGTAAAGCGGAGGAACGGCCTGCGGATGCAGGCCGTTTCCCTCACCCCAGCGCCACATCCAGCACCATCATGATGAGAAACCCCGTCACAAACCCGCAGGTTCCCGCCCGGCTGTGGGCCTGGGGCACCAGCTCCTCCACCACCACGTACAGCATGGCTCCGGCGGCGAAGCTCAAAAGCCAGGGCATCAGGGGCCGGGCCCAGGCCGCCAGCAGCACTACCAGAATCCCGAAGACCGGCTCCACGCTCCCGGACAGCATCCCCCCGGCAAAGGCCCGCCGCCGGGACTGGCCCTCCTGCCGCAGGGGCAGGGCGATAGCCGCGCCCTCCGGGAAGTTCTGGATGCCGATGCCCATGGCCAGAGCCGCCGCCCCGGCGAAGTTCTCCCCCTCCGCCGCCAGGGCGAAGGCCAGACCCACCGCCATGCCCTCCGGCACGTTATGTAGGGTGATGGCCGTCATCAGCAGGGTGTTCTGCCGCCAGGCGTCGCTCACAGGCCTGCGCCGCAGACGGGGCAGCAGACCGTCCAGCGCCGCCAGAAACACCACGCCCAGCAGCATCCCCGCCGCCGCGGGCAACCAGCCGGGAAACGCGCCGTCCTCCGCCGCCTGGTCGATGGCCGGCAGCAGAAGGCTCCACACGGAGGCCGCCGTCATCACCCCGGCGGCAAAGCCCAGCATGGCCTTTTGAAACCGGGGGCGGGGCTCCCCGGCAAAGAAAAATACCATGGCGGCGCCCAGGGTGGTCATCGCGAAGGTGAACCAGGTGCCCAGCGCCGCCCATTGAAGAGATTGCAGCATATGCGTTCCGCCTTTATCAGGATTCGGGCGAAAGGCGCCCGTATGCCAGTATAAGCGGCGGGTGGCGCCGGTGTGCCGCTTGCTTTTGCGGCGCCGGATATGGTATGATAGGAAAAACAACGGCCGGACCGCGGGGAAACCGGTCCGGGGCGCCTGAACCGGGCGGCCCGCCGCTCCCTGCCGGAGAGCCGGCATGGCAAGGAGGCATTTTCATGTCTGTTACCATCCTGAAAGGCACCATCCTCTCCGCCCCCGCCCTGGGGGCGCTGGACATCACGGAAGGCGGCTATCTGATCGCGGAGGGGGAGAAGATCACCGGCGTCTTTCCCGCGCTGCCGGAGCAGTACGCCGGCGCGGCGGTGGAGGATTTCGGCGAGGCCCTGATCCTCCAGGCCCCGGCGGACCTGCACCTCCACGCGCCCCAGTACCCCATGCTGGGCCTCGGCATGGATCTGCCCCTGCTGGACTGGCTGAACGCCTACGCCTTCCCCACGGAGGCCCGGTTTGCCGATCCCGCCTATGCCCGGGAGCTCTACCGCCGCCTGGCCCGGGAGCTCCTTGAAAACGGCACCACCCGGGTGTGCATGTTCTCCTCCTTGCACACGGACGCCACGCTGATTTTGATGGAGGAGCTGGAGAAGGCCGGCGTCACGGGCTATGTGGGCAAGGTGAACATGGACCGCAACGGCGCCCCCGGCGTGCTGGAGGAGACCACGGAGGAGTCTGTCCGGGAGACCCTGCGGTGGCTGGAGGCCTGCCAGGACTTCCGCCATGTCAAGCCCATGGTGACCCCCCGGTTCATCCCCTCCTGCACCGACGAGCTGATGACCTTCCTGGGGCGTCTCGCGGCGGAGCGGAATCTGCCAATACAGTCCCATCTGTCGGAGAATCGGGCGGAGATCGAGTGGGTGCGGCAGCTGCACCCGGACTGCGGGCGGTACTGGCAGGCCTACGCGAAATTCGGGCTGTGGAACAGCCGGACCGTCATGGCCCACTGCGTCTGGTCCGACGAGGCGGAGCGCCAGGCCATGCGGGAGGCGGGGGTCACCGCCGTCCACTGTCCCGACTCCAATCAGAATGTCTTCTCCGGCGTGGCCCTGGTGCAGAGGATGCTCCGGGAGGGCGTGAAGGTGGCCCTCGGCAGCGACATTGCCGGAGGAGACCACCTGAGCATGTTTGACGCGGCGGCCTCCGCCATCCGGGCCTCCAAGGCTCGCCGGATGATGGACAACTGGGAGACGCCGTTTTTGACAGTGCCGGAGGGCTGGTATCTGGCCACCTCCGCCGGCGGGGCCTTCTTCGGGGACGCGCCGGGCTTTGCGCCGGGGAATTCCCTCCACGCCGTGGTTCTGGAGGACAGTGATCTGCCCCAGCCCCACCCGCTGACGGCGGCGGAGCGTCTGGAGCGGTGCGTCTACCTGCGCCAGCGGGACGCCATCCGAGCGGTGTGGAGCGCCGGCCGCTGCGTGTTCCGGAGGGAGCCGTAAAGGCCCCGCCGCCTCCGTCTGGCCGTTTGCAGATACCCCGTTCCGCAAAAGTGCTCCGCCCGGTTTGAAAATCCGCTTAAAGCAGAAAGTCCAGCCATTCACGTCTGTAGGGGTGCACAATGTGCGCCTGTTCCGGTCCGTCGTATTCCGCGGGCGCACAATGTGCGCCCCTACACAACGTCACCTGTTGTCCTGCCGGGACTCTGGTTCCTCTTGACGGGCGGCCTCTTTTGCGCTATGATGACGGTAACATGAAATGCGGGAGGGATTCCTATGCTGAACGGCCTTGCCGTATCCCAGTACCACCAGTACAATCCCTATCAGTCCCAGGCCGCCTACGGCACGCAGGCCGCCCGCGGCGCTGTGCAGGCTGCCGCCATCCCCGCGGCCCAGCCGGAGACGCCGGTGCAGCCGGTGACCCCGGTGCGCCCCGCTGTGCCGGTGCAGTCCGCGCCCTTGGACAAGACCAATCTGCTGCTGCGGTGGGAGAACGATCCCGCGGCCATGGCCGTGCGCAGCCGCATCCAGTATGACGGCGGCGCCCAGGAGGCCGAATCCGCCCCCCAGACGGCGGAAACCGGTCCCCGGAGCGTGCAGGAGGCCGCGGAGGAGGCCGAGTGCCAAACCTGCAAGGAGCGCAAGTACCAGGACGGCTCCGACGACCCCGGCGTGTCCTTCAAGACCGCCTCTCACATTGATCCGAATCAGGCGGCCTCCGTGGTCCGGGGCCACGAGCAGGAGCACGTGGTCCGGGAGCAGGCCAAGGCCGCCCGGGAGGACCGGGAGGTGGTCAGCCAGAGCGTCACCCTGCACACGGGCATCTGCCCGGAGTGCGGCAGGACCTATGTCTCCGGCGGCACCACCCGCACCGTGACCCGGGCCAGCCAGGAAGCGCCATTGCCGGAGACCCCGGCGGAGGAGGACCAGGAGGCGGCCTGAGAGGAGATCGCGCTTGGTCCCGGAGAGATTTTCAACAGAAAAACCGCCGCCCTGAAGGGGCGGCGGTTTCTTGTATAGAGAAAACCACTGGCAAGGCCAGTGGTTCAAAAAAGCCTAAGGCGATGAGGATGACAAAAGAGCTCCCTTTGCTACAATAAAGGGTACGGTATGCCAGGAGCAGTACGAGCAGCAAAGGGAGGTCATTCAGATGGGGCTAAATGACATAAACAGTTTATCACATACAAAATGGAACTGCAAATATTACATAGTATTTGCGCCAAGGTACCGACGAAAAGTATTCTATGAAGAAAAGAGAGCGGCAATCGGAAAGATATTGCGGCAATTATGTGAATGGAAAGGCGTACGGATCATAGAGGCGGAAGCATGTCCGGACCATATCCATCTGCTGGTAGAGATTCCGCCGAAGATAGCAGTATCAAGTTTTATGGGATATCTGAAAGGGAAGAGCAGCACGATGCTATATGAGCAGTTCGGAGAGTTAAAGTATAAGTATCGCAGTCGGGAATTCTGGTGCAGGGGGTATTATGTAGATACAGCGGGCAAGAATGCAAGCCGGATTCAGGAGTATATCAAGAACCAACTCAAGGAAGATGAGATGGGAGAACAGTTAACGATCCAGCCAAAAGGCCCGTTTACGGGTGGCAAGTAACAATCCTTGCGCGACTGGCAGACCGTACTCGCACGTTTACGCGCCCGCGAGGAACAAAGGGCTGTGCCCGCATAAGCAAAACCCCCGGCTTCGCCGGGGGATGCTTATTCGCGTTTTTACAGATTTTCGTCCAGAATCCGGGAGAAGGCCTCCGGCGGCATCACGCCCACCAGCCGGTTGAACTCCCGGCCGTTTTTCAAGAACACCACTGTGGGGATGCTCATCACCCCGAAGCGCCGGGCCAGCTCCGGCTCCTCGTCCACGTTGACCTTGCCTGTGAGAACCTTGTCTCCGTACTGCTCCGCCAGGTCCTCCACCACGGGCGTCAGCATCTTGCAGGGGCCGCACCAGTCGGCCCAGAAGTCCACCATGGCCAGGGGAGCCGCCTCCACGGCGGCGTCAAAGTCTGCGGTTTTCAAGTGCTGTACTGTCATGATTACGTCCTCCTTATTGATGAAAAAAAGCGCATGTCTGTCTTGTTTTTGCGGGCGCCCGGCTCCCCGGCGGGGCGGGCTATCCTCTCTGGGCACTTCGCCTGGCCTGGGCCGCCCACATGGCGGCGCTCTGCCCGGCGATCAGCCCCTCCCCCACGGCCTTGGAGACCTGGAGGGGGCCGCCGGTACAGTCCCCGGCGGCAAAGAGGCCGGGGAGGTTTGTGGCCATGGAGCGGTCCGCCGCCACATAGCCGCCTGCCATGGCAAGGCCCGGGAACAGGTCCCCGGGGGCCATGGTGGGGCGCAGAAGGAACACGGCGTCCACCTTGGCCGTCTCCCCGTCGCAGGTGACGGACTCCACGGCGGCGGAGCCGGAGATGGTGCAGGCGGCGGGCTGGTGGAAGTAGGTGACGTCGCAGCCAATCTCCGCCAGATAGTCCGCCTCCCGCCGGGCGGTGTCGCTGTAGCCCAGTACCGCCACGCTGCGGCCCCGGTAGAGCATTCCGTCGCAGGTGGCGCAGTAGCTGACGCCCCGGCCCAGAAACTCCTCCTCGCCGGGGAACTTCTTCCCCCGGCTCACTCCGGCGGCCAGCACCAGGGCGGCGGCGTGCTCCATATCGCTGCCGATGCTCACATACCAGGCGTCTTTGGTGCGGACGGAGCTGAGGACCTTGCCGGTGCGGAACTCCGCGCCGGCGTCCGCGGCGTGGCGGCGGAAGGCCGCAAGAAGCTCCGCGCCGGTCATGGCGGGCATCCCCAGGTGATTGTCCACCCGCTCCGCCCGCCAGAGGGGGCTCTCCTCCGGGGGATTGGACACCACCAGTACGCTGCCGCCTCTGGCCCGGACATTCACCGCCGCCGACAGCCCCGCGGGACCGCCGCCGATTACCAGGACATCATAGGACATGGAATCTCTCCTCTTTTCTCAGGCGGCCCGGGGGCCGCTTTTTTACTGGGGATCTGCCAGCAGCTCCAGGGGGGCGCTGCTCCAGTCGGACAGGCACAGCTGGTGCACCCCGAAGGCCTGGGCCATCTGCCGCCGGGCCTGGATGGCCTGTTGGTCCAGGAACCACACGGAGGTGGAAAGGCCGTCCTTGTCCTCCGTGGCCACGTAGGCGCAGCCGTAGAGCTGGGAGTAGTGGTGCTCCCCGGAGGACAGCAGCGCCGCCAGCTCCTGGGAGGTCAGCTCCAGGGGACGGCTGCTGGAGCCCCACACGGCTGGCTTCGTGGTCACCATCAGGGCCAGGTGGCTGATCTCCACGTGGCCCTTCATGGAGGCGAGGGCGTAGTAGACCTCCTCCAGGGGATCCACCGGCGCCACGGTGAGGCCGTCCGGGAAGTCCAGCTCATAGGAGCTCACCCGCAGGATCAGCTGGTCCGCCGCCGCGGCCAGAGTGGTGTAGTCGTAGCCGCCGTACTCCCGGCCGTTCCAGCTGGGGGCCTCCACCGCCAGGTACAGCGGCGTGTCCCCCAGGGCGGAGCGGAGGTTCTGGATGAACTGGTTCATGTCCCTGCGGCGGTCCCGCTTCACCTCCGGCATGTCCAGAAAGAGCCCGTCATAGCCGCCGTCGGTGACGGCGGAGGCCAGGAGGGCCGCCGCCTCATCCAGGGGGGCGTCCAGGGCGGAGGGGCCGCCGGTGATGTGCAGCAGGACACTGGCCCCGGCGTTTTGGGCGTCGGCGCGGATCTGCGCGGCGGCAGCGGCGGACATGGCGGGGGTGATGGCGGACCTGCCGCCCACGCCCATGAGCCGCCCGGCGGGGATGGCCACGGCGTCCAGGCCGGTCATGTCCGGCACGCTCTCCCCCTCCTCCGGGGCGGCCACCACGGCGGTGACCTTCGGCGCCTGGGCGTGGAGGCGGTCATAGAGCCGCATCAGCGTCACGGCCACCTCCTCCCGGGGGGCGGCCCGGGAGGGGGAGAAGGCGTCGGCGGAGGTGCCGTTCATCAGCCCCAGGTTATAGGCCATGGCGATATAGCCCTTGTTGGTGTAGACGTCCCGAAAGTGGGTGGGCAGCTCCTGCACCTGACCCGCCAGGGAGCCGTAGCCCAGGGAGCGCACCAGGATCACCGCCAGATCCTCCCGGGTGAGGGGATCGTCGGGGCGGAAGTCCGGGCGCTGCTTTGTGACGGCGCCGTGGGTGTAGGCGGCCTCCACGGCCCCGGCGTACCAGGCGCCGGCCGGGACATCCTGAAAGACGGACTGCTCCGGGGCGGGGGTCTCCCAGCCGTAGAACCGGCTCAGTACCACGGCAAAGGCGGAGCGGGTCATCTCGTCCCCCATGCCGAAGCGGGAGGCGCTCTTGCCCTGGAAGAATCCCAGGCTCACGCTGCGCTGGATGCTGTCCTCCGCCCAGTGCCCCGCGGGGACATCCTGAAAGCCGGCGGCGGAGGCGGAGACCGGGGCGCCGGCGGCCAGCACCGCCAGCAGGGTCAGGCACACCAGGGTGCGCCGCAGTTGTCGTCTCATATCCAATTCCTTCCTTATTTGGTTTTTTCCGGCAGGATTGAGGGCTATTATAGCAGAAAAAGGAGCCCGCGTCAAACGAGGGGTGTCGAAGGGGCGTGTCCCGCCGCGCATTTTCATGAAACGCCGCAGGGGCGATGTCCCCATTGCCCGTTTTCCGGGAACACAGGGCTTCCGACAGGCGGGGCGGGACGGAGCCCGCCCCCTGAAAAAATCTGCGGAAGGAACGTTCCCGCGGACATGGGCGTGTCCGAACGCACATTTACGATGTTCCCACCCCGTAGGGGCGGCTATCAGCCGCCCGTCTCCCCGCGAGATCCGGATCTCCCTTGGGACGGGCGGATGATATCCGCCCCTACGCACCGGTTTCCCCGGAGGAGAGGCGATGGGGACATCGCCCCTGCAATCATTCGATCGGAGATATCGCGAGGCGCGGGGAGACGGGGCCCATGAGCGCCTCCGCCGTGCGGGTGCTCCCGTGCCGATGGGCGGCCCCGGCGCGCGTTTGGAGAGGGAAGGGGGCGCCCCCGGGGGATTTTTCCCCGGCCTGTCATGAATGTCCCCCTCTGCACATAACAATAGGGGGAGAAAGGGGGATCATCATGAAAAAACTGTTTGCGCTGGTGGGGGCGGTGCTGGCGCTGACCACCACCGCCGCCGCCCTGGAGGTGGCCGCGCCCTCGGCGCTGCTGATGGAAAAGGAGACCGGCACCGTCCTCTTCGCCAAGGACGAGCACGCCAAGCTGGAGCCCGCCAGCGTCACCAAGGTCATGACCATCCTGCTGACCATGGAAGCCATTGACTCCGGAAGCCTCGGCTACGACACCGTGGTCACCGCCTCCGCCCACGCCTGCTCCATGGGCGGCAGTCAGATCTGGCTGAAGGAGCACGAGCAGATGAGCGTGGACGAGATGCTCAAGGCCGTGTGCGTGGTCTCCGCCAACGACTGTGCCGTGGCCCTGGCGGAGCAGATTGCCGGCAGCGAGGAGGGCTTTGTGGAGCGGATGAACCAGCGGGCCAGGGAGCTGGGCATGAACGACACCACCTTCCGGAATGCCACCGGCCTTCCGGCGGAGGGCCACGTCACCTCCGCCTACGACATCGCCCTCATGAGCCGGGAGCTGATTCTGCACCACCCGGATATCCGCCAGTACACCACCATCTGGATGGACTCCCTCCGGGGCGGGCAGTCCCAGCTGGTGAACACCAACAAGCTGGTCCGCTTCTATGAGGGCGCCACGGGCCTCAAAACCGGCTCCACCGACAGCGCCCTCTACTGCCTCTCCGGCACGGCGGAGCGGGACGGCATGGAGCTCATCGCCGTCATCATGAAGGACGCCACCTCCGCCCAGCGCTTCGAGGACGCCAAGACGCTGCTGAGCCACGGCTTTTCCACCTACGCCCTGCGCAAGATCACGCCGGAGACACCCCTGGCCCCGGTGATGGTGAACCTGGGCACCCAGGCCACGGTGCAGCCGGTGCTGGGAGACGGCGGCACGCTGCTGCTGGAAAAGGGCAGGGCCGGGGACCTTCAGCAGGCGGTGACGCTGGCGGAGTCCGTGGAGGCCCCGGTGGCCGTGGGAGACCGGCTGGGAACGCTGACGGTGACCTCCGGGGAGGAGACCGTGGCGGAGATCCCCCTGCTGGCCGGAGAGGAGATCCCCCGGATCACCTATGGCCAGATGCTGCTGCGGCTTTTGAAGGGCGCGCTGCTCTCCGACTGACCGCGGCGCTCCTGTCGAACGGAGGGGAAACCGGAAGAGGCGGGACCGCCGGGGCGGCCCCGCCTCCGTCATTTTTGAAATAAATGTGGAATCTTCTTTTTTTGCATTGTTTTTTTCGGATGCTTATGGTATCCTTAACAACAAGCAAGGGACATCCCTGGGGCGGTTCCCGGAAATCAGGAGAAAAACGAAAGCGCGGATGGAGAACGCAGAATCAGGCGGAAAAGGCCGGCAGGCCGATGCCCGCCGGCGGTTGTGCCGCCTTGCGGGTGCGCCCCTCCGGGGGAGTGTGCAGCCCTGCGTTTTCCGGAGCGCCGAACGGTTCCCGGTATTTTGGGGAAGTGCTCTAAATAAAAGACAGGAGTGATTGTTTATGGTCAGACTGATGATGGGGGCGAAAGGCTCCGGCAAGACGAAGCACCTCATTGAGATGATCAACAGCGCGGCGAAGGACGAGCCCGGCAACGTCGTTTGCATTGAGGCCAACCGCAATATGACATATGATATCCACTATCATATCCGCCTGATCGACGCCCAGGAGTATAAGCTGAACAACTACGATTCCTTCCGGGGCTTTATCAGCGGCCTCTACGCGGGGAATTACGACATCTCCCACGTGTTCATTGACAATCTGTGCAAGATTGTCGGCCGCGAGGTGGACAATGACACGGAGACCTTCCTCAACTGGCTGGACATGTTTGGCGAGCGCAACGGCATCAAGTTCACCGTGACCATCAGCGCGGACCCCTCTGCCGCCACGGACGGCATCCAGAAGTATCTGTAACACAGCGCCTGTAAAGCCCGGAGGCCCTGCGGCCTCCGGGCTTCCGTTTGCCGAAACCATGGTTTCGGCAAACGGAAGCGGGAGTTTCAGAACTTCAAAAAGTTCCGAAACTCCCTGATTGAAATGGTGGAGAGAACCCCTCCCGGGTTCCCTCCACACCACCCTCCTTCCCGTCATCCGGGATTCCACCCATTTTTCGACAGTCCGGAAAGCCCGGAGGCCCTGCGGCCTCCGGGCTGTTTGATCGCTCCTGATCCTCCGCCGCGGTCTGCCGGAGCCGCCATGTCCTCAAACCGGAGCCTTCCGCGCCCGGAACGCCCCCGTCCACAGGGGCTTGGGCTCCTGGTAGCGGGTCATGGTCTCCTCATAGAGGGCCAGCTCCTCCCAGCCGGCGAACAGCCGCCGCAGGTCCTCCCGGTTGAAAAACCGCTTGTACCGGCCGTCGGGGGTCCGATAGAGGCGGGGCTCCACCTCCTCCCCCTGGCCGGCGCCGTGGCAGACGTCCTTGACGGAGTTGACCCGGAGCAGCACCGTGCCCCCCGGCGTCAGCACCCGCCGCAGGTCTTCCAGAATCGCCTGGGTGTCCTTCCAGGAGAAGTAGTGCAGGGACAGATCCGCGACCATCAGGTCCGTAAAGCCCGCCGGGAAGGGCAGGCCCTCCTGCAGGTCGAAGCAGGCGGTGTGCCGGACTCCCGGAAATTGACGGCGGACGATCTCCAGGGCCTCCTGACAGCAGTCGCAGGGGATCACCTCTTTGCCCTGAGCCAGCAGGGACGCCGTGTCATTGCCCATGCCGCACCCCAGATCCAGGACCGGCGTCCGGCAGGCGGCGATGAGGCCGGCAAAGGGCTCCAGCCAGCCGTCGCTGACGGCCGCCGTCTCCCCGTGGGCCCGGTACCACGCCGCCCAGTACGCCTGGGCGGCATCCTGATGGGTACTCATATCGTCTCCTCTCCCAAAACGTCCGAAGCCGTCAGGCTCTGGTACTGCCGCAGCCGCTCCAGAATCTGTGTCATCAGGGACACCCGCCGGAAGGGCGTCATCAGATAGAAGCCGTCGGTATACGGCGCCGTCTCCCCGGCGATGCGGGCGGAGAGCTCCACCGCCAGGGCCTCCGCCTCCGCCCGGTCCTTCCCCTGGTAGAGGGCGGTGATCTCGTCGGCAATCCGCATACCGGCGATCTCGTTGTTGAGGAAGCACGCGTTCCGATAGCTGACCACCGGGTAGATGCCCCCCAGAATCCGTCCGCCCAGGGTCTCCCTGGCCAGTTTGAGGTTCTCCAGGGCCTCCCGGGACAGCACCGGCTGGGTCAAAAAGCCCGTGACCCCGGCCGCCTCCTTCTCCTGGGCGATTTTCAGCTGCATCGAGAAGTTCTTCGCGTTGACATTCAGGGCGGCGAAGATCCGGAAGGGGGTTTGCAGCACGGTTTCATTGAGCCCGGAGACATAGCGGATCAGCTTCCGGGAGTTGAAGTTGAAGACGCTCTTCACCTCCCCCCGGTCCTCCGAGGGAATGGGGTCCCCGGTGACCAGCAGCACGTTGTGCACCCCCTCCATGGAAAGGCCCAGCAGCAGCGCCTTGGTGGCGTTGAGGTTCCGGTCCCGGCAGGTCATGTGGGGCAGGGCCTCCACGCCCAGCTCCCGCCGGAGCTTGCAGGCCAGCAGGCTGCTGTCCGCCCGGGGGCGGCCGACGGGGCAGTCGGCGATGGTGATGGCGTCCGCGCCGGCCTGTTCCAGGGTCTGCACGCCCTCCAGAAAGGCGTCGATCCGGTCGTCCGCCGGCGGGTCCAGCTCCACGGCGATCACCCGGCGTCCGGCGTCCAGCTTCTCCGCCAGGGCGTTTTCATGGGAGACCGGCCGGGGCGCCGGTCTTCCCGCGGGCCGGGCGGGGACCGTGAGGCGGCGCGGCGACGCCAGGGCCCTGGCGGCCTGGGCGATATGGGCGGGGGTGGTGCCGCAGCAGCCGCCTACGATGGCCGCCCCGGCCTGGGCAATCTCCGCCAGCTTGCGCCCGAAATAGTCCGGGGCGCCCTGGAACACCGTCCGCCGGCCCAGGACGGTGGGATACCCGGCGTTGGGCATCACGGAGAGGGTGACGCCGGTGAGATCCAGCCTCCGGATGTACTCCAGCAGGTGGTGGGGGCCGCAGACGCAGTTGAAGCCCGCGGCGTCCACGCCCTCCAGGGCCGCCGTGCGGCGCAGGAGGGTCCCGCCGTCCCGGCCCTCCCGGGTGATGCCCTCGGAGGACACGGCAAAGGAGACGATCAAAAAGGCCTCCGGGCAGGCAGTTTTCAAAAACTCCGCCAGCTCCGCAACCCCGTCGTCGGAGGGCAGGGTCTCCGCCAGGAAGCAGCGGATGCCCTGGTCCAGGAACCACGCTGCCTGACGGCGGTAGTTCTCCCCCCGGTCCGTGCTGTCCGGAGCGGGGCCGATGTCGGCAAAAACGTACGCCCCGCAGGGCGCCGCCGCCTCCAGGGCCAGGCGGGAGGCGGCGCGGATGATCTCCCGGGCCTCCGTCTCCCGGCCCTCCGCCAGGTCCAGCCCGGCGGTGAAGGTGTTGGTCTTGAGGGCCTGACAGCCGGCGTCCAGGTAGGCGCGGTGGATGGCGGAGATCTCCTCCGGGCAGGTGAGGTTCGCCGCCTCGCAGCGCTCCCCGGCGCGGCCGGGAAGGGAAGCGAAGTAGGTGCCCATGCCGCCGTCAAAGAGCAGCGGCGCCTGTGTGCGCAGGCGCGTGTGCAGATCCGTCATCCCAGCACCCTCCTGGCAATCTCCACGGACTCACGGGCGTCTTTGGCGTAGTAGTCCGCGCCGATCTTCTCCGCGTACTCCGGCGTCACCACGGCGCCGCCCACAAAGGTCACCGGGGGCCGGGGCAGCTGCCGCAGCTGCCGCACCGTCTCCTCCATGGCGGGAAGGGTGGTGGTCATCAGGGCAGAGAGGCCCACCAGGCGGACCTCCCCCTCCGCGGCCGCCTGCACCACCGTCTCCGGGGGCACGTCCCGGCCCAGGTCAATCACCTCGTAGCCGTAGTTCTCCAGCACCGTTTTGACGATGTTCTTGCCGATGTCGTGGATGTCCCCCTGGACCGTGGCGATCATCAGGGTCCCCTTCTTCACCGGCGTGCCGCCCCTGGCCGTGATGGAGGCGCGGAGCACTTCAAAGACCGCCTGGGCCGCCTGAGCGGCGCTGAGGAGCTGGGGAAGGAAGACCTTTCCCCTCTCGTAGCCCTCGCCCACCTGATCCAGGGCGGGGATCAGGCGCGTCTCCACCAGCGTCAGCTCGTCCTCCCGGGTCAGCGCCTCCCGGGCCAGCCGGGCCGCGTCGGCCTGGAGGCCCCGAACCACGGCGTCCTCCAGGGTCATCTCCGGCATCTTGCCGGCGGCGGCCGGCGGCGGGGCGGAGGTCCCCGCAAAGCGGTCCACATAGGCCCGGCACCCCTCGTCCTCCCCCGAGAGCACCCGGAAGGCCGCCACGGCGTCCATCATCTCCTTTTGGTTGGGGTTGAGAATGGGCAGGGTCAGCCCCGCCGCCAGGGCCTGGACCAGGAAATTCTCCGTAATCAGCCCCCGGTTCGGCAGGCCGAAGGAGATGTTGGACACCCCCAGCACCGTCTGGAGCCCCAGCTCCTCCCGGACGGTCCGCACGGCCTTCAACGTCTCCGCCGCCTGCTCCTGCTGGGCGGAGACGGTGAGGGTCAGACAGTCGATCCACAGCTCCTCCCGGGGGATGCCGTGGGCCAGCACGGCCTCCAGAATCCGCCGGGCGATGGCCGCGCGGCCCTCCGCCGTCTGGGGAATGCCGCCCTTGTCCAGCGTCAGCCCCACCACGGCGGCGCCGTACTTCTTCACCACCGGCAGGATTCTCTCCAGCACCTCCGGGTCGCCGTTGACGGAGTTCACCGCCGCCTTGCCGTGATAGACCCGCAGTCCCGCCTCCAGCGCCGCGGGGTTGGAGGAGTCCAGCTGTAAGGGCAGGGACACGGCGCTTTGCAGCTTCTTCACCACCCGGGGCAGCATATCCACCTCGTCCACGCCGGGAAAGCCTACGTTCACATCCAGGATGTCCGCCCCGGCGTCCTCCTCCTGGATGGCCACGTCCAGAATATAGTCCAGGTCCTGCTCCAGCAGGGCCTGCTGGAAGCGCTTTTTCCCCGTGGGGTTCACCCGCTCGCCGATGACCCGCACTCCGCTGAGATACACCGGGCGCACCGGCGTGCAGAGGAAGCCTCCGCCGCGGTAGTGCCGGGGGGCGGGCTGTGCGCCGTCGAGGGCCTGCCGCAGCTGCCGGATATATGCCGGCGAGGTGCCGCAGCAGCCGCCCACCAGGGTGGCTCCGGCCTCCACGCAGGCCCTCATGGCCTGGACAAAGGCCTCCGGGCCCATGTCGTAGTGTCCGTCCACCGGGTCCGGTAGCCCGGCGTTGGGCTTGGCCGCCACCGGCAGGCGGGTGTTCTCGCCAAGCTCCCGGAGCAGGGGCGCCAGCCGGTCCGGCCCCAGGGAGCAGTTGAGGCCGACGGCATCGGCCCCCAGGCCCTCCAGCGTGCGGGCCATGGAGGGGATCGTGCAGCCGGTGAAGGTCCGGCCGGTTTCGTCAAAGGACATGGTGACCAGCACCGGCAGCTCTGTGGCCTCCTTGGCGGCCAGCAGCGCCGCCCGGGCCTCGCCGAGATCCGTCATGGTCTCGATGGCGATGAAATCCGCCCCGGCTCTGGCGCCGGCCTCCATGATCTCCCGGAAGAGGGCGTAGGCCCCCTCAAAGGACAGCGATCCCAAAGGTTCCAGCAGCTCCCCCAGCGGGCCCACATCCAGGGCCGTCAGGACGCCGGTGCCCGCCGCGGCCCCTTTGGCGATGGAGACGGCGGCGGTGACCACCTCCTCCACCGTGTGCCCTGTCCGGGCGAGCTTGGGGCGGCTTGCACCGAAGGTGTTGGCGTAGATCGCCTGGCTCCCGGCGGCGATGTACTCCCGGTAGACGCCGTCCAGCAGCTCCGGGTCCGTCAGGTTCAGGAGTTCCGGCAGTCCGCCGGGGGCCAGGCCCCGCTGCTGTAAGACGGTGCCCATGGCCCCGTCCAGAAAGAAGATTCCCCCTTGAAAAAGCTCACTTGCCACAGCTGTTTCCTCCCTTGCGCAGTGTACAGGTCTCCTGCAGGCGGCAGTGGGCACAGCCCCGGATGCGGGCCATCTGGGGCCGGTCCGACAGGCCGATCACCGCCGTGACGGATTTGACCGGATTCATCAAAAGGTGCCGGGAGACGTGGACGCCCAGCCGCCGCTCCGTGTCCAGGGCCCGGCAGATCCCCGGCTGGAGGGTGAGGGGCAGGTCCCCGTAGCCGGGGCTGAAGCGGTCCGTGAGGAACTGGTCCGGGAAGCGGGCGGCGATCTCCCGCTCCGCCTGATCGCAGCCCTGCTCCACCAGGGCGCTGCCGCAGGCGTCCAGCAGGGCGGCCCTGGCCATGTCCCGGGCCTGGAGGGCCAGCAGGCGGCTGTCGAACCGGGCCCCCAGGGTGCAGGCCAGCAGCACCGCCCGGCGGCACTGGGCCAGCATGACGGCGGCGTCATGGCCCGGCAGCAGCAGGTCCGGCTCCAGCAGGCGGATGCCCTCCGCCTCAAAGGAGAGGGTGCAGAGGCGGTAGGTGTACCGGGGCTGCACCTGTGCCGCCAGCTCCGCTCCGATCTCCTCCGCCTGCCGCCGCAGCTCCTCCGGCGCCCCCTCCGCCCCCAGGTATCGCAGGGCCTCCTCCGGGTCAGGCAGCAGCATGGGACATCCCTCCTATTCCAGCGTCTTTTTATATGAAGAAGACGCTCCGGTCCGCGGTTTCTTCCGGGCCATTATACCACGTTTCCCGCCGGGTGCATAGAAAAATCCCATTTACCGGCGGAGTTCCTGTGACGGCATCGGAATGGCGGCGTTTTGCAGCGGTCTGTTTCCCCGTCCCCCCTACGAGATCCGGATCTCCCTTAGGACAGGCGATGAGGACATCGCCCCTACAACGGTGTTTTCGTGAGGTCAAGCGCGGCAGGGCCGCCCCCTTGATGGCGCGGCGGTCCTGTGCTATACTGAATTCCATCCAACGTTTACGGAAGGCGAGGCGGTTTCATGACAGATTACTCCCTGCTGAACCGGCAGCTGCGACAGCTGATCCGCGGCGTACCGCACCGGACGGCCAGCCTGGCCAACGCGGCGGCTTTGCTCTATCACACCCTGGAGGGGCTGAACTGGGCGGGCTTCTACCTGCTGGAGGGCGGCCTTCTGGTGCTGGGCCCCTTCCAGGGCCGGCCGGCCTGCGTGGAGATCCCCCTGGGCCGCGGTGTGTGCGGCACGGCGGCGGCGGAGAACCGGACCTGCCTGGTCCCGGATGTCCACCGCTTTCCCGGCCACATCGCCTGCGACTGCGCCTCCAACGCCGAGATCGTCGTCCCCCTCCGGGCCAGGGGACAGGTGGTGGGCGTTCTGGATCTGGACAGCCCCCATTTCGGCCGCTTCACGGAGGAGGACCAGGCGGGGCTGGAGGACTTCGCGGGGATTCTGGCGGCGGCCCTCTGGGGCGGAACGGCGTGAGCGCCAATCGTAGAGAACAGGAGATCCCGGACGGCTGTGCCGTCCGGGATCTTTTACTCTTATAAATGATTGCTGCGAAGCGGCTTTGGAAGCGCGGCCGCGTCGGGGGCTACGCCTTGTTTGAAAAATGTCAAAACGCCCAAGCGGCGGATCTTTTTCCGCCACTCTGCGTTAAATTTTCTTGCCGGGCGTCAGCCCGGTAAGCGAAAATTTGCCTTAATTGGCGAAAAAATTTCTCGCCGTTGTGCATTTCGCCATTTATCAAACAAGGCCTACGCCAGCTCTCCCTGAGCGTCCCGGCGCAGGGGCAGCTCCTGGAAGATGGCCGCCTCCGCCGCCTCGTACTCGCCGGGGTTCCGGAACCGGCGCATCTGCCGGTTCAGCCTCTCGGCTCCGTCAAAGAGGTGGATCAGATAGAACCACACCTCCCGCATCCGCTGGGCGGCGGTGCCCACCTGGCCGAAAAAGACCTGATATTCCCGGTAGAGCTCCTGAGTGAAGGCCTGCAGCTCCTCCCTCGTGGCGGCGGGACCGCCCCGGAGCTTGCGCAGCAGCGCCGGGTCCGCCACGGCCCCCCGGCCGATCATCACCGCCTCCGCCGCGGGGAACTGCGCCTCAAAATTCCGCACGCCCTCCACGGTCTGCAGGTCGCCGTTGAAGCAGACGGGATTGGAGCTGCGGGCCAGGGCGTCGGCGAAGACGTCCATGTGGAGAGGGCCCCGGTACTTCTCCGGCCGCACCCGGGCGTGGATGGTGAGGCAGGCGATGGGGTAGCGGTTGAAGATCTCCAGCAGCCGGGGGAACTCCTCCGGAGACTGGTAGCCCAGCCGGGTCTTCACGGACACCGGCAGGCGGACGGAGGCGAAGACCTCCTGGAAAAAGGCGTCCAGCTCGTCGGGGCTCCGGAGGAACCCGGAGCCCTTGCCCTTGGCCGTGACGGTGCCGGAGGGGCAGCCCAGGTTCAGGTTGACCTCCCGGAAGCCCATGTCCCCCAGCACCTCCGCCGCCCAGAGAAACTCCGGCGCCCGGCAGGTCATGATCTGGGGCACCAGAGGCAGCACCCCGGCGTCCTCCGGCCCCAGCTCCCGCAGGTCCCGGGGGGTGATGATGTGCTGGGGCGTGGGGGAGAGGAAGGGGATAAAGCAGCGGTCCGCCCCGCCGAAGCGCCGGAGCCACACCCGCCGGAATACCGCCCGGGTGATCCCGTCCAGAGGGGCGAAGTCGTACCGCCGGATCACAGGACCTCGTCCCACTCCGCCGGGCGGAAGCCCACCCGCACAAAGTCCTCTCCCACCAGAATGGGCCGCTTCACCAGCATCCCGTCCGTGGCCAGCAGCCGGAGCTGCTCCTCCTCGCTCATGGAGGGCAGCCTGTCCTTCAGCCCCAGGGCCTTGTACTGGAGGCCGCTGGTGTTGAAAAACCGCTTCAGGGGCAGGCCGCTTTTCTGCCACCAGGTCCGCAGCTCCTCCGCGGACGGGTTCTCCAGCTTGATGTCCCGGGTTTCACAGGCCGCGCCTTTTTCCTCCAGGTAGGCCCGGGCCTTCTGGCAGGTGGTGCATTTGGGGTAGCATACAAATAACATGGTCCAATCTCCTTTATCAGAATAGCTGCAGCTGTTCCCCGGCCCGGGGGTCCTCAAACTCCATGAGCCAGGCCATGGTCTCCTCCGCCTCCCAGAGCACGCCCCTGGCCCGGCACTCCTCCCGGAGAATCTGTTCCAGCCGGGGCGCGTTGGGGCTGGGGCACTGGTAGCGGTCTCCGAAGGCGCGGATGTAGCGCTCCTTCATGCCGGGGAAATGGCGGTCCAGCTGGGTGTAGAAGTACTGCCGGTTCCCGTCCCGCAGGGTAACGCCCATGCCGAAGTTGACGATGACCTCCACCCCCGCCTCGAAGCAGTACCCCAGCAGGCCCCGCAGGTTCTCCTCGGAGTCGTTGAGAAAGGGCAGGAGGGGGCACAGCCACACGCCGGTACGGATGCCGGCCTCATGGCAGGTCCGCAGCATCTCAAAGCGGCGCCTTGTGGTGCAGACGTTCGGCTCCAGAATCCGGCACAGGTCCTCGTCAAAGGTGGTAAGGGTGGTGCAGACCACCGCCTTGCCCTGGGCGTTGATGTGTCTCAGCAGATCCAGGTCCCGCAGCACCAGGTCGGACTTGGTGAGGATAGACACGCCGAAGCCATAGCGGTCGATGACCTCCAGGCACCGCCGGGTCAGGCGGGTCTCCCGCTCCAGGGGCAGGTAGGGGTCGCACATGGCGCCGGTGCCGATCATGCAGCGGCGGCGCCTGCGGCGCAGGGCCTCCTCCAGCAGCTCCGGGGCGTTGCCCTTCACCGCCACGTCCTCAAAGGCGTGGTCCATCCGGTAGCAGGTGCTGCGGGAGTCGCAGTAGATGCACCCGTGGGTGCAGCCCCGGTAGACATTTATGCCGTTTTTGGGAGAGAGGATGGATTTGGCGCGGATCTCGTGCATGGGGCGGCCTCCTCTCCGGCGGAAACGCGCTGGTTTCTTCGGATCAAAACCGTATCACAAACGGGAGAAAAATGCAACCGCCTCTCCCTCCCGTCCGCCGGGCGATGTGCCCGCTTCCCGGCGGAAGACGTGCCGCAGGTCCTGTGAGCCGTACCGTTTTCGCGGAATTCCGGCCGTCAGTAGGACTTGGGAAAGAAGTCCTTTCCCAACTGCCAGAGGTACTGATCCACTTCCTTCAAGCTGAACTGATCCAGTCCGTAACAGGACCGGAACGCAGTGAGAATCTCTTTGAATCGCCTGTAGTCCTTCAAATCCCTGTTGGCAAAGCGGGCAAAACGGCCCTCCGTCCGGAAATAGCGCAGGACCTCATCCACATAGCTGTCGTAAATGGGATAATCCCGTTCATTGTGGTGGCTGCAATACTTGCTGGCAAAGGAGTAGAGCTGGCGCGTCTTCCCGCCGAGGACCACCGTCCGGAGGTCCTCCACCAGCGTCAGATCCCCTTCCCGCAGCCTTGCGTCGATGTCGAGGTTCAGGATATGTTTGGCAACAGGGAAGATGGAAAAGATGTTGGTGGAATAAAACTCATTCAGCGCGGCCGCTTTCAGCAGAATGTCCTCCATCGTTTGATTCTCCGGGCAGAGCCGGTGAAACAGCTTGTCCAGGGCGAGCTCCTGCGAACGGTAGTTCTCCAGCTCATTCCAGCGGCGCAGATAATACAGGACCTGCTCCGGGGACGGCTTTGGCACGTCCGCGGCGCCGGGGCTGCGGGGTCCTCCCGCCCCCTGGCCGGACACCGCAGGAGTCCCTTCCGGACTCCGGCCGAGAAAGCGCCGGAATCTCCGCAGGTGGTTCAGATACCCGCCAATCAGAGACTCCGCATCTCCCCTGGAGTGGGACCGAAGCGCATCCAGCAGGGCCGCCCTGGCGTCGCATTCAAAATTGTTGGACTCCAGCACGCTCCAGAAGGTCTCCCGACCGGTTTTTCTCCAGAGATAGAACGTGTCCGTGTATGCGGTGGAAATGGTATTGGCCGACAACCCCTGCGTCATCAGGTAGGCCTTATACTGCGCCCGCACCTGGTCAAACCCCATTGCCCGATAGTCCATCACACCCACGGCAGGTTTCCCTCCTTTGCGTCCCGATGGTCCAGCGGTTCCTGTTCCCCTCCAATATAGCAGAAAAAGCCGCGGTGCACAAGATTTTGCGGCCGCTGCTCCTGCTTTTCAGTGCTTTTTCCTCCGAACAAACACAGCCAGATGTTCCAGGAGCTGAAACATCTGGCTGTGTATCCGGAAGGATTTTTACTTTTTATATCCGCACTTGGGGCAGACGCTGTTTTCGTTCAGCGCAATGCCGCACAGGGGGCAGCGGTCGATGGTGTTTTTGGGTGTGTACTCCTGGCTGGCGGCGTTCACGCCGCTGGTGAAGGTCAGCTTGGCGATGTTGAGCTTGTCTTTCAGCAGCTCATAGACGATTTTAATCATGCCCTCCACCGTCATGGTCTCCTTGGTCACCACAAGGCGGCAGTCGGGATAGGCCGTGGCCAGCTCCGTCTGGAAGGCGGCGCCCTTCATCTTGTTCTGGGGCGCGCCGTCCTTGATGCCCTGCTCCTCATAGACCTTGAGGATGGCAGGCAGCAGGGGGTCGTCCTGGCGCAGGATCAGGGCGTGGTCAAAGTTTTTCAGGACATCCCAGGCGGTCTTCTGAATCTCGTTGCAGGGGAACACCATGTTCACTCCGGGTTCCACGGAGTCCTCCACCTCGATGGTCAGGACGCCGGTGTGGCCGTGCAGATACTGGGCCTCCCCCTTGAAGCCGTAAAAGCGGTGGGCATACTGCAAATCCAAAGTCGTGATGCTTCTCATAACACAGTCTCCTTTTTGATTTTATAGTCACCGCAGTTGAAAAGAAGTATCTACTTCTTTTCAACCCTGGGGCGCGTACGCGCCCCAGGAGCCGTGAAACGGCCTGACGGTGGACTTCATAGTCAAAACACGGCACATTTTATGTGCCGGCGGGCAATGCCCGCCTTGAAAATCGGAATACCGATTTTCAAGTGTTTTGACTATAATCTTTAATAATTCTCCGCGTGAACCTCGAAATACGCCTGAGGATGGGCACAGACGGGGCAGAGCTCCGGGGCCTTCGTCCCTACGACGATATGGCCGCAGTTGCGGCACTCCCACACCTTGACCTCGCTCTTGGCAAAGACCTCCGCCGTCTCCACGTTTTTCAGCAGCGCCCGGTAGCGCTCCTCGTGCTGCTTTTCAATGGCGGCTACCATGCGGAACTTGGCCGCCAGCTCCGGGAAGCCCTCCTCCTCGGCGGTTTTGGCAAAGCCGTCGTACATATCCGTCCACTCGTAGTTCTCGCCGTCGGCGGCGGCCCCCAGGTTCTCGGCGGTGGAGCCGATGCCCTCCAGCTCCTTGAACCACAGCTTGGCGTGCTCCTTCTCGTTGTCCGCAGTCTTGAGGAACAGGGCCGCGATCTGCTCAAAACCCTCCTTCTTGGCCTTGGAAGCGAAATACGTATACTTGTTCCGCGCCTGGGACTCTCCGGCAAAAGCGGCCTCCAGATTCTTTTCCGTCTTCGTACCCGTGTACTTTCCCATGATGATTTCCTCCTGTTTTATTATAAAATTTGATGAAATTGGTAACGACTTTTTGATGTACGGTGTCTGCTTGGAAGATGATTTTTTTCAAAGCCGGAGGCGGGGTGCCTGCCATACGGGCCGGTCAGCTCTGCCGGAAGCGTTCTTCCCCCGCCTGCCTGTTCACCCTATTGGGGAAAGCTTAGCCTTGCGTTTGGGTTTTCTCCGCTTCCCGGCAGTCCGGGCACAGGTAAAAAACTTTCAGATCGTACGAGAGAAAGTCCTCTCCCAGCTGACTGCGCAAGGAGGCGGTCAAATCATCAAATGAGATGTCTGCCAATTTGCCGCATCTCCGGCAGACCAGGTGATCGTGCTTAATGACGCGGTCATATCTGTCCGGCATGTTTTCAACCGTCACTCTGTGGATCAGCCCGGCTTTCCACAGCTTGTTCACATTGTTGTATACCGTCGCCAGAACGATTTTGGGATATTTTTTTTTCATTTCCGTATAGATTTGTTCTGCTGTCAGATGTTTCACGGAGTCGGTAATGATATGATATATCTCGCGCTCATACGTCGTCATAGCGGCGACACCCCCAGCAGAAATTTAGAATTAAAATAATTCTAATTACTTTTTAGTAATTCTATCCGATATTTCCTGGTTTGTCAAGAGCTGTTTTCAAAAAATGTGGAGAGAAGGATGATCGCCCGTTATGATGCGGCTGGTTGCCGCCGCATCATAACGGGCGATCAAGTTACGAAAAACAATCAAAGTTATGTGCTGTATATGCTGATGCAGGAGCAGCTGGCCCATATCCGTTTTTCGCTGGAGAGTTGAGCAAATCAGAAGTTCGGAGCATTGCGGAAGCGCAAGGATTCTGCAATTCCGAAAAACCAGACAACCAGGACATTTTCTTTATTTCAGGCGGAGATGATGCCAGCTTTCTGAGGCGGCGCGTGGGTAGACCGTATCCGACCGACGATATTCCTGACCTGTCAGGCCAGGGAATCGAGAGGTATCCGGGTGCCATTCGGTATACAATCGGGCAGGAAAAGGGGCAGGGCCTCGCCTTGAATAAGCCGGTCTATGCCTGCGGCAGGGATATGGAAGAGAACTACCATAACGCCTGGCCAGGACAGTCACTGTACAGTTGGGAATGATGGGCAGATGATATGAACTGGATTGCAATCAACCATCTGTCTGCGCCAGTGCAGGTCCATACAAAAATTCGGTATCGGCAAACCGCGCCGCCGGCCGCATTGGTCGGGGGGAAGCCCAGTGCCCCCTGTCCCTGAAAGGGAGAAGGAAAGGGAGCACAGCGGAAAGCGGCGGGGACACCGATGCCGGATCACCTGCGTTTCGGGCAGGGAGCTGCTGTGCGCGATTTCGCGAGAGGGCGGTACCTCGGCTGATCTCGACTGCTGAGGAATACGGTTTTGCGATGTACGCGTTCCAAAGGTCCCGGCGGCATCACTCGCCGCAGGTGTTGGATGCGGTAGAGGACCTCGCTGATTCATGGCGGCCCTTGCCGCGTATGTCAAATGGAAAAGGAACCTTCCCCATGGGATGGGGAACCCTGTTTTCCCCGGACTTCTCGTTTCCGCTCCGTCAGCTTTCGCTCAAACCGGTCCTTTCGCAGATCGGAGGGAACTGGAGTGGGGTAACGTCCGGTAAAACAGGCATCGCAGCAGAATGGACTTCCCGTCAGCTGTCTCAAAGCCGAGACGGGCAGGTATCCCAGCGTATCGACGCCAATCACTCTGGCGATTTCCTCGGTGCTGTGGCAGCAGGCAATCAGATTCTCCTGGGAGTCAATATCGGTTCCATAGTAGCAGGGATTCAGAAACGGCGGAGCGGAGACGCGCAGATGGATCTCTCTGGCACCGGCCTCTCGGAGAAGGGCGGTGATTCGCCCGCTGGTGGTTCCCCGGACGATGGAGTCGTCCACCAGCACGACCCGCTTGCCTGCCACGGTCTCCTCCACGGCGCTGAGCTTCAGCCGCACCTGATCCAGCCGGTGCTCCTGTCCGGGGGCAATGAAGGTCCGGCCGATATACTTGTTCTTCATCAATCCAATGCCATAGGGGATGCCGGAGGCCCGGCTGTATCCCAATGCGGCGTCCAGGCCGGAGTCCGGAACGCCCACCACCACATCCGCCTCCACAGGGTGCTCCCGGGCCAGAAGCGCGCCTGCCCGCAGCCGGGCGGCATGGACGGATACGCCGTCGATGACGGAATCCGGGCGGGAGAAATAGATGTACTCAAAGATACAGGGCGCGGGCGGGCATTGACCGCAGTGTTCCCGGCGGGAGGTGACCTCCCCATTTTGAAACACCAGAATTTCTCCCGGCTCCAGGTCCCGGATGAACTCCGCTCCCACAGCGCGCAGGGCGCAGCTCTCTGACGCGGCCGCATAGCCGCCGCCTGGCAGCCGTCCGTAGCACAGGGGCCGGAAGCCGTGGGGGTCCCGGGCGCAGATCAGCTTCTGGGGGGACATGAGCACCAGGGAGTAGGCCCCCTCCAGGCGCTTCATAGCACGGCTGAGGGCCTCTTCGATGGAGGGGGCAGTCAGCCGCTCCCTGGTGACAAGATAGGCAATGGTCTCCGTATCACTGGTGGTGTGGAAGATTGCTCCGGACATCTCCAGCTTGTCCCGGAGCCCGGCGGCGTTGCTGAGGTTTCCGTTGTGAGCCAGGGCCATGTGCCCCTTTTGGTGATTGACCTCGATGGGCTGGCAGTTCCGCCGGCTGGCGGCCCCGGTGGTGCCGTAGCGGGTGTGGCCCACCGCCATCGTTCCCCGGGGCAGCCGGTCCAGAATGTCACGGCTGAACACCTCGCCCACCAGCCCCAGGTCCTTATGGGAGGCAAACACGCCGTCGTCATTGACCACGATGCCGCAGCTCTCCTGCCCCCGGTGCTGGAGGGCATAGAGCCCATAGTAGACGATCCGCCCCACATCGGCGGGTTCCGGACAGACGACGCCGAACACGCCGCACGCTTCATGAATTGCCATAGCGATTCCCTCACAATCAAAAAAAGGGCAAAGAGGTCCCTCGGAAGAGACCTCTTTGTCTTTGCCCGTATTTTATAGCGTTTTGCGCCGTCTGTCAACTTTGGCTTTTCACAAAAATCCGCCGCCGCGCATTGACACGGCGGCGGACGGTACGGTATAATCCTTCCAGAGTGAGCAAGGGCGCCCTCCTCCAGGGGTGTTTCTGCTCTTTTTTGATCTTGTCTCAATGGGCGGGCCTTGAGCCGAAAGGAGCGCAGTATGGAAGGATACACCAGAGAGGATATTCTCCGCCTGATCCGGGAGGAGGACGTCCAGTTCATCCGGATGCAGTTTACGGATCTTTTTGGACAGCTGAAGAATGTGGCGATCACGGCTTCACAGATTGAACGGGCGCTGGACGGGGAGATCATGCTGGACGGCAGCTCCATCCAGGGCTCCGTCCGTGTGGAGGAGTCCGACCAGTATTTGAGGCCGGATTTGAATACCTTCGCCATCCTGCCCTGGCGTCCGCAGTATGGCAAGGTGGCCCGGATGATCTGCAATGTCCACAACCCGGACGGGTCTCCCTTTGCCGGAGATCCCCGGAACGTGCTGAAACGGACCTTGCGGGCGGTAGAGGAGATGGGACTGACCTTGAATGTGGGGCCGGAGCTGGAGTTTTTCCTCTTCCTCACGGATGAGGAGGGGAATCCCTCCACCAGGACTGCCGACAGAGCGGGGTACTTTGACCTCGGCCCCCTGGATCACGGCGAGAGCACCCGCCGTGAGGTGACGCTGGCGCTGGAGAAGATGGGAATCGCGGTGGAGGCCAGCCACCACGAGGTCGCTGCCGGACAGCATGAGATCGACCTGAAATACGCGGACGCCCTCACCGCCGCCGACAACATCATGACCTGCAAGCTGGCCGTGAAGACCCTGGCCCAGAAGAACGGACTCCACGCCACCTTCATGCCGAAGCCCCTGCGGGATGCGGCGGGCAACGGGATGCATATCAACCTCTCCCTGTTCCGGGAGGGACGGAATCTGTTTTATGACGAAAGGGATCCGCAGAGCTTGTCCCTGCTGGCCCGGCAGTTTGTCGCAGGTCTTCTGGAGCACGCCCGGGGGTTCTGCGCGCTGGCCAATCCGCTGGTGAATTCCTACAAGCGGATGGTGGCGGGCTATGAGGCACCCTGCTGTCTGACCTGGTCCTCCGGCAACCGCTCCGCGCTCATCCGGATTCCCGTTTCCAGAGGACAGGGGACCCGCGTGGAGCTGCGGAGTCCCGATCCCACCTGCAATCCCTATCTGACGCTGGCGGCCTGTCTCGCCGCGGGGCTGGACGGCGTCCGGCGGGAGTTGGTGCCGCCGCCGGAGATTGCTGAGAATCTCTATCACATGCCGCCGGAAGAGCTGGCGTCGCGGGGAATCCGCCATCTGCCCGCGTCGCTGGAGGACGCGCTCCAGGCCATGGAGGCAGACCCGGTGGTGATGGAGGCGCTGGGGCCCTATGCCGCGCGGTATCTTGAGGGCAAACGGCAGGAGTGGGAGGAATACCGGACGCAGATATCCCAGTGGGAGCTGGACCGCTGCCTGATTGCGTGGTGAGCCGCAGATGGAGCGCGCGATTGTCGCTTTTACAGGGGAGCGCCTCCGGCAAAAGAGCCTGTGTCTGTTGAACAGGGAGGGCTGGGAGACCACGCTCTGCGCCTCCGGCGCGGAGGTGATCCGCACGGCCCGGCAGCTGGGCAGCGCCATGGTAATCTGCGGCTTTCACCTGCCGGATATGACGGCGGATACCCTGGCGGCGGAGCTGCGGGGAACAGCGGTGCTGCTGGTCATCGCCAGGGCCTCCTACCTGGACCTGTGCGGCGGAGAGAACCTCTATAAGCTGCCTCTGCCCGCCTCACACGCTGAGTTCACAGCCTCCTTGAGGCTGCTTTTGGATTTTGAGAGCGCGCATCTTCGCCACCCCGTCTCCGGGAGAGGGGAGGAGGCCCAGCGGCTGATCCGAAAGGCCAAGGAGCTCCTCATGGATGTCAACCGTATGAGCGAGGAGGAGGCCCACCGGTTTCTCCAGCGCCGGGCCATGGACAGCGGCATGAAGCTGGCGGAGGCCGCCCGCTGGGTGGTGGAGTCTTACAACGTATGATGTCGTGAGAATTGCATGATTTTGAAAAAATCTTGTGCGGACACGCCAGGATCCCGCAGTCCCTTCTGCTGACGGAGCGGCCGGCACCGCGGGAAAGGGCACCCATCACAAGGGCAAAGGTGCCCTGAGCCCGTGGGTCCCGGGCGCCGTTGTCCGGTTTCCTTCAAGAAGGGGGCGCGCTGTATCCGTCTGTCCACACCATCCGGGGCCGCCATGGGGGGCTGCCCCCTGGTCCGGAGGGACCATTCTGCCGTTCTGCCCGCCGGGTGGCCAGGCGCCCATCGTGGTCCGCAAGGCACCGGTGAGCAGGGGGCGACACCCTAAGGACGAAGAGGGGAAATGAACCGGAGTGTATGCGAATGGAGAACATCCGCCCGCTGTACAGAAATGCACAAAGAGCGCTCACACAAAAAGTGATTTTTTGGCGCAGTTACTGAAAACGGGAGAAGAGCCCGGTATGTCCGGGGAAAAGCGTTGACAGCCGCATATTTTTGCCCGTATAATAAAGAGGATGAGAGCGCAACGGGGCCTCCCAAGAGGTCCCGCTGCGCTTTTTTATTTTGCCGGCGAACGGGGTGTTTTTATGTCATTTGTTTCTCCGCTGTACAGCTCCCGGTTTGAGCACGACGCCTGCGGCATTGGCGCGGTTGTGGACATCCGGGGACGAAAGTCCCACGGGACGGTGGACAGTGCCCTGAAAATTGTGGAAAAGCTGGAGCACCGGGCGGGAAAGGACGCCGCCGGAGAGACCGGCGACGGCGTCGGTCTGCTTTTGCAGATTCCCCACAGGCTGCTGAAGCGGGCAATGGCCCAGACGGAGGTTGCCCTGGGGGAGGAACGGGATTACGGCGTGGGGGTATTCTTCTTCCCCCAGGACAAGGTCAGGCGGGCCCAGGCCAAAAAGATGCTGGAGATCATCGTGGACAAGGAGGGCATGGAGTTTCTGGGCTGGCGGGACGTGCCGGTTCACCCGGCGGTGCTGGGGGAGAGGGCCAGGAGCTGTATGCCCCATATCTGCCACTGCTTTGTAAAGCGCCCGGAGGACTGTGCCCGGGGGTTGGAGTTTGACCGGAGACTGTATGTTGTCCGGCGGGTCTTCGAACAGTCCAATGTCAATACCTATATCCCCTCCTTCTCCAGCCGGACCATCGTCTATAAGGGGATGTTTCTGGTGGGCCAGCTGCGGCAGTTCTACGCCGATCTGACGGACCCGGACTGTGAGAGCGCCATCGCCCTGGTCCACTCCCGGTTCTCCACCAACACCACCCCCTCCTGGGAGCGGGCGCACCCCAACCGGTATATTCTCCACAACGGGGAGATCAACACCATCCGGGGCAACGTGGACCGGATGCTGGCCCGGGAGGAGACCATTGCGTCTCCCGTTATGGATGACGATATGGACAAGATTCTGCCTGTTGTGGACCAGAGCGGGTCGGACTCCGCTATGCTGGACAACACCCTGGAATTCCTGATGATGAACGGGATGGAGCTGCCCCAGGCCGTCATGCTCTGTATCCCTGAGCCGTGGGCAAAGGACAAGCGGATGGACCGGGAGAAGCGGGATTTCTACCACTACTACGCCACCATGATGGAGCCCTGGGACGGCCCCGCCGCCATCGTCTTCTCCGACGGCGACACCGTGGGTGCGGTGCTGGACCGGAACGGCCTCCGGCCCTGCCGGTGGTATCTCACAGACGATCAGCGGTTGATTCTGTCCTCCGAGGTGGGCGTGCTGGATATACCGCCGGAACACATTGTGAAAAAGTCCCGCCTTCAGCCGGGGCGGATGCTGCTGGCGGACCTCCGGGAGGGCCGGCTGGTGGACGACGAGGAGCTCAAATCCCGCTATGCCCGCCGTCAGCCCTACGGCGAGTGGCTGGACGCCAATCTGATTCACCTCCGGGACCTCCCCATTCCCAACAAGCGGGTGGAGACCCATTCCCAGGAGCTGCGGGACCGGCTGTACAAGGCCTTCGGCTACACCTATGAGGAGGTGAAGGACGCCATTCTTCCCATGGCCCGGGACGGGATGGAGCCCACCTCCGCCATGGGCGTGGACACGCCGCTGGCGGTGCTCAGTGAGCGGCACCAGCCCCTCTTTAACTACTTCAAGCAGCTCTTCGCCCAGGTGACGAATCCCCCCATCGACGCCATCCGGGAGGAGATCGTCACCGACACCACCGTTTATGTCGGTCCCAGCGGCAACCTGCTGGAGGAAAAAGCGTCCAACTGTACGGTGCTCCAGATCCAAAACCCCATTTTGACCTCGGTGGACCTGATGAAAATCCGCTATATGGACCGCCCGGGCTTCCATGTGGAGACCGTTTCCCTGCTGTACTACAAGGGCTCTCCCCTGGCCAACGCCCTGGACCGCCTGGTGGTGAACGTGGACCGGGCCTATAAGAACGGGGCCAACATCGTCATTTTGTCCGACCGGGGCGTGGACGAGAACCACGTGGCCATCCCCTCCCTCCTGGCGGTGAGCACCCTGGAGCAGCACCTGGTCCGGACCAAAAAGCGGACGGCGGTCTCCATGGTTCTGGAGAGCGCGGAGCCCCGGGACGTCCACCACTTCGCCACGCTCCTGGGATACGGCGCCCAGGCCATCAACCCCTACCTTGCTCAGGAGTGCGTGGAGGAGCTGGTGGAGCGGGGACTGCTGGACAAGGAGGCCTCCGTGGCCGTCAGGGACTACAATGAGGCCATTCTCCACGGCATTGTGAAGATCGCCTCCAAGATGGGCATCTCCACCATCCAGTCCTACCAGTCCGCCCAGATCTTTGAGTGTGTGGGCATCAACAGGGCCACCGTGGACCGGTACTTCACCAACACGGTCAGCCGCGTGGAGGGCGTGGGGCTGGAGGAGATCGGCGAGGGCGTGGAGTGGAACCACAGCCAGGCCTTCGACCCGCTGGGTCTGGGCTTTGACCCCACGCTGGATTCCATGGGCGTCCACAAGCTCCGCTCCGGGCCGGATAAGGAGGACCACATGTATAACCCCCGCACCATTCTCCTTTTGCAGAAGGCGGTCCGGGAGGGGAGCTATGAGATCTTTCAGGAGTACAGCGCCCTGGTGGACTTTGCCGATAAACCCCACACGCTGCGGGGCCTGCTGGATTTCCGCGTTTCGGAGGACGGGGGAATCCCCATAGAGGAGGTGGAGCCGGTGGAGAGCATTGTCCGGCGGTTCAAGACCGGGGCCATGAGCTATGGATCCATCTCCCGGGAGGCCCACGAGTGCATGGCCGCCGCCATGAACCGCATCGGCGGAAAATCCAACTCCGGCGAGGGCGGCGAGGCCCGGGAGCGGCTGAACAGCGACCGCCGCTCCGCCATCAAGCAGGTGGCCTCGGGCCGCTTCGGCGTCACCAGCGAGTACCTGGTCAGCGCCGACGAGATCCAGATCAAGATGGCTCAGGGGGCCAAGCCCGGCGAGGGGGGACACCTGCCTGGGAAAAAGGTCTACCCCTGGATTGCCAGGACCCGCTGCTCCACCCCCGGCGTGACGTTGATCTCCCCGCCGCCCCACCACGATATCTACTCCATCGAGGACCTGGCCCAGCTGATCTACGACCTGAAAAACGCCAACCGGTTTGCCCGGATCAGTGTCAAACTGGTCAGTGAGGCGGGGGTGGGCACCATTACCGCCGGCGTTGCCAAGGCCGGGGCCCAGGTGGTGCTGATCTCCGGCCACGACGGCGGAACCGGCGCGGCCCCCCGCAGCTCCATTCAGGGGGCGGGCCTTCCCTGGGAGCTGGGGGTGGCGGAGGCCCACCAGACGCTGATTCAAAACGGCCTCCGGCGCCAGGTGGCCATCGAGGCCGACGGCAAGCTGATGACGGGCCGGGACGTGGCCATCGCCTGTATGCTGGGGGCGGAGGAATTCGGCTTCGCCACGGCGCCCCTGGTGGCCATGGGCTGCTGCATGATGCGGGTGTGCAACCTGGACACCTGCCCGGCGGGCATCGCCACCCAGGACCCGGAGCTCCGGAAGCGGTTTTCCGGGAAGCCGGAATACGTGGTCAACTTCATGTATTTCGTGGCCCAGGAGCTGCGGGAGCACATGGCGCGCCTGGGCGTCCGCACGGTGGACGAGCTGGTGGGCCGGTGCGATTTGCTGCGGGTCCGGGAAAAGCTGGTGACCCGCCGGGCGGAGACGCTGGACTTGAGCGCTCTGCTGCAAAATCCCTGCGGAGACCATGTGCCCCACTTTGATCCCGCCGCCGCTTACGACTTTCATCTGGAGAGAACGGCGGATATGCGGGTGCTGATGGAGAAGCTGGGGAAGAGCCTCAAGGGCAAAAGAACCGGGAAGCTGGAGCTCCGGGTTTCCTCCACGGACCGGGCCTTCGGCACCCTCTTCGGCTCTGAGATCACCCGGCAGTGCGGGAATGATCTTCCCGAGGACAGCTACATCGTTACCTGCCGCGGCGGCGGCGGGCAGTCCTTCGGGGCCTTCCTCCCCAGAGGCCTGACGCTGGACCTGGAGGGGGACTGCAACGACGGGTTCGGCAAGGGCCTCTCCGGCGGCAAGCTGATTCTGCGCCCCCCGGCGGGGGGAACCGGGTTTCAGCCGGGGGAGAACATCATCGTGGGCAACGTGGCCCTCTATGGGGCCACCGGCGGCAAGGCCTTTATCTCCGGCTGCGCGGGAGAGCGCTTCTGCGTCCGCAACTCCGGCGCCTCCGCTGTGGTGGAGGGCGTCGGCGACCACGGCTGCGAGTACATGACCGGAGGCCGGGCGGTGATTCTGGGGCCCACCGGGAAGAACTTCGCGGCGGGCATGTCCGGCGGCGTGGCCTACGTGCTGGACGAGGGGCATGATTTGTATCTCCGCCTCAACAAGGAACAGGTTCAGGCCGGGGAGCTGACAGAGGCCCACGATATCGCGGAGCTCCGGGCCCTGATTGAGGAGCATGTGGCCGCCACCGGTTCCCCCAGGGGGAAGAGGATTCTGGCGGCATTCCAGTCCTATATTCCCTGTTTCAAGAAGGTGATGCCCAGAGACTATGACCGGATGCTTCGGGCCATCGCCCAGCAGGAGGAAAAGGGCATGAGCCGGGAGCAGGCGGAGATTGAAGCGTTTTACGCCACTGCGAGAGGATAAGGAGCGTGACGATATGGGGAAAATCACAGGGTTTTTGGACTATACCCGGCAGGACGTGCCGGACCGCCCGCCGCTGGAGCGGGTCCGGGATTGGGAGCCCTTCCACATCCCCCTGACGGAGGATGCCCGCCGGGAACAGGGGGGGCGGTGTATGAACTGCGGCGTCCCCTTCTGCCAATCCGGCATCCGGTGGGAGGGACGGGACTTCGGCTGTCCCCTGCACAATTTGATTCCCGAGTGGAACGACATGATCTACGCGGGGAACCCCTCTCATGCTCTGAGCCGCCTGCTGAAAACCAACAATTTCCCGGAGTTCACCGGGCGGGTGTGCCCCGCTCCCTGCGAGCGGGCCTGTATCTGCGGCATCTGGGGCGACGCCGTGACCATCCGGGACAACGAGCTGAGCGTCATAGAGGGGGCCTTTGCCGCCGGGGCGGTGCGGCGCCGCCGTCCGCCCCAGTGGTCGGGAAAGAAGGTGGCGGTGGTGGGCTCCGGCCCGGCAGGCCTGGCGGCGGCGGACCAGCTGAACCACCGGGGCCACTCTGTCACCGTTGTGGAGCGGGAGGAGCAGCCCGGGGGACTTTTGACCTACGGCATTCCCAATATGAAGCTGCCAAAGGACATCGTAAAGCGCAGAATTGACCTGATGACGGACGAGGGCGTCAGCTTTGTCACCGGTGTGGATGCGGCGGACCCGGCGGTGGCCCGGAGGCTGCTGCGGGACTATGACGCGGTGATCCTCTGCTGCGGCGCGGAGCGGCCCCGGCCCCTTGGACTGGAGACGGAGGGAATCTCCGGCATCTGCTACGGCACGGAGTTTTTGAAAGCCGCCGTGGAGCGGCGGCAGTTCGGCAAGACGCCCGCCGTTCCCACAGCGGAGGATCGGGACGTGATCGTGATCGGCACCGGCGACACCGCCTCCGACTGCCTGGCCACGGCCCTGCGGCAGGGCTGCAGGTCCCTTGTGCAGCTGGTGCGCCGTCCGGAGGCGGACTACCTGCAAAACGGCGTCCTTCCCCGGAGCTGCGCCCATGAGGAGGCCGCCGCCCTGTTTGGGGAGGACCCCAGGCGGTTTGGCGTGCAGATTCAGGAGATCCGCGCGGAGAACGGCGCACTGACCGCCGTGACCACCACAGAGGGAGACACGCTGCCCTGCGGGCTCCTGATCGCCGCCACCGGCTTTGCCGGATGCGCAGGCGGCGTGTGTGAGGCGTTCGGCGTGGCCTGGGAGGACACGGTTCGGACGGCGGAGGGCGGCTTTGCCACCAGTGTGGAGAAGGTCTTTGCCGCCGGAGATATGCGCCGGGGCCAGTCTCTGGTGGTATGGGCCATCGCGGAGGGGCGGAGCGCCGCCGCGGAGGTGGACGCGTACCTCAACGGCTGTACCAACCTTGTGCGGGTGGTGTAGGTCCCGGAGGGGGGGAGATGCCCCTCGTGGAAAATCCATGAATATTTTTTCGCGGCAGCGGAATTTTCCGATGTTTTAGACAAGATTTTCGGAACCCCTGAAAAAGAATTGACAGGGCCGCGGCGGGGGGCGTATAATGCCCCCATAAAGGCAAAGGCGTCTTTAGGGAGTATCCCTGGAAGACGCCTTTGTCCTTTTTTATGCGTTGATCGCGGAAAGGGTGAAGGAACATGGCAGCACTGCCAGAGTATTTCGGAAGTTTGGTATTTGATGACCGGGTGATGAAGGCGAATCTGTCCGCCGAGGTGTACCAGTCTCTTCGCAGGACCATTGACGAGGACGCGAGGCTGGATATCGGCGTGGCCAACGCGGTGGCCTCTGCCATGCGGGATTGGGCGGTGGCCCATGGGGCAACCCATTTTACCCACTGGTTCCAGCCCCTCACCGGCGTTACCGCCGAGAAGCACGACAGCTTCATCTCGCCCGCTCCGGACGGCGGCGTCATCATGGAGTTTTCCGGCAAGGAATTGATCCGGGGAGAGCCGGATGCCTCCTCGTTCCCGTCCGGCGGACTGCGGGCCACCTTCGAGGCACGGGGCTATACCGCCTGGGACCCCACCTCCTATGCGTTTATCAAGGACCGGACACTGTGTATTCCCACCGCCTTCTGCGGCTACAACGGCGAGGCGCTGGACAAGAAGACGCCCCTGCTGCGCTCTATGGAGGCACTGAACCGGCAGGCACTGCGCATTCTGCGCCTGTTTGGAAACACGGAGGTAAAGCGGGTGGGCACCGCCGCGGGCCCGGAGCAGGAGTATTTCCTGGTGGACGCCAAGCTGTGGGAGCAGCGCCGGGATCTGCGCTTCACCGGACGCACGCTTTTCGGCGCCAGACCTCCCAAGGGCCAGGAGATGGACGACCACTACTTTGGCACCATCAAGCCCCGGGTGGCCGCCTACATGGAGGATCTGAACCAGGAGCTCTGGAAGCTGGGTATCCTGGCCAAGACCCAGCACAACGAGGTGGCCCCGGCCCAGCATGAGCTGGCCCCCATCTACTCCACCACCAACGTCTCCACAGACCACAACCAGCTGACCATGGAGATCATGCAGAAGGTAGCCGCCCGCCACGGCCTGGTCTGCCTGCTCCACGAGAAACCCTTTGAGGGCGTGAACGGCTCCGGCAAGCACAACAACTGGTCGCTGTCCACCGACACCGGCGTCAATCTCCTCTCTCCCGGAGAGACGCCCTATGAAAACGCCCAGTTCCTGCTGTTTTTGTGCGCTGTCATCCAGGCGGTGGACGACTATCAGGACCTGCTGCGCATCTCAGTGGCCACCGCCGGAAACGACCACCGCCTGGGAGCCAACGAGGCTCCGCCTGCTGTGGTGTCCATGTTCCTGGGGGATGAGCTGACGGCCATTCTGGACGCCATTGAGCACGACGCGCCCTACACCGGCGTGAAGGCGGGAAAGGTGAAGCTGGGAGCGGACGTCCTGCCCCGGTTCCGCCGGGATACCACCGACCGCAACCGCACCTCGCCCTTTGCCTTTACGGGGAATAAGTTTGAGTTCCGCATGGTGGGCTCCTCGGACTCCATCGCCTGCGCCAACATCATGCTCAACACCGCCATGGCCGAGAGCCTGAAGCGCTTTGCCGATCAGCTGGAGGGAGCGGAGGACTTCCAGGCCGCCCTTCAGGGCCTGATCCGGGATACCATTCGTGAACACAAGCGGATCATCTTTAACGGCAATGGCTACGATGCCGCCTGGATCAAGGAGGCCGTCGAACAGAGGGGGCTGCTGAACTACCCCAGCACGCCGGACTGCGTTCCCCATCTGCTGGACCAGAAGAACGTGGAGATGCTCACCTCCCACGGCGTATATACCAGGGCGGAGCTGGTCTCCCGTTATGAGGTGACTCTGGAGAACTACTGCAAGACCATTGTCATTGAGGCCAGGACGATGGCAGACATGGCCCGCACCGAGATCCTCCCTGCCATACAGGCGTTTGCCGGTGACACCGCAAGGGCAGCGGCCGGCAAAAAGGCGCTGAATCCCAGCTGCGCCTGTGCGTATGAGACGGCGCTGGTGGAGAAGCTGTCCGGTCTCACGGATCAGATTGCCGCCGGGACAGCGGAGCTGGAGCGGCTGGTGGAGGAACTGGCAGGAGCCGGCGATGTCAGGGCGGAGTCCGAGGGCATCCGGGACCGGGTGCTGCCGCAGATGGACCGGCTGCGCCGGGCCTGCGATGAGGCGGAGACCATCACCGCAAAGAAGTACTGGCCATTCCCCACCTATGGCGAGCTGCTGTTTGGCGTGAGATAACAGGGGGAACGGGACCGGACGGCCATGTCCGCTGAAAAGCGGAAAGCGGCTTGGAATACGCGGAACAGCAGTCTCCAAACGATTAAAAAATCCGCAAAAAGCCGCGGAGTCCCCGTCAGCTGACAGGACTCCGCGGCTTTACACGGAACACAAAGAGGACAGGAGATTGATGCACTCCGGGCAAAACGCAAGGCGGCAGAGACAGACGAATAAACGGCAAGAAGCCCTTACCGACGCTGCCATCGGTAAGGGCTTTGTAATATGGTTTTTGTCACCCACAAGCCGCAAAGGAACACTTTTCACCTGCAATCCACCGGGGATACAGAATGATACGGCCTATGGGGAGCGTTATCAAATCGTTATCAAAAGAGGGACGCAAAACCGCATATCCCTTGTGCCGCAACGGGTTCAGAGTTTCAAAAACTCATTCCCACTCAATGGTCCCCGTGGGCTTTGGCGTCAGGTCGAACAGCACCCGGTTGACCCCCTGTACCTCGCTGGTGATCCGCTGCGTGATGTGCTGCAGCAGCTCGAAGGGCACGTTCTCCACCGTGGCGGTCATGGCGTCCACGGTGTTCACCGCCCGGATGATGACGCACCAGGCGTCCGTGCGGCGGTTGTCCCGCACGCCCACGCTCTTGAGGTCCGGGATGGCGGTGAAGTACTGCCACACCTTGCCCTCCAGGCCGTTTTTGGCGAACTCCTCCCGCAAAATCGCGTCGGACTCCCGCACGGCCTCCAGCCGGTCCCGGGTGATGGCTCCCAGGCACCGCACCCCCAGGCCGGGGCCCGGGAAGGGCTGGCGGTAGACCATACTGTCCGGCAGGCCCAGGGCTTTGCCGCAGGCCCGGACCTCGTCCTTGAAGAGCATCTTCAGCGGCTCCACCAGCTGGAAGTTCAGATCCTCCGGCAAGCCCCCCACGTTGTGGTGGCTCTTGACCGCCTTCACCGTCTTGGTGCCGGATTCGATGATGTCGGGGTAGATGGTGCCCTGGGCCAGGAAGCGGATGCCCTCCAGCTTCCGGGCCTCCTCCTCGAAGACGCGGATGAACTCCGCGCCGATGATCTTGCGCTTGCGCTCCGGGTCCGCCACGCCGGCCAGCTTGTCCAAAAAGCGGTCCACGGCGTCCACATACACGAGGTTGGCCTTCATCTGGTCCCGGAACACCTGCACCACCTGCTCCGGCTCGCCCTTACGGAGCAGGCCGTGGTTCACATGGACGCAGGTGAGCTGGTCCCCGATGGCCCGGATCAGCAGCGCCGCCACCACGGAGGAGTCCACGCCGCCGGAGAGGGCCAGCAGCACCTTCTGATCCCCCACCTGCTGCCGGATCAGCTCCACCTGGTCGGCGATGAAGTTGTCCATGTTCCAGTTGGCCTGGGCCTTGCAGGTGTCAAACACGAAGCCCCGCAGCACGGTCTCCCGCGCCTCGGGCTCCTCCGGCAGGGGCTTGGCGCCGCCATGGCTGACCAGGAGAATGGGGAGTCCCGCGTTATAGATCTCCTTGGCCGCGTCGATGACCACGCCGCCCACCACCCGGTTGGGCCCGCCGTTTAAGATGATGCCCTTCACGCCGGGCAGAGCGCGGAGCTGTGCCTCGGTGATGTCGTGGGGGTGGATCTCCGTGTAGACGCCCAGGCCGCGGATCTCCCGGGCCAGACGGGGGTTTTCCTCGCTGCCCAGATCCAGAATCAAAATCATGTCCTGCTTCATAGCTTCCTCCTGCTTGTCTGATAAAAATGTCGGAAGATCGGCCGGTCCCGGCGCACCGGCCGAAAGACTTCTCTCTAACCTATATCACGGAAGCGGCGGCGGCGCAAGACTTCCCGGCAATTTTCTCCTCAAAAGGGGGCAGAAGGGCGGCGGTGAGAGACGGCGCTGGAAAATTTTCTGCTTTTTTTGCAGATTTGGGTTGACAGGGGCGGCAGATTTTCGTATAATAACATTCGCCGTCTGGAAAATACGGCAACAGGGGAGCATAGCTCAGCTGGTTAGAGCACCTGCCTTACAAGCAGGGGGTCACTGG
>JAHZBA010000026.1 GCA_019423635.1 Clostridiales bacterium
GCGATGTCGGAGGCGATGACCGGCTGGCCGATCTCCGCCATGGCCTCCTTGAAAAGCTCCCGGTCCTCGGCCCGGGAGATGGCGGCGGCGTCGGTGCCCAGAAGCCGGACGTTCTGCTCCCGGAGGAAGCCCTCCCTGTCCAGCTGCATGGCAAGGGTCAGGCCCGTCTGGCCCCCCAGGCCCGCCAGAATGGAGTCGGGCCGCTCTTTCAGGATGATCCGCTTGATGGTCTCCACCGTCAGCGGCTCCAGGTAGATCTCGTCCGCCATGGCCTGGTCCGTCATGATGGTGGCGGGGTTGGAGTTGCACAGGACCACATTGACCCCCGCCTCCTTCAACACCCGGCAGGCCTGGGCCCCGGCGTAGTCAAACTCGGCGGCCTGGCCGATGACGATGGGGCCGGAGCCGATGACCAGGACCTTCTTGATGCTGGTATCCAAAGGCATTAGAGGTCGCCTCCTTTCATGAGCTCCACAAAGCGGTCAAAGAGGAAGGATGTGTCCTTGGGTCCCGTGCAGGCCTCCGGATGGAACTGGACGGTAAAGGCCCGGAGGCCGGGATAGTCGATGCCCTCGCAGGTATCGTCATTGGCGTTGACAAAGGAGATCCGCCCGGTCTTCACTGTGTCGGAGTCCACGGCGTAGCCGTGGTTCTGGCTGGTGATGTAGGTCCGGACGCCGCCGAGGTCCCGCACCGGCTGGTTCACGCCCCGGTGGCCATATTTCAGCTTGTAGGTGGACCCGCCGGCGGCCAGGGCCGTCAGCTGGTGGCCCAGGCAGATGCCGAACAGGGGGACCTTTCCCAGGAGCTTTTGAATCTGCGCGATCTGGAAGGTGTTCTCCGCCGGGTCCCCGGGGCCGTTGGAGAGCATCACCCCGTCGGGCTTCCCGGCCAGGATCTCCTCCGCGGAGGCGGAGGCCGGCCATGCGGTGACGGCGCAGCCCCGCTTTTGGAGCTCCCGGATGATGTTGCGCTTGGCCCCGTAATCCATCAGGGCGACGCGGAAGCGCTCCGTTCCCTCCGCAGGATACAGGGCGGGCTCCTTGCAGGTGACGGCCTCCACCGCGCCGGTGACGGCATAGCGCTCCGCCGCCGTCAGATCCGCGGGGATCTCGTCGCAGATCCAGGCGTTCATGACGCCGTGCTCCCGGATGATCCGGGTGAGCTCCCGGGTGTCCACGCCCCACAGGCCCGGCACGTTCTGCTCTTTCAGCCAGGCGTCCAGGTCCAGGTCCGTGCGGAAGTTGGACGGGGCGTCACACCACTCCCGCACCACATAGCCCCTGACACAGCACGCACCCTCAAAGTCCGCCCGGATGATGCCGTAATTGCCGATCAGGGGGTAGGTCTGCATGACGATCTGCCCCGCGTAGCTGGGGTCCGTCAGGGTCTCGATGTAGCCGCACATGCCTGTGGTGAACACCAGCTCCCCCACGGCATCCGCCGCTCCGCCGAACCGGATGCCCTCAAAGGCCCGGCCGTCCTGAAGCACCAAATAGCCCTTTTTCATAACTGTCCTCCTGCCCTTTGCCGATCATTCCTCTATTTTATACGTTTCTCTGACATTATGAGGGTTTTCCCCGAAACAGTCAACGGCTCCGGCAGATTTTCCCGGTAGACTTTCCGCTCCCGGAACAGACGGTTTTTGTGCATTTTTTCAAAGGTCTGCCTTTCCTCCCCGCCAAAACAGGGGGGACGGCGGGCAAAAGAGAAAATTTGGAGCCCCTGGGAAAACCCCCTTGCAATCCATCAAAGAAACGTCTAAAATAGGCCCTGCGGCCTGCGGAAACGGGCCGCAGACCCGTTGGAAGGGCCGGCTGTGCCGGAGGGGAACTGTGCAATGTCGAACCGTTTGAAGGGAATTATCATGGCCGCTGGCTCCGCCGGTCTGTGGGGCCTGATGGGCATTTTCACCCGCTGTCTCAGCGCGGCGGACTATACCAGCCTGGAGGTGGCCTACCTCCGGTGTCTTCTGACCGGCGTCGGTCTTTTGATCTTTCACGGCATCCGGGACCCGCAGGTGCTGTGGGTGGAGCGGCGGGGCATCGGGATCTCCCTGCTCTTCGGCGCGCTGACCTACACCTGCGGCTTCCTGGGCTACGCCTTTGCCGTCCAGCGGATTCCGGTGGCTATGGCGGCGGTGCTGTCCTTCATGAGCCCCGTGTGGGTGTGTCTGATCGGGCTGGTGGTCTTCCGGGAGCGGGTGCTGAAAAAACAGGCTCTCTCCATTGCCTTTTGCATTCTGGGGGCGGTGATGATCACAAACCTCCTGGGAGGCGAGCTGCGCTTTGACCTGCTGGGTATTCTGGGGGCCCTGCTGAACGGCGTGGGCATTGCCGCTCAGGTCTCGGTTCCCCGCTACTTTGCTGACCGCTACCAGCGGGACACCATGCTGACCTACGGCTTTGTGGGCGCCTCGGCCCTCATGGCCCTCTTTGCCGACCACAGCAAGATTCTGCACAGCTTCACCGGCCCCGGCGGCCTGGAGGTCCTGGGCAGCGTGCTGGCCCTGGGCATTCCCTGCACCCTGATCGCCAACATCTGCTTTGTCAAGTCCTCCTGCTATGTCAAGCCCACCACCACCTGCATTCTCTCGGCCCTGGAGGTGGTGGTCAGCACGATTGTGGGCGTGGTGATGTTCCAGGAGACCCTGACGCCGGTGCAGCTGGCGGGAGCGGTCATCATTGTGGCGGCGTCTCTCGGCACGGAGCTGCTGGACCACACCGCGCCGTCAAAGCCGGCAGAGCGCGAAACCGGCGGCGTCTGAACGCTCCGGCGCGTATCTTTTATAGCAAAGAGCGCCCCGGCCGCTGGCCGGGGCGCTCTCTTTTTCATCTGCTTCCACTGTCGGGGCTATGTCTGCCGCTGCGAATCCTCCCCGGCAAAGGGGGACATCTGAAATTTGCGGACACCCGCCGTAGGGCGTGACCACCGGGCACGCCGCAGACACGCCGCCGCATCACTGCGCACCCTGCAAAACCTGCCCGTCATAAATTTGAAGGATGGCGATCGTCGCCCCCATCAAACCGCCGTCTTAACACATCCCTCGAAAAACTAGGAGAGGGTATAGGCCGCAATGGCCACGAACAGTAAAATGGTACAGAGGGTCTGCACGGACAAGGATGTGGAGATGTACCTTCCATCCTCTCCCACGTCGGCAAACAGCGGGATGATGAAGGGGGCCGGCAGGGCGTAGAGGATCATCAGGGCCACCTGGAGGCTCCGGTCATAGGGCACCAGGCGGAAGATCACAAAGCTCACCGCCGCCAGCAGCAGGCCCATCACTGCCAGGCGGCACACCACCGTCACCGCCACCGGCCGCAGCAGCGACTTCTCCAGCTCCAGCTCATAGCCCACGATCAGCAGCACCAGGGCGCTGGTGGGGGCGGTGACGGCGGAGATCACCCCTGTCACAATTCCGGCGGCGGGGGAGGCCAGCACCCACTGTCCCACGCCCAGGGCCCCCAGCAGGATGCCCAGGGCCATGCCAATGCAGCACTTGTTGGTGACGATGTTTTTCAGCAGCCGCCGGGCGGAGGGCCTCTGCCCGTCCACCATGGTCAGCGTGCCCAGAAACGCCGTATAGGCGAAGACGGTCTGCCCCAGATCCACGGCGGCAAAGCCGGACTGCTCCCCCATGAGCACCCCGTAGAGGGCGTAGCCCAGCATCCCTCCTTCGGCGCTGGTCAGCAGGAAGGGGAAGAAGCGGCCGTGGGGCGCGGCCAGGCGCCGCAGGGCAAAGCCCGCCAGCAGGGCCAGGCCGAAGCCCAGGTAGACCAGAAGGAAGGTCAGTGCCACGGCGGCGGAGTAGTGGGCGGTGAAGAAGGCGTTGAACAGCACCACCGGCAGGCAGAGATCACTCACCACCGCCTTGATGCCGGCCAGACCCTCCGGGCGGATCAGCTGCCTGCTCCGGCACAGCGTGCCCAGGGCCAGGAGCAGGACGATGGGCAGGACCATTTGAAGGACGGAAAGGACCATGGGAGGGCCTCCTTTTTTCGTTGTTGGGGGCTTTGGAAAAGCGGGGAGGCAGCTGCTGTCTCCCCGCTTTTTTCGGTTTGCGTGAGGCTCCGCGGGCTTCGCCGCGGACTCCTTGCCGCGGGCTTCGCCGCGGTTTTTGCAGGGGCTCTGCCCCTGCACCCCGCCAGGGGCGCGGCGCCCCTGGACCCGCCAATGGCTTAGTGGGTGGCGTCCTGGAAGAACTCCAGCGCTTCCTTGTCGGTAAAGCCCTCGTGGACGATCTTGCAGACCGCCTGGGCCATTTCCACCGGATGCTCGCTCTGGAAGATGTTCCGGCCCATGTCCACGCCCCGGGCGCCCTTGCGGATCACGTCGTAGGCCAGGTGCAGCGCCTCGGGCTCCGGCAGCTTCTTGCCGCCGGCCACCACAATGGGCACCGGGCAGGCCGCCGCCACTTCCTCGAAGTTCTCGCAGTCATAGCTCTTGACAATCTGCACGCCCATCTCCGCGATGATCCGGGTGGCCAGCTTGAAGAAGCGATCCGTCCGGGCCATGTCCTTGCCCACGGCGCACACGCCCAGCGTGGGCACGCTGTAGCGCATTCCGGCATTGATGACCTGATTCAGGTTGTCCAGGCTGCTGAGCTGGCCGTCCGCCCCGATGAAGGTCTGCACCGCCATGCAGTCCGCGTTCATGCGGATGGCGTCCTCAATGTCCACGGCCACCACCTCATGGCTCAGATCGTCCTGGAGCATGGAGGACCCGGAGGTCACCCGCAGGGCGATGCTCTTGGCCGTCTCCGGGGCCACGCAGGTGCGGATGGCGCCCCGGGTGCCCATGAAGCAGTCCACATAGGGGGCCAGCTTCGGCAGCAGCAGGTCCAGCCGCTCCAGACCCGCGGTGGAGCCCATGAAGTACCCGTGGTCAAAGGCAAACATGACCGTGTTGCCGCTCTTGGCGTTGAAAATGTTGGAAAGATGCTTCTTCATGCCCCAGTCCAGGCTGTTGCAGCCCTTGAGGAAAAAGCCCTCCTGATTGGCAAAGGGCGTATCAACATGATAGTCCTTGGAGACCTTCAGACCTTCCAGATCAGCCATAATAATTCCTCCTTGTTATTTTGAAAGAAAAGATTCCTCTTTGTTATTGCATCCAGAGAGCGGCGCTCCGCTCCCGGCAGGGCGCCGCACGGTTCAGTGCCCTGCCGGGAGCGGAGCGCGGCCGCAGCCGCGCTCCGCCGGATGCTTAGAAGTCGTAGTTGTTCATGTTCTCCGCGGTGAAGATGACGTCCTCAGGCAGCAGCACCACGCCGTTGTTGGTGTCGCCGGTGGTGTCGTCGGGATTCAGGCAGTTGTTGGCCAGAACCTCGCAGGAGCCGATGTCGGGGATGTCGATGACGTCGCCAACCTTGACGTTGTTGCCGGCGGCGATGTAGGCGGCCACATAGCAGCCCATGGCGCCCTGGATGCCGCAGTCCCACAGACCCCAGTTATACAGGGTGCCGTTGTTGCAGTACTCCTTGATGGCGTTGGGGGTGGCAAAGCCGGTGATGGTCACGTCGTCCTTGGTCAGGCCCTTGTTCTCGGCGGCCTGGAGCTGGCCGGGCAGAGCGGTGGAGTCGTTGCAGATGATGAGGTCCACGTCGGGGTGGGCGGAGAGCACGGCCTCGCCGACGGTGATGGACTTCTCAGCGTCCTGCTCGGAGTAGTAGTTGTCGGGCTGGACATTGGTCCAGTTGGGATACTTCTCAGCGATGATGGCCTCGCCGGCGACCTGCCAGGAGTTCTGGTCGGTGACGGTGGCCTGAGAATAGTGCCAGCAGTACTTGACCTCGTCGTTCTCGGGATCAACGCCGCGGTCCTTCAGGCCGGCCACGGACATATCCACCAGCATCTGGCCCAGGACCTCAGGAGTGCCCTGAGATACCATCAGCGCGCGGTCGCTGGAGGCGGCGTCGGAGTCCCAGGTGCAGACCACGATGCCGGCAGAGGCGGCGGCCTGGAGGGCGTCGGACACGCCGGCGGCGTCCACGGTGGAGATGCAGATGGCGTCCACGCCGTTGGCCACGGCCTGGTTGATGACGGCCACCTGCGCGGCCACGGATGCCGTGGCATCGCCCATGTACTCAACGGTCATGCCCCAATTCTTGGCATACTCCTGGGCGCCGGTGTTGGCCACCTCGAAGAAGGCGTTGCCGGTGAGCTTGGGGATGAAGGCCACCGTCATGCCCTCCACCGCAGAACCGGTGGTCTCGGGGGCGTCGTTGCCGGTGTCGGAGGGCTCCTGGGTCTCGTTCTGCTTGTCGTCAGCGGGAGGGGTGCTGCCGCCGCCGCAGGCCACGAGGCACAGTGCCATGGTCAGTGCAAGAAACAGTGCAAGGAACTTTTTCATGTTGCATACCTCCAAAAATTTTTTGGGACCGCCGAAAAGGCGCTTCCCGTATATCCCGGGGCCAGGCCCCCGAATATCAAAGGAATGAGGTTCGCCGGCCGCCGCCTGTGCCCTCCGCGGGGCACTGCAAAGGCCGCGGGGTTCCGGAAAGGACACCCCCTGCGAAAAAGAGCGCAGAGACAGTCTCCCCGGAGGCCGGGGCGGGCTTCCGCAAAGGGCGCGGGACCCCGGTCCGTCTCTTTACTGGGCCGTCTTCCCCCGGAGCTTTCCCACCTTGGCCACCACATTGGGGTTGCCCGCCAGGGACCGGCCCACGACCACCACCACCAGCAGCACGCCGATGGGGATGTCCAGGTACTGGGTGTTGATCTTGAAGCACAGGGGCATTCCAAACCGCAGAAGTCCAATGGCGATGCCCGCCAGCGCCGTGCCCAGGATGCTTCCCTTTCCGCCGGTGGACAGGGTGCCGCCCAGAACCACGGCGGTGATGATGTTCATGGTCAGTCCGCCGCCCAGGTCCGATTTCGCCGTGCCCAGGTAGGAGGTGAGCACCACTCCCGCCACCGCCGCGCTGACGGCGCTGAGGACATAGGTGGACATGATGATGAGGCGGCTGTTGATGCCGGAGTACTCCGCCGCCTGCTGGTTCACTCCCACCAGGAAGACCTTGCGGCCGTATTTGGTCCGGTGCAGCAGCAGGTAGGCGAGCACCGCCAGGATCACAAAGAGCAGGATCTGGAAGGGCACCACGCCGAAGAGCTTGTATTTGGCAATCCACTTGAAGGACTCCGGAAAGCCGCTGATGCCCTGATAGCTCTCCGTACTGGAGAGGGTGGACACCAGCAGGGCAAGGCCCGAGTACAGAAAGCTTCCGCCCAATGTCACCACCATGGCCTGAACCCCGCAGTAGGCGATGAAGAACCCGGAGAGGGCGCCGCACAGCGCGGCGATCACCACCGCCAGGGCCACGGCGGCCCAGATGCTCAGGCCGAAGTCCTGCCAGGCCACGCCGATGACAATGGAGGTCAGGCCCACAATGGAAGCCGCCTGGATGTCGATGCCGCCGGTAATCATGACGAAGGTGACAAAGACCGAGATGAAGCAGATGGACAAAAAGTCATTGGCGCTGTTCATCAGCAGAGCCGGGCGCAGGAACTTGGCGTTCTTGGAGCCGAAGATGACGAATTCCAGAATCAGCAGCAGCACCAGGAAGGTATTCCAGCTGAAGGTGAACCGCTTTTTCCCCAGTTTTCCGCTCATTTCGCCGCCTCCTTTGCCTCGGTCATGGTCCGTGCCGCCAGGCGCACGTGCCGGTTGTTGACCGCCGCCCGCCGCTGCATCAGCGCATCCACCACCACGATGGTGATGAGGATGATGCCGGTGATGGCGTTGTCGTAGTTGGAGGAGAACCCCATGAAGACCAGCAGATAGCTGATGGAGGCCATGATTACCGCGCCGATGGCCGCGCCGATCACCGTGCCCACGCCGCCGGTGAGGCTGATGCCGCCCAGCACGCAGGCCGCCACGGCCTTCATCTCATAGCCGTTGCCGCTGAGGGAGGTGACAATGCCGATCCGGCTGCAGAAGATGATGCCCGCCACGGCGCTGAGGAGGCCGCAGATCACATAGGCCGCCACCTTGGTGCGGGTGGCGGGGATGCCCACCAGCTCCGCGCCGCCGGCGTTGTCGCCCACGGCGATGAACCAGCGGCCCTGCCGGGTGCGGGTCAGCAGAAAATGAATGACGATCACCAGGGCCACGGCGCAGCAGTAGTAGACCGTAAAGCTGCCCAGGAGCGTCCTGGAGGAGATGTCCTTGAAGGCCTTCGGCAGCTGGTTCACCTGCTCCACGCCCACCTGTAAGTACATGAGGCCCCGGAGAATGCCGTTGGTGCCCAGGGTGAAGATCAAAGAGGGCACCTTCATGACGGCCACGCCCCAGCCGTTGACCAGGCCCACCACCAGTCCGATGACGATGCCCGCCAGGAAGGCCAGAAACCAGTTGGACCCGTTTTGGATCATGGTGCCCACCACGGCGGCCACCAGACCCAGGTTGGAGCCCACGGACACGTCGATCTCTCCCACAAAGATGGCGAAGGCCATGCCCACGGCCACCAGGGTGTAGACCACGGAGGTGTTGAAGCAGGCGCTGATATTGACGCCGGTGAGGAAGCTGGGGTTGATGGCCCCCACGATCAGGAACAGCGCCAGCAGGAAGAGGAAGCTGGTGAGCTCCCTGGCCTTGAGCAGTTTTTTCAAGCCCGTCATACGCGCTTCGCCTCCTGTTCCAGAATCCCGAAGGCCGCCGCCGTCAGGTTGTCCTGATTGATCTCGCCCTTTTGGAACTCGGCGTTGATGCGGCCCTGGTACATGGTCACCACCCGGTCCGCCAGCTCCACGATCTCCTCCATGTCGCTGGAGATCAGAAGGACGGACACCCCCTGCTCCCGCAGCTGGTGAATGATGCTGTACACATCGCCCCGGGCGGCGGCGTCAATGCCCCGGGTGGGTTCGTCCAGAATCACGATCCGGGGCCCCGTGGCAAGGCTGCGGCCGATGACGATCTTCTGCTGGTTGCCGCCGGAGAGGCTGCCCGCCAGCTGGTCGTGGCCGGTGACCTTGGTGCGGAAGTTCTCCACATACCTCCGGGTCACCTCGTGCTCCGCCCGCCGGTTCAAAAAGGCCCGGCCCATGGCGGCGCTGTAGAGGCTGGCGCTGGTGGTGTTGGCCGCCACGTCGCAGATTTTGAAAAGGCCGTTGAGGTGCCGGTCCTCGGGCACATAGTTCAGCCCCGCCTGAATCACCTGCCGGGTCTTCTGTCCCGTGATGTTCCGGCCGCCCAGGGACACTGTGCCCCCCAGGACCTTGTCCATGCCGAAAATGGTGGTGGCCATCTCCGTCCGGCCCGCGCCCACCACACCGGCCACGCCCAGAATCTCGCCGGGGTATACCTTCAAATTGATGTCGGAGAAGCCGTAGCCGCTGAAGTCCTTCAGCTCCAGCACGGGGTCCGCGGCGTAGTCCACGGGCCGGGCCTCGGACCGGGCCGTGCGCTGGGCCGTCTCCGCGTTGGGCGGCAGCAGTCCCCGCACCAGATCCTCCCGGGTGAAGTCCGCCACGGGGCCCTGGATGGTGATGGTGCCGTCCCGCATGATGGCCACGTGGGTGGCGATCTCAAAGACCTCCGCCAGGCGGTGGGTGATGTAAATGATGCCGATGCCCTTGGCCCGCAGGTCGCTGACCACCCGGAAGAGGCTCTTCACCTCGTCAAAGGTCAGCGCGGAGGTGGGCTCGTCCAGAATCAGCAGCCGGGCGTGGCGGAGAATGCCCCGCAGGATCTCCACCAGCTGCTGCTCGGCAATGGAGAGGCTGCTGGCCTTGCGGCCGAGATCCAGGTTCCAGCCGATCTCCGCCATGGTGTCCATCAGCTCCCGGTGGAGCTCGGCCTTGCTCTTTTCAAAGCCGATGAGGATGTTCTCCTCCACATTCATGTTGGGAAACAGCAGCGGCTCCTGGGGCACCATGTAGATGCCCCGGGCCAGGGCGTCGGCCGGCCGGTTCAGGGCCACCGCCTCGCCGTTCATGGCCAGCTCGCCGCTGTCGTGGGTGTAGATGCCCATGACGATTTTCATCAGCGTGGACTTGCCCGCGCCGTTGCCGCCGATCAGGGCCAGCACCTCGCCGGGCTGGACGTCCAGGCTGATTCCCTTCAGCACGGCGTTGAGCCCGAAAGACTTATAGATGTTCCGGATGGAGAGCAGCGGCGTCCCGTTCCCTCCGGTTTCGTTCATTCCCACCAAAACTCCCCCATTTCCGTTCATGCAGAATACACAAAAGTCCTCGGACGATGATTTTTGTCTTTGCCAATATCATAAAGCCTTTTCCCCCATTTGTCAACCGCCGCAGCCCTTCCGGCAGGGGCGCGGACGGCGGAAATTTGGAGGAAAAACCGGCAAAAAGAGGATAATTTTACGCAAAATTGTAGTGTCTGCATAAATAATTTCAAAAACTTTAGCAGAGATGCCGATTTTGAAGATTTTCACAAGATTCTGCCGGTTTCATTTGACGTGGAAAAGGGGATGGTGTTATACTATCCTCACGGAACATTTGACCAAGCTCCTGACATTTATCGCATGATAAAGGAAATGATACGCTATGGACGGAAGGGACACGCGGGCCGACTACGAAAATATCCTGATGGTGAAAACGGCCTGGTATTATTATATGGAGAATTACACCCAGCAGAACATCTCGCAGCTGCTGGGAATCAGCCGGACGAAGGTCATCAGCCTGCTGGAGCGGGCGCGGCAGAGCGGGGTGATTCAGTTCAGCATCCACCAGGACGGCGGACGGCGGATGCGGCTGGAGCAGGACCTGATCTCCCGCTTCGGCCTCAGCGACGTGTTCACCGTCCCCGGGGCCAGCACCCTGGCGGATCTGAACGAGAGCATCGCCCAGGCGGCGGCCATGTACATCATCAAGCGGATGGAGGACGGGGCCTTTTTGAACATGGGCTACGGGGACACCACCAGCCGCATTCTCAACCGCCTTGCCATGACGGCGGAGCGGCCGCTGAACGTGGTGAGCCTCACAGGCGGCGTCAGCTACTATCTGCCAAACGCCTATTCCAGTGTGTTCAACGCCCGGCTGTATCTCATTCCCTCGCCGCTGCTGCTGTCCAGCCGGGAGCTGACGGAGGCGCTGCGGCGGGAGCCGGCGGTCCAGGAGATCTACCGGATGATCCCCCTCTCCAGCATGAGCGTGGTGGGTATCGGGAGCATGAGCGACGAGGCCACGGTGATTAAAAACGGGGTGCTGAGTCCCAACGATTTCACGGTGCTGTCCCTGCAGGGGGCGGTGGGGGACATCCTGAGCCACTTCCTGGACCGGGACGGGAATCCGATTCCCATGGACCAGGAGGAGCGGCTCATGAGCACGGACCCGGAGGATTTGAAGAAGCTGGACCATGTGATCGGCGCGGCGGGAGGGCCGTCCAAGGTGGATGCGATTCTGGCGGCACTGCGGGGCGGATACCTGGACGTGCTGATTACGGACGAGGACACCGCCGCGGCGCTGCTGGCAAGATAAGCCCGCCTGTTCCGGGGCAGCGCGGAGAAATCTCCCTTCCTCAGAGCGTACAATGCAGTCAAACAAGTTTATCATATATCACATAGGAGGTATCACCATGGCTCAATACTTGATGGCGGTTGACGCCGGCACCGGCAGCGTCCGCGCGGTGCTCTTCGGCCTGGACGGAACCCAGGTGGGCTGCGTCCAGCGGGAGTGGACCCACAGGGAGGACCCCCGCTGGCCCGGCAGCATGGACTTTGACTGGACCACCAACTGGCGCCTGGCCTGCACCTGCATCCGCGGCGTGCTGGAGGAGACGGGCATTGACCCGGGGGAAATCGCCGCCGTCTCCACCACCTGTATGCGGGAGGGGATTCTGCTCTATGACAGGGACGGCAATGAGATCTGGGCCTGCGCCAACGTGGACGCCCGCAGTGACGCCCAGGTGGGCCAGCTGAAGGAGCTGGACCCCGCACTGGAAAAAGAGGTCTATCTGAGATCCGGCCAGACCTACGCCCTGGGCGCCCTGCCCCGGATTCTCTGGGTGCGGGACAATCTGCCGGAGATCTACCAGAAGACCGCGGCCCTCGGCATGTTCAACGACTGGCTCATCTACCGCCTCACCGGGAAGCTGGCCGTGGAGCCCAGCAACGGCAGCACCACCGGCATCATGGACCTCCAGAGCCGCAGCTGGCTGCCGGAGATCGCGGAAAAGTGCGGCCTGCGGGCGGACATCTTCCCGGAGGTGGTGGAGTGCGGCACCAACTTCGCCCAGGTCAGCGCCAAAGGCGCCGCGGACACCGGATTGAAGGAGGGCACCCCCGTGGTGGTGGGCGGCGGCGACTGCCAGCTGGGCACCATCGGCGTGGGCGCCGTGGGGGCCAACCAGGCCGCCGTCTTCGGCGGCAGCTTCTGGCAGTATGAATTCAACACCGACAGTGGAAAGACCGACCCGGACTGCCGGGTGCGGGTGAACTGCCACGCGGCGCCGGGCCTCTGGCAGTACGAGGCCCTGGCCTTCAAGCCGGGACTGGTGATGCGCTGGTTCCGGGACGGGTTTTGCCAGGCGGAAATTGAAGAGGCCGCCCGCACCGGCCGGGACCCCTACGACCTGATGAACGAGCGGGCCAGGGACATTCCCGCCGGCTGCTACGGGATGCAGTGCTGCTTCAGCGACACCATGAACTTCATCAACTGGAAGCACGCCAGCCCCACCTTCACCAACTTCCTCCTGGAGCCGGAGAAATTCAACAAGTACACCTTCTACCGGGCCATTCTGGAGAACACCGCCCTGCTGGTCCGGGGCCATATCGAGCTGGTGAAGGAGGCCACCGGCCACGAGCCGGAGGAGCTGATCTTCGCCGGCGGCGCGGCCAAGAGCCCCCTGTGGAGCCAGATCGTGGCGGACGTCACCGGCAAGCCCGTAAAGGTGCCGGTGGTGAAGGAGGCCACCGCCCTGGGCGCCGCCATCCTGGCCGGCTGCGGCGTGGGGCTGTACCCTAGCCTGGAGGAGGCCGTGAGGCAGACCGTCAAGTGGGATCAGACCTTCCAGCCCAACCCCGCCAACGCCCCGGTCTACACGGCCCTCTACGACGCCTGGCGGAAGCTCTATCCCGCCCAGCTGGCCCTGTGCGACCAGAAGCTAACCCGAAATATGTGGATTGCCCCCGGCCTTTGAGGGCCGGAGCAGAAGGAGGAAGAACAAGATGTTTGTGCTGAATGAGAGCGAGCGGGAGTACCGCTTCGGCGAGAGCGGTCCCAAGTACTTAATGAAGGGCCCGCGGATGAACTTTGCGGTGGTCCGCTTTTTGCCCGGGGAGGATTTCCAGGCCCACTACCACAACGTGATGGAGGAGGACTTCTTCATCCTGGAGGGCAAGGTGGACATCGTGGTGGACGGCGTGAAGCACGTGCTGTCCGTGGGGGATCTCATCCACATTGAGCCCGGCGAGATCCACTATGTGAAAAACGCCTACGACACGCCGGTGAAGATGGTCTCCACCCTGGCCCCCTTCCAGGAGGTGGACAAGGTGAACGTGGACAATCCCGTCTGCTGATGGAGGTCCTGGTCATCGACGCCCAGGGCGGCGGCATCGGCCGGCAGCTGGTGTCCGCCCTGAAACGCTCCTTTCCCCAGGTGACGGTGACGGCGGCGGGCACCAACACCATGGCCACCGCCGCCATGCTCAAGGCCGGCGCCGATGCCGGCGCCACCGGGGAGAATGCGGTGATCGTAGGCTGCCGGCGGGCGGATGTCATTGTGGGCCCCATCGGCATCGTCATCGCCGACGCGCTGTGGGGGGAGATCACTCCCGCCATGGCCCAGGCGGTGGGCCAGAGCCGTGCCCGGCGGCTGCTGATCCCTGTGAACCACTGCGACAACATTGTAGTAGGGGTATCAGACCTGAGTGTAGGACACCTGATTCAGGAGGCGGTGACCCAGGTGGGTGCGCTGCTGGAGGCTTGACAGGGGCGGGAAGATCCGGTATAATGGTTCCATGTCCGCAGGAAGCGGGCGGTGGAGGCTGAAGCCCCCGAACAGTTCCCGTCCCCCTGCTGAAAGGTATGCTCCCAGAAGGCATACGGCTTTTCCGAAGAAAGGCCGTATGCCTTTTTGCGCGCATGGGGGGGACGGCAAAATGCAAAGGAGACTTCCATGAAATCACGGATTGCACTGCTGGCGGCGCTGGCGCTGCTGCTGGGCCTGACGGCCTGCGGCGGCGGGGAGGGCGCCGGGGAGGCTGGCTCCACGCTGGTCTACGGCAGCCACGACTACACCCGCATCAACCCCCTCCTGGACGAGCACGGGGAGATCAACCTGCTGCTGTTCAATGGGCTCATGGCCCACGACGGACAGAATCAAACCGTCCCCTGCCTTGCCAGGGAGTGGACCTTTGACGAATCCGCCTGCACCTACACCTTCCGCCTGGAGGAAAACGTCCGCTGGCACGACGGCGCCCCCTTCACCGCGGAGGACGTGCGCTTCACCATCGACGCCATCCGGGACCCGGAAAACGGCTCGGAGAACGCCCCCAACTATGAGGACGTCCTGGAGATCCTGACGCCGGACGATCACACGGTGTCCTTCCGTCTCGCCGCCCCCAACGCCGCCTTCCTGGACTACATGACCATCCCCATTCTCCCCCGACACCTGCTGGAGGGGGAGGACCTCCAGACCTCCTCTTTCTTTCATCACCCCGTGGGCACCGGGCCCTACAAGCTGGCCCAATGGGACCCGAGCCAGGCCATCACCTTGGTGAAAAACGAGGACTATTTCCAGGAGACCGCAAACATCGACACCGTTGTCTTTAAGATTGTGGAGGACGACAGCGCCAAGACGCTCCAGCTCCTGGCCGGGGAGCTGGACCTGGCCCTGCTGACCCCCCGGGACGCCGAGTCCGTCCAGGGGCAGAAGGGCTTCACCGTCTACCGCATGACCACCTCCGACTACCGGGGCATCCTCTTCAACTTCCACCACCCCTACTGGACGGAGAACCGGGACCTGATCCCCGCCGTCTGCTGCGCTCTGGACCGCCAGGCGATTCTGGACGCCGTGGTGCTGGGCCATGGCATCCCCGCCTACGGGCCGCTCCAGCGGAATCCGTATAACTACGAGGATGTAGAACACTATGATTACGACCCCGCCAGGGCGGAGGCCCTGCTGCAGGCCGCCGGCTGTGTGAAAGGCGGGGACGGCTTTTACTACCGCAATGGCGAGAAGGTCGGCTTTGTCCTCAGCGTGGGGAGCGGGGACCAGGTGCGGCTGGAGATGGCCCAGGCGGCGGCCCAGCAGCTGCAGGCGGTGGGGATTGCCTGCACGGTGGAGATTCCGGCCGTGGTGGACTGGGGCGGCCAGATGGCCTATCTCATCGGCTGGGGCAGTCCCTTTGACGCCGACGACCACACCTACAAGGTCTTCGGCACCGGTAAGGGGGCCAACTACTCCGGCTACTCCAACCCGGAGGTGGACCGCTTTCTGACGGAGGCCCGCTCCACCGCTGATCCGGACCGCCGCCGGGAGGCCTACGCCGGATTCCAGCGGGCGCTGGCCCAGGACCCGGCCTTTGCGTTTTTGTGCTATGTGGACGCCGACTACGCCGCTGTCTCATCCCTGAGGGGGATCACGCCGGACACGGTGCTGGGGCACCACGGGGTGGGCATCTTCTGGAACATCACCCAGTGGACTCTGGAGGACCGGTAAGCGGCGTACCGTCAAAACCAAGAGAAGGAACCAAACCGATATGAAACCAGTTCTGGACATCCAGGCCCTCTCCGTTACCTTCCATACCCCCCAGGGGGACCTCTACGCCCTGCGGAACGTCTCTCTGGCCCTGCATCCCGGGGAGATTCTGGCTCTGGCGGGGGAGTCCGGCTGCGGCAAGAGCGTGCTGTGCCGCACCGTCTGCGGCCTGCTCCCCCCAAGCGCCCAGGTCCGGGCCCGGCATCTGACGCTGGACGGCACCGCCCTCCTGCCCCTGGAGGAGCGGAAGCTGCGGCGTCTGCGGGGGCGGGTGTGCGCCATGGTCTTTCAGAATCCCGCGGCGGCTCTGTGTCCCACCCTCCCGGTGGGGCGGCAGATCGGGGAGGCGGTACGCCTCCACTTCCCCCATCTGCCCAGGGAAGATGTCCGCCGCCGGGTGCTGGAGCTGCTGGAGCAGGTGGGAGTCCCGGAAAACCGGGCCCGGGAATTCCCCCACGCCCTCTCCGGGGGACTGTGCCAGCGGTGCGTGCTGGCCATTGCCCTGGCCGGGGAGCCGAAGGTGCTGCTGGCCGACGAGCCCACCACCGCCCTGGACGTCACCATCCAGGCCCAGATCCTGGACCTGCTGCGGCGCCTCCGCGAGACCCTGGGCACCGCCGTTTTGCTGGTGACCCACGACCTGGGGGCAGCGGCCCAGACGGCGGACCGGGTGGCGGTGATGTACGCCGGCACCATTGTGGAGACCGGTACGGCGGAGGAGGTCTTCACCGATCCCCGCCACCCCTACACCCAGGGGCTGCTGCGGTCCCTGCCCGGCCGGGGCGGGGAACCGCTGTACTCCATTCCCGGCAGCGCCCCCTCCCCTCTGCACCCGCCGGCGGGGGACGCCTTCGCCTGGCGGAATCCCTGTGCCCTGGCCATTGACTACGAGGAGGCACCGCCCATGTTCCCTGTTACAAAGACCCACGCCGCCGCCACCTGGCTGCTGGACCCCCGTGCGCCCAAACTTCCGATGGCGGGAGGGACGCCCCATGAGTGAGCCGCTGCTGGAGGTCCGGGATCTCACCCGGCGCTTCCCCCGGGCCGACGGCGGGACGCTGCAGGCCCTGGACGGCCTGTCCTTCCAGGTCCGGCGGGGGGAGATTTTCGGCCTGGTGGGGGAGTCCGGGTCCGGGAAATCCACGGCGGGGCGCTGCATCATGCGTCTCCTCCGGCCCCACGGGGGACAGGTGCTCTACCGGGGCATGGACATCTGGGACGCCCGGCAGTTCCGGGCCAACCGGCGTCTGCTCCAGGCCCGCCGGCAGATGATCTTCCAGGACTCCGCCTCCAGCCTGAACCCCCGTATGCGCGTGGCGGACATCGTCGCAGAGCCCATGGTGATTCACCGTATCCGCCCGCCCAGGGGCAGTCTCCGGGCGGAGGCGGCCTTCCAGCTCCGCTACGTCGGGCTGGACGCGTCCTTCCTGGACCGGTACCCGCCGGAGCTCTCCGGGGGCCAGCGGCAGCGGGTGGCCATTGCCAGGGCCCTTTCCATGGAGCCGGAGCTGCTGGTGGCGGACGAGCCCCTGACTGCCCTGGACGTCTCCGTTCAGGCCCAGATTCTGAACCTGTTCCAGCACCTGCAGCAAGAGCACGGCTTTACGTTTTTGTTCATCGCCCACGATCTGGCGGTGGTGCGGCACCTGTGCCACCGGGTGGGGGTGCTGTACCAGGGGCGTCTGGTGGAGTGCGCCCCCACGAAGGTCCTCTTCACCGCCCCCCAGCACCCCTATACCCAGGCACTGCTGTCGGCCATGCCCCTGCCGGACCCCCGGCAGGTCCGGCGGCCCTTTTGTCCGGACCCGGCGGCCTACGCCCGGCCCGGCGTGCTGCGGGAGATCGCCCCGGACCACTGGGTGCGCCTGCCGGAGGAGGATGTATGCGCTACTTGAAAATCGGAGCCGCGGCGCTGGGGCGGTTTCTCCTCAGCCTGCTGGTGCTCTCGCTGATGGTGTTCTGCGCCGCCCGTCTGGCGCCGGGGGACCCCCTGGTCTCCTACTACGGCCAGCGGGCGGAGCGGCTGAGCCCGGAGGAGCGGGCCCGGGCGGAGGAGCAGCTGGGACTGCAGGACCCCCTTCCCGTCCAGTACGCCCGCTGGCTGAAGGACGCCCTCCGGGGGGAGTTCGGCCTATCCTACAAGTACAAGATGCCGGTCCTTGCGGTGGTGCGGGAGCGCCTTGGCGGAACGCTGCTGCTGGGGGGAGTGGGCTTTTTGCTGATCTTCACCCTGGCCCCCCTGCTGGGGGCGCTGTGCGCCTGGCGGGAGGACGGCCCCCTGGACCGCCTGCTCCGGGGCCTGGGGAATCTCAGCAGCTGCGTGCCGGAGTTCTGGCTGTCCCTGCTGCTGATTCTGCTGTTCTCCGTGACGCTGCGGTGGCTGCCCAGCGGCGGGGCCTGGACGCCGGGGGACGGCGGGGCCTGGGACCGCCTGCGCCACCTGATCCTGCCGTTGACGGCGGTGGTGTCGGGGCATCTGTGGTACTACGCCTGCCTGGTCCGGAACCAGCTGCTGGAGGAGATCCGCTCCGAGGCGGTGCTGCTGGCCCGGGCCGCGGGCCTGAGCCGGAGGCAGGTGCTGCTGCGCCGCTGCCTGCGGGGGATGCTGCCCTCCTACCTCAGCATGATGGCTGTGGCGGTGCCCCACATCCTGGGGGGCACCTATGTGGTGGAGGCGGCGTTCGCCTATCCGGGCCTTGGAACGCTGGCCTACGAGAGCGCCCGGTACCAGGACTATAACCTTCTGATGGTGCTGTGCCTGTTCTCCGGGGCGGCGGTGATGCTCTGCGGCATGGCCGCCCAGGCCCTTGGCAGCCGGCTGGACCCGCGGATCGCCGCCGGGGGAGAGGAGGCCCTGCCAAATGGATGAGGGGCGTTTTGTCATGGTGGGCATCCGGCCCCTGCCGAAGCCCCCGCCGGAGCCGGGGCCCCGGTGGTATCAGGGAAAGCCCCTGGCGTCCCTGCTCCTTCTGGGGGCGATCCTCTCCGGGTGTCTCCTGTGCGGCTGGATCTCGCCGCGGGACCCCGCCTATATGGACCTGACCGCCTGCGGCGTGCCGCCGGGGCGGGACTTCTGGTTCGGCACCGACGCCATGGGCCGGGACCTCTTCGCCATGATCTGGCACGGCGGCCGCCTCTCGCTGTGCATCGGCTTTGGCGCCGCGGCCCTCTCCGCGGCCCTGGCCCTGCTGGCCGGGTGCGCCGGGGCTCTGGGCCCCCGCTGGCTGGACAAGCTGGTACTGCGGGGCACGGAGCTGCTGCTCAGCGTGCCGGAGCTCCTGTGGGTGCTGCTGCTCCGGGGCGCGCTGGGCGGCCGCGGTCCGGGGAGTCTGGCCCTGGTGATCGGCCTCACCGGCTGGCCGGTTCTGGCCCGGGTGATCCGCACGGAGGTCCGCCGGCTGCGGTGGAGCGGCTATGTGCAGGCCTCCCGGTGCATGGGGGGCGGGTGGCTCCATCTGCTGAAAAAACACTTGCTTCCCAACCTCTTTCCCTCTATGATGTTCATGGTGGTCATGAACGTCCGCGGCGCCATCATGGCAGAGTCCACCCTGAGCTTTCTGGGCCTGGGCCTTCCCCTGGAGGTGATCTCCTGGGGGAGTCTGCTGTCGCTGTCCCAGCAGGCCATGCTGGGCGGCGCCTGGTGGAGCGTGGTGATTCCCGGCGCCTTTCTGGTGACCACGCTGCTGTGCCTCACCGGCATCGGGAACTGGCTGCGGCGGGGCGCCGGCCGGCGGGAGAGCAATCTCTGAAGGACCGGTGCCACAGGAGGCCGGAGGCGGAGGCTGGGCGGCAGATTGCCGCTCCGACGGGACACCCCGCGGATTCCGGCTGCCCCCAAACGCACATGGGACCAGGAAAGGAAGACGGCGCATGACCTTACAGGAATTTTTTCATCAGAACCCGGAGGCGGCTCTGGCCTTCTCCGGGGGCGTGGACTCGGCCTATCTTTTGTGGGCGGCGGCGCGGTATGCCCGGCGCGTCCGGGCCTACTTCGTGAACTCCGCCTTTCAGCCCGCCTTTGAGCTGGCGGACGCCCGCCGCCTGGCCGGGGAGCTGGGGGCAGACCTGCGGGTGCTGGAGCCGGACGTACTGGCGGATGCGGAGATTGCCGCCAACGCAGGCGACCGCTGCTACCACTGCAAAAAACGGATCTTCACCGCCATCGCCCAGGCGGCGCGGTCTGACGGCTTCTCCCTCCTGCTGGACGGCACCAACGCCTCCGACGACGCCGGGGACCGCCCCGGTATGCGGGCCCTGGGGGAGCTGGGCGTCCGCTCCCCCCTGCGGGAGTGCGGCCTTGCAAAGCCGGAGATCCGCCGCCTCTCCCGGGAGGCGGGTCTCTTCACCTGGGACAAGCCCGCCTACGCCTGCCTGGCCACCCGGATTCCCACGGGGGAGCCCATCACGGCGGCGGACCTGGAGCGGACGGAGGCGGCGGAGGACTACCTGTTCTCCCTGGGCTTCACCGGCTTCCGGGTGCGGCTGCTCCGGGGCTGCGCCCGCATCCAGCTGCCGGCGGCGGAGCTCTCGCGGCTGCTGGAGCGGCGGGAGGAGATTTTGAGTGCATTCAGGCAGTACTATGACGGTGTGCTGCTGGATCTGGAGGTGCGGAATGAATCGTGATTGGAAGAATCTCCTGGAGGCGGTCCGGGACGGCGAGGTGTCGGTGGAGGAGGCCCTTTTGCAGCTCAAAATGGCCCCCTTTGCGGACATCGGCTACGCCAAGGTGGACCTCCACCGAAAGCTCCGCCAGGGGGCGGCGGAGGTGATCTACGGCGCCGGCAAGACCCCGGAGCAGATCTGCGGCATTGCGGACGTCCTGCGGGAAAACGGCCAGGAGACCATCCTCATCACCCGCCTCTCCCCGGAGTCTGCCGCCGCCGTGGAGCATCACTGTCCCCTGCGCTACTGCCCGGAGGCCCGGGCCGCCGTCATCGGCCCCACGCCGGACCCCGACGGCCTGGGAACCATCGTCGTCGCCACCGGCGGCACCAGCGACCTCCCCGTGGCGGAGGAGGCGGCCCTCACCGCCGAGGTCCTGGGCAACCGGGTGACGCGGCTCTACGACGTGGGCGTGGCGGGCCTGCACCGGACCCTGGCCCACCTGGAGGAGCTCATGAGCGCCAGCGTGGTGATCGCCATCGCCGGCATGGAGGGGGCTCTCGCCAGCGTCATCGGGGGGCTGGTGGAGTGTCCTGTGATCGCGGTGCCCACCAGCGTGGGCTACGGCGCGTCCTTCCACGGCCTCTCAGCCCTGCTGTCCATGCTGAATTCCTGCGCCAGCGGGGTCAGCGTGGTGAACATCGACAACGGCTTCGGCGCGGGCTTCCTGGCCAGCCGGATCAACCACATGACGGGAAAGGAGACACCATGAAAACCCTGTATCTGGACTGCGGCATGGGGGCCGCGGGGGATATGCTGGCGGCGGCCCTGCTGGAGCTGCTGCCGGACGGCGACGCCTTTTTGCAGGAGGTCAACGCCCTGGGCCTGCCCGGCGTCCGCGTGGAGCGGGAGCGGGCCGTGAAGTGCGGCATCACCGGCACCCACCTCCGGGTGACGGTCCACGGTGAGGAGGAGGAGAGTCACGACCACCACGGCCATGACCATCCCCACAACCATGACCACTCCCCCGGCCATGTGCACGATCATGTGCACGACCACACGCACCACCACAGCAGCCTCCATGACATCGAGCACCTGGTCCGGGACCATCTCCCCCTTCCGGACCGGGTGAAGGACCACATTCTGGCGGTCTACCGGCTGATTGCGGAGGCGGAGAGCCAGGTCCACGGCGTCCCGGTGACGGAGATCCACTTCCACGAGGTGGGGACCCTGGACGCCGTGGCGGACATCACCATGGTCTGCCTCCTGCTGGACCGGCTGGCCCCGGAGGAGATCGCGGCCTCCCCGGTCCATGTGGGCAGCGGACAGGTTCACTGCGCCCACGGCATCCTGCCGGTGCCCGCCCCCGCCACGGCCCACCTTCTCCGGGGCGTGCCCATCTACGGCGGGGAGCTTCAGGGAGAGCTGTGCACGCCCACCGGGGCGGCGCTTTTGAAGCACTTCGTCACCCGGTTCGGGGAGCTGCCGGTGATGCGGACGGAGGCCGTGGGCTACGGCTGCGGCCAAAAGGACTTTCCCGCCGCCAACTGTCTCCGGGCCCTGCTGGGGCAGACGGAGGACCACCCTGAGGAGCTTCTGGAGCTCAGCTGCAACGTGGACGACATGACCGGCGAGGCCGTGGGCTTCGCCCTGGAGCAGCTCCTCTCCGGCGGCGCGCTGGACGCCTGGACCGTCCCCATCGGCATGAAGAAGTCCCGCCCCGGGATTCTGCTCCAGGCCCTCTGCCGCCGGGAGGACCGGGAGAAGCTCCTGTCGCTGTTCTTCCGCCACACCACCACTCTGGGCGTCCGGGAAACGCCGGTCCGGCGCAGCACCCTGGCGCGGACCGTGACGGAGGTGGAGACCCCCTGGGGAACGGTCCGCAAAAAGACCGCCTCGGGCTATGGGGTGACCCGGTGCAAGTACGAGTATGAGGACCTCACAAAGATCGCCCGGGAGCGGGGAATCTCCTTAGCGGAAGTCACCGGCTTCCTGAGGGAACAGGAGTCCCCCTCCTGAGGAGGCCGGCCGTCCGCCCCTCCGTCCCCTTTTACAAATGCGTGCCGGGACACGCCCGGCAGACCCCTTTCTCTTCCATATCCTCCATAGAAAACCGGACGCCCTGCTCTGGGCGTCCGGTTTTTCTGCGCCCTCCTTCAAAATTCCTCTTGACAGTCCCTGCTCTTGATGCTATATTGTATCATACAACTAGTACAATAGATCAATAATACAATGATACAGATAAGGAGGCACGTCATGACACTGCTGGAGGTACAGCACCTGCAAAAGATCTACACCACACGCTTCGGCGCCAACCGGGTGACGGCCCTGCGGGATGTGGACTTCACCGTGGAGGCCGGGGAGTACGTGGCCATCATGGGGGAGTCCGGCTCCGGCAAGACCACCCTTTTGAACATTCTGGCGGCCCTGGACCGGCCCACGGCAGGGGAGGTGCTGCTGAACGGGAAGGCCCTCTCCGCCATTCGGGAGCGGGATCTGGCGGCCTTCCGCCGCTCTCAGCTGGGGTTCGTGTTCCAGGACTTCAACCTGCTGGACACCTTCTCCCTCCAGGACAACATCTTCCTGCCCTTGGTGCTGGCGGGGGAGGACTACCCCGCCATGCGGAAAAAGCTCCGTCCTCTGGCGGAGCAGCTGGGCATTGCGGACCTGCTGGCCAAGTACCCCTACGAGGTCTCCGGCGGGCAGAAGCAGCGCTGCGCCGTGGCCCGGGCCCTCATCACGGACCCCCAGCTGGTGCTGGCGGATGAGCCCACCGGCGCCCTGGACTCCCGGTCCTCCGGCAGCCTCCTGGAGCTCTTCGGGGAGATCAACCGGGCGGGGCAGACCATTGTGATGGTGACCCACTCCGTGGAGGCCGCCAGCCACGCCGGCCGGGTGCTGTTCCTGCGGGACGGGGAGGTCTACCACCAGCTGCGCCGGGAGGGGGAGAGCCGGGAGGGCCAGTACCGCCGGATCTCCGCGGTTCTCACCGATCTGGCCCAGGGAGGGACACAGGATGCGTAAGGCGAACTTCTTTCCCCGGCTGGCCCTGGTGAATCTTTTCCGGAACGGCCGGTTCTACCTCCCCTACCTCCTCTCCTGCGGCGGCACGGCGGCCATGTACTATATCATCCGCTTCCTCTGCCACAGCGAGGATCTGCAAACCGTCCGGGGGGCGGCCTACCTGCAGCCCCTCATGGGCGTTGGCTCCTTCATCGCGGCGCTGTTCGCCGCGGTGATCCTCCTCTACGCCAACAGCTTCGTCATGAAGCGGCGGCAGCGGGAGCTGGGGCTCTACAACATCCTGGGGCTGGAGAAGCGCCACATCGCCTGTGTCTGCCTCTGGGAGGCGCTGCTGTCCGCGGCGGCGGTGATTCTGGGGGGCATCGCCGCCGGCATAGCCCTGAGCCGCCTGATCCAGGCCCTGCTGGTGCGGATGGTCCACATCCCCGCCCAGTTCCATTTTTCCGTCAGCGGCGCGGCCATGGCCGAGACGGCGCTGCTCTTTGCCGTCCTCTTCGCCCTGACCCTCCTCAGCAACCTCTTCCGCCTGGGCCGGTCGAAGCCGGTGGAGCTGCTCCACAGCGCCGAGGCCGGGGAGCGGGAGCCCCGGACCAAGTGGATTCTGGTGCTTCTGGGGCTGCTGACCCTGGGGGGCGGCTACTTTTTGGCCCTCACGGTGAAGGACCCCGTGGAGGCGCTGGTGTGGTTCTTCGCGGCGGTGTTTCTGGTGATGCTGGGCACCTACTGCCTCTTCACCGCCGGGTCCATCGCCCTTTTGAAGGCCCTGCGGGCCAACAGGGGCTTTTACTACAAGACCCGCCATTTCACCGCTGTCTCGGGCCTTTTGTATCGGATGAAGCAGAACGCCGTGGGCCTTGCCAACATCTGCATTCTCTCCACCATGGTGCTGGTGACGGTGTCCACCACCATCAGCCTGTATATCGGCCTGGAGAACTCCCTGAACCGGATGTTCCCCTACGACATTGAGTTTGTCCAGGACCTGGACCGCCAGCCGGGGGACTCCATGGACTACCTGGCCCAGGTGAGCGCGGCGGGACAGGACGCCGGCGGCTTCGCGGACCTGCGGTACTACAGCCGCTTCTGGTCCTACTGCGGTCTGAAGGACGGCGCCCTGGCCCTGAACGCGGACGAGAGCTGCACCCGGCTCCTGGTGGAGGCGGTGCCGGCGGAGGACTACACCCGGGTGACCGGCCACCCGGCGGAGCTGTCTCCGGGAGAGGTGCTGGTCTACACGGAGAATCTCCCGGAGTTTCCGGACAGCTTCTCCCTCTCCGCCCGCTTGGGAGAGCCGGGGCTGTCCCTCCGGGTCCGCGGCGTTGCGCCGGAGCCCGTCCGCCGCGCCAGCACCACCCTCATCACCTCCGACGAGCCGCGGCTGTTCCTGGTGGTATCCGACCGGGAGACGGCGGAGGCCTTTGCCGCCCTGGACAGAGAGCGCAGCGCCCGTCAGTTCCGCATCCAGATGAATCTGGAGGGCGGCGAGGCGGAGAAGCTGGCCTGGACGGAGGCCGTGGTGGGCCGCCTGAGCCAGGGGGAGGACGGCATCGGCTACACCAGCAAGCAGGACAACGCCGTGGACTTCTACGCCATGTACGGCGGTTTCCTGTTCCTGGGGATCTTTCTGGGGCTGCTGTTCCTGATGGCCACGGTGCTCATCATCTACTACAAGCAGATCTCCGAGGGCTACGAGGACCAGCGCCGCTACCGCATCTGCCGCCAGGTGGGCATGACGGAGCGGGAGGTCCACAGCTCCATCCACAGCCAGATCCTGCTGGTGTTCTTCCTGCCGCTGCTGGCGGCGGGGCTTCACATCCTGATGGCCTTTCCCATGCTCAGCAAGATGCTGGAGCTGTTCCAGCTCCGGGACATCCCCCTCTTCGCCCGCTGCTCCGTGGGGACACTGCTGGTGTTCTGCGCCGTCTACGCCGTGGTGTTTCTGCTGACCGCCCGAACCTACGGGCGGATCGTCGGAAGCCCGGAGGTCCGGTGACCGGGAACGGCTCCGCCGGGGGGAGTATCCAAAGGGCGGATTTCATCCGAAGAATGGTGTAGGGGCGATGTCCCCATCGCCCGGCCTTCGGAAATACCGATGTTTCCCTGGAACGGGCGATGAGGACATCGCCCCTACACGGTGTTTCATGAACGTGCGGATCTTGCGGATATCATAAAATGCGCAGTCGGATTCTCCCCTCGCCAGGAATGGGCTTGACAATCCGTATCAACTGTATTATGATACTTAATACGGTAATACAGTTATACAATTTTTTCGGGGAAGTTGAAGAAATCCCTTCCGCCGGATCGTATCAATAGGCAGAAGCACCGCTTCCCCATCCCGCCGGCGGAATCCGGGGCCGGGGACCCGTCTGCCGCACATTGATTGTTTTTACATGGGAAAACCATGAATTTGGAGCCGCCGCCCCACCGCGGCGCCGCGCTCCCGGAACCCTTCCGCGCTCCTGCGCGAAATCTGCAAATGACCCGCGAACCGTTTTCGGCTCTGCGTTGATTGAGGAGGAATGCTCCATGAAAATTTTAATCACCTCGGACTGGTACGCCCCCGCCGTCAACGGCGTGGTGACCTCCGTCAAAAACCTCCGGCGCGCCCTGGAAGCCCGGGGCCACGAGGTCCGCATCCTGACCCTCTCCACCACCGCCCGCTCCCGGGAAGAAGGCGGCGTGACGTACCTGGGCTCCGTGACAGCGGGTCTCATCTACCCCGGCGCCCGGCTGCGGACCGCCCTGGCGGGCAAGTGGGTCCGGGAGCTGGTGGCCTGGGGGCCCGACGTGGTCCACAGCCAGTGCGAGTTCTCCACCTTCTTCCTGGCCCGCCGCATTGCCGAGGAGCTGAACGTGCCTCTGGTCCATACCTACCACACCGTGTACGAGGACTACACCCACTACTTCTCCCCCAGCGTCCGCTTCGGGAAGAAGGCGGTGGCGGTGTTCTCCCGCTGGGTGGCGGCACAGGCGGACTGCCTCATCGCCCCCACCGCCAAGGTCCGCCGCCTGCTGCTGGACTACGACGTGACCTGCCCGGTGTTTGTGGTCCCCTCCGGCATCGACCTGGGGCCATTCTCCGGCGAGCCGGACCCCCTGCGCCAGGCGGTGCTGCGCCAAAGCCTGGACATTCCCCGGGACCATCTGATTCTGGTGAATGTGGGGCGTCTGGCCGGGGAGAAGAACCTGGAGGAGCTCCTGCGGTTCCGGGCGGCCCTGGGGGACGCCCCGGTGACGCTGCTGCTGGTGGGCGACGGCCCGGACCGGCTCCGGCTGGAGGGGATTGCCGACGGCCTGGGGCTCTCCGCTCCCGCGGTGGTCTTTGCCGGCATGGTGCCGCCGGCCCAGGTGATCGACTGGTATCAGCTGGGGGACCTGTTCGTCAGTGCCTCCACCAGCGAGACCCAGGGGCTGACCTACGTCGAGGCTCTGGCCGCCGGCGTCCCGGCCCTGTGCCGGGCGGACCCCTGTCTTGGCGGTGTGATCCGGGAGGGGGAGAACGGCTGGCAGTACCGGGATGAGGCGGAGTTCCGCCGGCACCTGGAGCACTTCCTGGCCCATCCGGACCGACAGCTGCGGATGTCCGCCGCAGCCCGGCGGGCGGCAGCTCCCTTCTCCGCGGAGCACTTTGCTGAGCGCATAGAGCGGATCTACCTGGAGCAGAGGGACCGCCGGGGCAAACACCGCCGGGAGGTGCCGGCATGACCCGGGAGCGGCGGGCGCTGCAGCTGGTGTCCCTGACGTGCTTTCTCCTCAGCGTGCTCCTGGCCCTGTGGGGCTGGAAGACCGGGGTCCTGACCTCCCAGGAGCGGATGCAGGCCTTTGTGGACAGCTGCGGCACAACCGGGTGGCTGCTGTTCGTGCTGTTTCAGGCGGTGCAGGTGGTGGTGCCGGTGCTGCCGGGGGGCCTGGGGTGCCTGGCCGGGGTGCTGCTGTTCGGCCCGGTACGGGGGTTTTTGTACAATTATGTGGGCATCTGCCTGGGGTCCCTGGCGGCCTTCGCCGTGGCCCGCAGCTGCGGAAAGCCCCTGCTGTCGGTGCTGTTTTCGGAGAAGCTGATCCAGAAGTACAGCCGCTGGGCGGAGGAGCGGGACCGCTTCGCCCGGCTCTTCGCCTGGGCAATCTTCCTGCCGGTGGCGCCGGATGATTTCCTGTGCTATCTGGCGGGAACCACGGAGATGACCTGGCGGCGGTACACGGCCATCATCCTGCTGGGAAAGCCCTTTGCCATCGCCCTGTACAGTCTGGGGCTGACGGTGCTCTGGGAGCACCTGACGCGCCTTCTGGGCTGGGCCTGAACTGCGGCAGACCGCCGCCTTCCGGCAGCTTTTTCCGCCGATTTTCATAAAGAACCGGGAAACGCTATAAAGAGCCCTTTCCCCGCGCCTTGCGCATACTATACAGCAATCATCCGCGCTTTACAAAGGAGGCAGTCATGCAGATCTATATCTATCGCGGCGGCGAGCAGATCGTGGGCCGCAGCGGCGTGGGACAGGCCATCCGCCACCAGACGGAGTGCCTGGACCGCTGTCATATCCCCGTCTCCCATCGTCTCACCCCGGACACTTCCGCCGTCCATATCAACACCGTCCTCCCGGACTCTGTTCTGGCGGCCCTCTGGGCCCGTCTCCGGGGCCGGAAGGTGATCTGGTACGGGCACTCCACCATGGAGGACTTCCGCCGCTCCTTCCGGGGCTCCGACCTCCTGGCCCCCCTGTTCCGCCGCTGGCTGATCTTCTGCTACCGCCGGGGCGATGTGGTCATCACGCCCACGGAGTACTCCCGCCGCCTGCTGGAGACCTACGGCCTCCGCCGCCCGGTCTACAGCCTCTCCAACGGCGTGGACACCCGGTTCTTCCGTCCGGACCCGGCCCTGCGCACCTCCTTCCGCCGCCGCTATGGCCTGACGGAGGAGGACCGCGTGGTGATCTCCGTGGGCCACACCATCGCCCGCAAGGGCCTCACGGACTTTCTGGAGCTGGCCCGGCGGATGCCCTCGGCCCGTTTCCTGTGGTTTGGCTGGACCGATCCCCGGCTCCTGCCCCGGGAGATCACCGAGGCCATGGCCGCCGCCCCCGCCAACGTCCGCTTCCCCGGCTATGTGGACCGGGAGCTGCTGCGGGAGGCCTACTGCGGCGCGGATGTCTTCGCCTTCCTCAGCCACGAGGAGACGGAGGGCATCGTGGTGCTGGAGGCCCTGGCCTGCGGGATTCCCACCGTGCTGCGGGATATTCCGGTGTATGAGGGCTGGCTGGAACACGGGAAAAACATATACAAGGCGGCAACTCTTAATGAAATTCAACAGTATGTTGAGGGCCTGCTGGACAAAACCCTCCCGGACCTGAGCGCCGCAGGCCGGGCCGTGGCGGCCTCCCGGAGTTTGGAGGCTGTGGGGGAGAAGCTGCGCGGCATCTATCTCCGGGAGGGGATTCTGCAAAGAGTCCCGCAGGGGGCTTTGGGGCGGCCTGCGGCCGAGGGGGGCAGGTTTTTGCTATGATGATAGCCTGGCATTGCACCCCCCATTTTCTCTTTTCGGTTGCGCCGAAAAGAGAAAACGGGCCGTGCACGGTCCAAAAGAGAAAAGGCGCTCGTGGCGAGAATTTGACCTGCGGTCAAATTTCGCCAATATACGGGAGTTGTCCCCGCCCAGCTTGGGTGGAGACTTGGAAGCCCCTGCCGGCGCGCGCCGTCCCGCTCACTTGAAGAACCCTTGACCCGCGTGAAGATACTTCCGGCGGTAACTGTTGGGTGCTTAACGGACGGTCCCTGCTCCTAATTCCGCGCTTTCCGCTTCGCTAAGCGCTGCCCCGGATCTCCGAGGGACTTGCTCCCGTTCTGATCGGGCCATCCTCTTGCCTCTCCCTCCGGGAGAGGTGGCGCCGCCGCAGGCGGTGACGGAGAGGGCTCCCCCGTCTCACCCCTCGGCCCCCGATAAACCCCTGTCCGGTCTCCGTAGGGCGCGAGGAGGTGAATTGGCCCAACGGGCCAAGAGAAGCTGGCCTGGGCCACGACCTCGGCGCGCCGCTCTGCGGGCCTGGACCACAACCCGGCGCGCCGTTCCGCCTCAATCGGCCAGGCAATCCCCGGAACCTCCGGTCCATCAAAAAAACGGGAGCATCCCCTGCCATTCCTGGCGGGAATGCTCCCATTTGTATTGTTCCGTTTATAAAATGCAGTCTGTTAAGTGCTCTGCCGCCGCAGGGCCGGGGAGTTCTCCAGCCAGCGAAGCAGCAGCAGGCCCAGGCCGTAGCAGGCCACAGCCTCCCCCAGTCCCACCGTGAAGGCGTTCAGGGCATAGGCCGGCCAGAAGGCGCCGCCGTCTTGTACCGTGAACCAGGCGATCTCCGCCCCCACGATGACGGCGTTGCACACCACCGGCGGCAGAGGAGCCAGCCAGCGGTGTCTCACCCGCGCGGTCCAGAGGGCCGCCAAAAGGGTGGCCGCCGTGCCGAAAATCCAGTCCAGCATAATGGGGGAGCCCAGGAGATTGGCCAGAAAGCACCCGACGGCCAGCCCCGGCACGGCCTCCGGAAACAGGAAGGGCAACACCGTCATGGCCTCCGCCACCCGCAGCTGCACCCCGCCGTACTGGGGGATGGGCAGGAAGAGCGTCAGGGCGGCGTAGACGCCGGCGATGACGCCGGCCAGAGCCAGACGGTGGATGGAAAATGGGGATTTGGACATGAAAAAAGACCTCCTTCACATTGGGCTGGAGGCCTGCAAACCCGCAGAAAACACCCGGGAAAGGCCGGGCAGCCTCCATTTTTTTGTTTAGAGAACGATGTCCATCTGGTACATCGAACGAACGCCCGAAAAAACGGACGCTTGGACAGGGAGATGGCACCTGTCGGGAGCTATCATACCACAGCCCCCGCAAAAAGAAAAGAGGGAACTGCAAATTTTTGCAGTTCCCTCTCAGGCTATTGAAAAAGGATAGAATCTTGGAAAACGGGAAGGAGGGGTGTGTGCGGGGAACCCAGGAGGGGTTCCCTGCGCCAGTTTAATCAGGGAGTTTCAGAAATTTTTGCAGTTCCCTCCGGTCATTGCGCGCTTTCCCGGCGGCCCCTCCGGCGCCCCTGGGGAAAGTCCGGGTTTTTCCCCTCATTCTGCCTGTAGATAGACCCGGACCCACTCTTCCACACCGTCCTGCGCGGGGCTGTCCGGCGCAGGGGACACCCCCCGCTCCGAAAGCGCCTCCAGCAGGGCGCCGTACTCCTGGGCGCTCAGCAGGGAAAAGGGCGTTCCGCTCTCGTCGGTGCCCACGGGATACCCGGCCAGCAGATCCTCCTGGGAGGCAGGAATCCAGGCGCTCACAGGCGCGGAGACGTCCGCCTGCGGGGGCGCGGGTTCGGCGCTCTGGGCCGCAATCCCCACCTCCTGGTCCTCGTCGGTTCGCCCCTCCCCGTAAAAGGCCTGGGGGGTCCCCGGTGCGGCGGGATCGGCGGCCTCCATATTCGCAGCCGGAGCCGCCGCGTCATAGTCCTGCCCGTCGGCGGAGGCAATGCTCCGCTCCCGGCCTTTCTCAGCCATGCCGCCGCCTGAATTCTCCGCGTTGTCCATGGCGGTCTCCGGCAGCTCGGCCGATTCCTTCTCCTCGCTCTTCTCCGGGAGCTGTGCCGCGGTGGTGAGCCCGTACTCCTCCGGGGCCGCGTCATCCTCCGCGACGGCGTCCTCGCGGCTCTGGGGGGCGGGCGCCCGGTTGGCCAGAGGCACTCTGGCCAGCAAAATCACAACGGCACAGCAGGCCGCCAGGGGCAGCAGCCTCCCGACCCAGGGGGCTGCGCGCTTTTTTTGAGGCGCCGCACCGGCCCGGATGGCGGCGGAGACCGCCTCGGCAAAGCCCTCCGGCACCGCCGTGTCCTCCGCATCGGGGAAGGCGGCCCGGATGGCCAGGACATCGTCCACGTAGGCCCGGCAGGCGGGGCACAGGTCCAGGTGCTCCTGGACCCGGACCATCTCCTCCGCCGTCAGCTCTCCGTCCGCAAAGGGGTCCAGCAGGGCCGCGTATTCTTCACAGATATTCATGAGCAGCCCTCCTTCTCTGCCGGTTTAGACGGATGGGTTTCCGAAAAGTTCCCGCTTTCCAGCAGAATTTTTCGCAGCTGTCTGCGTCCGCGGCTGATGCGGGATTTCACCGTCCCCAGATCCAGCTGGCAGATGGCGGCGATCTCCTCATAGGTCCGCTGGTGGATCTCCCGCAGGATCAGCACCTGGCGGTAGTCCGGCGGCAGGGCCTGGAGGCCCGCCTCAATCTGCCGCCGCAGCTCCGCGCGCTCCGCCTGGAGCTGGGGGGACGGGGCCTGATCCGGCAGGTCCAGGCCGGCCTCGGCGTCGTCCAGGGAGGGCCCCGCGGCGCTCCGGTGCCGCCCCTCCCGCCGCAGCAGATCCACGCAGGCGTTAGAGGCCAGGCGGTAGAGCCACGTGGAGAAGCTGGACTCTCCCCGGAAAAACCGGAGACCCTGCCAGGCGGCCAGGAAGGCCTCCTGGGCCGCCTCCTCCGCGTCGGCGGGGTTGCGGCACATGCGCGTGGTCAGGGCAAAGACCCGCTTTTCATACAGGCGCACCAGACGGGCAAAGGCCTCCTGGTCCCCCTCACGGGCCGCGTCAATCCATGTCTGTTCCTCGTTCATGTCAAGTCACGCTTGATCCCTTTCGTCACCTGATAGACGTCCTCCAGGGTGTTCATCCGGACGATCTGTTCCTTGTAGTAGCTGGCGTGGGGCACGCCCTTGAGATACCAGCAGTAGTGCCGCCGGGCCTCCAGCACCGCCACCCGCTCCCCCCGGAGCTCTGCCGAGAGCGCAATCTGGCGCACGGCGGTGTCACACCGCTCCGCGAGAGGCGGCAGGGGCGGCACGGGCTGCCCCTCCAGCACCGCCGCGGCCTGCTGGAAGAGCCAGGGGTTCCCGAAGCACCCCCTGGCGATCATGGCCATGTCGGCCTTGGTGTGCTGTAAGATCCGGGCGGCGTCCTCCGGCTTCCAGATGTCCCCGTTGGCAATCACCGGGACGGACACCGCCTCCTTCACCTGGCGGATGCAGTTCCAGTCGGCGGTGCCGCCGTAGACCTGGGCCCTTGTGCGGCCGTGGACCGCCACGGCGGAGACTCCCGCCGCCTCCAGCGTCTTCGCAAACTCCACGCAGTTGCAGCTGCCCATGTCCCAGCCCCGGCGGAACTTGGCCGTCACCGGCACGGGCACCGCCTTGACCATGGCCTCCACGATCCGCCCGGCCCTGTCCGGGTCCTTCATCAGCGCGGCGCCGTCGCCGTTGTTCACGATCTTGCCCATGGGACAGCCCATGTTGATGTCGATGATATCCGCCGGGGTGTGCTCCAACACGATCTGGGCCGCCTCCGCCATGCACACCGGGTCGCTGCCGAAGATCTGCACGGCGGCGGGGTGCTCTCCGGGGAACTGGCGCAGGAGGGTGAGGGTTTTCTTGTCGTGGTAGCACAGGGCCCTGGAGGAGATCAGCTCCGTCACCGTGTACCCGGCCCCCAGCTCGGAGCAGATCTGCCGGAAGGCCGCGTCCGTCACCCCGGCCATGGGGGCCAGAGCCAGCCGGGAGTTGATTTCTACGCTTCCGATGCGCATGGGCGTTCTCCTTTGCAAGAAAAGTGGATTTTATCATACCACAGCGGCGGGAAAAAGTCCACGGGGAAAAGTCGGGCGGCTCTTTTCTCTTTCGTGTTGATGAACGACTGAAAACCTTTTAATCGCCGAAGTGACAAAACAGGCAGCCGCCCATCATGGACGACCGCCTGATAAACCGGAGGTGTCATTCTGATATTAAGCCATTTACAATACAATCTGCATATTGGCCACATAGGCGTGTTTCAAAGATTTCCTGCAAAACATTTGATATGATTTGTGCTGCTTCGTCTTTATCCGAATTGTCGATCACTGCTAAAGGCAGCAATAAAAGAAACATTTGTTTATCTATCATAGAGGTCAATAACTCCTTGAATGGAATTACTTGGATATTATAATGCCCGCCTGTACAAGCAATCTGTTTATCATTGATGAAATATACTGTATCCCCTGGGTGAAATTCAATTTTTAAGGTTTGAGTTGAGGAGAGTTCGCAAATAAGTGTTTCCGGTTGATCGGCATAGCCGTCTGATTTCTCTAAAACCCCATCACAATATTTTGTGAAATGATCCCACCAACTTGTATCACACATTCCATTTTCTGTCATGAGTTCGGTCAATGACATATCTGTCTCTTCCTCCAAAGCAGTTGGGAAAGAAGTTGCCATGTAACCCACCCAAAAATCCCGATTGGAAAAATCTATCTCATGTAATGAAATCACCTTATTTTTCCTCCAACAGAATCCCGATTTGTTAAGCTGAGTATATCACAGCCAATATTCCGTTTCAAGCCGGCATTGGTGAGATTGCCGGTGGGCGGAGCAATCAGCACAGAAGAGAAAAGGGATCATCGGACTTGCGTCCCGGAACGCCCTGTGGTATCATGATGAGACTTTTCGACATAGAAGGAGGGAATTTCATTGAAGGAAATCAATCCTGCCGGGGCCAGGCGCGCCGAGGCGTTCGCCCTGTGGCTCCACGCGCCCATGCCCATGATTACGCTGCTGAAAACCCTGGACGTCACCCGCCTGGTCCGCCTGAGCCGCCGGGAGTGGAAGTTCAACCTGCTGCTGTGCTGGTGCATCGGAAAGGCCGCCTCCCGGACGGAGGAGTTCTGCCTTTTGCCGGTGGGGGAGAGGCTGATGCAGTATGAGCGCCTGGCCGTCAGCACCGTGGTGGCCCTGCCCGGCGGCGGGATCAGTACCTGCGACATCCCCTTCTCCGGAGACCTCGCCCGGTTCCGCCGGGACTATGTGGCCCTGACCGCCCAGGTCCGCGGCACCGGCCGGGCCTATGACCTGGGGGAGGAGTTCATGGTCATCGGCACCTCCGCCCTGGCCCGGTACGAGATCGACGGGGCCGTCAACATCTATGCCGGTGTCTACAACAACCCCTTTTTGATCTGGGGAAAATACCGGAAAAAATTCCTCAGATTCCTGCTTCCCGTCTCCTTCCAGTTCCACCACGTCCAGATGGACGGCCAGGAGGCCGCGGCGTTCCTGGAGCACCTGCAGGAGGAGATCAGCCGGCTGAGGCTCCCATGAAAAAGGCGCGGACTTGCAGTCCGCGCCTTTTTTGCCGCTGTTGAGGCCCATCCGGCAAAATCCCGCAGGGACGGCCATCCGCCGTCCGTCCCCTTTCGCCTCCGGTCTCCAGGTGTTCCCGTCTATCCCCGCAGCTCCAGGAGCTTTTGCTTCAGCTCCCCCTCAATCCGGCCCAGCTCCGCCTCGGCGGCCCGGCGCTTCTCGGCGCTCTCCCGCTGGATGGTCATCACCTCGTCCAGGGTGGAGATCAGCTGCTCGTTGGTGTGCTGGAGGGTCTCAATGTCCACAATGCTCCGCTGGGACTCCCGGGCGGTCTCCACGGTGCCCAGGCGCAGCATGTCGGCGTTCTGCCGCAGAAGCTGGTTGGTCATCTCCGTCACGGCGTTCTGGGCCGCCGTGGCCTGCCGGGAGTGCTCCAGCCCCAGGGCCAGCACCATCTGACTTTTCCACAGGGGGATGGTGTTCATCAGGGAGGACTGGATCTTCTCCACCATCAGCGTGTCGTTGTTCTGGAGCAGCCGGGTCTGGGGCGCCATCTGAATGGAGATGATCCGCGTCAGCTCCAGGTCGTGGAGCTTCTTCTCAAAGCGCTCGCACATCTGGCTGAGGTCGTTGTAGGCCTGGGCGTCCTCCTGGGCGCCGGTCTGCTGGGCCCTCTCCCGCAGGGCGGTCAGCTCCTCGGTGCGCACCTGCTCCAGCCGCTTCTGCCCCGCCAGAATATACATGGTCAGCTCTTTATAGTACTGAAGGTTCAGCTCATACATCTTGTCCAGCATGGCCACGTCCTTCAAAAGCGTCACCTTGTGCTGCTCCAGCTGCCGGGAGATCTGGTCCACATTGGTCTCCACCTTGCTGTACTGGGCTTTCATGAGCTCCAGCTTGCCGCCGCCCTTTTTGGCCCGGCCGAAGAGGCCCTTTTTCTCCTCGTCCTGGCCGAAGCCCTTCAGCTCCACCACCAGCTGGCTGAGGGCCTTGCCCACCTCGCCCATGTCCTTGCTGCGGACGGAGGCCAGGGCGTCCTGGGAGAAGCCCGCCACGTTCTTCTGGGCGGCGGCGCCGTACTGGAGGACCAGGTTGGAGTCCCGCAGGTCGATTTTTTTCGCAAAATCCGCCACCTGCTGCTTCTCCGTCTCGCTGAGCATGCTGTCGTCCAGCCGGGCGGCAGGGGCCGCCGCCTGCTCCGGCACCGTCGGCGCCGGGGCAGCCACCGGCCGGGTATCGAAAACCAGCTCCGGGATGTGCTTTTCTTCCATAGTAGATCCTCCGTTCCTCTCTGGTGTATAACTTCCAGGTGCCGTCTCTTTTGATAGGTTATAGGTTCCGGCTCTGATTATACTCCCCTTTCCAAAAGCAGGTCAAGGCGTAATTGGAACAGGGCGTGTCCGGACGCGCATTTTATAGTCACCGCAGTTGAAAAGAGGTAAATATTACCTCCGAACTGAAAGGCAGGAAGTAATATTGCCATGTTTTTCGGTTGCCGCCGTTTACGGCGGCGAGAAAAACGGCTCAAATCAAAGGTATTATTTCCGAACTTTATGTTCGGAAATAATACCACTTTTCAACCCTGGGGCGCGTACGCGCCCCAGGAGCCGTGAAACGGCCTAACGGTGGACTTCCTAGTCAAAACACGGCACATTTTATGTGCCGGCAGGCGATGCCTGCCTTGAACATCGGAATACCGATGCTCAAGTGTTTTGACTATATCACGGTTATCCGGGTTCTGCAAGGCCGGGGGCCGGTTTTGGGCACGTCCGTCTCCCGGGGAAATCCGGATCTCCCTTTGGACGGGCGGATGATATCCGCCCCTACGGCGGCATTTCATGAACATGCGGACAAGACCAAATGCGCGGGTGTGTCCCTTTCACAGATTTTATGCAGGGGCGGCGATCAGCCGCCCCGCATTGCGTTTCGGAGGCGCCATACACTGCACAGATTGGGCGCTTCCCTTCCAATCCGCCGGAAAAGGGCCGCTCTGCCGCCGGGAAGCCCCTCCTCTATCGCTCCAGGTAGATCATCAGCACCGCCACATCGGCGGGGGAGACCCCCGAGATCCGGGACGCCTGCCCCAGGTCCAGGGGGCGCACCGCGTTCAGCTTCTCCCGGGCCTCCAGCCGCAGCCCCTGGATGGTGCTGTAGTCCAGGTCCGGCGGCAGCCGCCGCCGCTCCATGCGCCGCAGCTCCTCCACCTGTTTTTGCTGGCGCTGGATGTAGCCCTCGTACTTCACGGAGATCTCCACCTGCTCCCGCACCGCTTGGGACAGCGCCGGCCGGCCGGGGTCGAAGGGCGCCAGATCCTCATAGTGCAGCTGAGGCCGCCGCAGCAGGGCGATCAGAGGACAGCCGTCCGGCGCGTCGGAGGTCCCCCGCTCTGCCAGGAATTCCGACAGCGCCGGGGAGGGCGGCACCCCCGTGTGGGTCAGCCGCCGGATCTCCGCCTCCACCTGGGCGTACTTCTCCTCCACCGCCCTCAGCCGCGCCCCGTCCACCAGGCCGATCTCATGGCCCCGGCGGGTGAGCCGCAGGTCCGCGTTGTCCTGCCGGAGCAGCAGGCGGTACTCGCTGCGGGAGGTCATGATGCGGTAGGGCTCCTCCGTGCCCTTGGTCACAAGGTCGTCAATCAGCGTCCCGATATAGGACTCCGACCGGGAGAGAACAAAGTCCCCCTGCCCCCGGAGCTTCCGCACGGCGTTGACGCCGGCACAAAAGCCCTGCACCGCCGCCTCCTCGTAGCCGGAGGAGCCGTTGAACTGCCCCGCGCCGTAGAGGCCGGGGACGGCCTTCACCTCCAGGGTGGGGGCCAACGCCAGGGGGTCGATGCAGTCGTACTCAATGGCGTAGGCGGGCCGGGTCATCACCGCCCGCCGCAGGCCCGGCACGCTGTGGAGCATCTGCACCTGCACCTCCTCCGGCATGGAGGAGGAGAAGCCCTGGATGTACAGCTCCTCCGTGTCCAGACCCATGGGCTCCACAAAGAGCTGGTGCCGGAGCTTGTCCGGAAAGCGGACGATCTTGGTCTCAAAGGAGGGACAGTACCGGGGGCCCACGCCCTCGATGAGGCCGGAGTACATGGGGGCCCGGTCCAGGTTCTCCCGGACAATGCGCCGCGTCTCCTCCGTGGTCCAGGTGAGCCAGCACACCGCCCGGTTCTCCGGCGGGTCCTCCGTGCTGTAGGAGAAGGGCACCGGCACCGCGTCCCCCGGCTGGAGCTCCATCTCCTCAAAGTCCACGGTGCGGGCATTGACCCGGGGCGGCGTGCCGGTTTTAAACCGCCGCAGGGGCAGGCCCAGCTTTTTCAAGGAGTCCGTCAGGCGGCCGGCGGCGTGCATCCCGTCGGGGCCGGAGTCCTCCACCCACTCGCCCACGATGGTCCGCCCGGTGAGGTAGGTGCCGGTGGCCAGGATCACGGCCTTCGCCGCAAACACCGCCCCGGTGGCCAGCACCACAGCGGACACCGCACCGTGTTCCGTGCGGATCTCCGTGACCTCCCCCTGGCGGACGGTGAGGTGCTCCTGCCGCTCCAGGGCGTGCTTCATGTACGCCTGGTACTTCCGCCGGTCCGCCTGGGCCCGGAGGGACCACACGGCGGGGCCCTTGCCCTTGTTCAGAAGGCGGTACTGGATGCAGCACGCATCCGCGGCCCGGGCCATCTCTCCGCCCAGGGCGTCCAGCTCCCGGACCAGGTGGCCCTTGCCGGTGCCGCCGATGGCGGGGTTGCAGGGCATATTGCCCACGGCGTCCAGGTTGATGGTGAAGACGATGGTCTCCGCCCCCAGGCGGGCGGCGGCCAGGGCGGCCTCGATCCCGGCGTGGCCGCCGCCGATGACGGCGATGTCGAAGGTTCCTGCGAGAAATTCTTGCATAAAGGCTCCTTTGGGGCCCCTCTGAAAGAGGGGGGGGGTGAGGTCCGGCCTGCGGCCGGGGGCGGGGAATTAGACCATGATGATGGTCTGGCAATGCACCCCCCATTTTCTCTTTTTCTGAGCGCAGAAAAAGAGAAAACGGGCCGTGCACGGTCCAAAAGAGAAAAAGACGCTGTGGCGAGAATTTGACCTGCGGTCAAATTTCGCCAATATGCGGGGGTTGTTGCCGCCCGGCTTGGGCAGAGACTTGGTGGCCCCTGCCGGCGCGCGCCGGACCTCCCAGGTGAAGGACCCTTGACCCGCGTGAAGATACTTCCGACAGTAACTATTGGGAGCTGGACGGACGGTTTCTGCTTCTATTTCCGCGCTTTCCGCTTCGCTAAGCGCTGCCCGGAAGGGCTGGGGAGACCGGCTCCTTGGGCGGAACGGCTCTGGGTTCCCGATCTGCTTAGCGTTGGTCCGTGCGCCCTACCAGATAGTCAATGGTAACGCCGAAATGGTCGGCTAACTTCCAGGCGTTTTCAATGTTGGGCATGTTTACGCCGCCTTCAAATCGCTGATAATGCTGTTCAGCAATTCCAATCGCGTTTGCAACCTGCACCTGGGTTTCTCCGGCTTCCTTACGAAGGATGCGCAGTCTCTCTTTGAAAATCATAAAATCTCCTCTTGACACCACGAAATCGTTGTGAAGTTGGAAAGGTGGTAAACATGTCCGATTTCATGAAATGGCTGTATGTTCACTACATTAAACCGGAGTTGGATTCCTTGCCGCCGGAGGAGTATGAGATGCACCTGGATCTGGTACAGAACGACATGGCTCCTCATGTAAGGCGGGACTATGAAAAGGTACTGGAGTACGTTGCCCTGCGAGCCTTCCAGCTAGGTTACCGCACAGGCCGGGGCCTGAGCGGTTGACAACACTCAGCAGACTGCCGCCTCGGTGACATTGACCAAGATCTTGTGGATCAAGGAAGTTCTCCTCCCTCCTCCCAGGCAGCGCGGAAGCGCGGAAATAGAAGAGGAAACCGTCCGTTAACTTCCCAACAGCCCCGTCGGCAGTCTCTTCACGCGGGTCAAGGAATCTTCAACTGAGGGGTCCGGCGCGCGCCGGCAGGGGCTACCAAGTCTCCACCCAAGCCGGGCGGCAACAACCCCCGTATTGGCGAAACTTGACCGGAGGGCAAGTTCTCGCCACCAGCGTCTCTTTTCTCTTTTGGACCGTGCACGGCCCGTTTTCTCTTTTCTCCGCAAGAGGAGAAAAGAGAAAATGGGGGGTGCAATGCAAGCTATCATCATAGCTGATTTTCCAGCCCCGGCCGCAGGCCGGCCCTCACCCTTTTCTACAAAGGCTCACCACCGCCACCTCCGGCCGGTTGAACAGCCGGAAGGTCCTTCCGGAGTTCCCCAGCCCCCGGGTGACGAAGAGGACCGAGCCGTTTTCTTCATACAGCCCCGCCGTATAGGAGGGAAAAAAGGTCCGGTCCGTGGAGACCAGCCCGTCTGTGAAGGGCAGGCGCACCAGACCGCCGTGGCCGTGGCCGGAGATCACCAGATCCGCCCCCAGCAGGCTGTATTGCTCCGGGAAGCGGTCGTTCCGGTGGGCCAGGAGTATCCAGAAGGGATCGCCGTGGGCGGCGTAGACCTCCTCCGCCAGCTGCTCCGGGGTCTTCTGGTCCGCATAGCCGTTGGGGTCGTCAATGCCCGCCAGAATCACCGTCTCTCCCTCCCGCTCCAGGGGGAGAAACTGGTTGGACAGCACCGTGACGCCGTGGGCGGCCAGGGTTTCCTTCAGCCTGGGAACCTCCCCGATGGCCCACTCGTGATTCCCGGTGACATAGTACGTAGGCGCTATGGCGCTGAGACCCTCCGCCGTCCGGGCGGCGTACTCCGCCGGCACCGGGTGGAAGCAGTCCATGAGATCCCCCACCAGGACAATCAGGTCCGGCGCCTGCGCCTCCACGGCGGCAAAGAGCCTCTCGTTTTCCTCCCCGAATCGGGCGGTGTGGAGATCCCCCAGCACCACGATCCGGCAGCCGTCAAAGGCCTCCGGCAGATCCGAAAAGACGGGGGAAAAGGAGGTCACCTGCAAGGAGGTGTTGCCCCACCGGACATAGAGAGCGGCCAGAGCCGCCAGAATCAGCAGAGTAAACGCCGTTCGCAGGGGACGGCTCTTTTTGTGGGATGCCATAGACAACTCCTGCTCTACATAATACAATCCGAAAAGCCGGAAGCCCCTCCGGCCGCGCCCGCCTCTGTGCCAGGGGCGGCGGAAGGGCCGAAGATACCGGATCAGACCATCCGCCGGTCTCCTCCCCGGAAAACCGTCCCAGGGGGCACCGGACCCCATGGCGCGACCGGGTTCATTATAGCACAGAAGCCCGCCCGTGACGAGAGAAAAAATGCACAAACCCGGAAAAATCCTCCCCCGGCGGCCGGCGGGCGGACCGGAAAAATATTGCCAAAATTTTTCAGCCGCGCAGAAAGCTTTTTGTCCGAAACGTAAAAATTAGTTTGGTTTACGCAAAAGAGAAAAACGTTGCTTGAAAAAACGACTTCCTGTGCTAAAATAATAGAAACAAAATCAACGCAAGAGGGGAAGACTATGGAAAATCTGTTTTGGATCGGCTTTGCCGGGGCCCTGGTGGCGGGCCTGTTTGCCATCATGCAGGCCAAGCGGGTTATGACCTACTCCGAGGGCACCGAGCGGATGCAGAAGATCGCGGCGTCCATCCGCGCCGGCGCCAACGCCTACTTGAAACAGCAGTACACCACGGTGTTCAAGGTCTTTCTGGTGGTGTTCATTGCCCTGCTGGTCATCGCCTTCGCCTCCGGGGGAAGGATGCTGTCGGTGTACACGCCCTTTGCTTTTGTCACCGGCGGCGTATTCTCCATGCTGGCGGGCTTCATCGGCATGAAGATCGCCACCAACTCCAACGCCCGCACGGCCCAGGCCGCCTCGGAGAGCCTGAATCAGGGCCTTCGCGTGGCCTTCTCCTCCGGCTCCGTCATGGGCTTCACCGTGGTGGGGCTGGGGATGCTGGACATCACCCTGTGGTTCTACCTGCTGCGCCTGGTCTTCGGGGTGACGGACCCGGTGGTTCTCGGCAACATCATGGTGATGAACGGCATGGGCGCCAGCTTCATGGCCCTCTTCGCCCGGGTGGGCGGCGGCATCTACACCAAGGCCGCCGACGTGGGCGCGGACCTGGTGGGCAAGGTGGAGGCCGGCATCCCCGAGGACGATCCCCGGAACCCTGCCACCATTGCCGACAACGTGGGTGACAACGTGGGTGACGTGGCCGGCATGGGCGCGGACCTCTACGAGTCCTACGTGGGCTCCATTCTCGCCACCTTCGCCCTGGGCGCGGTGGGCGGCTACGGCTGGGGCGGGATGCTCCTGCCCATGGCCCTGGCGGTCTGCGGCATCCTCTGCTCCATTCTGGGCTCCTTCCTGGTGAAGACGAAGGAGGACGCCACCCAGGAGTCCCTGCTCAAGAGCCTGCGCACCGGCACCTACACGGCGGCGGTCCTGGCGGCCATTCTGGCGGCCCCCCTGACGTACTTCATCCTGGGCAGCTGGGGCGTGTACATCGCCATTCTCTGCGGCCTCATCGGCGGCTGCGCCATCGGCTATTTCACGGAGTACTACACCTCCGACACCTACAAGCCCACCCAGGAGCTGGCGGCGGCCTCCGAGACCGGCGCGGCCACCATCATCATCGGCGGCATCTCCCTGGGGCTCAAGTCCACCCTGACCTCCATCCTGATCGTGGCGGCGGCGGTGCTGGTGAGCTACTTCTCCGCCGGCGGCTCCGTGCAGATCGTGGACGGCAGCGGCGCCTTCACCGAGGCCTTCAACCGCGGCCTCTACGGCATCGGCATCGCGGGCGTGGGGATGCTGTCCACCCTGGGCATCACCCTGGCCACGGACGCCTACGGCCCCGTGGCGGACAACGCCGGCGGCATCGCGGAGATGAGCGGCCTGCCGGAGACCGTCCGGGACCGCACCGACGCCCTGGACTCCCTGGGCAACACCACCGCCGCCACCGGCAAGGGC
>JAHZBA010000027.1 GCA_019423635.1 Clostridiales bacterium
CGCGAAGAAAAAGAGAAAACGGGCCGTGCACGGTCCAAAAGAGAAAAAGACGCTGGTGGCGAGAACTTGCCCTGCGGCCAAGTTTCGCCAATATACGGGAGTTGTCCCCGCCCGGCTTGGGTGGAAACTTGATAGCCCCTGCCGGCGCGCGCCGTCCCGCTCAGGTGAAGGACCTTTGACCCGCGTGAAGAGACTTCTGGCGGAGACTGTTGGGAGGTTGACGGACGGTCCCTGCTTCTATCTCCGCGCTTTCCGCTTCGCTAAGCGCTGCCCCGGCGCTCTGCGGTTCGTAGGGCGCGACGACCCGGCGCGCCGCTCCCCCCGGAACCTCCAGGCCTCCGGGAAACCGCCGCCCCCTTGCCTCTCCCTTTGGGAGAGGTGGCGCCGCCGCAGGCGGTGACGGAGAGGGTTCCCCCGCCTCAACCTCCGCCCCCCAATCAACCCTGCGGACCCCCCCTTCGTAGGGCGCGACGACCCGGCGCGCCGCTCCGCTCGAGGGCCCTTCGTAGCGGCGGCCAGTGGCCGCCACCGACCTTTCCAAGGGTTTCATCTCCTCCGCCGCCCCCCTTCGTAGGGCGCGACGACTCGGCGCGCCGTTTCCCAATGCTAAAGGGGTGCCCCCTTAGTGCTATATATACACCCAGGGGGCACCCCTTGTCAAGAAAAACTTTTTGTGATATGGTGCGTACGTCATTACCATATGGTGCATAGGAGGTACAGTGTGAGCCAATACCCATTAGTAAACCGGAAGCGGTTTGTCTCTTCTCTCGCCAACGAACTGGTGGAGCCCTTTGATGCACTATCCAAGGAGACCCGCATTCCCAAGTCCCGTCTCCTGGACATAGCCATCGAAGACCTCCTAAAAAAATACGAAAAAAAGGACGGCTGAGCCGTCCTTTTTTCATCCCCGGAAATGCCCCCAAGTGACTTCACTGGCGGCGGGGGGTCTAAGGGGGGCTTGCTCCCCCTTACTTCTTCCCGTGCAGCGCCTTCATCCGCTTCTCGTGGTCCAGGATGCTCTTGCGCATCCGCAGGCTCTTGGGGGTCACCTCCAGCAGCTCGTCGTCCGCCAGGAACTCCAAACACTGCTCCAGACTCATCTGCTTGGGGGGCACCAGCCGCAGGGCCTCGTCGGAGCCGCTGGCCCGGGTGTTGGTCAGCTGCTTCTTCTTGCACACGTTCACCGTCATGTCCTCGCTCCGGGGGCTCACGCCGATGACCATGCCGCCGTACACCGGCACGCCGGCGCCGATGAACAGCGTGCCCCGCTCCTGGGCGTTGAAGAGGCCGTAGGTGATGGACTCGCCGGTCTCGAAGGAGATGATGGAGCCGTTGCCCCGGCGGGAGATGTCGCCCTTGTAGGGGGCGTAGCTGTCAAAGACGGAGGCCATGATGCCCTCGCCCTTGGTGTCGGTGAGGAAGTCGCTGCGGTAGCCGAAAAGGCCCCGGGCGGGGATCAGAAACTCAATCTTCATCCGCTCGCCCACCGGCGTCATCTCCACCAGGTCCGCCTTCCGCTGGCCCAGCTTCTCGATGACCGGGCCCACGCAGTCGCCGGGCACGTCCACCACCAGCCGCTCAATGGGCTCGCACTTCTGCCCGTCAATTTCCTGATAGAGCACCCGGGCGGGGGACACCTGGAACTCGTAGCCCTCCCGGCGCATGGTCTCGATGAGGATGCTCAGGGACATCTCCCCCCGGCCCGCCACGTTGAAGGCCGTCTCCCGGTCGGTATCCGTGACCCGCAGGGACACATCCTTGAGGGTCTCCCGGTACAGCCGCTCCCGGATCTGGCGGGAGGTGACGAACTTGCCCTCCTTCCCGGCAAAGGGGGAGTCGTTGACGGAGAAGGTCATCTCCAGGGTGGGGGCGGAGATCTTCACGAAGGGCAGCGCCTCCACCGCGTCGGGGGCACAGATGGTGTCGCCGATGGTGATGTCGCCAATGCCGCTCATGGCCACAATGTTGCCGGCGGAGGACTCGGTGACCGCCTTGCGGCTGAGGCCCTCAAACTCATAGATGGCCGTGGCCTTGGCCTTGCGGAGCACGGCCTCCGGGTCGTGGTAGTTGCACACGGCGATCTCCTGGTTCTGCTTCAACGTGCCCCGCTCAATGCGGCCGATGGCGATGCGGCCCACGAACTCGTTGTAGTCGATGGAGCTCACCAGCATCTGGAAGGGCTCGTCCACGTTGGCCTCCGGGGCGGGGATATACTCCAGAATCGTCTCAAAGAGGGGCGCGAGATCCGTGCCCACGGCGTCGGGGGAGTAGGAGGCGGTGCCGTTGCGGCCGGAGCAGAACAGCATGGGGCTGTCCAGTTGCTCCGGCGTGGCGTCCAGGTCCATGAGGAGCTCCAGCACCTCGTCCACCACCTCGTGGATTCTCTGGTCCGGCCGGTCGATCTTGTTCACCACCACGATGACCCGGTGGCCCAGCTCCAGCGCCTTGGAGAGGACGAAGCGGGTCTGGGGCATGGGGCCCTCGGCGGCGTCCACCAGCAGAATGACGCCGTTGACCATCTTCAAAATGCGCTCCACCTCGCCGCCGAAGTCGGCGTGGCCCGGGGTGTCCACGATGTTGATCTTGGTGTCCTTGTACTGGATGGCGGTGTTCTTGGCCAGGATGGTGATGCCCCGCTCCCGCTCCAGGTCCCCGGAGTCCATGACGCGGTCCACCACCTCCTGGTTCTCCCGGTACACACCGCCCTGCTTGAGCATCTCGTCCACCAGGGTGGTCTTGCCGTGGTCTACGTGGGCGATGATGGCAACATTTCTCAGCTTCTCGTTTTTCATAGACGATCTCCTTATCCAACGGCAAGACCACGGGGCCCCATCGAAGATGGGGCGGCGCGAAGCGCCGTCATTTCAATCAATCAAGTGGGGCCCCGCAAAATCACAGATTTTGCGGGGAGAGGAGGAAGGAACGGAGCGGAACGAAATCCGCGCCGTCAGGCGTGGATGGAGTGGGCGGAGTTTCTTCCGACGAGGTCTGCGTGGGCGATGATGGCGACATTTCTCAGCTTCTCGTTTTTCATAGACGATCTCCTTATCCAACGGCAAGACCACGGGGCCCCATCGAAGATGGGGCGGCGCGAAGCGCCGTGATTTTCAGTATATCGACGTTTTATTATAGACAGATTTTTCCCGCAATGCAAGATAAAAATCCCACAAAATCAGCAAAAAAGGGGCGGTTCCTCATGTGGAACCGTCCCTTTTTCCGCGGGGAAGGGGGAAGCTGCGCCGTTCCTCCGCCGGCGGCGGAGCGCGGAGGGGCTGCACAGGAGGCGCCCGGCTCTCCCGCTCAGGGGTCCGGCGGTGCCGGCGGCTCCTCCGCCGTTTCCGCGGCATGGGTGGGCAGCACGGCGTTGACCACCAGCGCCACTCCCACGCCGGTCAGGGTCTCCACCACCCGGGCGATGCCGTAGTAAAACCGCTCGCCGCCGGGGACGTTCCCGGCAATCACCATGACGCAGGGGACGATGCAGGCCATGACGCAGGCGCTGGGCCACTTGAGCAGGGTGCAGACCCAGATCCCGGCCACGCAGACCAGCCCCAGCATGGCGGCGGTCAGGGCCCAGTGCTGCAAAAAGGGCTCGATCACCAGCAGGAACAGGCCCAGCATTGCGCCGATCAGCACCCCCAAAAACCGGGACAGTCCGGACTGCAGGGTCTGCTCCACGGTGTTCTGCATACACACGATGCTGGCAATGCAGGCGTACAGCGGCCCGATATAGCCCAGCACGCCGGAGAGGGAGTCGTTGTATAAAAGCCCGAAGGGGGCGAAGATCAAATAGGAGACCGTCACCGCCACGGCGGTTTTCACGGTGCGCATTCCAATGTGGGGAACTCTTAGCTTTGACATGACGCTTGTTTTATCCTTTATTCATCTGTGGAAAGCCGGGAGGAGCTGCCGCGCCGCCGCCCGTCGGGTGTGCGGGGAATCAAGCCCTGCGGGGGCACCGGCAGGTGCGCCGCGGAGCAGAGTCAAAACGCCACCTTCATCAGCAGCGCCACCGCGCAGAGGATCGCCGCGCAGGGCACATACACATACCGCCCCACGCCGTACCAGAGCTGCCCGGCGCCCCGCCCCGGTCCCCGGCAGATCTCGTCCATCAGATCCTCCCGGGGCATGATCCAGAACCAGGAGATGGCCCCCAGCGTGGCGCCGATGGGGATGATATAGATGGACACAATGTCCATCCACGGCCCCCACTTGAAGATGGGTTCCATGTTCACGCCGATCCCCAGGCACACGGCGCAGAGGATCGCCAGCATGACCTTTCGGTCCAGCCTGGGGAAGCGGTGCAGCAGGGACTCCCCCACCGCCTCGAACATGTTCTGCAAAGAGCTGACGCCGGCAAAGACCATGGCGGTGTAGAGGATCACGGCAAAGAGCCGGCCCAGGGGGATGTCCTGGAGAATCCGGGGCAGGGTGACAAAGAGCAGCGACGGCCCCGCGCCGATGTCCAGCCCGTAGGCAAAGCAGGCGGGAATGATGACCAGCGCCGCCACCAGGGCCGCGATGGTGTCGAAGAGGGCCGTGCGCTTGGCCAGGGAGATCACGTCCTCCTCACTGTCCAGGTACGCGCCGTAGACGATCATGCCGCTGCCGGTGATGGAGAGGGAGAAGAAGGCCTGTCCCATGGCCCAGATCCACACCATGGGGTCCAGGAGCTCCTCCCAGCGGGGGGAGAACATGTAGCGGTAGCCCTCCGCCGCGCCGGGCAGGAAGGCCACCCGCACCGCCAGGATCAGGAAGATGATAAAGAACAGGGGCATCATGATCTTGTTGCTCTTTTCGATGCTCTTGGCCCCCAGCAGCAGCGTCAGCAGCGTGCCCACCACCACGATGACGTGGAAGGGGATCACGGAGTAGTCCGAGAGGGAGAAGGACTCAAACCAGGGGCCGGGGTCCACGCGCATCAGCGTGCCGCCCAGGGAGGCGGCGAAGGCCTTGAGCACGTAAGCGATGATGACGGCGTAGCCCAGGGCGATGCACATGGACCCCGCCAGAGGCAGCCAGCCCAGCGCATGGCCCGCCGGGCCCAGCCGCTCCTTCCGGGCGGACCAGGCCATGCGGTAGGACCCCAGGGTGCCCGTGCGGGCCCGGCGGCCCACGGCGTACTCCGCCGAGAGGCCCACGGTGCCGAAGAGCGCGATGAAGATCAGGTACGCGATGAGGAAGGCGCCGCCGCCGTTGCTGCCCATCTTGGCGGGAAAGCCCCAGACATTGGCCATGCCCACAGCGGAGCCCACCGCAGAGAGCACAAAGCCCCAGCTGCTGGTGAACTGGTGGTGTTTTTTCGGATGCTTCATATCCATAGAATATCTTCCTCTTCCTGGCGCGGGGCGCCGGCTTTTTGGGTCCCCCTGGGGGAGGGTGGGCGGCCTGCGGCCGGGGGCTGGATTTTAGCTATGATGATAGCTGGCAATGCACCCCCCATTTTCTTTTTGGTCTTGCCAAAAAGAAAACGGGCCGTGCACGGTCCAAAAGAAAAAAACGCCTGTGGCGAGAATTTGACCTCCGGTCAAATTTCGCCAATATGCGGGAGTTGTCCCCGCCCGGCTTGGGCGGAAACTTGGAAGCCCCTGCCGGCGCGCGCCGGACCCGGGTCCTTGTAGAACCTTTTCCCCGCGTGAAGAAACTTCCGATGGTAACTATTGGGTGCTTAACGAACTGCCCCTGCTTCTAATTCCGCGCTTTCCGCTTCGCTAAGCGCTGCCCTGGCGTTCTGTGGGGATTACCCCCTGGTTCTGGTCGGGCCATCCTCTTGCCTCTCCCTCTGGGAGAGGTGGCACCGCCCTAGGCGGTGACGGAGAGGGCTCTACCTCAACCTCCGGCCCCAATCAACCCTGTGGCCGCCACCGTCCTTCCCGTGGGGCCCGCCCCCTGTCCGAACGCCTCCGTAGGGCACGATGACCCGGCGCGCCGCTCCCCCATGTCCCACTTCATCCGGCCGCGACCCGGAGCGGTAAGGGCCTGTCCTCCCCGTCCCCCCTCCGCCGCGAGTCCAGCGAAGCGAGTCGCGGTGGAAAGCGAAGAAATTCCCACCAGAGTGCAGTTTTCGCCGCAAGGCGGAAACGGAACGGTGGCGGGAATTTCTGAGCTGGAGCAGGGTACGGGAGTCGAACCCGCCTTAACGGCTTGGGAAGCCGCTGTAATACCGATATACCAACCCTGCATGACCGCTGTGCGGCGGACATTCGATTAAGCACTGAAGATTATTATAACAGATCTATTTCGGAAATGCAACACAAAAAACAGGAAAATCACGGGAATTGATGGGACCGGCGGCTCGATGTCATGAAGTCCGGCCGGAAAGGGCCCTCTCAGTCTGGCCTGCGGCCAGACAGCTCCCCCGGAGGGGGAGCCCAGCTTGTCCAAGAACTTCCGGACATTTCAGTCTCTCTCAAGGAGGGAGGCTTTTACGAGGGAGTGGCGCACATTGTGCGCCCGCCTCTCCCGTCTCTCGTCTCCCGTAAAGGCTTCCCCTTTAGGGGAAGCTGGCACGGCGAAGCCGTGACTGATGAGGGCGATTACTGGCAGGCCCACGCTGAACGGCCTCATCCACCCCAGTGTGCGCACTGGGGCACCTTCCCCTAAAGGGGAAGGTTTTTACGAGGGACTGGCGCACAATATGCGCCCGCCCCCCGTCTCTCGTCTCCCGCAAAGGCTTCCCCTTCAGGGGAAGCTGGCACGGCGAAGCCGTGACTGATGAGGTCTCTCCCGTTCCTCACTCCTCCAAAAGCTCGTCCGCTGTCACGCGCAAAATCTGCGCAATGGCTTTCAACTCCACGTCGCTCACGGTCCGGTTTCCGCTCTCAATGGCCTGAATCGCGTTTTTGCCCAAATCAACTCCCACCAGTTGCAACTGGTCTGCAAGCGCCCGCTGGGAGCAATACGGTTCAATCTGCGCCCGCAACTGCGCAATTTTAGGTCCGCAGATGTTCCACGTACCATTAGCAGCCCTTACTTTCCGCATAAAATCCTCTCCATGTTGACATGTTCTGCTTGTCAATGGAGATAGTTTATGCAATCATGAAAGTAAGGTTGACACGATAACCGTGTCGCAATTGTCAAGATAGGAGGATTACGATGAACGAGCCCTTCTAGGATCAGATGACCCGGTGCATGGAGACCGAGGACCACAAGACCCTGGAGGCCATAGCGGTCCTTCTCCGTGCAGGACATACGGACTTCTACTGCATGGGGAAGACCAAGTCTCTCCTGCGGAGTCGGGGCTTTGACGTAGAGACGGTCCGCGATTGACTGGACAAAAAAGAGGGGCCTTCGCCTCTTTTTTTGTGTAAAAGAAAACCACTCGCTAGGCGAGAGGTTCAAAAGAAGCCTTATGGCGATGATGTAGACAGAAAAACTCCCTTTGTTTTAGAATAGGGATGCGGTCTGGCAGCTGCACCCAATAAAGCAAAGGGAGGTCATCCGAAGTGAATGACTTAAGCAGTTTATCACACACGAAGTGGAATTGTAAATACCATATTGTATTTGCACCGAAATACCGCAGGGAAGTGTTCTACGGAGAAAAGAAGCGGGAAATCGGAGAAGTTTTGCGGATGTTGTGTGAGTGGAAAAAGATTAGGATCGTAGAAGCAGAAGTATGCCCGGATCATATCCACATGCTGGTAGAGATTCCACCCAGGGTATCGGTGTCGGGCTTTATGGGATATCTGAAGGGGAAGAGCAGCTTGATAATCTACGAGAAGTTCCCGGAACTGCGGTATAAGTACCGGAATCGGGAGTTCTGGTGCCGCGGGTATTATGTGGATACGGCAGGAAAGAATGCAAATAAAATTGCAGAGTACATCAAGCACCAGCTGGATGAAGATGAGGCTGGGGAACAGCTGACGATGGGAAATTTCTAAGCCCGTTTACGGACAGCAAGTAACGAAGCTTTCGCGGCTGGCAGACCGTACTTGCGCGGCGGGACGCGCTTGCTAGTAACATAGGGCATTGCCCGTCTATGAAGAACCCCCCGGCTTCGCCGGGGGATTCCTATTACGGGTGCTGCCGCAGGGCCGCGCCGGCCCGGTGGTCCGTGAGAATCCGGTCCACCGCCGCCACCAGCTCCTCCGGCGTGTAGGGCAGCTCCCCCAGAAGCCAGCTCTCCACGGTGCCGGCCAGGGCGGAGACGTAGAAGTGGGTCATCAGGGACTTTTGATCCTCGCTGAGGTCGCTGTCCCGGGCCATCTGGTCAATGGCGCGGTAGATGATGTCGTAAATCTCCGAGCGGAAGAACCGCCGCAGGTGCCCGTGGCCCAGGGACCGCAGGGCGCACAGGCACACCTCCCGATTCTCCTCCAGGTAGCGGAAGAGCTGGAGCAGGCCGTCCTGCCAGATGAGGACGCCCTCCCGCCGGTCCAGCAGGGTCAGGGCCTCCTGGCAGTACATCCAGCGCACCTGGTCGTAGATGTCCTCAAAGTGATAGTAAAAGGTCTGCCGGTTCATGCCGCAGCCGTCCGTGATCTCCCGGATGGTGATCTTGTCCAGCGGCTTCTGGGCCATCAGGCGCTTCAAAGAGTCTGTCAGCAGGCGCTTGGTCATATCCGTGTGAGCTTCCATGGAATCACCTCATGGAGCAGTATACCACAGTTTCCGGCGGTTGTCTTTTGTACAATTCGCCCATTTTGTAGGGCGGTGCGACAAACCGCCGGATTTGTCTATGGCGTCCCGGGCCTGTCTGCGGCTATACTGTGGCCGGAAAGAAGGGATGAGGATGACCAGTTACCGGATTACCCTCCACAGTCCCATGGGACCCCGGCGGGGGGTTTTGTATCTGCCTCCCGGCAGCGGGCAGGCGAGGATGGACCTTTTGGGCTGCCGGAGCCATCTGGCCGCGGAGTCCACGGATTCCGGCCTCTGCCGCTTAACCGGGCAGCTGGAGTCCGTCATGGGGCCCATCGACTTTGCGGCGGAGGTACCGGCGGCGGGGACCTTTGACTGCGTGGCCCGCACCGGGAAGGGCGATATGCGCCTGACGGGAGAACGCATGGAGGGAAATGAGGAGCCATGAGCGAGAGCAAGACGACCATCTGGGACAAAATCGCCACGGTGATTGTGGACAAACGAAATATCTTTTTCCTGTTCTTCATCGCGGCGGCGGTGTTCTGCGCCGTGGCCTCCGGCTGGGTGCAGACCAATGACGATATCACCGCCTATCTCCCCGGCGACACCGAGACCCGTCAGGGCCTGGACATCATGAACGAGGAGTTTGTCACCTACGCCACCGCCCGGGTCATGGTCCAGAATGTCACCCTGGACCGGGCGCTGGACCTCCGGGAGACGCTGGAGGCCGTCAGTGGCGTCACCTCCGTGGATTTCTACGACCCGGAGGACGAGGAGGCGGTGCTGGAGGACTACTACCGGGACGCCTCCGCCCTGTTTACCATTACCTTCGACGGCGAGACGGAGGACCAGGTGAGCCTGGACGCCATGGAGACGCTCCGCCAGAAGCTCAGCGGGTACGACGCCTATATCGACAGTGAGGTGGGCGCGGGTCTGGCGGACACCTTGGACGGGGAGATCCGCATCGTCATGCTGGTGGCGGTGTTCATCATTGTCACGGTGCTGCTGTTCACCTCCAAGACCTACCTGGAGATTCCCGTGCTGCTGCTGACCTTCGGTATGGCGGCCCTTTTGAACATGGGCACCAACTACATGATGGGGGAGATCTCCTTCGTCACCAACTCCGTGGCGGTGATCTTGCAGCTGGCCCTGGCCATTGACTATGCCATCATCCTCTGCCACCGCTACACGGAGGAGCGGGAGTTCCAGGAGCCCCGGGAGGCCTGCATCGCGGCTCTGGCCAAGTCCATTCCGGAGATCTCCAGCTCCAGCCTCACCACCATCTCCGGCCTGATGGCCATGACCTTCATGCGCTTTCGCATCGGCTACGACATGGGCGTGGTGCTCATCAAGGCGATTTTGCTGAGCCTTCTCAGCGTGTTCACCCTGATGCCGGGCCTTTTGATGCTCTTCTCCAAGGGCATCGACAAGACCCACCACCGCAGCTTCGTGCCCAAGATCGACGCCTGGGGCCGCATGACCGTGAAGAGCCGCTTTCTCGTGCCGCCCCTGTTTGCGCTGCTGCTGGTGGTAGGCTTCTTCTTCTCCAACAAGTGCCCCTATGTGTTCGGCTACTCAACGCTCAGGACCTTCCGCCAGAACGAAACGCAGATTGCCGAGCAGACGGTGGACGAAACCTTCGGCGGCCAGAATCTCATGGCGCTGCTGGTGCCCACCGGGGACTATCCCCGGGAGAAGGCCCTGCTGGCGGAGCTGTCCGGGATGGAGCACGTGGAGAGCGCCCTGGGCCTTTCCAATGTGGAGGCCATGGACGGCTATATGCTCACCGACGCCCTGACGCCCCGGCAGCTGGCGGAGCTGATGGATATGGACTATGAGGCGGTGAGCCTGCTGTACGCCGCCTACGCCGCCGACGGCGAGGACTACGGCAAGATCGCGGGGGGGTTGGCCGACTTCAGCATCCCCCTGATCGACATGGTGTGCTTCATTCACGACCAGATGGACGAGGGCTATCTCTCCCTGGACGAGGATATGGAGGCGGATCTGGACGACATGTATGACCAGATCACCGACGCCAAGGCCCAGCTGAAGGGGGAGAACTACAGCCGGATGCTGCTGTATCTGGACCTGCCGGAGGAGAGTCAGGAGACCTTTGACTACTTAAAGACCATCCACCAGACGGCGGAGCGCTACTATGACCACGTGTTCCTGGTGGGTGACTCCACCAGCGACTACGACCTCTCCAGCTCCTTTGCAGGCGACAACCTGCTCATCAGCATTCTCTCGGCCCTGTTTGTCATCATCGTGCTGGTGTTCACCTTCCGCTCCGCGGGACTGCCGATCCTGCTGATTATTGTGATCCAGGGCAGTATCTGGATCAACTTCTCCTTCCCCTACCTGATGGAGAGCAACCTGTTCTTCCTGAGCTACCTGATCGTCAACTCCATCCAGATGGGCGCGAATATCGACTACGCCATTGTGATCTCCAGCCGCTACGTGGAGCTGCGGGAGCACAAGTCCCCCCAGGAGGCCATTGTGGAGGCGCTGAATCTGGCCTTCCCCACCATTGTCACCTCCGGCACGATCCTCTCGGCGGCGGGGACGCTGATCTACTTCATCACCACCCAGCCGGCCATCACCGCCATCGGCGAGTGTCTGGGCCGGGGCACCCTGATCTCCATGCTGCTGGTCATGGGCGTCCTGCCTCAGATCCTGGTGCTGGGAGATACCATCATCGAAAAGACGGCCTTTGTGCTCAAGCGGCACCTTACACCCCGCAAGGCCAACGGCACCGTCCGCATCCACGGCCGGGTCCGGGGCTACATCAACGGCGTGGTGGACGCCGAGATCCACGGCATCCTCCGGGGCTCCATCTCCGCCATGGTGGAATCCCAGGACCTGGAGCAGCTGGACCTGCTCCCCAGCCCGGAGGAGAGAGAGGAGACCCCCCATGAGACGTAAGATCCATTCCCTTTCGGCGGCCCTGCTGGCCCTGCTGATGCTGCTGTCCCTGTCCCTGCCCGCCGCGGCGTCACAGGAGGCGTCCGTGATCTCCATCCGCACGGCGGAGGACTGGGAGCAGCTCGCCCGCAGCTGTACGCTGGACGCCTGGTCCCGGGGAAAGACCGTGGTGCTGGAGAGCGATCTGGATCTCTCCGGCGGCACCGTCATCCCCACCTTCGGCGGGGTCTTTGACGGCGGCGGCCACACCATCTCCGGCCTTGCCGTCGCCGGGGAGGGCTCCCACCAGGGGCTCTTCCGCTATGTGCAGGAGGGGGCGGTGATCCGGCATCTGACGCTCACCGGCCGGGTGGACCCCGGCGGGGAGTGGGAGGCCCTGGGCGGCATCGCCGGGGTCAACCGGGGCACCATCACCGGCTGCACCTTCCAGGGCGTGGTCCGGGGCGGCGGCATGGCGGGCGGCATCGCCGGCCTCAACGAGGCGGAGGGCCAGATCGTCCTCTGCACCGCCGCGGGAATCGTCTCCGGCGGATACAGCACCGGCGGCATTGTGGGAGAGAACTACGGCAGCCTCTCCCAGTGCACCAACCGGGCCCTGGTCAACACCCAGGAGGCGGACGCCTCCCCGGAGCTGGACGGCATCGACTGGGGGGAGCTCAACAGCACCCGGAACTTCCCCGCCTGCACGGACACCGGCGGCATCGCCGGGTACTCCAAGGGCTCCATTCAGGACTGCGTGAACCAGGGCCGGGTGGGCTACCCCCACACCGGCTACAACGTCGGCGGCATCGCCGGGCGGCAGGCCGGGTATCTGGCCGGCTGCGTTAACGAGGAGCTGGTCCAGGGCCGCAAGGACGTGGGCGGCATTGTAGGCCAGATGGAGCCCTACACCCTTTTGCGCTATGAGGAGAGCACCCTGCGGGAGCTGGCGGACCGGCTGGATGCACTCAGCGACATTCTGGACGGCACCCTGGACCACACGGACAGCTCCCGCCGGCAGATTGCGGACCGGATCACCGCCATTACGGATCTCACCGACGGCGCCCGGTCGGATACCTTTGACCTGCTGGACCTGGTCACGGATTTGCTGGACGGCACCGTGGACACCGCCAACGACCTCAGCGGCCGGGTGGCGGAGGTGCTGGAGGAGGCCTCCCCGGTGGCCGGGGATCTCTCCCGGGCCGCGGAGCTGCTGGCAGGGGCCATGGACACCATGGACGGGGCCGTCTCCACCGCCGGCGGCGCGGAGACGGAGCTGAGCGATGCGATCCGGGCGGCCCAGGCCGCCGCGGCCTCTCTCACCCAGGCGAAGGAGGCCTTCGACCGGGTTTTGGAGCAGCTGCGCCAGGCGCTGGAGGGCGGGCAGGCGCCCGCCGAGGCCCTGCGGGCCGCCCTGGAGAGTCTGGGCGCTGTGACCGATCAGCTCCAGGAGGCGGTCGATCGTCTGTCGGAGGCGCTTCCCCACCTGGAGGAGGCGGGGAAGATCACCGGCGGTGCGCTGGAAGACCTCCGGCCCGCCATGGAGGACCTGGAATCGGGCAGCCGCCGCCTCTCCCGCGCCCTGGAGAAGCTGGAGAGTCTGCTGGAGACCCAGGCGGAAAAGCCCGCCCTGGAGTTTCCCAAGCTGGACGGCAGCTTCTACGACCTGGAGGACCGGCTCAGCGGCACGCTGTCCGATCTGACGGAGGCCATGGAGGGCCTGAATCAAAACGTCAACACCGGCGGGGACACCCTCTCCGGGGACCTGCGGCAGGTAAACCGGCAGTTTTCCTCCATCACCGCGCTGCTGCGGGACGCCTCCGGCGAGGACCGGACGGACCGGGATCTGGTGGTGGACGTATCCCAGGAGGAGGTGTCCTCCGCCACGCTGGGCAAGGTGACCCGGTGCACCAACCGCGCCGCGGTGGAGGGGGACCTCAATGTGGGCGGCGTCATCGGGGCCATGGCGGTGGAGTTCGACTTTGACCCGGAGGATGACACCGCCCGGCTGGGCGAGCGCTCTATGGACTTCCAGTATCTCACCAGTGCCGTGCTGCTGGAGTGCGTGAACCGGGGAAGCGTCACCGCGCGGAAGGACTGCGCCGGCGGCGTGGTGGGCTGGATGGACCTGGGCATTGCGGTCAGCTGCCAGGGCCTTGGCAATGTGGAGAGCACCGGCGGAAACTACGTGGGCGGCGTGGCCGGGCTGGCCGACTCCATCATCCGCGGCAGCTGGGCCAAGTGCGCGCTCTCCGGCGGCAGCTATGTGGGCGGCATTGCCGGCTCCGCCGCGGATCTGACGGACTGCGGCGCCATGGTGCAGATCCGGGAGGGGAGCGCCTGTGTGGGCGCTGTCGCCGGGGAGAGCACCGGCACCCTCACGGGCAACTGCTTTGTCAGTGAGACCCTGGGGGGCGTGGATGGGATCAGCTACGCGGGAAAGGCGGAGCCGGTGTCCTATGAGGCGCTGCTGGCGCTGCCGGACGCACCGGAGGCCTTCTCCGAATTCACGTTGACCTTTACCGCAGGCGATGAGACCGTGGCGGAGGTGCCCTTCCGGTACGGGCAGTCTCTGGAGACGCTGCCGGCGGTGCCGGAGCGGGAGGGCTTCTACGGCGCATGGGAGCGCTTTGACCAGACCCGGCTGACCTTTGACGATACCATTGAGGCGGTCTACACCCCCTGGGTTACCACCCTGGGGGACGCGGAGGGACAGCTCCTGGCCGAGGGGCGCTTCACCCCGGAGACCGCCCTGCGGGTGCGGCACGCCGGTGTCCCGCTGCCGGAGAGCAGCGGCGGGACCTGGGGACCGTGGTCGGTGGAGACCAGCGACGGCACCTCCTTTACCGCGCTGCGCCTGGCCTGTCCGGAGGACGCCCGGCATCTGGCGGTGCGCCGCTGGACGGAGGAGGGGACCTGGGAGACGCTGGCGTCGGTGAAGGCGGGCAGCTACCTCCGGGTGGAGCTGGAGGACTCCGCCGCCGTGCTCTGCCTGACGGAGACGGACACCGCCTGGCGGCTGCCGGCGGTGCTGTTGGCAGGTCTGGCGGCCTGCGCCCTGTGCCTGTACGGACTGAGGAAGAGGAGACGGGCGAAAGGGAAGACAACCGCCGGCCGGTGAGGACCGCGGGGAGAGAATGGGGCGGCCGGGATGTCCCGCCGCAGGAAAAGACTTGACTTTAGTGGAAAATCCAGTACAATAAAAAGACGGGCCGGAGTGTTTGCCGCTCCGGCCCCCTTTTGTACCGCAAGAGACGATGAGAGGGGAAGGACAGGGTGGTGCGCAGTTGGCAGCGCGCCTGCTTGGGAACGGGAGGCCGGAGTTCAGGGCGCAGCCCCGGGAAAGTCCGGAAGCCCTTGGGACACATGGGGCGGCAGCGCTTTTCCCCTCGCCGGTAACTGGTCAGAAACGGCGTTGACCACAGTCGAAAATGTCATATCCGGGTGTAGCCTATCGGTTAGGCACTTGGTTTGGGAGCTGGAGGCTTGGGTTCGAGGCGCAGCATTCGGAAAGTCTGGAAGTCTTTGGGACACATGGGACGACGGCGTTTTTCCCATCGCCGATAATTGGCCAAAAATCGGCGTTGACCACATGTTTGACCACAGTTGAAAATTTAATATCCGGGATTAGCGCAGTTGGTAGCGCGGGTGGTTTGGGACCATCAGGCCGGGAGTTCGAGTCTCCCATCTCGGACCAAAAGCCCTTGAAATCGCATGATTTCAAGGGCTTTTCTTTGTTTATGGCGTGTTAAAATTCGCCTGGCCCAACTCAACATTTGTACAGAATTCCCGCACAACCTATCCCCTCTTCAGGATCGCGTCCAGATCCTGCTCCGGCGAGGTGATGGGCTGCAGGCCATAGGTGTCCACCAGGACTTTTGCGACGGTCTCAGAGAAGAACGCGGGGAATGTGGGCCCCAGATACATATTCTTGATCCCGAGGGACAGCAGCGTCAGCAGGATGCAAACGGCCTTCTGCTCATACCAGGAGAGGACCAAGGTCAGCGGGAGCTCGTTGACCGTGCAGCCGAAGGCGTCCGCCAGGGCCAGGGCCACCTTGATGGCGCTGTAGGCGTCGTTGCACTGCCCCATGTCCAGAATGCGGGGCAGGCCGTCGATCTCGCCCAGATCCAGGTCGTTGAAGCGGTACTTCCCGCAGGCCAGGGTGAGGACCAGCGTATCCATGGGCGTCTGCTTGACGAATTCCGTGTAGTAGTTTCTGCCGGGATGGGCCCCGTCGCAGCCTCCCACCAGGAAAATGTGCTTGATGGCCCCCGATTTGATAGCGGAGATCACCTTTTCCGCATTGGCCAGCACCGCTCCGTGGGCAAAGCCAGTGGTCAGCATGTGACCTCCGTTGATGCCGCTCATACTGCGGTCGTGGTCATAGCCGCCCAGAGCGAGAGCGTGCTCGATCAAAGGAGTAAAGTCCTTGTGCCCCTGTTCGTCGCCCGTAATATGGGTCATGCCCTCATAGCCCACCACAGAGGTGGTATAGATCCGGTCCGCGTAGCTGGGACGGGGCGGCATCAGGCAATTGGTGGTAAAGAGCACGGGAGCCGGGATGTCCTCGAACTCCGTCTGCTGGCTCTGCCACGCCGTGCCGAAGTTTCCGGCCAGATGGGGGTATTTCTTCAACTCCGGATATCCGTGGGCGGGCAGCATTTCACAGTGGGTGTAGATGTTGATCCCCTTGCCCTGGGTCTGCTCCAGAAGCTCGTGCAGATCCTTCAGGTCATGGCCCGATACCACAATGAAGGGCCCCTTTTTGATATCCACGTTGACCCTGGTGGGCACCGGTGTGCCAAAGGTGCCGGTGTTTGCCTCGTCCAGAAGCTCCATGCACTTCAGGTTGACCTGTCCGAACTCCATGATCAGGGCCAGCCACTCCTCTACCGAGTGTTCCCGGTTGATCTCATAGAGGCCCCGATAAAACCACTCCGTCACCTCGTCGTCCTCATAGCCCAGGTTCATGCAGTGGTGGGCATAGGCGGACATTCCCTTCAGGCCGAACAGCAGCGTGGAGCGCAGGGACACCGTGTCGGTATCGCCCTTCCAGAGGTCGATGACATCTCCGTCATATCCGCCCAGGTTCTGTTCCTCCGCCTTGATCCGCTCGTTAAAGCTCCGAATGGATCCGTCGTCGAAGTTGACATTGGTCAGCGTGGTAAAGAGTCCGTCCACCATCAGCCGGGCGGCCGTATGGGTGCGCTTTCCGCTCTGCTCCGCGGCCGAGGCAAGGCGGATCAGCCGGCAGACCAGCTCGTCCTGAAGTCCGGCGGTTTCCGGCTGCTTGCCGCACACCCCGACCCGGACACACCCCGTGTTGCCTGCCGCCTGCTGACATTGAAAACAAAACATATCCGGCATATTGCTCGTGATCCTCCAGTCCTCTGGTTTCACCATTTTGGCAAGAAAAATTTGCTGTTTCATATGGTTTCCATAGATCCGGGTAAATATACAGATCTTCATTTTCGGCGGAAGCAGGAACGGCCCATGCTCTTTTGGTTGCGGTCCTAGAAATTATCTGGTATAATCGCATCTATGAAAGAGAAAGTATTTCAGCTCAAGAGCTTCCACTGGCGGCTGTGGGTTGCCCTTTGTTCCCTTGCGCTCATTCCCGCCGTCTATCAAACCATCAGGACCTTTCTGATATCTGCGGGCAATCAAAACGAGGTATTCAATATTATCGGTCAGATGGAGTGGTTTGATCTAATCAATGAGACTCTGCAAGCTTTCTTGATCGTTCCGCTCTATTCTGTATTAAACAAGATTTTCAAAAACCAGCCGAACCGGTTCGCGGGTGCTGTCTTTCAGACAGGACTCCTTGTGTTCGTCTTGTACGCCGTTTTCTCCACGGGAGTGTTTCTCCATGGGAAAACACTCATAAGAGCCATGAACGCTGACGGCTTGGATATTTCCGCCGTCAGCCGCTACCTCAATCTGGAGACCGCCGCGTTCATGATCGGGATTGTAGTAAGCTTTATCCAGGTGGTATTTGTCGTCGTTGAAAAGCACAAAAACGTCTACATTTTCCTGGCTGTCAGAACACTTCTATCTTTGATTGCGGACTTTTTCCTGATCCCTTATTGGGGCGTTTACGGAGCGGCGGTTTCCAATATTCTCGTAAACACAGCGCTTGCGGTGATCGGTCTTGCGTTGCTGCAAACGCAAAAGCACATCCGAATCTGCTGGTTCAAAAGCACTGACTTCGTTATCCTCAAGGAGTGGTGCGGAACCGGTGCTTTTTCGGGCCTGCAGCAATTTGTAGATAATCTGATCTACGCGGTGATGATCTGCAAAATGGTCAATCTGGTGGAGGAGCAGGGAAACTACTGGCTTGCAAACAATTTTATCTGGGGCTGGCTGCTGATCCCGATCACGGCCCTTGCGGAAGTGATCCGCTCCGACTGCAAAAACGGATACGCAGAGCTGAAACGGTTCTCTTACTGTTTTGTTTCATGTGCCTGCGTGGTTTTCTGGGCGCTCTCCATTCCCCTCTGGGGGCCGTTTTACCGCTTTGCCGAAAACCTGTCCAACGCGGATGAAATCTTTGCTATCACCATAAAGCTTGTTCCCTTTTATATCGCTTACGCGGGATCTTCCATCATTGACAACATTTTTATCGGGCTGGGGAAGACGGCCTATAACATGATCAATTCCCTTCTGGTCAACCTGGTTTATTATGGCGTCTTTTATGGGTTGTACCTGGCCCGGGCTATTGTTTTTGACATGGATACCATCATCCTGATGTTTGGCTTTGGAATGGTATTCCATTTTGTGATTTCTCTTGTGGAAGAAAAGGTCTTTCAAAAGAGAGAAGCGCAATTCCCCGACAGGTATTGAATGCGTGCAGAGGCCATCGCGGCCTTTGTCGTTCAGTAAGGAGGCACAATCATGGTACTCTATTTCAGCGGTACCGGCAACAGCCGGTATGCTGCCCAGCGCATCGCGGCCGCCCTGGGCGATGAGCTTCTCAGCATGAATGACCGCATCAAGGCGGAGGACACCTCATCGGTCAAGACAGATGAGCGTCTGGTGATCGTCACACCCACCTACGCCTGGCGCATCCCCCGTCTGGTGGAGAACTGGCTGCGCCGGACGGAGTTCCTTGGGGCCAAACAGGCGTGGTTCGTCATGACCTGCGGCGGTGAGATCGGCAATGCCGCCAAATATAACCATGCGCTTTGTCGGAAAAAACAGCTCGCCTATATGGGTACGGCGCAGATCGTCATGCCCGAGAATTACATTGCCATGTTCAACGCACCCCAGGCGGAGGAGGCGCGGCAGATTGTTGCCAAGGCGGAGCCGGACATTGACCGCACAATCTCCGCCATTGCGGCTGGTCAGGCATTGCCGCCGCCCCGCAACAACCTTTACGACCGCTTCATGAGCGGCCCGGTGAACCCAATCTTCTATTCTTTCTTTGTCAAAGCGAAGGCGTTTGCGGCCAGCAATGCCTGCACCGGCTGCGGCCAGTGTGTCAGGCTCTGCCCGACCAACAACATTACCATTCAAAACGGCCGGCCTGTCTGGGGCGGCGACTGCACCCACTGCATGGCGTGTATCTGCCATTGTCCTGCGGAGACCATTGAGTACGGCAAGAAGAGCACCGGGAAACCCAGATATCATTTCGAGGCGCTTTGAAAACTTTTCTTCCCCTAAACGCCAACGAGGGGCCGGCACCAGGCATGGTATCGGCCCCTCGTTTATTTTCCCGGTTATCCATACCCCACCATCTCCCGGATCTGCTCATAGTGCTTCGCCGCCGTATGCCGGTTCACCCCAGCCCCTCTGGCGATGGCGCTCAGGTTGGTCTCTCTGGGGTGGAACATCATATATTCCCATATCTGCTTCTGTTTTTTGGTGAGCTTCTCCGGCGGGGTGATTCCCCGGAGCTGATCCAGGAGCAACTTCCGCTCCGCCTGCATCTCCCGGATCAGCGCGTTCAGCTTCTCCTCGCACTCCGCACGGGTTTTGGCGTAGACATTTTTGGCATGCCGCTTGCCGTCGGGCCAGGTGGGAGAGTAGCGGCCCTCAAACAGGTGGTCGTTAATCTCGGTGATGCACCCGGTGCCGGGCCTGCGGATCCGACCGCTGACGGGACGAAAATCCGTCATCGCCGGTTCCTCCGCTGGATCCGCCTCCTCCACCTCATTGCCCAGCCCGCGGTCGATTCTGGCCGCCGCCTCCGTCTGCATCGTATCGGTGACATGAGTGTAGATGTCCAGCGTGGTGGCCGCCGACACGTGGCCCAGCATGGCGGAGAGGGTCTTCACATCCATCCCGTTCTCCAGAGACAACGTGGCGAAAGTGTGACGAAGGTCATGGAAACGGACGTGCTTACACCCTGCCCGTTCCAGAATACACTGGAGCCGTCGGCGGGCCGCGCCGGGGGAAAGCGGGGTGTCCTCCTTGATTGGTGAGGGGAACATCCAGCGGGAGTCCACGCCTCTTCGGTACTCCCGCAGCACCTCCACCACTCCCGGCGGCAGCACCAGCCTGCGGATGGAGGCCTTGGTCTTGGGCACACTCAGCTGGAGCTGCCCCTTGACCGCGTAGACCTGCTTTTCCACCGTCAGCGTTCCGGTGTCAAAATCCAGGTCGCCCCACTGGAGGGCCAGCAGCTCCCCACGGCGCAGTCCGGTGCACAGATCCAGCAGGAACAGCTCGAAGCATCCCTCCGCCTGAGCCTGGAGGAGAAAGCGCTGGAGCTCCTCCCGGCCCAGCACCTGCATCTCCCGTCCCCGCTTGGGCGGCAGCTTACAGCCGACAGACGGGTTGCTCCGGATCATGCCCTCCTGCACCGCCTTCTCCAGCGCCGCGCGGCAGGTGACGTGACAGCCCCGCACCATGCTGTCGGACAGCCCCGGGCCGAACTTCGACCTGCGGACGAGCCGCCCACCCTTTTTCAAGCGGGTGTAGAACTGCTGGAGGTCCTTCTGGCTCAGCTGATTCAAAGGGATTTTACCCAGCTCCGGGATGATGTGCCGATAGATTCGCCCCTCGTAGCAGGCCTGGGTGGTGGGACGCAGCCCGGGCTTGACGTAGTTCTGATACCAGAAGTCCAGCCACTCTCCGAAGGGCATCTCCGGGCGCGTTTTCTCCCGTTTGGCACTCCCCAGCGTCTCGATGAGTTGTTTCAGCTTCTCCTGACACTCCCGTTTCGTCTTTGCCAGGACGTTTTTCGTTTTGGGCAGGCCCTTCTCGTCATAGCCGATTACCGCCCGTCCCTCCCAGCGGCCATCCTTCCGCTGCCTTACGGTGCCGGTACCGCTTTTTCGCCTGTTTGCCACGGTTTCAGCTCCTTCCCCAAGAGATTTTCCAGGAAGCCGCCCACGATGCCGCTGGCGGCTCTCTGCATATCCGGCGTCACATGGGTGTAGGTGTCCAGGGTGAAGCTGGCGTTGGTGTGGCCCAGAATTCCGGACAGCGTCTTGGCGTCCACCCCGCTGGTGAGAGCGTGGGTTGCGAAGGTGTGGCGCAGGTCGTGGAATCTGATCTGCGGCAGGCCGGCCTCCCGCAGGATGCGCTTCATCCAGTAGTAGGCGGCGCTGGGACGAACCGGCTTCTCCGGCGCCAGCGGCTCCGGAAATATCCACTGGCTGACGGTATGTTTTTTTCTCTCCCTCAGCCGCGCCGCAGTACTGGGCGGGAGGTGGATGGTGCGCCGGCCCCGGTCGGTCTTGGTCTCGCCGATCTCCAGCACTCCGGCTTTGGGTGTGTTCACCGAGCGGACGATCTTCAGCGTCTCGGCGCGCTCGTCGAAGTCCTGCCACATCAGTCCGCAGATCTCGCCCCGCCGCAACCCGGTGGTCAGCTCTGTATAGAAGAAGTCCCGCCAGACCTCATTGCCGTCCACCGCCGCCAGGAAGGCCTGTGTCTGCTCCCGTGTCAGAATCTGCTTGGGCCTGGGGTCGGCCTTTGGCAGCGCGGCCCCGGCGGCGGGGTTGCGGGGGATGACATGGGCGGTCTCCGCGTCCCGCAGGCAGCGGTGGAGCATGGCGTGGATACGGCGCACCATGGTGTCGGACAGCTCGTGGCCGTACTCCGGGTGGTCTTTGACCCGGCCCTCCTTTCTCAGCTTGGTGTACAGCTTCTGAACGTCCTGGGCGGTGACGCGGGAGACCACCTTGTCCCCCAGGCAGGGCTTGATGTAGCAGCGGATGTACTGCTCGTAGCTGCGCAGGGTGTTGGGCCGCAGGGTGTCCGCGGCGTAGTCCTCCATCCAGCGGTCCAGCCACTGGCCCAGCGTCATGCGGCTGTCCTCAGTGAGCTCCACATCCTGATAGAGCTCCATGTCCCGGTGGAGCTTGTCCAGCAGAGCCTTCTGCGTCCTGGCCAGAGCGTAGTGGAAGATAGGCTGGCCGCTCTCCTTATGCCCCACCACGATGCGGCCCTCCCACCGGCCGTCGTCCCGCCTGCGCACCATGCCGTCGCCGGACGGTCTGCGCTTTGCCATCTGTCATTCACCTCCGGTTTGAATATCGCCATCGTTGTCATCCATGCACTCCGCCATCAGCCTGACGCCAAGGCGGAAGCCCAGGATGAAATTCTCGGTTGCTGTGATGCTGTTGACCTCATGCTGGGAGCGGGTAAGCCTTACGAGGATGTGCTGGCTCTCCTCATTGAGGAGGGTCAGCAGCTGCTCCTCACACTTGGCGGTGCGATCCACCGCACGTTTTAATTCCGAGCCATGTACCATCTGCTGTTCGCAGGGTGTGATGTTGCCATAGTAGAGATCTTCCAGGATTTTTCTCATTTCCACCTACCTCCTTTGCAGCAACACACAATACCCTAACTCCGCGCCAATAGCTACCCCTCAGCCGAAACTTTTTTGAGAACTTTTTCCGGCGGACTTTTATCTTTGTATTGGCGTGACAGAATTTAGCCTGCCCGCTCATGAGCTGTTACCTGACCAGCTCATATACTGCCATTTTGGTATTCCACCGCCTTGTCCAGCGTGACACTGCCGTTGGTCTTCTTCACATTCTGGACACACCGGCCCCGGAGCGCATGGAGCGTGTCCTCGCTGATCTCCATCCCCGCCGCCAGCACATTCATCACCATGTCCTGTTCCACCGCCAGCTTGAACAGCAGACGGCAGATGCGGTTTTCCGTGTCCTGCACAGTACCGCGAATGGCGGACAGGTACATAGGCGCTACGGCTGTGCAATCGCTGGCATTTAGATAGTCGCAGTAGAACCGCAGAGCCTTCTCCACAAACTCGTTTTGACTGCGGCAGTGTGCCAGCGGTATCGCCGCTTTGATCTTCCGGTCTGTGTCTGGATCAATTCTCATCTGAAATCTCACTTTTTCTTCTGCCATGATGGTATCCTCCAAAATCGTATTTTTCGGGGCTTTTGCCACCTGTAATGCCTTGATTTTTATTGCGGTGCTAAGGCTTCACCGCTATCCCATGCCAAATTTGAGGTCACACCGAAAAAATTGATGCCATTCTCCGATTTGCACAGTTTTCTTCAAAATGTACCACAAAAGGCTTGAGGCTCTGGATTTTCCCGTCTCCCGGCCCGCATTGCGGGGCCGATGTGACCCGACGTGGCGGCGTAAGGCGCCACGCGTTTATCCTGCACTTTTTTCGACCCCTCGGTTCATCTGGCCGTTTGGTAAATCGCCGAAGCCATCCGCTTCGCACACCGGGCCGCACGGCCCCAACACGCTGCGTTCTGCCGCCGGAGGTGTGGTGGGCTGCCCTACGGCCAGAAGCGGCTCCTGTGCCGCACACAACCGCGACAGCTTGGCCTGCGCCTTCTGCCGGACGGCGCTCACTTCCAGCCGCCGGAGCTGCTGCTCGTTGAATTGGTCGATGGACATCTGGATGGGCAGGATGTGATACCGCAGGCACCCGTTCCACTTGCGCCCGTCCTTGGTCATAATCGAGGTACGCTCCGTGGTGATGAGACCCCGCTCTTCCAACTCGGCTACATACTTCCGTACCGTGGTTACGCTTTTCCCGATAGCCTCCCCGATCATCCGATAGCTGGCCAGGCACTCATAGGTTTTCCGGTCCTCCCGGAAGAGCAGGTACCCATAGATGGCGATGGCAGTGGAGGACAGACCCAGGGAGAATATCTCGTTGGGCAATGGGAAGTAGTTTTTGATGGGATCACGCTTGGGCCAATGCTGTTTCCTCATTTGGCACCTCCGGACTGCTCCTCTGTCCACCGGATAAATTTTTCCTTCGGTACCACCATGCGGTTGCCGACGCGCAGCACAGGGAAGCCCGGCTCGTGCATCAGCTCGTAGGCTGTGGAGGAAGAGACGCCCAGCACCTGTGCCACCAGGCTCGCGTTGAGGAACAGCGGCAGGTCATCGTAGCTTTTGCAGTTTGACATTTTCATTACAGTACCTCCTGAAAATTTTTCTTGCGTTTCGGAGGCCGCTCTGTTAGACTGTTATCAGATCAAGCTGTGTTTTCCGAAACGCGGCGGGCCGCTGAACTGTTGCAGCAGTTCAGCGGTCTTTTTACATTGACTGTCTTGTGATTTTGATTGGCCATGCACTGTACCCGTTCCTGCCCTGTGGCCTTGTTTGACCTCCACGGCGTTTTCTTCGACCTTGGCGCGCTCGACTGTTCCCAGCGTCCTGGCGTCGCTTCCCCGGTGAGTATCGTCTCCGGTGATGGGTATTCAGTTTTCAAGGTTCTTTTGGGTGCTTTTAGATATTTCTCATTGACAAACTGTCTGCTCAGTGATAGGCTTATATCAAATAATAGTTGACAGCTTGCGCAGATATCGTAACACGCTAAGCTGTTCTTGTCAAGTCTATTTTAATATATTTTTATGATTGTCCGATTTTTTGGAGGAGACGAGTATGTGGTATGTCAAAATGTATTTCTCGGAAAAGAGGGAGTTCTTTCAGTGCGATGCCTCCGGCACACAGGGGGCACCCTCCGTCTCTCGTGAGCTGCCGTTTCTGGAGAGCCTGCTCTCCTTTCTGGAGATGGACTGTGAGGAGCTGGCACCCATGCTCCGGCGGATCACTGAGAACTGGAGCCGCCTGATTTCAGAGGATGACCGGCAGGCCGGGACGAACGCCATGGTAGAGCTGGACCAACTCAAGCAGCGGCACATCTATCTGGAGCTTCTATATGTGCGCTGCTATGACCGCTTCTCCAGGATGGGAGGTTTCGGCGGCCGGGGCGGCGAAGCGGACCGGCAGATGCTGGAGGAGCTGCGGCGTCTCCCGAAGCAGCTCCCCCTGTACCAGAAACAGATCCAGCGATTCTTCGAGTTGGTCCTGGATGTGGACAGTGCGGGGCGGGACCCACAGCAGCAGGCGTCCCAGAACTATCTTTACGACGCGCCGAAGGACCCGGAGCTATTCGCCTTCCATCCTATCCCTCTCGGCTTTGAATCGGTGGAGCCGGGGCGGTGTTCGCCGGTGCTGTACTCCGCCAGCATCGCGGACATGATCGACTACTCTCTGCGCAGCTGCGTGGAGCGAGGCATCACCGTGCGGCGCTGCAAGAACTGCGGGCGGTGGTTCCCCCAGACCGGACGGGTCAGCGCGGAGTACTGTGAGCGCCCGGTGGCTCCGGGACAGCAGACCTGCCGGGAGATGGGAGCTTTCCAGCAGTGGACGAAGAAGCAGTCTGACGATCCGGTGTTCAGGGTCTACCGCAAGGAGTACAAGCGGCGCTTCGCCTGGATCCGGGCGGGGCGGATCTCCGATACTGATTTCTACGCCTGGAGCGAGAAGGCCAGAGAAGAAAAAAAGAAGTGCGACAGCGGTGCCCTCTCCCTGGAGGACTTCACGGCGTGGCTGAAGAACTCCTGAGATCACAGGACAGAAAATACGGGACCGGCCACTCAGCCGATCCCGTATTCTTTGAATATAGCGAGGCAGTTTCTTTTCCTCGCACGGCTCACGCCTTCTCCGCAAACCGCTGATAGTACGCCTCCAGCTTTTCCTCACAAATCCGTCCGATCTCCGCCTTCTCTCCCTCCATCAGCCGCTTCCACACCGCCTCATCCACCTGGATGATCCCCAGCGTCCTGGTGTGCCGCAGCATCTGCATATCCTCAAACCGCTTGAAGGGATTGGCCAGAATGTTTCGCTGGGCCTCGCTGTCGGTATAGCTTCCCTTGGCGAAGATGCTGTCCGGCTTCTCCACCACCAGCCCGGCGGCACGGCGGCGTTCGTAGTAGGTGCGGAAGTAGTCCGAGATGTCCGAGAGCTTCACGCGGCCCTTTTCATCCGCGTGGCGCAGAATCGCCTGAATCAGTACCGGCTTGTAGGAGTAGCTCATATCCATCCGCCGTATCATCTCCAGAAACAGGTCCTTCCGGTTGCGGTCGTCGATCAGCGTCCAGCCGTACTGACGGGCATAGGCCTGAACCGTCTCCTCTTTGAAATACTTGAAGGTCCGGTGCTCACTCATGGGGACCGCCAGGTCGGGGACCAGCCTGCCCTCCCGGACGTAGCGCTCAATGGTCTCCGCCTGCACGTCCACCCGGCGGACGAACTCCATTTGGGAGATCATCCCCCGGGCCTCCTCCTGCCAGTCGAAGAGGTCCACCAGCTCGTAGTCTGTGGCGTCCACGGGCCAGTCCAGCAGAGCCGCGGGCTTTTCCCGGCGGTCATAGAGGGCGTTCTCCGCCATGCGCTTGTCCCAGGGGGACAGCACCAGCTCCCCGGCCCGGTACTTCCTCAGCTTGAAGAGCCGGTGAAGGGACATGGGGAGGTTGTACTGGCTGGCGTTGTCCACGAAGTCGAAGACCATCAGGCTCTCCTTGCCCTGGTACAGCCGCATTCCCCGGCCCAGCTGCTGGGTGTAGAGGACGCGGGACATGGTGGGCCGGGCCATGAACAGCACCTCAATCTCCGGACAGTCCCAGCCCTCGTTCAGAAGATCACAGGCGCAGAGGACCTGGATCTCCCGGCGGATGAACCGGTCCTGAAACTCCTCCCGCTCCGACCGCTTCATATTGCCGGACACCGCGGCGGCGGAGACGCCCGCCTGGCGGAACAACTCCGCGATCTCCTCCGCATGCCACACGGAGGCACAGAAGACCACCGTGCGTTTACTCTGGACGTACCGGAGCCAGGTGTCCACAATGAGGCGGTTCCGCTCCGGGACGTAGATCTTGCTCTCCAGGTCCCGGATGTTGTAACGGACACTGTTGAACCGCACCTTGGTCAGGTCGATGTTGGTGTGAATCCGGATGCACCGCACCGGTACCAGCTCCCCCAGCTCCACGGCGGTCTTCAGGTCCAGGCGGTGGGCGGTGTTTTTGAAGATGTCCAGGATGCTCTTTCCGTCGCTCCGCTCCGGCGTGGCGGTGAGACCCAGGGTAAAGGCGGGCTGGAAGAAGGCCAGGACCTTCTGATAGGTATCCGCCGCCGCATGGTGCGCCTCGTCCACGATGAGGTAGTCAAAGGCGTCCTCCCGGAAGCAGTCCAGGTGCAGCGCCACGCTCTGCACACTGCCGCAGACCACATGGGCGTCCGGCTCCTTCACGTTCTCCATGTAACGCCCCACGGTGACGCCGGACCAGAGCTTTTGGAAAGCCTCCGCGGCCTGTTCCACCAGCTCCTGGGTGTGGGCCAGGAACAGTACCCTGCCGCCGCACCGTTTGGCGTCCATGACAGCCGTCACCGTCTTGCCTGTCCCGGTGGCGTGGTACAACAGTGCAATAGTCTCCCCTCTGCCGCGCATTTCCTCCAGGGATTTGAGCGCCATCAATTGGTGCTCCTTTAATTCCAGCTCCGCCCCGTCCAGCGCCTTGCCCCGCTGGGTAGGCAGGTAGTCCTCGATCTCCCGAAACCGGGGGTGACTGCCCAGGAACACCCGCAGCTCGTCCTTCACCGTCTCCGGCTGGAGCTGCATCTGCCGCACGGCCCAGCGGTACACGTCCCACCCCAGGTAGACCATACTGTTCTGCTTAAGGAGATCGTCGTAAAATTTCCCGGAGGCAACCAGGCCCTTGTGATGGGAGCCCTCGTCATCGATCTCTATGGCCACCCGGCGTCCCTGGTTCTCCAGCATAAAGTCGGCGCAGCGGCTGTTCTGGTAGATGTCGTAGAAGTGATATTGGGAGTAGAGGTACCCGGCCTTTTCCGCCCCAAAGGTCTCGCTGAACAGACGGATGAACAGGTCCTCCGCCATGCTGCCGGAGGCGGAATGGTAGGCTTGCATCCCGGTCACCTCAATTCTCACGGACTTCCTTCAGAAGGATCTTCTTCTCGAAGCCGCCCCGCTTGGCGGCCTTGTCTTGCCGCACCCGTTCCAGCTCTTCCCACGTCCAGCCTCGGGCCTTCACCACGGCCCGCAGGACCTCCAGCAGGTCTGCCAATTCCTCCAGGGAATGGCTTTCCTGGTACTCGGAGAGTTCCTCGGTCAGCTTGGCGTCCAGCAGGCGGAGGTAGTCTTCGTCGGCGAGGGTTTCGCAGACGCAGGTCTTGCCGTCGGCTTCGATGATCTCGGGGATGCGGTCACGAACCAGCTTGTGGTAGGCTTTATTGGGCATCTCTTGATCTCCTTGTAGTTCTTTATCAGTTGGCAGAACTTTTGCTGACTCATCTTCATCTGCTGTGATTTAGCTGAAGAACCCCCGATCCTTATGGGTCAGGGGCTGACAGATTATAGGTTCGTTTCGCTCCCGTGTTAAGGGCACAACAATCTCAGCCAACGATTCTCTGTACCATCCAGCAACGAGGCAATTTCCGTCTCTGTTCCTCATGGCATTTTATCGGCTGCCTCGCAAATCGCTGTGAAGAAAAGCAGCTGTTTGAGGGGGCGGCAGATCAAAGATCAACCTCTCTTCTTAATATGTCAACGAAAAATATTGCGGCTTCTTTGTCAAATTGCAGTGATTGGCTAATCTTTTCTGGATTTTTTCGCCGAATTCTGCCATAAGTATCGATCTGAACATACTTCTGATCATTTGCCTCAAATACCGTATATGCAGCTTGTACTTTCTCGTGAACTGTATTGCGGTATTTCTCAATTTTCATAGTACTTTCAGGACTGATCAGTGCCATGATTTCTCCCACCTTTATGATTGATTTTGCAGAATTTCGGTCACGAGCAGAGCTAATCGCATATCCTTTTTGGTTTTTTTCAACTCGCATTCCCACACAATGATCACATTCCATCCCAATGCCTGCAGTTCAGCAATGCTTTTCTTGTCACGCTCAACATTCCGTTGGATTTTAGAATGCCAATATTCTTCATTTGAAGAAGGCCATACAAAGCGAGGGCAGTCATGCTTATGCCAAAAGCATCCATTCACAAAAACAACTGTGCGGTATTTCGTCAGCACAATATCTGGACATCCCGGAAGGCTCCGAACATTTTTCCGATAACGAAAGCCTTTAGAAAATAGATATTTCCGAACGAGGTCTTCAGGGCGGGAATTTACGCTCCGAATGTGGGACATATTCATACTGCGAACTTCTTTGGAGAGATTATCAGCCATTTTCTTTCACGACCGGATTAGGATTTTTGGTCAATACCTGTGCAAGCTTTTCCGCTATAGATTTAGCCATTATAGGCGGGACAGCATTTCCAACCTGTTGATACTGCTTATCCTTTGATCCGCAGAAGATAAAACTGTCAGGGAATGTCTGAAGCCTGGCTGCTTCTCGAACACTGACAGCACGATCCAATGTCGGATGCACCCACATGGATTTTCTGATATTGACAACGGTTCCGCTGGGCTCATCATAAGCAAGTCTAAGGTAAATCGTGTTTTGTGTTCTGGTTATATCCGTGTAGGTGTTTGTTTTCAAATTCTCTTTCAAATCATGGAAATTTTGTCCTTGCTTAAGATTTTGAAAACGTTCCAGAGCAACCGGAGTTGTCTTTGTAATGATGTGATTTCGAAGAACAGCAGAATTCCGCAGAGAAGCGGCCAGTTCACCGAGGTTTTCTATCGGTTGAAGGGGTATGCCGTTTTTGTCATCTTCAAGATCGGTTACGGGCAGGACATCTTCTAAATCGCTGATCGCATCTCTTACGGTACGGTACTCATCTTCGTCAAACTCCCCCTTGGGCAAAGCAATCTTTGCGGAGATGCTGCGTTTAATACCGATTATAACAAAGCGCATACGCTTTTGAGGTGCGCCGTAATCAGCGGCGCATAAAACATCGCTGGACATGATATAGTCATTTTCGGGGGCCTCCAGAATTTTCTGGAGATAATCGTATACGGCAAATGAACGTATTTTGGCAAATAGCCCGTTTTCTTGAACGTATTCATCCACTACAATGTGATTTGAAAATATCTCCCGCGCCTTGCTCAGCATCCTCTGAATCATAATGGCCGGCTCAATTTCTGCCTGTATGTGTTCTGCGCTAAGGACTCCCTTATAGTAATTCTGAATCGCTTGAAAAGCCCTTCTGGATTCTTGAAAAATGTGATCATCTTCTGGGAGACAATTATATGCTGCGGCAATTCTAAGAAGCTTCTTTTGATGTTTATTCAATGTTTTTTTCAGCTTAGCGAGGTTTTTTGCTGCCTTATAAATTACATTCAACTGGAAATAATCGCTCTCCGGCCAAAGATATCTCTCTATCTGTTTTTCGTCCCGTACAATTTTTGCTGCTCCATCAAACATGTACTGCGCGTCCAACAAGTGCAGCGGGGTAACCTTTACCGGAATACAGCAGCGCTCGACAGTCTCCTCGTCACCCTTTTCCATATAAAACCTATGAACCTCTGAACAGAGCATACTTACATTTTCCATCACAAAGGCCTTTGGCTGCAATTCCAGAATCGCACGGATATACTGCTTTACAAGCTGATTGTTTTTATTGATGGCATGACTTTTCTGCCGATTTGCGTTTGAAAACCCTTGGCACGGAGGTCCGCCTATTACTACGTCGATCTTCCCGTACCTGTGCATGATATCGACATAATCTGCAGCACAGACATCTCCCTGAACCTCCACGCCGGGGTGATTGCAGCGATACGTCTCCTGCATATATGGGCTGTTTTCAAACGCAGCCTTGATATCATACTTTTGGGTCTGAGCGAATCCCAGACTGAGTCCGCCTGCCCCCGCGAAAAGATCCACCACCTTATATTTGTCCATGTTTTCACCTTCAGAGATTATTTCGGCGGAAAACCCTCGGCAATTGCCTTCTCTCGGAGATTTATAAGGCTTTTGCTCTGCCTTTCATCTGGAAAACGACCAGACGAGATCTTTACTGCACAGGTCAACGCCCTGCTTTCTGCCGCAGTTGCAATTCTATGGATTTTGAGCCACTGCTCCATCTGCTTCCAATACGTCTCTCCAAGCTCAAATACCGTATTCATAGCATCAATTTCATTGTCCAGTCTGCGCTCTTGCCGGGCTTCGCGCTTAACTGCGGCAGTTTCTTCCCGCCCGCACAGCAAGGATTCGAAATTGCAGACGGGGGTACATGATATCTGCTTCACGTTTTCCCAGCAAGCGGCCTGTTTGCACCACTGTGTAACGTTTTCCACTGGCCTGGACGGGGCAGTAATAGCAGCATACACCATTTCCGCTAAGATTGTCAACTGTTGAATCAGTGTATCCGGACATTTTTGTTTCTGCCAGATTATCTGCAGATCCAAGGACTGTCCTGGATACCATCGGCTAATCAGATTTTTCAAAAGAGCAGTCGTATATGCAACCACATTTGCTTTATAACCGCCCTCGTACCAGGGCTGCTTTGGAATAAATTTATCAATGGAGCGGTACATAATGACAAGTGCAACCGCCTCCTGAAAATAGTTATCGTTGAAATCATCTTTTCGCTTTTTCCACTCTGCCTCTGTGCGTTTTGCAAATTCAGAAAAGTTCGACTCTGCCCCCTTGCTGACAATATGGGGATACTCATCCCATGCGCTCAGAACTTTGGCTAGATCGGTTTTTGTTATAATTTGATCCTTCGGATTTTGTGTTACAAATTTCCGCTCCTGGGCCTTGGTCATATGCATCGTAGACTGGGTATACTGTCCCCGTGCCCGTTCATAAAACCAATGCGTTTCATGCTGTGCGCCATCTTTGGCCGGGGCAAATTTCCGCCTCGATATCTGTTCCAGGCGAATGTGATACTCATGTGTAGAGAAGAAATCTGCGGGATTGATCCTATTTTGGCTGTTTGCGCTCCTTGAAATAATGGGGACAATTTCGGCGGCTGTTTGCGGAGGTACTTGGGTGAGCTTCATCAATACAGATATTTTTGATAGGTCTGCACCGCTTGAATATCTCACCGCAGACAAGGTCGCTGTCGTCTGCCCCCCGTTTACAATCTGTAGATCCCGTGCAAAGAGAAGCTTGTCATTTTCAACGGCCGCCTCAGTGACGGTTGCAGAAAGGCCGTTATTGTAAACGAAAAACATATCTGGTTCATTCAAAACAGTGTTTCGAATATCTTTATTTACACCGCGTTTCCCCAGAAAAGACCGCACATTGCCTTCCAGCATCCTGCTGCCGTACTCATCATACAGATCTGCCAACACACTGCCAGGGATAATGCATAAGTAACTGCGGCAATTTGATTCTTCACTGGAATAATTGGCTGGGAGGCAAGGGATGCCCCCGGGTAAGTAATCGTTAAAGTTGACCGCAATCTCTTCATGTCCATCTCCTACGCCAAAGATGCGATAGAAACGCGGCATATCCCAGATTCGATACTCTACATCTATTCCGCAAATATCCTCAGCGTCTAAAACGCCGATCCGCTTTGTTTGCCCTTTTCGTCTTTTTCTTTTTGAGGCAGTATCTGCTTCTGTCAGATTCGCTCTTTCACTCAAAGACATATCCGTCAAAAGGATAATGACAAAACGTGAGATAAATTTTGCCTGGTCCTTAATCAGGGCGGCCAAATCGTACGCCTCGGTGCTTATTTCAATTTTCGATGCTAAATCATGCTCTATTGCATTTGCCGCAAACATCCTGCAGCGATCCAGTGCAGTTTTTGCCTCGCTGCCGATAAGAACCTCGCTTTCGGGTGCACCGGAATAAAGAGCTGACAGCATATAAAATGCGCCGTCATGATCGTCATAAGAGTACCCATCCACACGAAGAGCGGCATTTCTGTATCCAGAGCCCTGATAATAGCAGGGAGTGTATTCCGGCATGACATCGCCTTCAAAGAGTTTCTGTGAGCAAATTTTCACAAAGCTCGCGACTGTCCCATTGGATTCGCTCTCTTCTGTAGAAAGAGCATCTTCCAGAAAATTTTTTCTATACTCTTCAAAGGTTTGCATAACTACATCTCCCTTAACAGACTGCCTGTCAGCTTTGCCTCCAGCCCTGCAGACCAGGTATGCTTAAATCATATGCAGCATTTGAGATGCTGACGGGTACCTTAGATCTGCGAATACGCGGGAAGTCTTTATCTATTCTGTAAACTTCGATTCGATGCAGTACATACGGTTCCTCAGCTCTGGGGTCGGCAGGATCATATTTGGCTGAGGCCATTCTTGCATCGAATATGGTGCGGGACTCCAAGTCTGCCAAGTCAGCCGCAATTTCATTTACTAAAGAGTTAAGCGTAAAGCAACCGGGCGCATTTGGCGAAGCCTTCTCTATTCTTGCGATCAGCAAACTGCCCTCCGCATCCGTATCCAGCTGATCCAAAGAGCTGATTGATACCGTATCTTTGCTCAGGGAAACCGCTTTTACCTCGTACCATTCAGCGGGCATCTCAAAATCGCGGTCTGCTCCTATGGGACCAACCCAGCCAGTCAACGCTGCTTTTGACGTGTAGTTTGCGAAAACAACCTGTTTCAGTGCGCAAAGTTCACCAATCAAACCCTTTATCTCAGCATCAGACAACTTGTTTTTCTCCGCAGCAAACAGTCTTTGCCATAAGCAGAACCTCTTAATGGCCGCTGCTGTCCCCTGTTTCTTGTTCTCTATGGTGGAAGTACAGTTCATAATGTCCCAGCAAAGTGAGACGTACTGCTCCTTCAAACTTTTGTCAGCCAAAGAAAAGCAGAGGGCATATTTTCCATCATGGCGAGCATTTGCACGGACAGAGAGCTGACGGCTGGAGGCGGGGACAGACGGGAGAAAATCTGCAGTGAGTATCATCTGCATATTGCCATTTTCATCATATGTAATGAAAAAGTCCAGGGGGTGATTCTCATCTGCTCTGCGTCCAACACTCCGGTCCGGCTGTGGTATAATTGCGTCCCAGGCCGCGCTGAGTTCAGCCATCGATATCATCCAACTGATCCTCCTCGATTTCGTCCTCGAAATTCTGCCGCTGCTCAACTGTGTTTACATAGTACACAGCATATACCGGATCAGATCCCGCCAGTCTGGGGAATCCGATTCCATAGCCAACCATCAAGTCCATATCGTTGTCATATTCTTTGGGCAGATCTTTTGTATCCGCTGCTTTCATGTAATAGACAATGAAAATCGGCGAGCGGTTCTCAATCAAATAGGCTCGATCAGGGATGCTCATTCGCAGAAGCCTTTTGTCAGCCTCGGCCCCATATTTCAGCTCGTACTCGCCACGCTTGCTCTCACGGAATTCAGTTTCTGCAGAGAGTCTTTGATCTTTGGAAAGGCCGTGCTTTGCAAGCCCCATGGTGCCAATGCGCATCTTGGTGCCATAGACGCTCAGCACATTTCCGTTTTTGGAAAACGGTCTTTCTATGGGACGGACAGTAATCGCCGCCTCTCCAGGCACTGTCACGTCCATCTGATCACCAGCAACCACCAACACATCCCATTTTGCAAAGCGAGGATTCCCCTTAATGTAGGACTCAAGTGCAGCACCATCGGATTCCATGTTTAAAGGGTGATTCTCATATACCCGCACATATTCGCTGATTAAGTCAGAGGGCACTCCATTCCAAAAAAGCGGCTGGTTTCCGGAGCCGATCGGCGCACCACAGAGTTTGATGATATTTTGAAGCAGCTTATCCGTCCGGCTACGGTTTGCTCGGATCGCAGTAATATCGCATTTAAACCTTGGCGTTTCAAAGAATTTCCCGTCAAGGGTTATCCAGCACTCCTGCCGCTCTGCATGCCGCATCTTGTTCCGGGCAGTGACGATCAGTGAAGTCGGATGCGCTCTTACTCGAAGGCCGAATTCCTTTGGTGTAGCCCCAAGACGATTCATTCGAGAAATATCTTCCCGAAGTTCATTAGATGCCTGCGTAATATGAGTGTACCAGCCAATAGAATCATCCGGCATCCAAATACGGAAAAGATTCTTGTAGCCGTCTCGGTAACCGAACCAACGGCCCATTTGCATAAGGGTGTCATACATCTGCGTGTTTCGATGGAAATAGCTGACCATCAACCCCTCAAGCGTAAGTCCTCTGGAAAGGCTCAGCCCTCCAACCGCAATAATTCTCAACCCTGTATCGGTGTATTCTGTATAGTCTAGTTTGCTGGCACTGCGCTGGTTGATTGTCCTCACCTCAACCGCGCTGATTGCTCCGAGCAGGTATTTTTGCTGCACATCCTCCCACTCAATACCTGATGCGGCGAAAGGATAATCCGGGTTATTCCAATCATCACGCAAAGCAGCAATATGATCATTTTGGCATGCCTGGGCCTCAGAGAGCCTGCAGTAATTTCTAACATCTCTCTGTACTTCATACAGCCACTCAAGGATCAGCTTTGCGATTTGCTCCTGGACTCTGGTAAATCGGCTGACATTCACCAGCATAGAACGATGGGACGTTTCGCTCCCGTTAATGTCCCTCAAGGCATTTGCAAGGAGGAAATACCGCAGTGCATTATAGAGACTTTCCGGGAGGCTATGAAGAACAATATCCTGTTTGTGTTTGTAAGGGAAATATGCCTGTGCGTCGTCAATCGTAAGGAGTGCGGCACTATAGGGCGCATCATCCCCAAAGATTTCGTTGCTGCCGATATAATTCGTAGGTGGGTCAAGCGCATATATGTAGTCTGTCGGAAACAGATCGTCATTTGCCATATCTTCGTTCTTATCCGGCAGAATAAAAATATTTGCAAAAGGAGTTGCCGTCACAGCGATATAGGAGCTTTTTGTAAAGAGTGTTAGAAGTGTACGGATATAGTTGTTAATAGTTGTTGGATCATTATCCGCACGGGTGTTGATGGATGCATTATCAGCTTCATCGTCAATAAGCATCAGCGGCAGGTCAATGACCCCTTGATTGTTTGTATTGTAATCCTTAAGCCAGCCAATTAAATTTTGTAGTGTCTTTGCGTTTTTCTTGAGGACGAAAACTACGGGTTCGCTGCTCATGTTGTGCAGACTTGCATTCATGCTCCGCACAACTGCTGTTCTAAAATCGCTGGATTCCGTCGTGAAACCAGTGGCAAATCTTCTAGAATCCTTGCTGCCGACGCCCTTTTTGATAGTTTGGCTGTTCCGCTGCAAATAGGCCTTGCTGCTTCGGCCAATAAATCCCTCGTCGACACGCTCCTGTGTTTGCCGGCGAAGGCTTTCTATTGTTCCAGTAAGCAAAATAATGACCTTGTATCCGACATCTGCCGCTTTATTCATTACGGCGATATAGTTTCCAGTCTTTCCGGATTGAATGTCCCCCAGCAGAAGTCCTCTCCTGTGCAAAGTGCCGGGAACCAACGGATCACCTGCAAGATCAATTACTTTGTCTGACACCTCATCAATTGCAGCAATAACACCAGAAGTTCTCATTGCGTCCTGCTCAAGATAAAGTGCATATCGGTTCCAATAGAAAAAGTCAATGGTATCCTTTTTTGCTTTGAGCCAAGGCTCATACTCTTTTTCTATTACAATCCCTGTGTCCATTGCAATGTCCAGAGCCATCTGCAGTTTCCTTATAACAATTTCCGCCTCTTCGTCTGTAATCGGCATCATCATGCGCACCATACTGCACGCGTCTGAAAGTTCTTCTTCGGTAGGTGCGCGATTAACGGCTACAGAACCTATCTGTGTGCGGACAAACTTCTCAAATAAAGCCAAATCAGCCATTTATCAAATCAGCTCCTTTGCCAGCATATCTACTACTTTTCTATAGTTGCAAAACGGGTCGGTCTGCATCATAAGGCGAATCTGTTCGCTGCGCAGCGGGCTTCCCTCAATGTTAGACAGGATAATCTGGGCCGTATCCATTGCCTCACTTTCAGCATCCTTTTCTTTCTTTATGTTTACCTGTTCCTCATTGTTGAGATCAACATACAGCTGATTTAAAGGTAAATTTCCTTCAGCTAAACGGAGGTAATTCTCCAGCAGTTTATGTTGTTCTGCATTCAAAGTCTCCGACAGAAGCTGCAGGAGAATATGTTCGCGATTCAAATTGTATACAACGCCGTCACGGACTTGTGTCTTGCTCCATAAATGACTGCCGTTGTCGCTGATCTCGCGTTTTCCCCGAAAGGTCCACACACGCCTGCTCCCCTCAGATATTCTATCAACAATTCGTGCTAAATTGTTCTTGATAATTTCAGGTGGAACTGCTGTGGATTTTCGGATGTCCAGTGTCCAAAGATGATCTAACGCATTGGGAACATCTACACGAATTCGCGCCAGCTTTGACAGCTCATCTTTCCTATGCATCCGAAACCATGTTCCCCAGACAAGGAGGCGCTTGTTCCGATAAATATAAAATCCCTGGTCTTTTGTAAGCCCCTCAGTACCTCCTAAAACGGTCTTTTCTTTTCTGGTCATAGCACTGATGTGCGGCAGCATAAACGAGGACACAAGAACCGTCTGACCCTCAATCACGAATTTTTCATCAGCTTGAAAGTTTGTGCTGCGTCCTATTAAAAAGGGATCTTTGGGTTCAATTTCAAGCCCATTCATGCGAATAGTGAGCTTTGTGATTCCGCTCTCACCAGATAAGTAACGGTGAAATACAAGAGCCAGGTGTTCACGCACATATCCCATCTGCTTATTCATCAATTTATCACTTGCTTTGGCACCGTTCAGCAGTCGATCGAGTTTTTCCCAAAGGACAAGAGTGCCAGACCTCAAGCCTTCAAGCTGTGTCCGAAATTGGGGAATCGCGTATATTTCCTCAGCATCCAGGCTCATCAGAGCCCAGGTTCCCTTTTTGTAGATTTCATCAAGATCCCAACGCCGAGCTTCCAAGTTATTTCCCTGTTTTGTGATAACGGTCAGGCATCGGCATTGTGACAACGAAGCAGTTTTCAAACCAAGGCCAAAACGCCCCAAATCGGTGTTTGCCCGTTCGTTCAATGAGCTCTGACTGCCGTATCGCATGGCGTCATTAATCTGCTGCTCAGTCATCCCGCATCCGTCATCCAAGATGGAGATAAACGGAACAGCATCATAGGGGGAAAACTGTATATTGACATAGCTGGCCTTTGCCGCAATGCTGTTGTCAATAATGTCTGCTACCGCTGATTCCAAACTATATCCCATAGCTCTCGTGGATTCCATGAGAACTGGCGCAAAGGGCGGCATATCAAGTGTTTTCATCGCTGTTTCTCCAAACAATACAAAATGCTCTGCATACTGGCAGAGCATTCATCTTATACGGCCATACGCTGCCAAGCCAACAACACTCGACAGCGTTGTTTATAATAATAGCATATTGGACTGCGCATGGCAAGAAAATAATGGATTTTTGCTCTTTTGTTTGTGCATTTTGACACAGCCTTACCGTTCGCAATAATTAGTAAAGCCCTGCTCTCATCTCAAATCAGGCTTCATTGCGGTCTTCTGCTTTTCGGCTGTGTATTTCCCTTCCCATTTGCACTTCCCCCTCATCTATGCTATCCTATCCCCAAACCCTATCCTACCCCTTCCAGGGCACGACCACGGAGGCACCCACCATGATCCAACCCATTATGAAAGACGAGACCTTCCTCTCCCAAAAAGCAGAGCCCGCCACACCTGACGATTTGCCCGTCGCCCAGGACCTGCTGGATACCCTGACCGCCCACAAGGACGGCTGCGTGGGCATGGCGGCCAACATGATCGGCGTCAACAAGCGGATCATCATCTTTGACAACGAGGGCAAGTACATGGTCATGTTCAACCCGGAGATCATCAAGAAGTCCGGGCCTTACGAGGCAGAGGAGGGCTGTCTCTCCCTCACCGGAATCCGGAAAGCCAGGCGCTGGCAGTCCATCAAGGTGCGGTATCAGAACGAGCAGTTTCAGACCCGCTTCAAGACTTTCACCGGCTGGACCGCACAGATCATCCAGCATGAGATCGACCACTGCGAGGGGGTGCTGATCTGATATGGACTTTGACAATTGCATCGCCCGCCTGACGGGAAAAGACGCCAAAGACGCTTATGCTTTCACCCAGCAGATCGTAGAAGAGAGCCGGGCCTCCGACGCCTGGTATCCCTGTTTTGACCGCTTCGCAGAACTTTTGCGGCATAAAAACTCCCTGATCCGCAACCGGGCAATCGCCATTCTGGCCGCCAACGCCCGCTGGGACAGGGAGGGGAAATTTAACGCGCTGCTGGATGAATTTCTATCCCATGTAACTGATGTGAAGCCCATCACAGCCTGTCAGTGCGTGGCGGCGCTTCCCGAAATTGCGGAGGCAAAACCAGAACTGATCCCCCGCATCCGGGCGGCGCTGGAGCAGGCCGATTTGAGCGGATATCCGGACAGTATGCGGCCTCTGATTTTGAAGGACATCGTGGCGGCACTGCAAAAAATTGAGGAGTAGGCCTATGCGCATCATCATTGCCCCAGCCAAGAAAATGATCGCAGACACAGACAGTTTCACCGTGGACAGCCCACCCCAGTTTCTGGAGCAGGCGGAACGGCTGAAAGCTGTTCTGCAAACCATGTTTCCCAGGGAATTGCAGAGCCTCTGGAAGTGCAACGACGCCATTGCCAAGCTGAACGTGGAGCGGTTGGAGCACATGGATCTGCGCCGGAATCTCACTCCAGCCATCATCGCCTACGAGGGCATCCAATACCGCTACATGGCCCCCGGTGTAATGGAGACATCCCACTTGGACTACCTCCGGGAGCATCTGCGCATCCTTTCCGGTTTCTACGGTCTGCTCCGGCCCTTTGACGGCGTGGCCCCCTACCGGCTGGAGATGCAGGCTAAACTGGCGGCTGACGGCTGCCGGGACCTGTACCAGTTCTGGGGTGACCGCCTGGCCCGACAATTGGCGACTGAGACAGATTTCGTACTGAACCTGGCCTCCAAGGAGTACAGCAGAGCGGTGGAGCCCCATCTACCCAGGAGTGTCCGCTTTGCCACCTGCACCTTCGGCGAGTGGAAAGGCGGCAAGGTCATCGAGAAAGGCACCCAGTGCAAGATGGCCCGGGGCCAAATGGTGCGCTGGATGGCAGAGCATAAAATCGAAGACCCGGAAAATCTCCGGGCCTTTGACCAGCTGGGCTATTGTTTCCATGGGGAGTTGTCCGAGGAAAACCACTTTGTATTTCTCAAACAGCCGGAACGTCCTCTTTGACACGGGGCGTCTGTCTCGTCACCACTCTACGTCTCCGTCTCGTAGGGCCAGGTCTTGATGCCGCCGAATTCGTAGATGTTGGTATACCCCAGCTCCGCCAGAGCGGAGGAAGCCGTCTTGCTGCGGTTTCCGCTGCGGCAATACACCAGGACTGTCGAATCCTTCTCCGGGATCACCGCGGCTGCGGTGTCCTCGTCGATGGTCCCCACCGGCAGCAGGACCGCATCGGGGATATGTCCGCTGTCGTACTCGTCCTGCTCCCGCACGTCCAGAATGATGACCTCCTGAGTGTCCATCATCTCCTTGGCCTCCTCCTGGCTGATCTGCTGGTAGGAGGCCTCCTTTTCGCCTCCGCCGCATCCGGTCAGCAGCAGGAGGGCGAGCAGGGCAGAGATCATTCGTCTCATTTGAGCACCTCCAAAAGTCCGGCGGCAAAGGCCCGGTGGCCCTGCTCCGTGAAGTGTACGCCGTCATAGGCCATGGGGATGTCCCAGTCCCCGGCGTCGGCGAAGCGGACGCCCAGCCGTTTGGCCAGACTCCGGCAGCACTGGGCAAACGTGTGGGAGTCATCAATGAGCTGCTGGCTCGGCACCCACTCCCCACGGCACATCGGAGGCGGGGCAATCAACAGAATCTGATCCCGCGGCAGAGACAGGCCGGAGAGAAAGCACTCCAGCTTCCCGGCGGCCTCCTCTGGGCTGTGGCCTTGAAGCAGATCATTGCTGCCCAGCATGACAATCAGCAGATCCGTGTCAGGTGGAAGGTCGGGTGCCGTTCGGGGGATCTCCCGGCCATTGACGCCCATATTTTGGACAGTCCAGTCGGTTTTCGCAGCCAGAATGTCCACCCAACGGCTGTCAGCACCATAGCGCCCGCCCAGCCAGGAGCGGGGATCGTAGCCGTAGGTGTTGGAGTCGCCAAAGCAGA
>JAHZBA010000028.1 GCA_019423635.1 Clostridiales bacterium
CCCTTCCACAGCGAGAAGACCGGCTCCTTCTCCGTCTCCCCGGACAAGCAGATCTACTACTGCTTCGGCTGCAAAAAGGGCGGCGGGGTAATCAACTTCATCATGGAGGAGGAGAACCTCCCCTTCCCCGACGCGGTTCGGTTTCTGGCAAAGCGCGCCGGGATGGAGGTTCCCGAGGAGGAGGAAGACCGGGAGGCCGGGAAGCGCCGCCAGCGGCTCCTGGAGCTGAACCGGGACGCCGCCCGTTTTTACTATGCGCTGCTGCAGGCGCCGGAGGGCCGCCGGGTGCAGGAGTATCTGGACCGCCGGAAAATCCGGAGGGCCACGGCGGTGAAGTTCGGCATGGGCGCCGCGCCCGACGCCTGGGACGTGCTGCTGAACGCCATGACGAAAAAGGGCTACACCAAGTCCGAGCTCCTGACGGCGGGCCTGATTGTGGACAACAAAAAGGGCGGCTTTTACGACAAGTTCCGCAGCCGCCTGATGCTGCCCGTGATCGACACCCGGGGGGATGTGGTGGCCTTTGGCAGCCGGGTGCTGGACCACTCCGAGCCCAAGTACATGAACTCCTCCGAGACGCCGGTGTACTCCAAGCGGCGGGTGCTGTACGGGCTGAACCTGGCCAAGAAGACCAAGCGCCCCAATATCATCCTCTGCGAGGGCAATCTGGACATTGTGACGCTCCACCAGGCGGGCTTTGACAACGCCGTGGCCTCCATGGGCACGGCTCTGACGGTGGAGCAGACCCGTCTTCTCTCCCGGTTCACCAGGGAGCTGGTGCTGTGCTACGACAACGACAACGCCGGAAAGATCGCCACGGAGCGGGCCCTCCAGATCCTGAACGGGTCGGAGTTCTCCGTGAAGGTCCTCCAGCTGCCCCGGCGGCGGACGGAGGACGGGGAGCTTGTCAAGCAGGACGCCGACGACTTCATCAAAAACCAGGGCCCCGACGCCTTCGAGCGGCTCCTCGGCGGCAGTGAGAACGGCGTGGAATTCCGCATGGCCCAGGTGGCGGAGAAATATGATCTGACCAGCGACGAAGAAAGAGCCGCCTATGGCGAGGAAATCAGCAAGCTCCTGGCAACGCTTCCAAACGAAGTGGAAAGAGAGATCTATTCCGTCAGGGCCGCTGAAACCGCCCGTATTACTCCGGAGGCGATGAAACTCGATGTGGAGCGCGCCAGAAAACGGCAAGTGCGCAAAGAGGACCGCACAGAGGAGCGGAAAAGCTTAAACCCGGCTGCGCAATTACAGCCCAAAGAGCGCTCCATGCGTTACGAGAACATGCGCTCCGCCCGGGCCGAGGAGGGAATTCTGCGGCTTTTGCTGCTGGACGACAGCCTCTTCCCCGCCGCGCCGCCTGTCACGGAGTCCCAGTTTTCCTCCCCCCTGCTGGGAAGGGTGTTCGGCCTCCTGTGGCAGGCCAGAGAGGAGGGCCGCCGCGTGACTCTGACGGCCCTGACCGAGGCACTGTCCCCGGAGGAGATGAGCCACATCACCGCTATCTGCCAGCAGCCGGAGTCCCCGCAGAACGCCCGGCAGGCTCTGGCGGATTACATAAGAATCGTGAAGAGCGAAGCGGACAGACGCGCCGGCGGGGATGCCGACCCCCTCCTGGCCGCGACAGAAAAATACAGACAGGGAGGAAAGCGGCATGTCTAAAAAAAGAGAACTGACCCCGGAGGAGCTGGAGCAGCAGGCAGACGCCCTGCTGGCCGCCGACGCTGCGGCCAAGGAGCCGGCAGAGACGGCTCAGACGCCGGTGATGACGGATGAGGAGGCCAAAAAGGCCGGCATTCTCCGCCTGGACGACAAGCAGGTGGCCGCCCTGCCCGCCGCCACCTGGCTCAGCGGCAACGAGAAGCTGCGGGAGCTGCTGGCCCGGGGCCGGAAGAAGGGCAAGCTGGAATCCGCGGAGCTCATGGACGCCGTGGACGATCTGAACCTGGAGGGAGAACAGCTGGACCAGCTCTATGACTCCCTGGAGGCGCTGAACATCGACATCAGCACCGACGAGGAGCTGCTGCTCCCCGAGCTTCCCGACGAGGAGCCTGCCGCCGAGGAGATCGCCGACGTGGAGGAAGAGGAGCTGGTGGACCCCAACTCCCTGGTGAACAACTTCTCCATCGACGATCCCGTCCGGATGTACCTCAAGGAGATCGGCAAGGTCCCCCTGCTCTCCCCTGACGAGGAGATCACCCTGGCCCAGGCCCTCACCGCCGGCAACGAGGCCGCCGCCCACCTGGCGGAGCTGGCCCGGAATCCCGACGAGGAGGTCTCCCCGGAGCAGCTGGCTCTGTGGAAGCGGGACTTTGCCGCCGGGGAGACGGCCAAGCAGAAGCTGGCGGAGGCCAATTTGCGGCTGGTGGTCTCCATTGCCAAGCGGTATGTGGGCCGCGGGATGCTGTTTTTGGATCTGATCCAGGAGGGCAACCTGGGGCTCATCAAGGCCGTGGAGAAATTTGACTACACCAAGGGCTTCAAGTTCTCCACCTACGCCACCTGGTGGATTCGCCAGGCCATCACCCGGGCCATCGCCGACCAGGCCCGGACCATCCGCATTCCCGTCCACATGGTAGAGACCATCAACAAGGTGATCCGGGTCTCCCGGCAGCTGCTCCAGGAGCTGGGTCACGACCCCAGCCCCAACGAGATCGCCGCGGAGATGAATATGCCGGTGGAGAAGGTCCGGGAGATCATGAAGATCGCCCAGGAGCCGGTGAGCCTGGAGACCCCCATCGGCGAGGAGGAGGACTCCCACCTGGGGGACTTCATCCCCGACGAGGGCGCCAGCGAGCCCAGCGAGGCCGCCAGCTTCACCCTCCTGAAGGAGCAGCTCATGGACGTGCTCTCCACTCTGACCCCCCGGGAGGAGAAGGTCTTAAAGCTCCGCTTCGGCATTGAGGACGGCCGCACCCGCACTCTGGAGGAGGTGGGCAAGGAGTTCAACGTCACCCGGGAGCGTATCCGCCAGATCGAGGCCAAGGCCCTGAGAAAACTGCGCCATCCCAGCCGGAGCAAGAAACTCAAGGACTTTTTGAACTGAAACCCGGCCCCGGACATGCAGTCCGGGGCCCTTTCGTCCGCGCAGGCGGGATACCGAAAAATCCGCCTCATTTTGCCCCGTCTTATGGCCCCTGGCAAAACTCTCCCAAAAAAATATCGAGAATTATGACAGAACTTTGAATGAGATGGATGGTATTTTTATATAAATCCTCTAAAAAAACAAAAGAATGTGTTTTTATTCCGGCTTAAAACTCTCCCCCAGATGGATAGTTGGCCGGGAACTGTGCCGGCAAAGCCGGAAAATTTTTTCAGATCCCGGTTGACATTCCATTGGGTGTAGCCGCTAAAATGAAAGACAAGCTAGAGGGAGGTCCTGTTGGATTTCCACAGCAGAGCTAAAATTTGAAGGAGGATGTATTATCATGATTGGCAACAAGGTTGTTCTGCGTTATCGTATGTCCGCTGGCGATGCTCACTATGCTGGCCAGCTGGTGGAAGGCGCTCACATCGTCACCGCCTGGGGCGACGTCGGCACTGAGCTGGCGATCCGTCTGTTCGGCGATGAGTCCCTGTTCGTGGGCTACTCTGAGGTCCGTTACACCGCTCCCGTGTACTCCGGCGACTGGATGGAGTATTCCGGCTGGATTGAGAAGGTTGGCAACACCTCTCTGACCTGCCACTTCGAGGCTCACAAGGTCATGGGTCTGGCTGACCGTGACGGCAAGAAGGGCCTGGCTGACTCCGCCGCTGACGTGTATCCCGAGCCCATCCTGTGCGCCTATGGCACCGGCACCCTGATGGTCAAGAAGGATCTGCAGCGCCCCGAGTTCGGCGATCCCGCTTTCCAGAAGCGCTAATCTGCCAAATACACAGCCCGCTTTTTCAACGGGAAACAGAAGAAGCTGCCCGGTTATCTCTCGATGATCGGGCAGCTTTTCAACAATACTTCGCAAAAGGGCCGGGAATCCACCGTTTCCGGCGGAAAAGAAATCACATAGAAAGGCGATATGCATATGAACAGACCCCTGGAAGGCATCCGTGTTCTGGACCTGACCCAGGCGTACAGCGGCCCGTTCTGCACCATGAACCTGGCTGACCACGGCGCTGAGGTCATCAAGATCGAGACCCCCACCGGCGGCGACCAGACCCGCGGCTGGGGCCCCATGGAAAACGGCTTCAGCGGCTACTACGCCTACATCAACCGCAACAAGAAGGGCATGACCCTGAACCTCAAGAGCGAGGAGGGCAAGCAGATCTTCACGGAGCTGCTGAAAACCGCCGACGTCGTCTGCGAGAACTACAAGGTGGGCGTGCTGGAGCGTCTGGGCTTCCCCTACGAGAAGATGAAGGAGATCAACCCCCGGATTATCTACGGCTCCATCAGCGGCTTCGGCCTCACCGGCGACCTGGCCGCCCGTCCCGCCTACGACATCGTGGCCCAGGCCATGAGCGGCATGATGAGCGTCACCGGCTTCCAGGACGGCCCCCCGTGCAAGATCGGTCCCTCCGTGGGCGACAACTACTCCGGCGCCTACCTCTGCATGGGCATTCTCATGGCCCTGTATGAGCGGGAGAAGACCGGCGTGGGCCGCCGCATCGACGTGTCCATGATGGACACCCTGTTCTCCGTCATGGAGAACTTCGTGGTGGAGTACACCATTGCCGGCAAGACCCCCCACCGGGCCGGCAACCAGGACCCCTCCATCTCCCCCTTCGACTCCTTCCGGGCCAAGGACGGCGACTTCGTCATGGGCTGCGGCACCGACAAGATGTTCGCGGACCTCTGCGGCGCCATGGGCCGGGACGACCTCCTGAAGGACCCCAGGTACGCCACCAACGTCCTCCGGTGCGACAACTATCTGCCGGACCTGAAGGGCGAGATTGAGAAGTGGACCACCACCAAGACCATCGACGAGCTGGAGGTCATCATTGCCGGATTGAAGATCCCCTTCGGCCGCATCCAGACCATCCCCCAGGCCGCCGAGCATCCCCAGACCAAGGAGCGGAACATGCTCTGGAACGTGTATCAGCCCGGCATGGACCGGGAGATCCGGATTCCCGGCACCCCCGTCAAGATCCACGGCGAGCCCGACGAGTGCCAGAAGCCCGCTCCTCAGCTGGGCGAGGACAACGAGGCCATTCTCGCCTCCCTGGGCCGGACCCCGGAGCAGATTGCCGCACTGAAGGAACAGGGCGTCATCTGATCCCTTTTCTGATCCCTCTCACGATAAACACCCCGCTGTCCGAATTCCGGACAGCGGGGTGTTTTGCTCTCTGTCGCCGATCTTTTCCTCAGGCCATGCCCCGGTAGAGGAACGTCAGAATCTGTCCCCGCGTGCAGGTATTCCCCGGGGAGAAGGTGGTATCCGTGGTGCCCTTGGTGATGCCCTGGTCCACCGCCCAGCGGACGGAGTCGGTAAAGTACGCGCCGGCGGACACATCGGAGAAGGCGTTGGTGCCGGAGACCTTGGGCTGGCCGTTGGCCCGCCACAGGAAGGTCACTACCTGGCCCCGTGTGCAGGTGCTGCCGGGGGAGAAGGTGGTGGCCGTGGAGCCGGTGGTGACGCCGGCCCCGTAGGCCCACAGGGCCGCCTGATAGTAGGAGTCAGCGGCAGAGACATCCGTGAAGGGGTTCTCCTTCACAGCGGGCTCCGGACAGCCCATTGCCCGCCACATGAACTCCACCACCTGGCCTCTGGGGCAGGAGTTGTCCGGGGCCAGGGTGGTGCCGCTGATCCCGTCCGTGACGCCGCTGGAGACCGCCCACCGCACCGCGTCATAGTAGTATTTGCCGGAGGATACGTCCGTAAAGCGCAGCCCGGTGCCGGCGCTGCCGCCGGAGACGACCGTTCCGTCGGAGGCTACGATCTCCCGGCTGGCCTCCTGGGAGCCGTCTTCGTTCAAAACCGCGCTGACGGTGCCGGAGAGGGTGCTGTCTCCGGCGGTCTCGCCGCTCTGGGCAGGAAGTGTCTCATTGCCGGAGAGCTTGATCTCCACCGAACCGGAGGAGGCCAGATCCGTGGGAATTGTGACCGCGGGCTTTCCCGCAGACTGTGTTGTGACATTGGCCTTGCCGTCCAGAGGGATCACCAGGATGACCTCTCCCGACGCGGAGGAGGAGACCCGGGTCCCTGTGACAACGTAGGTTCCGCCGCCGGAGGACTCCTCGGGATCGATCTTGCTGATCCAATTCCCGTCTGTGGGATACACCCGGCTGTCACTGGCGGAGGAACCTCCGTCACCCGGCGCCTTGACGGGGCCAGTATCCTCCCCGGAAACTGTTATGGTATCACTGGGAGGGACTACAGGCGTGGGGTTCGATGCAACCACCTCAATGCGGTATCCGGCACTGCCCAGCACATTGCTCCGGCTGTCCAGAAGATTGACGGAAAACTGGTAGGTACCGGGCTCATCAGCTGAGACAGCATAGAGCATCTGGCCCTTTGTCTCGGAGACCTTCTTCACGGTGAGCGCGGAATGATAGGAGCTCGACATCATGGAATAGCCGCCGGTGATGGTAAAGGAGAGCAGCCGCACCTCGTCCGTGCTGATGGTAATGGTCTGGTCTGTGTCGGCCCGGATAGTGGTTTTCTCCGCAGGCGCGGCAACGTTCACCGTGGCCGGGGTGCTGCACAGGGCATTGCCGTTGCCGTCGCACAGGACCAGGTTCAGATGGCTGGTCCCCTCCTTCCTGCCGGTGACTGCCACCCGTGCGGACCCGTTGGGATTCACGGAGAGCATCTTTGCACTTGCAATGTCCGAGGGAGTGGCTATGATCTGGATTTCCGCGCCGCTGGGGACACTGCCGCTCCACGCGAGGTCCAGATTTTTAGTCTCCCCGACGCCAAGAGACAGCGTATCGGGAGCAACCTTGATGGCCGGGGGCGTCTCCTTCTGCCTGACGGTGACGTCCACGGAGGTGGATGCCAGCAGCGACTCTCCCGGGGTCTTGTAGATGGCGATCGTCACCTTCGTCTTCCCCGGTGCCAGCCCGTAGACATCCACCGTCGCCGCGTTTTGGGACGTGGAGGACACGGTGCTGCGGCAGACACCTGCGTTCTCCGCCTTATGCGTAAAGTGGATGGACGAGGCGCTGTGAATCCCGTAGGTCACGGGAATCGACACCTTTTCCCCGACATTGATCTCCACAGCGCTCTTCCCCGCCCGGACAAAATCCGGCTCCGGGGCCTTGACGGTGACAGAAAGCGGATAGGAAATCACTTTCTTATCATTGGCGTCCAGCATTACAACCGATATTGTATTTCGCCCCTGCCCCTTACCATGAATTGTAATGGCGGCGGTCGTGCTTGACGTCTTTACGAAATCGCTGCTGCCGATTGCACAAACATTCTTGTCGATTCCCTGGAGCTGAATGACCCTTGTACCATTCCATTTGATGTTCAGATTCACCGTAACGGCAGAGCCGACATCCATCGTAACATCAGCCGGTGAAAATGTGACGGTCGGCGCATTGGACGACAGCACCGTCACTTTGACCGTCTTGCTGGCCAGGGCGGCTCCCGTATCCGCTTTTCTCATCACAACCGTAAGGTCGGTGGTCCCAATATATTTGCCGGTAACGGTGATCGGCTGCTGGGTGCCGGCGCTGTTCCAGTTCCCCCACTGGATGGAAAACGGACGGCTGTTTGTGGACTGGACGTCAAGGTAAACGGCCTCCGCCGATTTTGTGGTGGCCTGAATCGTCACGGACTGCCCGACCTTTAGGGAAATGGAGCTTGCGGAAAGGGTGAGCTCCGGCGTCACAGGGGTGGGAGGCGGGGTGGGGGCAGGAGAACCCTGCGCCACAAAATCATAGGGTGCCGAGTACGCCCATGCAAAACCATTCTTAAGTCTGGACCTATCCATAGTGCTCCAGCGAACACCGTTTGGGGTGCCATTCGCATTGCAATCTCCGAAAGACACTCGATCTCCAAACACACCGGTAATAAACACACTGTGCCCAATCCTGCCATTCTTATAGCGAATATAATCGCCGGCCTTCAGCCCATTATCGATGTAAGATACATTTGTATATTGCTTCCAATTTCCACCGTTGTTGTAATGGTACTCACTTCCGTATGCCTCGTAGCACATCAGGCGGGCAAAGCCCGCACATTGCCTAGAGCCGTCAAAAGAACCGTTCCATACTGAGCCATCCGGATACTTCGCCTGCAGCTCCGCCAGGCTCAGCCCCGCCGCCCTCGCCGGCACGGCCATGGTGCCGGCCACGGGCCCCATGACGGCCAGGGCCAGCAGGAAGGAAACCAGCCGCCTGAAAAACGCGCTCTTTTTCAATCTCCTCATGAAATCTCCCCCTCCAAAATCTGTTAGTTCCACTATACGGCAGATGATTTCCGCTGTCAACGCGGTTTTGGGGAAAAGCCCAAATCCCCCGGCGGTTTCCCAACTCCGCCGGAAGGCGCAGGGGGAAATGTCCGACTCCTCTTACTGCAGGGGCGATGTCCCATCGCCCTTTCTTGGAAAACATCGGATCTCCCGGGGGACAGGCGATGGGGACATCGCCCCTGCGGCGTTTCATGAACATGCGGACATGATAAAAATGCGCCCCGGGCCGCTCCCGCCACGCCGTCTCCCAAATTTGCTCCATAGGGCGCGGGGAGGTGAATTGGCCCAACGGGCCAAGAGAGGCTGGCCTGGGCCACGACCCGGCGCGCCGAGGTCGTCGCGCCCTACAGAAGGAGAGCATCTGACTTGATGAGACAGACCTGCTCCCGCCGCAAACCCTCCTTGTATTTTTCCGGGAAATATCGTATGATAGAACAAGACGCAGCACAAAAGCCCGTCAGCCCCCTCCGGCGGGGCCATTACAGATAGAGGAGGCCATCTAAATGGAAGAGAACAACATGCTGAAGGTCACCGTGGACGGCGCGGAGTACACCTACCCCCGCGGAACGTCCTACCGCCGCATCGCGGCGGACTTTCAGGACCGGTATCCCTGCGACATTCTGCTGGTAAACCGGGACGGAAAGCTCTGTGAGCTCCACAAGGTGCTGGACCGGGACTGCACCCTGCGCATGGTCACCGCTCGGGAAAAGCCCGGCTTTCAGACCTACGAGCGCAGCGCGGTTTTCCTGATGCTCAAGGCCTTCTACGATGTGGCCGGCCGGGAGAAGGTGGAGCGCATCAGTGTGGAGTACTCCCTCAGCAACGCCCTTTTCCTTCTGGCCGAGGGCGATTTCACCCTGGACCAGGCCCTGCTGGACCGGGTGGAGGCACGGATGCGGGAGCTGTCCGGGATGGCCCTGCCCATTGAAAAGCGGTCCGTCAGCACCGACGACGCCATGGAGCTGTTCCAGCAGGCAAAGCTCATTCACAAGGCCCAGCTCCTCAGCTTCCGGATTAACTCCCACGTCAACGTCTACTCCCTGGACGGCTTTGTGGACTACTTCTACGGCTACATGGTGCCGGACACCGGCTACGTCCGCTGTTTTGGACTGGAGCTGTTTGAAAACGGCTTTGTCCTCCGCCTGCCCACCCAGAAGGACCCCAACCACCTGGGAGAATTCCGCCCCTCCAGGAAGGTCTTCCGGGAGCTCTACGACTCCACCCTCCGCTCTCAGGCCCTGAACGCCTCCAACGTGGCCGAGCTGAACACCATCATCTCCCGGGGGGAGGCCACGCCCCTGATTCTGGCCTATGAGGCCATGATGGAGAAGAAGATCGGCGACATCGCCGCGGAGATCGCCCGGCGCAGGGAGGTCCGCTTCGTCATGATCGCGGGGCCCTCCTCCTCCGGCAAGACTACCTTCTCCCACCGCCTGTCCACCCAGCTCCGGGCCTGCGGCCTGCGGCCCTATCCCATCGCCACGGACAACTACTTCGTGGACCGGGAGAAGACGCCCCGGGACGAGAACGGAAACTACGACTTCGAGGGCCTGGGGGCCATGGACGTGGAGCAGTTCAACTCCGACATGGTTCGGCTGCTGCGGGGCGAGACGGTGGAGCTGCCCACCTTCAACTTCAAAAAGGGCCAGCGGGAGTACAACGGCAACTTCCTGACCCTGGAGGAGGGAGACGTGCTGGTCATCGAGGGCATCCACTGTCTCAACGACCAGTTCACCCACTCCCTGCCCCAGGAGAGCAAGTACAAGATCTATATCAGCTGCCTCACCACGCTGAATATCGACGACCACAACCGCATCCCCACCACCGACGCCCGCCTTCTGCGGCGGATCGAGCGGGACGCCCGCACCCGGGGCCACAGCGCCCAGGCCACCATTAAAATGTGGCCCTCCGTCCGCCGGGGGGAGGAGGAGAACATCTTCCCCTTCCAGGACAGCGCGGATGTGATCTTCAACTCCGCCCTGATCTATGAGACCTCCCTCCTCAAGCCCTACGTCCAGCCCATCCTCTTCGGCGTCCCCCGGGACAGTGAGGAGTATCTCGAGGCCAAGCGGCTGCTGAAATTCCTGAACTACTTCCTGCCCATCCCCGCGGACAACATTCCCAAGACCTCCCTCATGCGGGAGTTCATCGGCGGGGGCATTTACCTCGTATAGTCACCGTGGTGGAAAAGAAGCATTTGCTTCTTTTCCGCTCCGGGGCGCATATGCGCCCCACGGCCGTGAAACGGCCTGGCGGTGGACGCCTTGAACATCGGAATCCCGATGTTCAGGTGTTTTGACGATATCAGCTGAGCGGGCGCCGCTTTTCGGAAGATTTCTCCGAAAAGCGGCGCCCTGATTTTGAGGCGGACCTGCGGGAAACACAGCGGGGCCCGTCTACCGCAGCTGCGTGTCTCCCTTTTCCCCCACGGGAACCGGCATGACGCGGCATTTGATATTCCTGCTCCGCAGGGCCGCGCACAGACGCATTGCTTCCGCTCTGGTCAGATCAGAAAGCGGGCCGATTTCCTTTTGCGGATGGCCCTTTGCGCAGCAGGCCGATACCTCCGTCTCTGCCTGATCCTTGGATAAGTGGAACTCCATCATTAAAAAGCGTGTCAATGTAACAGGGTGCTCCGTCTCCACTTCCAAGTGGAACCGGGACTGAATCACCACCCGTTCCAAAGTCCCGGCTTCATTCAGCCAGCAGCGGACCCAATGGCGCTCCATCGTCAAACGGAGACTGCCGTCCTCCATACGCTCCACTGTCTCGGGATAGGCGCGGCAAAATTCCTCCAGCTTCATATCGCGGAAATAGACATGGGGACCAAACAGCCTCAGATCTACTTCAAGCCGTTCTTCTGTCATTCCAGTCAGATAGGAGGTTTTTCCCAGTCTGCCCATATCCAGCGGCACTTCTTCTGCCTCTGGGTCCAGCCACCGGATTCCCTGTATCCCGGCGGGAATTTTGATATCGTGGTGGTGCTCTATAGCACCATTCAGTGACACATACCCCTCCCCAATATTAAACACATTTGAGGCCCGCCGCTCCAATTCATTTTGAAACGCCTGGAGCCTCTCCGGTCCCTCCAAATACCGCTTGAAGGCCGCCTTGACGTTGATTCTCTCCTCCTTTGGGGTGAAAGAGCTGTCTGGACAGTTTGGACACTGGAGCATAGGGAGGGTATGGAGCAGCCGGATTGAACTATCGCTTCCCGGCAGCTTGGCCTCTAAGACATTCACGCCGTAGTAAAATTTCAGCTGAACAGAAGTGGCCTTACATTTGGGGCAGACGGCCTCTTTTGAGGTACAGAAGGTGTGGATGTCATAGGTGGGCAGATTCTCCGCAAACCGGTTGATTCCGTTCCGGGAAACGTGGTAATGACTGCGGTATTCTCCACATCCCAGAAAGTCCACAAAGGATTCCATTGAAACTTTCTCCGGCACAGGCTTGGGTGGATTCTGCTTCTCCTCAAAGTCCTTGACAGCCTTTTTCGGAAATTTGAAGTCCTCCATCCCCAGTAAACCGGCGGCCTGCTCCAGATACCAGGCCCAGAACTTCATCTCCTCCACCTTCTGCTGCCCGCCGCCGGCCTCCTCGTCCCGGCCCGCCCAGGCCAGGGAGGCGCACCAGGCCGCATCCCAGTCGTAGGGGTCCAGCTCGCTGTCGTCGGCCCCGGCACACCGGGGCTCCAGCAGGAACTCGTCGTAATAGGGCACAATGGCCGCCCGTTCCGCCGCAATGGCGGCCATGGGCGCGGAGCTGTACCGCTCCTCCTCCGCCCTGCTCATAGAATCAGAGGCCTTCCACGCCTGGTACAGCTGATCCGCCTCCAGCTTCCCCTTCAGGCAGGCACTGGCCTTTTTCAACAGCTCCTGGGGGCCCTTGTCTTCTGGGTCGTAGGCGGACCAGACCTTCCCCACCTTTTTGGCGCAGGCCAGGGCCAGCTCCGCCCGCTTTCTCAGCGGCTCCGTGAGAGTCCGGGGGCTTTTGTCCATCTCGTCCCGCTCCTCCCAGGGGCCGAAGGCCAGCCACAGCTCCCGCCGGGTGGAGAAGGACAGCCTGCCGGTTTCGGTGACCTCTTTTACCGCCTGTTGAAACACTTCCATCTGTGGAAACCTCCTTTTGCCGCAGCGCTCTGGGGATATTGAAACATCGGCCGGACAAGTTGTCAAGCGCTCTTTTGGGAACTGCCGCGGCCGCCGGCCGGCCCGCAGGGCCCCTGACGCGACACCCGGAGAGGTCGCCCATTCAGGCTCAATAGCCGTTCACCATGATATCCAGCACCCGGCCCGCCACGGCGCCGGCCACGGCATTTCCGCCGCCGCCGTTCTCCACCAGCACCACAAAGGCGTAGGGCGCGTCCTCGTTCCGGAGGAACCCGGTAAACCAGGCGTGGGGCGACTGCCCCTCCCCCACCTCGGCGGTGCCGGACTTGGCGCACAGGTCCATGTTGGGAAAGCGGCCGGTGCCGTAGGTCTTCTCCACGTTGTCCGCCAGAAGCTCCGTCAGCTGCTGCGCCGTGGAGGCGGACACCAGACGGCCGGTCTTGGAGGGAATCCGCGGCAGGGACGGCAATCCCAGCGCGGAGACGGTTCCTTGGATGAGGCGGGGCTCTGCCGCCCGGCCGCCGTTTGCAATGGCCCCCATGTAGACCATCAGGGCGCAGGGGTTCACCAGATCCTGCCCCTGGCCCACGCCGGCCCAGCCCAGATCGCCGCCGGTGAGGTTCTCCCACTGGAAGGAGCCCCGGGCGGTGGGAAGGCCGTCCACTGAGTAACTGTCCGTCAGCCCCGCTTTTTCCGTGTACTGCTCCAGGACCTCCGCCCCCAGCTCCGCGGCGATCTGGGCAAAGGCCACATTGCAGCTGTTGGCAAAGGCGTCGCCGATGGACTGCTGGCCGTGGGTGCCGGAGCAGACGATGGTCTCCCCGTCGATCTCCACGCTGCCCTCGCAGCTCCAGGTGCGCTCATAGAGGTCCGGGAGCTGCTCCAGCGCCGCCGTCAGGGTCACCGTCTTGAACACGGAGCCCGGCGTAAAGGTGGAGGAGAGGAAGCGGTTTAAATAGGCCCCCTTATAGCGGTCATTGGTCTCGATGTCCGCCGGGACATGCAGGGGATCGTAGCTGGGGGCGGAGACCATGCAGAGGATCTCCCCGGTCTTGTAGTTGTAGACCGCCACGGCGCCGGCATAGCCGTTCAGGGCCTGGTAGGCCTCGTAGTTATACCGGGCGTCCAGGGTGAGGATCAGGGTATTGCCCCTGGAGGCGCCGAAAGCACCGCTGACGGGATTCCAGCCCGTGAGCCTGTGGGCAAAGGCGTTGAGGGCCCCGGTGCCGATGCGCCCCTGGAGGTCCCCCACCGCGTGGAGGGTGGCCTTGCGGACGGTTTCGCTGTCATAGTAAGTGCGCTGCCCGTTCTCCACGGAGGAGAGCACGTCCCCGTCCCGGTCCTCCACCTGCCCGGCGATGAGGACGCCGTCGCTGTTGTAGAGATGGCGGTTGAAGGCCGAGGAGGCCCAGCTGCCGCCCCGGAGGAGGTAGCGCACCAGGAACAGCCCCATGCCCGCCGCCAGCAGCAGCGTCAAAAGGACGCAGACCACCGCCCGCCGCTCAATCTTCTTCATGGTCCACCTCCTCCGGCGCAAAGGGATCTCCCACAGGCTCCGCCCGGCGGCGGGCCTCCTCCGTCAGCCGTCTCTGGGGTCCCCGGCGGATGGCAAAGCTGGCGTTCTCCCGGGTGTCCGTGGCCTTCAGATAGGCCAGCAGTCCCCAGGAGGACATCATAGCCGAGCCGCCGTTGGAGACGAAGGGGAAGGTGACGCCGGTGAGGGGCAGCAGGTCCACGGCGCCGAATACATTCAAACAGGTTTGGAACACTAGAAGGGACCCGGCGGCGCAGGCGGCGATGATATAGAAGCTGGACCGGCCCACCCGGCAGGCCCGGATGGCGAACACCGCCAGGGTGATGATGGACCCCACCGCCAGCAGCGCAATCAGCAGTCCCCACTCCTCGCAGAGCATCCCGAACACCAGATCCGTGTCCGCCGCGGCCACCCGGTGGAGCCAGCCCTCTCCGCCCCCCATGCCCAAAAGCCCCCCGGAGGCGGCGGCGGACATGGTGCGGGTCTGCTGGTAGCCGGTGGTGGAGGCGGCCTCCCAGGCGTGGCCCCAGGAGGCAAAGCGGCTGAGAATATAGGGCTTGAACCGCAGGATGATCCCGCCGCCGAACACCGCCCCGCCGCAGATGAGGGCCAGGGTGGCGAAATCCCCGGAGCGGAGGTAGGCCAGCACCAGGAAGGTGACAAAGAAGATGGCCGCGGTGCCGAAATCGCTCATAAGCCCCAGCAGGCCGATGCAGACGCCGGTCAGCAGGATGAACAGCGTCAGGTTCCGCCGGTGGAACAGCCGCTCCAGCGTGGCGGAGCCCGCGAAGATATAGCAGATCTTTGCAATCTCCGAGGGCTGAAAGGACAGCCCTCCGACGGAGATCCAGTTGACGGCGCCGTATTTGGCCTGCCCCAGCACCAGCGTGATGCCCAAAAGACCGATGGCGGCGGCGGCCATGAGCCAGCGGTTCTTCTGCACCCGGCTGAGATCCCGCAGAAAGATCCCCAGTACCAGAAACAGCACCAGTCCCAGAACCACGGCGGCAAACTGCTTGAAAAGGCTCCCCGGCGCGCTGGAGGCCGTCACCGCCAGGGAGAGCGTGGAGAGGAAGAAGGCGATGGTCTCCATCTCAAAGCCCACGCAGCGGCTCAGCCGCAGGACGGCGGCGTACAGCCACATCAGCGCCGTCAAACCGCCGAAGGCCAGTGGAATGGCGGGACTTGCCGTCTCTCCCGCCGCCGCGATCAGCTGGACGCAGGCCAGCACCTGAAACACCGTCAGCCACAAAAAGGAGGGCCACATGGACGCGGGCCGCTCCGTCCGGCGTTTCTTCTCCAGCTCCTCCCGGTCCGCCACGGTCTGGGGCAGGAAGATCAGCGGCACGCCGCCCAGGGTGATGGTGTCTCCCAGCGCCACCTTCGCGGCGCCCTGCACCGTCTCCCCGTTCACCGCAGTGCCCCCCTTGGAGCCCAGATCGTAGACCACCCACTCCGCGTCCTCGCCCCGGCACAGCGCCGCGTGCTGCCGGGAGACGCTGGGATACCGCAGCTGCACATCGGCGGTGGGGCTGCGCCCCAGGATGTTCTCCCAGTGGGTCAGCAGCACCGGCGCGCCGTTGGGCAGGCTCAGCTGGCCCCAGACCTCCGGCGCGTGGGGCACCCGCAGCAGCGACCGCACCGCCCGATACAAAATCAAAACCGCCAGCACCGGAAACAGGATGCGGACAAGGGCCGTGTACCACATCCCCGCCGGCGATCCCTCCGCCAGCAGGGCGGCCACGCCCTCCGTCAGCGCCTGCAGAAACTGCGCTTCCATATTGGTCCGCCTCCTCTCTTTGGATTTTCCCAGTATACCACTTCTCCCGGCGGATGTACAGCATTCCCTGTCGTTGGAGCCTGAACGTACCCTTACCATGGTTCCCGAATGCCCTGTAGGGGCGGCTATCAGCCGCCCGTCCCCCCACGAGATCCGGATCTCCCCTAGGACGGGCGGTTCATCACCGCCCCGACAGACTGCCTCTCCCGCAGGACGGACGGATGAGATCTGCCCCGCAAAAATCTCCAAACAGGACCTTCTCCCGGACGTCTCCGCCTGAAAATGCGTCCGGCAGATCCGGCAGGGTGCCGGAAGGCGCTCCTGCCGCGCCCCTCCGCCGTGACGAATATGGAAATTTTGCGTTTGCTCTTGACCTTACGGGAAAAATCCATTAGAATAGAACAGTATTTGTTGGCATACAAACAACCTCCCTGCGGCGCAGTGACCGCCGCGATCATATATCACGAAATATCACGAAAGGCCGGCGACATCATGAAACATCCCTACAAAACCCGCGAGGGCGGCGCGACGGTGACAATCTTTGTCCCTTACGACTGTAAAAACCACTGCCCTTTCTGCATCAATAAAGAGGAATATGCGGATATGACCGGCTTCTCCGCGGAAAAGATCTGTGAGAGCATCCGGCGGATGGACGCCATCACTCCCCGCTGCGACTTTGTCTTCACCGGCGGCGAGCCCTTCGCGGATCTGGAGACCCTCCAGCGGATGCTGGACGAGATCCCCACCACCCACCGGGTGTTCATCAACACCACCCTGCCCGTCTCCGATCTCAACCCGGAGGAGGACCTGCTGGCCCTGCTGGAGCGGAACAAGCACAAGATCACCTGCGTCAACGTCTCCCGCCACATGCAGCACTATGTGGTGGAGTCCAACGACAGCCTGCTGGCCCGGCTGCCGGTGCCCTTCCGGGTGAACTGCGTGCTCTACAAGAACTACCCCGCCGCGGAGCTGATCCCCTACCTGGAGCGGTTCCGCAAGATTCCCGGGGCCTCCATTCAGTTCCGCTTTGATTACACCGCCACCACGCCGGAGAACCTCTACGAGGAGGAGGGGGACAAGATCCTCCACGACCTCAAGCAGGTGGCCCGCTACACGGGGCTGGACGGCTGCCGGATGCGCTGCGGCTTCCACTTTGACTACAAGGGCATGGAGCTGACCTACCACAAGACCCTGCCCTACTCCACCATTGTGGAGACGGACCCGGCAGACGGTGTCACCTATGACATTCTCTACGACATTCTCATCAAGCAGACCGGCGAGCTCCACTCGGACTGGACCGGCGTCCCCCTGGATGTGGAGGCCTATGAACGGGTGGTCTTCGAGCCCTATGATCTCCGGTGGCTGAACCGGATCGCCTGAGGCCGATTCCTCCAAAAGCGGCGGAAAATCCGCCGCTTTTCTGCGCAAAAAAGTCAGAATCTTTGTGAAAAAGGCCGGAGAAAATCCGTGGAATTTCCGTTTCGATCGTGTTAAAATGAGCTTCGCTGTCCGTCGTTCGGACCGCAGTCTTTTTGTCAAGAGGAGGCCTGTGCAGTGAGCCGGGGAAAGGGATACGAAATCGACATGTGCAGCGGGGCCATTCTGCCAAAGCTCCTGCGCTTTACACTGCCGCTGATGTGTTCCAGCATTCTGCAGCTGCTGTTCAACGCCGCGGACATCATCGTGGTGGGCCGCTTCGCCGGGGACAACTCCCTGGCGGCGGTGGGCTCCAACACGTCGCTGATCAACCTGCTGGTGAATCTCTTCATCGGCCTGTCCGTGGGCGCCAATATCCTGGCGGCACGGTATTACGGCGCGGGGGACCAGGAGAGCCTCCGCCAGACGGTCCACACCTCCGTGCTGCTGAGTCTCATCAGCGGCGTGGGGCTGGCGGTGGTGGGGGCGTGCAGCGCCGGAACCATCCTGGAGTGGATGCAGTCGCCGGACGAGGTCCGGGGCCTGGCCGCCGTGTACCTCCGGATCTTCTTTGTGGGGATGCCCGCCACCATGCTCTATAACTTCGGCGCCGCGCTGCTGCGGGCCGTGGGGGATACCCGCAGACCGCTGTACTACCTCTTTACCGCAGGCGTTGTGAACGTGGGGCTGAACCTCTTTTTCGTCATCGTCTGCCAGCTGGACGTGGCCGGCGTGGCCATCGCCACGGTGATCTCCCAGTGCATCTCCGCCCTTCTGGTGCTGCGGTGCCTGATCCGGGAGGAGGGCGGCGTCCACCTGGAGCTGCGGCAGCTGAAGATCTACCCGGTCCGCCTCAGCCAGATCCTGCGGGTGGGCCTGCCGGCGGGCTTTCAGGGGATGCTCTTCTCCCTCTCCAACGTGGTCATCCAGTCCTCCATCAACACCTTCGGGGAGGTGGTGGTCAGCGGCAGCTCGGCGGCGGCCAACATCGAGGGCTTTGTCTACGCCTCCATGAACGCCTTCTATCAGGCCAATATCTCCTTCACCAGCCAGAATTACGGCGCCGGGCGCTACGAGCGCATCCGCCCCATCCTGCTGCGGGCCCTGACCTGCGCGGTGGTCACCGGGCTGGTGCTGGGGGGACTGTCGGCCCTGCTGAGCCGGCAGCTGCTGGGCATCTACTCCAGCACCGACGCGGTGATCGCCGCCGGCACGGAGCGGCTGCGCATCGTCTGCTCCACGTACTTCCTCTGCGGGATCATGGATGTGCTGGTGGGCTCTTTGCGGGGTCTGGGCTATTCCGTGATGCCGATGCTGGTCTCCCTGATGGGCGCCTGTGTCCTGCGGCTGGTGTGGCTGGCCACCATCTTCCAGGTTCCCGCTTTCCACACGGTGCAGACCATCTACTGGTCCTATCCCTTCTCCTGGATCGTCACGGCACTGGTCCACACGCTCTGCTTCCTCTGGGCCATGCGCCGCCTGCGGCGGCATATGGCGGAGGATGAAATCCTGTACGCCCCCTGAATCCCCGGCCTCTCCCCCGGATGAATCCCCCCTTCCGGGACACACTACGGTCATCTCCCGCCGGGAAGGAGGTGACCGCCATGAACAAGCGCCGGCAGAAGCCCACCCCCATGGAAAAGGCCAGGGAGCTCAGCCAATTCACCGCCGCGAAAACCGACCCCCAGGGGAGCTGGACCGGAAGGCCCCTGGACCCCTACGAGGTCCCGGTCCAGGACGCGGACGATCTGTAGCCCGGGAGAGGCCGCCCCTCTCCCGCCTCCCCTCGCGTCAGGCAGGCGGGCTCTGCCCGCCCGGGAAACCCTTGACCGGTTTTCCGCCCCATGGCTTCTATCAGACCACACAGGAAACAGGACTGCCAAATCCCGGCGGTCCTGTTTTTTCATGGAAACACGACTTCTATTTGACAAATCCTGTCGAATTTTGTATGATGCAGATATGATGCAAAAGTGATGCCTGCACCATACGAAAATGATGCAAATGTGCCCCGCGGTGTGTGTTGGGTGGGGACGCAAAGGGAGTGTGTCTATGAAAAAGATGGTCCTGCCCCTGGTTTTGGCCGTCGGTCTTCTCTCCATTCTGATCGGTTCCGCAGCGATGAATCAGTCAGAGGCCGCAGAGACGACCCTGACGGCTCTGCGGCCTCTGGCCTCCGGGGCCCCCGGAGGCGCGTCTCAGCCCGCGGCAGATGAGGAGGCGGAGCCCGCCCTCACGCTGGAGGACATCCGCACCGTCAGCTTCCCGGACGTATCCGGCAATCTGGCCGACTGCGCCCGGTACACCGCCTATCACGGCTATCTCCAGGGCACCGCCGGCGGGCGCTTCCTGCCGGACAAATTCGTCACCCGGGCCGTGCTGGTCACCGTGCTCCACCGCATGAGCGGCCAGGAGGCCCCGGAGTATGACGGCACCTTCTCCGATGTGTCCGCCGGGGACTCCTTTGCCGGAGCCGTGGCCTGGGCGCTCCAGACCGGCATTGTCACCGGCACGGCCGGCGGCACCTTCTCCCCCCAGGACCCCATCTCCCGGGGACAGCTGGCGGCATTTTTGTACCGCTTCGCCGCCTCTGAGGACGGCAAACCCTACGACGAGTCCCTCTCCGCCTATAAGGACCAGCACACCGTGCCCTCCTACGCCCGGCTGCCTCTGGCCTGGGCCCTGGAGAACCACCTCTACGACGGCATGGTCACCGACACCATCTTCGCCGGGCTCCCGGTCTCCCGGGGGCAGCTGGCCCAGGTGCTGGTGGCCCTGGCCGCCTGCTCTGACCAGGAGCCCCTGGCCCAGGAGCTGGCGGCGAAGCTCCAGACAACGCCGGAGCCCAGCGTCAGCCAGGCAAAGCACAGCGAGATCCAGGCCAAGGTGGACGCCGTGGGCAGCAAGTACGGCGCTGTCGGGATGCAGGTGGCGGTGATCGAGGACGGACACGTCACGGATACCTTCACCTACGGCTGGGCCACCAAGGGCTCCGCCCCCATGACACCGGACCACAAGATCCGCGTGGCCTCCATCACCAAGGTCGGTGTGGGCCTGGCCGCCATGATCCTGCGGGAGGACGGGGTGGTGAATCTGGATGAGAGCATCGGCACCTACTGGGGCGTGACGGCGAAGAATCCCGCCTATCCCAACGACCCCATCACCATTCGCTCCCTCCTCTCCCACACCTCCTCCATCAGCTGTCTGGGGGACGACGCCTCCCGGTCCTACAGCGCCGTACGCTCCCGCCTCCAGGGCGGCGGCTACTCCAACACGAAGCCCGGCTCCATCTACTCCTGGATCTACAACAACTACGCCTTCGGCGTCCTGGGGCAGACGCTGGAGCTGGCCTCCGGCCGCTACCTGGACGAGGTTCTGGAGGACCGGCTCTGGTCCGTCATGGACATTGACGCCGCCTTTGAGAGCGGCTGCATCCACGGCACCGACCGCATCGCCACCCTCTACTACCACGACGGCAGCGTCAGCCGCTCCGCCGACTCCAGCAGGCGCATCACCCGCCCCGACTCCCCCGGCGCCTCCGGCACCTATTTTGCCGGCGGGCTGACCACCAGCGCAAAGGATCTCGCCAAGATGGCCGCCCTGCTGGCCGGCGACGGCAGATACGAGGGGCTGCAGCTGCTGAGCCCCGAATCCGTCAAAATCATGGAGAGCCGGTATGACTACCAGCTCTCCGACGGGACCTACCAGGCCCTGCCTCTGCGGTCCCAGGACAACATTTACGGCCGCGAGCGGCTCTACTATCACACCGGCAGCGCCTACGGCGTCTACAACTGGATGTCCTACGATCCCGCCGCCAGGGACGGGGTGGTGGTGCTGACGGTGGGCGCCAGTGCCACGAAGGACAGCCGGGGAATCTACGCTGTCTGCGGAGAGACCAGTCAGTACATCTACGGGCTTCTGGCGTAACGTAACATACGGAAGGGCCGGGCGGAGAAGACAGCGCTTATCTCAGCGGGATCTTCTTCCCCGGCCCAAAATCTTTCCCTTTCGGGGATTGCCCGGACTTTCAATCCCTGCTATAATACCCTCGGCGGACCGCGATTCCCGCGTTCCGCCTTTTTATACGAATTCTTAATAAAACGATGTAATCGTTTTATTGGGCCGCAGAATGCGGCCTGGCGGCACAGCCGCCAAGAATGCCGTCAATACTTTTCTTGCCGCGCCGCAGGCGCGACGGCGTAAAACGCCGCCATAAAAAGATTTTGAAATCTTTTTATCAAGAAACAGTATTACATGCTTTCCAGTAAGGGGGAATCGGTTTGAAAACACGTTTTGCCGCACTGCTGCTGGCTCTGCTGCTGGCTCTGCTGCTGGCCCTGAGCGGCTGCGGCGGAGGACCGGCGGATACCGCCCCGCCGGCGGCAGAGGACACGGGTCTGTCCGCGCCTGCAACGGAGGCCCCGCCCCCCGCGCCGCCTGCGCCGACGGTGGCCACACTGGCCGTGTGCGGCGACACCATGAGCCACATGCCCGTCACCCACGACGTCTGGGATGCCGGCCAGGGCCGGTATGACTACGCCCGGGTCATGGAGGGCGCCAGGGCCCATGTCTCCGGGGCGGACTACGCCGTGGTGAATCTGGAGACCACCCTCTCCGGCGGCCCCAAATACTCCGGCTTTCCCGCCTTCAACTCCCCGGACGATCTGGCCTATGGCCTGAAGGAGGTGGGCTTTGATCTCTGCCTCACCGCCAACAACCACTGCCTGGACAAGGGCTTCACGGGGCTCAGCCGCACGCTGGACGTGCTGGACGCGGCAGGCCTCGCCCACGTGGGCACCAGCCGCACCCAGGAGGAGCGGGACGGCAGCATCGTCCTGGCGGACGTGGGGGGCATCTCCGTGGCGTTTCTGGGCTACACCTACGGCACCAACGGTCTGCCCCTGCCCAGGGATCAGGCGTACTGCGTCAATCTCTTCAACACGGACTATCTCTCCACCCTCCGCACCCCGGATCTGGAGCGGCTGAGCGCCGATCTGGCGGCGGCGAAGGCCCTGGAGCCGGATCTGGTGGCCGTTATGATCCACTGGGGCGTGGAATACCAGACAAAGCCCAACAGCTACCAGGAGGAGATGGCCGCCTTCCTCTTTGACCACGGGGCGGACATCATCCTGGGGGGCCACTCCCATGTGCCCCAGCCCCTGGAGCTCCGCACCCTCCCCGACGGCCGGCAGGGCTTTGTGTGCTACTCCCTGGGGAACTTCATCTCCTCCCAGAACGACCCCCTCACCGACACCACGGCGGTGCTCACCCTGGAGCTGACCCGGGACAACGAGACCGGGAAGACGGAGGTCTCAGGCTACACCTACGCGCCCATGCTCATGCAGGACCGGGAGGCCGGTGCCTCCCCCCGGTTCTCCCTGCTGGACGCCCACGCCGTGCTGGACAGCGGAACGGCCGGGGACAAGCTGGCCGCCCAGCTGACAAAGGCCGTGGAGGACTGCCACGCCATCTTCGGCCCGGAGCAAGCGCCCTGACGGGCAAAAAACGTCCCACGGAATTCTTCCGTGGGACGCTTTTTTGTTTCAGCTGCCAGATTTCTCACTGGGCTTCGCCCAAACCCGCCAGGGCTTTGCCCTGGACCCACCGCCCTTTGAAAAGGGCGGCCCTGAACTTTTTTGCCGCGGTCTCCGTCCGCTCACAGAGCGCCGGAGACCACCTCGCCGCGGAAGATCACGGCCTTCAGCTCCAGATTCCGGTCCAGAACGGCGATATTCGCCTCCTTGCCCTCCTCCAGGCTGCCCACCCGGTCATAGATCCCCAGGACCTTGGCGGGATTCACCGCCGCGGCGGTCACCGCGTCGGCCAGGGGAATCCCGAAGGAGACCGCAGTCCGCATACAGTCCATCAGATCCGTGGCGGAGCCGGCGATGGTGCCGTCGGCCAGGGTGGCCCGCTTGCCGTGGACCTGCACCGCCTGCCCGCCCAGGGTGTAATCCCCGTCGGGCATTCCCGCGGCCCGCATGGTATCGCTGATGAGGATCATCCGCTCCCGGCCCATCATACGGAACGTGGCCCGCACAACGGAGGGGTGAATGTGGACGCCGTCGCAGATCAGCTCGCACCGGACCTCCGGGGAGTCAAAGGCCGCGCCCACCACGCCGGGGTCCCGGTGGGCGAAGGGGGGCATGGCGTTGTAAAGGTGTGTCACTTCCCTGGCCCCGGCCCGGAAGGCCTCCAGGGCGATATCGTAGTTGGCCGTGGTGTGGGCCACGCTGACGGTGACACGCTTCGCCGCCTCCCGGACGAAGTCGATGGCCCCCTCCAGCTCCGGAGCCACGGACACCAGCTTCACCAGCCCCTCCGAGGCCTCCATCAGGGCCTCCAGCTGAGGCAGGTTGGGCTTTTGGAGCCACGCGCCGTTCTGGGCGCCCTTCTTCGCCTCGGAGAGGAAGGGCCCTTCCAGGTTGATGCCCGCCAGCTCCGCGCCGGGCTTTCCAGCCCGCCGGTGAGCCGCCGCCACCTGGCAGATCCTCACCAGCTGGTCCGCCGCCAGGGTCATGCCCGCGGGGCAGATCTGGGTGACTCCCCGGCTGAGCTCATAGGCCGCCATGGTCTCCAGGCCCTCCGGGGAACCGTCGGAGAAGTCCTCTCCCCGGCAGCCGTGGAAGTGGAGGTCCGTGAGGCCGGGAATCAGGGTGCAGCCTGTGATGTCCACAGTACCCTCCGCCTCCCGGACGATCTTCCCATCCGCCACGCAGAGGTCCCGGGCCACAAAGCCCTGCTGCACATCAAATACCTGGGCACCGGTCAGTCTCATACCTCAATCATCCCTTCCCGCTTCTCCAGCTTGCTCAGGGCCGCCCGGTCTCCCACCAGCACCACATCCGGGTGAATCTGGAGGATGGAGGCGGGAATCTGAGGGGTCACCGGGCCGGTGAAGGCACGGGCCACGGCGTCGGCCTTGTCCTCGCCGCTGACGGCCACCAGGATCTTCTTCGCCTGCATGATGTGCATGATGCCCATGGTCATGGCCTGCCGGGGCACGTCGCTCTCGGAGGCGAAGAAGCGCTTGTTGGCCTCGATGGTGCTGGGGGCCAGATCCACCACATGGGTGCCCAGCTGGAAGCTGTCGCCGGGCTCGTTGAAGCCGATGTGTCCGTTGCGGCCCATGCCCAGGAGCTGGAGGTCGATGCCGCCCAGACCCTCAATCAGCGCATCGTACCGGGCGCACTCGGCGTCGGGGTCCTCCGCCAGGCCGTTGGGAACGTTGGTGTTCTCCAGGCAGATGTCCACCCGGTCAAAGAGGTGCTTCTGCATGAAATAGCGGTAGCTCTGCTCGTGGTCGCCGCTGAGTCCCCGGTACTCGTCCAGATTCACGCTGCGGACGCGGGCAAAGGACAGATCCTTCTTCTGCACCCACTCCACCAGCTGGTCATAGGTGCCGATGGGGGTGGAGCCGGTGGCCAGGCCCAGCACGCACTCCGGCTTCATAATCACCTGGGCGGAGATCAGATTGGCCGCCTGGCGGCTCATGCCCTGATAGTCCTTGCACACATAAATTCTCATCACAACAGTCCCCTTTTCTTCCTATTTTCCGGGCAGTCCTCCTGCCCAAATTTTCAAACGCAGATGGTCCGGTTTCCCCGGGGCCTATATGGTGAACTCCGCGGCCAGGGTGCAGCAGTCCTGGGAGGAGCCGATCTCGGAGATCCCCTTCAAAAGCCGGTAGCGTCCCGCCGCCAGCGCGCCGCCCCGGTTCTCCAGCGACAGCTCGAAGGTCTGCTCCTCGCCGCCGCGGAGCTCGTGGCCCAGGGCAATCACGGCCCCCTGGGGCACACACGTCCTCCACTGCCCCTCTTCCAGCCGCTCAATCACCGCGTCCTCGCCGTAGAGGAAGCCCCGCCGGGAGGCGTTTTTAATGGAGACCGTCAGCTTCTCCGGCGCGGCTTGGGTCACCTGCATGGTCAGGCCGTCAAAATTGTCCGTCACCGGCGTCTCCATGCCGCGCCGGGGGAGGTCCTGCCCGGTTCCCTCCTGCTGCTTCACGTCCACCCGGATGCGCAATGGCGCAAAATCCTTCCCCGCAAGGGGCGACACCGTCACCCCCAGGCGGGAGGTCAGCTTCGTAGCCTCCTCCGCCACGAAGAACAGGCGGCGCGCCGTATCCCTGGGCTGGATGATGTCCGTGGGGAAGGGCTGGGGATTTCCGATGGTCTTGTCCCGGAACACCGCGAACTTCACGGGCTTTTCCCCCTCGTTGGTCACCTGGATCAACACATAGGCCCCCAGCTGGGGCGGACAGTCAAAGGTCTGGGAGAAGGCGCTCTCCGACTGGAAGGAGGCGTTTTTCAGGTGCTCTCTCCCCATCTCCCCGCCCCGGAAGCCCTCAGGCGCCAGCTCCGTGAAGGGGAGGTTGACGGTATTGGCCCCGGGCGTCGTCGCCGTGCCGAAATCCACGGTGCCGCTCCTTCCGTCCCACCGGAGATCGGCGTCCAGCAAGGAGGCGATCCGGCTGACCGCGAGGAAGTTGGAGCGCCCTCCCGCCTCGTCCGTGTAGGAGATCGACACGGGAATCTCCTGGCCGTTCTGCCCCCGGTAGGTCTCCCCCGCGGGGATCTGCTCCAGGCCGAAGAGGGCAAAGGTGACGGCGTTGTAGGAGAGGCTCTCCCGTACCGCCTCCGCGTGGCCGCAGAGCAGGGCCAGGGAGAAGCCCACGCACAGCGTCAGCCCATAGCGCAGCAGGTTTTTCATAGTCTCATGCTCCTTTCATAGTCTCATGCTCCCAATTCTCTCAGCATCCCATCCACCATGGCCAGCATCCTGGGCAGGTGGAAGGGGCCCTTGAAGGTGGTGCCCTTGACGCCGGGCTCCGTGGGCGTGCCGTCCCGGTGGAGGTAGCCGTACCACTCGCCGCACTCCTCTTCGGCAAAGTGGGTCCGGCAGTAGTCCAGGAGCTTTTGGAACCAGCGGAGGTACTTCTCCTCCCCGGTGTCCTGATAGAGCATCAGGGCGGAGATGATAGCCTCGGCGTGGGACCACCACAGCTTCATATCGTGCTCGTAGGACTCCTGGGGCTTGCCCAGGCAGTCCAGGGTGAAGAGGAGTCCCCCTCCATACCGCTCATCCCAGGCGGCCTCCATGGCCCAGTCAAAGACCTGGGCGGCCCTGCCCGCAAGCTCCCGGTCCCCGGTATTGCGGGCGTGCTCCAGCAGCATCCAGACGCACTCGGCGTCGTGGCCGGGGTTTACCGTGCGGCCCTCGGTGTAGTCCAGGCGGGGCGTGCCGTCCTCCGCCACACTCTCCAGCAGGCACTTCAGCTCCGGGTGGACGAAGTACCGGAAGATCTCCTCCGCGCAGATTCCCGCCCGCTCCAGATACAGCCCCCGGCGCTCTGTGTCCGTCCGGGCCAGCACGTTGGAGACGTTCAGCAGCAGCATAATGGGGCCAAAGCCCCGGCCGGAGCGGGTCTCCGGGTCCGTCTTGGGCCCCAGGCCCGTGGGGTCCGGCGCGCCGTCGTGGTAGAGGCCCCAGCAGACCTCATAGGCCCAGCGGGCCCGGTCCAGGTGCTCCCGCTCCCCGGTGAGGCCGTAATACTCCCCGTTGGCCATGGCGTAAATGACCTCGGAGGAGCAGTAGCGCCGCTGGCGCAGAGGCCGGCCGTCGGCGGTGACCGTGAAATAGAGCCGGTTGGCCGCCTGGGCGTTGCGGCAGTGGTCCTCCAGAAAATCCAGACAGCTGCGGGAGGCCGCCAGCCACGGCTCCCTCGTCCCATACACGCCGCAGAGCCACGCATAGGTCCAGCCGCAGCGGCCCTGCATCCAGACGCTCTTGTCGGTGGAGTAGACCTCTCCCCGCCGGTCCAGACAGGTGTAGACGCCGCCGTGGACGCGGTCCATGCCGTGCCTCAGCCAGAAGTCTGTACACTGCTCCAGCTGCTGCCGCACCCAGGCGCGGCTCTCCTTGAAAAACTGCTTCTGATCCATAGGCTGTCCCCCTCCCGGCAAACTGCCCGCGGTCCCGCGCGGGTGATCTCTTTACTGCGTTTACTATATCAGCGGCAGGTCTCTTTTTCAACCGGAGTTTCTCCGCAATCAGACGAATGTGCGAATTTTTGAGCCGATCTTCACCCGGTTTCCGGGAAAAATCGCCTCTGTCAGGGATGACAAGCCGCGGCGGCTGTGGTATGATGGGTTTGTGAGAGTTTCCAAAAACTTTTCCTTTTGGGAGGCAAACACTATGAACTGTTATGGGATTGAAGTGAACCCCCGCTGTATCCCCGAGCTGGACCCGGGCTTTGTCCCGCTGTATCAATTCAACCGTGCCTTTTTGAAGGACGCCCGCAAGCCCCTGGGCCTGGCGGTGGAGCGCTCCGGCGGCCAGGTGGCCGTGTGCGAAACCTTTATCCACGGCACGCCGGAGCTGGCGGAGGCGGACCGGTACTATGCGGACCGGCTGGTGAAGACCCTTCTGTGGATGAAGGGCGGCTTTCGGATCTTCGTCCGGGGAGACGAGGACATCCTGAAGACCCTCCAGGCGGCCTACGCCCCCGGCGGCAGCCGGTCCTTTGACGCGGACTTCATGGCCAAGGTCTACGAGCACCCCTTCGAGGTGGTCTCCTGCGAGACCCTGCCCGCCGAGAAGAGCCGCTCCGAGTCCGTGGGCCGGCATCTGGAGGGCTGCCGCATCGGCTTTGACGCCGGCGGGTCCGACCGGAAGGTCTCCGCGGTCATCGACGGCGAGAGCGTCTTCTCCGAGGAGGTAGTCTGGTTCCCCAAGACCACCGCGGACCCGGACTACCACTTCCAGGGGATCGTGGACGCCATGAAGACCGCCGCCTCCCACATGCCCCGGGTGGACGCCATCGGCGTCAGCTCCGCCGGCATCTACATCGACAACCGCACCATGAGCGCCTCCCTCTTTTTGAAGGTCCCCCCGGAGCTCTATGAGGAGAAGGTGAAAGACATCTACCTCCGGGCGGCCAAGGAGATCGGGGACGTGCCCCTGGTGGTGTGCAACGACGGCGACGTCACCGCCCTGGCGGGAGCCATGAGCCTGGAGGACGACAACGTGCTGGGCATCGCCATGGGCACCAGCGAGGCCGTGGGCTACGTGGACGAGAAGGGCAACATTACCGGCTGGCTCAACGAACTGGCCTTTGTCCCCGTGGACGGCTCCCCCGCCGCCATGGAGGACGAGTGGAGCGGCGACATCGGCTGCGGCGTGAAGTACTTCTCCCAGGACGCCGTCATCAAGCTGGCCCCCGCCGCCGGCATCAACCTGGCGGAGAGTCTCTCCCCGGCGGAGAAGCTCAAGGAGGTCCAAAAGCTCATGGAGACCCCGGACAGCCCCGCCGAGGCTGTCTACCGCTCCATCGGCGTCTACCTGGCCCACACCCTGGCGCTGTACTACGATCTCTATCACTTCAAGCACGTGCTGCTGCTGGGCCGGGTCATGAGCGGCCGGGGCGGCGATCTGATTCTTGCCACCTGCCAAAGCGCTCTGGCGGAGGAGTACCCCGAGATTGCCGCCGCCATTCACCCCACGCTGCCGGACGAGAAGTTCCGCCGGGTGGGCCAGTCCGCCGCGGCGGCCTCCCTGCCGGCCCTGGAGCGCTGATCCGGAGGCGGCCATGCAGCACAAGTGTAAGGTTACGGTCCTTGACAAAAAGCTCTACCCCGAGCTCCAGGCCCAGTACTGCGCGGACCCCCGGTCGGGGCCCTGTCCCTGCTACCACGTGGGCGACACGTTCCTCTTCGAGCGCTACGGCCAGTCGGACGACTTCTGGCACATGGGCCTTGGCACTTTACAGGGGACCGGCGCCCAGGACACCGCCGGCGGCGCCGCCCTCCCCCACTGCTCCGAGGCCTGGGACGCCATCAGCCGCTATATCTACACGGCTTTGCAGGGGGGAAGCATCATGCGGGGATGGATGAAGGACGAGCGGGTGATGATCGCCTGCTGCTCCGACGGCACCCGGCCGGTGATCTTCCGGATTGAGCGGCTGGACTACCTGGCGCTGTACATCACCGGCCTCACCGGCGAGGCGGACCGCCAAACCCTCTCCGCCGCGCTGAACGCGCTTCCGGGGGTGACAGAGGTCTCTCTCCGGCCCGACGGCGCCTTTTTCGAGGTCTATCTGGACCAGGCGGTCTCCGAGGAGGTCCTGCGGCAGGCCGCTGAGGCCTGCGGACCCTTTTCCGTGCTGAAAATCGAGTAAACCAAAAGGGGCGGCTGTCCGGTTGGACAGCCGCCCCTTTCTGCTCTGTTATGTTCCCGCTCAGTCCCGGTGCATGGGCAGCGCGCCGCCCATCTGCCGGAGGTGGAAGCGCCGGGTATGCTCCTGCAGCAGCCGGACCTGGCCGAAGAGCTCCGTGCTGACCGCCGCCGACTCCTCGCTGCTGGCGGAGTTGGTCTGCACTACAGAGGAGATCTGGCCCACGCCCTCGGCCACCTGGGAGATGGCCTCCGCCTCTCCCTTCACCGCCTCGGCAATGGCACTGATGTCGCTGCTGGAGCGCATCACCAGCTCCAGGGTCTCCTTCAGGGTCGCCGAGACCTCATCCACAATCTGGCTGCCCCGCTGCGTGGCCTGGACGGAGCTCTTAATCAGCTCCGTGGTGGCCTTTGCCGCCTCGTCGGACTGGGCCGCCAGAGAGCGCACCTCGTCGGCCACCACGGCGAAGCCCTTGCCGGCGCTGCCGGCCCGGGCGGCCTCCACGGCGGCGTTCAGCGCCAGGATGTTGGTCTGGAAGGCGATATTTTCGATGGTGGCGATGATCTGCTGGATCTGCTGAGAGGTATTGGTGATATCCGTCATGGCAGAGACCATGTCCTCCATCTGCCTGCCGCCGACGGTGACCTGATCGCCGGCCTGCTGGGCATTCTTCCGGGCGCTGGCCGCCTTTTCCACGTTCTCCTTGGAGTTCTTGGTGAGCTCATCCAGGGTGGCGTACATCTGCTGGATGGCGCTGGCCTGCTCCGTGGCGCCCTGGGCCAGGGACTGTGCGCTGTTGGACATCTGCTCGGCATTGCCGGAGATCCTGCGCTCCGCCTGGCTGATCTCTCCCAGACTTGTAGAGAGATTGGCAGTCAGACGGTCGATGGAGTCCTCAATGGAGCGGAAGTCGCCGATGAAGGGCACGCTGGTATGTACGTCGAAATTCCCCGCGGACAGCCGGTCCATGATGCGGTTGATGTCCTCCACATAGCTGTTGATCTGGTGCATGGACTCCCGCAGCACCTTGGCCAGCTCGCCCAGCTCGTCGGCGGAGCTGTAGGTCAGCTCCAGTTCCAGATGTCCCTCCTGGAGAGGCTTGGCGCTCTCGGTGATCTCCACAATGGGACCCACCACTCTGCGCAGCACATACTGCACCAGGCTCAGCATACACAGCAGCGCCACTGCCAGACACACGGCACAGGTCAGGTGCATCACCAGAATGGTCCGCTCCACCTGGGCCTGGCTCTTCTCACTGAGCTCGGCGCCCCGCGCCACCACCTGGTCCATCAGGCCCACCAGCGTGGTGAGGTTGCCCTGGATGGTCTGCTGATAGTAGCTCTGGGCCCGGGAGGGGTTGGTCTTCAGCGTATCCAGAACTTCCGTGGCGGAGCCGTGGAGCTCCTTGTGCAGCGGCTCCAGCTGGCTCCGCAGGGACAAAATCGTCTCGTCGTCCGTCCCCGCCTCCCCGTAGAGCCACTGACCAAGCACGCAGCCGGTGGGGTCCACACTGCCGGTGAATTCCTTGCCGGCGTACAGGGCGTTGCTGAGATTGGCCGACCACTTGTAGTGGGCCGTCTCCGCCTTCTGCACCCGGTCCAGCAGATTCTGGACCTCCGTATTCTCCGCCTGGTTGCGCTGAATGCGGAAAATGTTGAAGCTGGTCACGCAGCTGAACAACACCACGGACACCAGCGCCGCGGTGACCCGGATTCCCACCGTTTTCTTAATCCCTCTATGCCTCATCTCTGCAATGCACATCCTCTCTCATGATTTTCGCCGGTCTTTTTCCAGTACCTGTCAGCGGGGGGAGACTATGCTTGGATTCATTATACCCCAGCTTCCTGAAAGTGGCAAGGAAAAAATCTCTTTTCGGAGTATTTTGTGGCTCTCCAAAATTTTCCCCCCGGCAGACGAAGCGGACCGGCTCAAGAAAAATTTTCCTCCGGTGGTCAGACCCCCTTGATAATTCTCCCCGGATTTGATATGATGTAAAAAAGGATCTATTTTTTGAATGGGAGGAATTTTGTATGAAAATCGGACTTCTGGGCTGCGGCGCCATGGGCAGTCTCTACGGCGGGTATCTCACCAGAGCGCATGAGGTGTATGTCTGCGACGTTTGGAAGGAGCATATCGAGGCCATCCGGGCGGAGGGCATCCGTCTGGACGAGCCAAACGGAGAGACGGCGGTCTTTCGCCCCACCCTGGCCACCACGGATTCCAGCGAGATCGGCCCCGTGGACGTGATGATCGTCTTTGTGAAGTACATGCTGCTGGAGGAGGCGCTGAAAAACGCCAAAAGCATGATCGGCCCGGAGACCATTGTGCTCTCCCTCCAGAACGGCATCGGCAATTACGATGAGATTGCCAAGGTGGTCCCTGAAAAGCAGATCTGCTGTGGTACGACCGCTCACGGCTGCACCTTCCTGGAGCCGGGCCACGTGCGCCACACCGGCACGGGCATCACCAACGTGGGCACCCTGAAGGGGGACATGGCCAGCGCGGAAAAGGTAGCCGAGGCCCTGCGGCAGGGCGGCTTTGACGTGGCCGTCCACGAAAACGTCATGGAGCTGATCTGGCACAAGCTGTTTGCCAACATTGCCATCAACGCCGTCACGGCCCTGCTGGACCAGCCCAACGCCACCGTGGCGGAGAACCCCCACGAGCGGTCCCTGGCGGAGAAGATGGTCCGGGAGGCCGTGGCCGTAGCCAACGCCACCGGCTGCCATTTCGACGCAGACGCAGAGTTCCGCTCCGCCATGGACGTGGCCCTTGCCACCGGCACCAACCGCTCCTCCATGCTCCAGGACGTCAGCCGCCAGCGGGAGACGGAGATCAAGATCATCAACGGCGCCGTGGTCCGGACCGGTCTGGAGGCCGGAATTCCCACGCCCTACAACGAGGCCATCTGCTGCCTGATCCAGGCTAAGCAGTCCTTCTATCTCAACAAGTAAAGAAACGACAGCGGCGCCCTGTCCGATGGACAGGGCGCCGTTTTTCTGTGAGATGCCGTGCCGGCGGGGCCGGATCGGGGCTTCACGCCTCATCCTCCAGCCGCCGCAGGCCCGCGATGTCGCTCACCGGCAGGGAGAACACCAGGGACTGGGCCTTGGTCTGCATCCCGGCCTGGGTCATGACGGCCTTCATGATCTCCCGGCGCGTCTCCTCCTTCGCCACGATGAACACCAGCTCCTTCTCCGCCGCAATGGAGACCCCGAAGAACTTCCGCGCCAGCTCCGTGCCGGTGCCCTTGGCGTGGACAGAGGTGCCGCCGGTGGCTCCGGCGCTGCGGGCCGCGTCCATCACCTGGTCCGTGCAGCCCTGGTTGGTGATGACAATCAGCAGCTCGTGTGTCAGTTTCTGTTCCATATGCTCCTCCGCCTCCTGCTGCAGCAGGTAATCCCGCGCCGCCGCGCCGCCGATGCTGCTCACCGGCACCGTCATCAGGATTCCCCGGCCGGGGACATCCAGCCACAGCTCCCGGGCCGCCCGGCGCACCAGCTGGGGCGACCTGGGCGCCATGCACAGCAGCACGGCCTTCTCCGTGGCCTCCAGGCCCAGACAGTCCAGAATCTCCGTGGTGGCCGTGCCCCGGCCCAGGGTCGTCAGTACCAGGGGAATCCCCTGGGATTGATACCAGGCGGCGAACTCCCCGCCCCGGTTCCGGTCTGTGATGGTAATCATCAGGACAGCTCCGCCCACGGCAGACACCCCCTTTAAACGATCAGTAAATACGTGAAAACCCAATGCCGCGGACGCTCATCAAAGATCAATGATCTCCTCCTCCGCCGGCTCCGCGGCGGCCTGGGCCCGCTCCGCCCGCCTCAGGCGGATCTGATAGAGCAGCCCCAGCAGCTGGATGGTCAAAAGCGGCGTCATGGCCACCATGGCCACCACCCCGAAGGCGTCCGTGACCACATTGCCCCCCAGGGCCTCGCAGGCCCCCATGGCAAAGGGCAGCAGGAAGGTGGCCGTCATGGGGCCGGAGGCCACGCCGCCGGAGTCAAAGGCAATGGCGGTGAACATATCCGGCACCAGGAAGGAGAGCACCAGGGCCGCCAGATAGCCCGGCACCAGAAACCAAATGATGGAGATCCCCGTCAGCACCCGGGTCATGGCCAGGCCGATGGACACCGCCACGCCGATGGAGAGGCTGGCGCTCATGGCTCTGCCGGGAATGGCCCCGGAGGTGATCTCCTCCACCTGCCGGTTCAGCACATGGACCGCCGGCTCCGCCTGGACGATGAACCAGCCCATCAGCATCCCGATGGGAATCAGCACCCAGTTCCAGGGCAGGGCGGCAATCTGCCGGCCCAGATAGGTGCCCGCCGGCATGAAGCCCACATTGACGCCGGTGAGGAAGAGCACCAGTCCAAGGTAAGTATAAAGGAGACCCACCACAATTTTCAACAGTTTTTTTTGCTTCAGCCGCAAAGAGACCATCTGAAACACCGCAAAGAAGGCCGCAATGGGGGCAAGGCACACCGCCACCTCCCGGATGTACTCCGGAAGGCCCGCCGTGAAAAGGCCCCACAGCACCCGGGTGTCCTCCGCCTGGGGCACCGCCGCGGGAACATAGGTCCCGGAGGCCGGGTACACCAGCGCCAGAATCAGCACCGCCAGAATCGGGCCCACGGAGCACAGGGCCACCAGGCCGAAGCTGTCCCGGGAGGCATTTTCGTCGCTTCGGATGGAGGACACGCCCAGCCCCAGCGCCATGATGAAGGGCACCGTCATGGGCCCCGTGGTGACGCCGCCGGAATCAAAGGCGATGGCCCAGAAGTCCTCCGGCACAAAGAGCGCCAGGAGAAACACCAACGCGTAAAAGGCCACCAGCATCCACTGCAGCGGCACCCGGAAGAGAATCCGCAGCAGGGCGATCACCAGAAAGCTCCCCACGCCCACCGCCACGGCCCCCACCAGGACCGTATTGGGAATGCCGGGCACCTGTCCCGCCAGCACCTGGAGATCCGGCTCCGACACCGTGATGATGACGCCGATGAGAAGGCTCACCGCCACCACCACGGAGAGCTTGCGGGACTTTGTCATCTGGGCGCCCACCCGCTCACCGATGGGGGTCATGGCGCTCTCGGCGCCCAGGGTGAACAGCCCCATCCCCAAAATCAGCAGCACCGCCCCCACCAGAAAGGCCAGCAGCGTGTCCGCGGGCACCGGGGCGATGGTGAAGCACAGCACCAGCACAATGGCCGTGATGGGCAGCACGGAGGCCAGGGCTTCCCGGATCTTCTCCTCCAGAATCCCCTTCGTCTTCTCCAGCGCCTCCCGCCAGTTCTCCCCCATGCCCTCACCGTCCTCTCTTGTTGACTCCACTTTACCATGGAAGCCATACGCCCTTCAACAAACGCACACATCTTTTAACAGGATATTTACAATCTTCTGTCCGCACCCGGCGGACAGCCTCCGGCGGTGTGCCGGGGCGGTCCGCCTCCGTCTGTCCGGCGCTTGTGCTATCTTCCAAAAAAATCTGGGGGCCGCCGTCCACAAATTGCCGTTTCCTCCAAAATTCATCTTTCACCGCTTCCTGACTTCTCAAGTCCCCGGAGAACCGCTATAATACATGATGAGTTATTTTGGCCTGGAATCAAAAAAAGGAGAGGTGACATGGATATTTTTTCCGTCTTTACCCTCTGCGGCGGCCTGGCTTTCTTCCTCTACGGCATGACCACCATGTCCAAGAGCCTGGAAAAGATGGCCGGCGGCAAGCTGGAACGGCTGCTCAAGCGCATGACCTCCAACCCCGTCAAGAGTCTGCTGCTGGGGGCGGGCATCACCATTGCCATTCAGTCCTCCTCCGCCATGACGGTGATGCTGGTGGGTCTGGTGAACTCCGGCGTCATGGAGCTGGGGCAGACCATCGGCGTCATCATGGGCTCCAACGTGGGCACCACACTGACGGCGTGGATTCTCTCCCTCACCGGCATCGAGAGCGAGAGCGTCCTTTTGAATATGCTCAAGCCGGAGAACTTCTCCCCCCTGCTGGCCCTGGCGGGCGTGATCCTCATCATGGGGTCCAAGAAGCAGCGGCGGCGGGATGTGGGCCGCATTCTGGTGGGCTTTTCCATTTTGATGTACGGCATGGAGCTGATGAAGAACTCCGTCAGCCCCCTGGCGGATCTGCCGGAGTTCTCCCAGATCCTGACGGCCTTCCAGAATCCTTTGCTGGGCGTGCTGGTGGGCGCGGTGTTCACCGGCGTCATTCAGTCCTCCGCCGCGTCGGTGGGCATTCTGCAGGCCCTGGCCCTCACCGGCTCCATCACCTACGGCATGGCCATTCCCATTATCATGGGCCAGAACATCGGCACCTGCGTCACGGCCCTCATCAGCTCCATCGGCGTCAACCGCAACGCCAAGCGGGTGTCCGTGATTCACATCTCCTTCAACGTCATCGGCACGGTGGTGGGACTGATCCTCTTCTTCGGCGGGGATCTGATCTTCCACTACACCTTCATGGACCTGCCCGTAGGGGCGGTGGGCATCGCCCTCTGCCACACGGTGTTCAACGTGTTCACCACCCTGATCCTCATGCCCTTCTCCCGCCAGCTGGAAAAGCTGGCGCGGAGACTGGTCAGCGACGAAACCAAGGCCGAGGAGTTCGCCTTCCTGGACCCCTTGCTGCTGCGGACTCCCAGCGTGGCCATCAGCGAGTGCGTGACCATGACCGGCCGTATGAGCGAAATGGCCCGGCACACGCTGACGCTGTCCCTGCAGCAGCTGTGGGAGTACAGTGCGGCCCGGGAGTCGGAGATCATTTCCAATGAGGACAAGCTGGACATCTACGAGGACCGGCTGGGCAGCTATCTGGTGCAGATCTCCCAGCACGGCGTGTCCATGGACGATATCCGCACGGTCTCCCGCCTGCTCCACGCCATCAGCGACTTCGAGCGTATCGGCGACCACGCCCTGAACCTCCAGGAGTCCGCCCAGGAGCTCCACGAAAAGGCCCTGCGCTTCTCCGGCGGCGCCGAGCAGGAGCTGCAGGTGCTTCAGCGGGCGCTGATGGACATTGTGGACAAGTCCTTCGCCAGCTTCCAGTCGGACAGCGCCCGGGCCGCCACGGAGGTGGAGCCCCTGGAGGAGACGGTGGACCGGCTCACCGAGGAGATCCGCTCCCGCCACATCGCCCGGCTCCAGTCCGGACAGTGCACTATTCAGATGGGCTTCATTCTCAACGACCTCCTGGTGAATATGGAGCGGATCAGCGACCACTGCTCCAACATCGCCGTCTCTGTCATTGAGGAGAAGCGGGAACACGTGGACCGCCACGCCTATCTCAGCGAGATGAAGGACCAGGGCGATTTCAACGCCCTGCTTGCGGCGAACCTTCAGAAATACCATCTGCCCGAGTGGGAGCTCTGATCCTGCCGGCAGGGCCGAAACAGGCCTGCCGGCTCTCAACCGGGACGCGAAAGTGAAGCGGCGCTGCCGACGCAGCGCCGCTTCACTCTTCTACAAAACGGGACAGCACGGCAGTGTGCTGTCCCGTTCATTTGCGCAGTCCGTCCGCGGCGGGGAGCGCCGCTCACACCAGCTCCATGGATGTCATCTGGTGAAACCAGTCCGCCAGCTCCTCCTGCTCCGCCAGGGTCATGCCCCGGCCGCCGTAGTAGGCGCTGAGGAAGTCCGGCAGCGACCCGCCGTACTGGCTCTCCACCACATGGCGGGCCTCCCGGCGGCGGTAACCCATCTCCGTCATGGCGGGGACATAGAGGTTGGCCGTCTTCCGCTTCTCCACCGCCAGCGCGCCCTTGTTCACCAGCCGGGTCAGGAAGGTAGCCAGCGTCTGCACCTTCCAGCCCTTGTGGGCAAAGAGGTGGCGCAGCTGGGAGGTGGTGATGGGGGCGCCCAGCTGCCAGATCACCTGCATGATCTCCATCTCCGAGTCCGAAAGGGCGTGAAATGTCTGCATGGAACCGCCTCCTGTCTCAAATTCATGGTCCAGAGATTTCCAGATCCATAGTAGTCCATTCCCGGGAAAAAGTCAAGGCGCGCAGTGCCTCCTGCGCCAAACCGCGCTGCCGCCGCAAAAATCGTTCACGCCGGAAGGCGCACAAGACCCGCCTCCACCAGCTTCTGGAGGCTCATGAGAATCCCCAGCTTCGCGTGGTACCACGTCAGCCCTCCCTGGAAATACACCGCGTAGGGAGGGCGGATGGGGCCGTCTGCGCTGAGTTCGATGCTGCTGCCCTGAACGAAGGCCCCCGCCGCCATGATGACCTCGCTGTCGTAGCCCGGCATGGCCCAGGGCTCCGGGGTCACATAGCTGTCCACTGGCGCGGCGGCCTGGATGCCCCGGCAGAAGGCCACAATGGCCTCCCGGCTGCCCAGGGTCACCGCCTGGATGATGTCGTGGCGGTCCTCTCCGGCCTTCGGCACACAGGGAAAGCCCAGGCGCTCGTAGACGCTGGCGGCAAAGATGGCCCCCTTCAAGGCGCCCGCCACCACCGTGGGGGAGAGGAACAGGCCCTGGTAGAAGGCTGGCATCAGCCCCAGGTTGGCGCCCACCTCCTGTCCCAGACCCGGGGCGGAGAGGCGGTAGGCGCACCGCTCCACGCACTCCCGGGTGCCGCAGATATAGCCGCCGATGGGGGCCAATCCCCCTCCGGGGTTCTTGATGAGGCTGCCCACCACCATGTCCGCCCCCAGGTCCGAGGGCTCCAGCCGCTCCACAAACTCCCCGTAGCAGTTGTCCACCATCACCTTCACCTCCGGCTTCACGGACTTGCAGAAGGCGATGAGCTCCCCAATCTCCGCCACCGAGTAGCTGGGCCGGGTGGCGTAGCCCTTGGAGCGCTGGATGGTGATGAGCTTCGTCCGCTCATTGATCCGGCTGCGGATGGCGTCGTAGTCAAAGCTGCCGTCCGGCCTCAGCTCCGCCTGGGCATAGCTCACGCCGTACTCCTTCAAAGAGCACTTGCTCTCCCGGATGCCGATGACCTCCTCCAGCG
>JAHZBA010000029.1 GCA_019423635.1 Clostridiales bacterium
TGTGGAGCTGGCCTGTGACGTTGGGGGGCGGCATGACGATGGAGAAGGGCTTCTTATCGGGGTCCGGGCTGCCCCTGAAGCAGCCGGCCTGCTCCCACATCTCATAAATCCGCCCCTCCACCTGCTGGGGCTCGTAGACTTTCGGCAGTTCTCTTTTCATGTTGACTCTCCTTATGATTTTGTTCTATGGTTCCTTTTACTTTGTATCTCTCATCTTTCCCTGAAGGTACGGCAGGAACTCCCCCGCCTCTCCGGAGACCAGATCCCTCTTTTGCAGCAGCAGGGCCTTCTCCGCTCCATAGACCAGCAGCCAGAGCCGCTCTGTCTCAAACACGCCCCTCAGGTCGTCACAGGTGATTTGGCCGCCGCCCTCCGCCGTCTTGAAGGACCACCCGGTCCCGTCAAACCGGACCTCCGCCCGGAGTGCTTTCCAATCGCGTTCCCGGTACGTTTTTAAGAGCTCCGCCGCCTCTTTTTTGCAGGAGGCCGGGGGCCGAAGGGGCTTCCGCTCCCGGAGGCAGAGGCACCAGAGGCCCATTGCCGCCGCGAAGCCTCCCGCCGCAATCAGGCTGGGAGTCCGCGGCTCCATCCAGCCGGGAACCAGGGCGAAGACGCCCAAGACAATCAAAATCACACCGCAAACCCAATAACGCCGCCGCTCTTCCCGGCCCGGACCCTTGGCGGCACAGGCGTTCAGGCGGTCCGTCACTCTCCATATGCCCGGCATCACGTTCCGGCTCCGGGCCTCCAGCCGCCGGCGGAGCAGCTCCGCCGTCTCGGCCTCCAGCGCGGAGTCCTCATAGTCTGTGATCCGAAAGACAAATTCCATATCCCGTCTCCTTACAGAACCCGCTTCACAGTCTTCCCCGTTCGATCCGTCCAAAAGGCCGGCAGGTCCTCCGGCGCCCCCAGGATAAAGGAGCGCTTGGGGAGAATATAGATCTGTGAATGCGGCAGAACCAGGTAATAGCGCCCGGCGTCCTCCCAGAGTGCCTCCAGCATCCCGTAGTCATAGCGGTGATCGCTCTGGGCGTCGTAAATCCAGCAGCCCTCCCCGTCAAAGCGGCAGCTGCGCAGATTTGGGGCGGCGCTCCGATACCGCTTCCAGGCCCTCCTGGCCCAGCGGGGATAGGGCGGTGCCATGGGGTCCGGAGAACATGGAGCGCTCCGGATCTGCCGGAGGCACAGCGCGCCAAAGGCACTGACCAGCATCCCGCCCAAGGGCGTGGTGAGGCCGAGATTCAGGAGCCAGAGAAACGGCCCCGTCCCCTCCAGGCGCATTTTCTCCCCCTGCCAGAGGCTGTTAAAGATGCAGAGCAGACCCAGCCCCAGAAAAAACCAGCTGAAAAACCGGCCCATTGCCAGCACGGGTCCGGGAGGGACATGATTGTGCGCCGGATCTCCCGGCTTTTTCTCCAGAAAACCGTGCCAAAAGGCGGCGAAATCCCCAATGGCGTAGTCCTCCAGGCCGATTTCAAATTCCATAACGCACCTTTCAAAACCTGTATTCATAACCGGCAGAGGTCGGATAGGTGAGGGGCTTTCGCGTCAGGCAAGAGGCTTTTCCACGGCCATCCCGACAGCTTTCGGAGGAGAGCGGCGCAGCGGGGAAAGCTCCCCGGACGGCGCGCAACGGCCGCGAAGACCGATTCTTACTTCACAAACTCCACCGGCCGTCCGGTCCGCTCCCCTATCCACTGCCGGAACTCCTCCGGCGCCCCCTGGGTAAAGGCGTCCTTACGCAGGATATACCGCATCTCGCCCCGCAAAAGGAGATAGAACCGCTCCCGGTCCTCCACCACGCCGGTGACGGCCTCATAGTCCTCCCAGACCTCCCCGAAGGCCTCGGAAAACCCCGGTTCGGAAAACACCATGGAAAGCTGCCGGTCCGGAAATCTCGCCGCCAGCTCCTGCTCCACAAGCTGGCTGCTCAGCTCCTGCCGCAGGGTTCCCGGCCGGAAAAACACGCCGCCGACTGCCAGAATTCCCACACCCAGCGGCAGATACCACCCGCCGTCTCTCACGCCGATCACCAAGACACAGAGCCCGATGGCCAGGAGGAAGAGCCCATAGCCCCGCCTGATCTTCAAAGCGCTCTGAACGGCCCCGTGCACCAGGGAATTTTGCAGGATGTGGGTCTTTTGCCAGGCATCCCAGTCTCTCCAGGTCAGGGTCTCCTCCACCCGAAACACCATGCCGTCCTCCTAAAAGAAAAACGCCCTGAGCCGACTGACTCAGGGCGAACAGATCTGTCCGCGGTACCACCTGAATTCACGCTTCTCTTCCAAAAAGCGCGCACTTACGGGCGCTCTCACGCCCTGCCCGGTAACGGGGGCCGCCGCCACAGCTTACTGGCCGTTCAGCTGTGATGCTCCGGGACGACTTCTCCGACGGCTTCCCGGGAGCTTGCACCATCCGCTCCCTCTCTGCGCATCCGCCTGCCGGGTACTGCTTCCCTTCCTCGCATAGATTACTTGCGTTAGTATAATATACCCGATCCGGATTGTCAAGAGGAGATGCAAACAGGGGCGTGTCCGAACGCGCAGTTTATCACGTCCGCATGTTTATGAAACGCTGTTGCAGGGGCGGCTATCAGCCGCCCGTCTCCCCATGAACACCGGACCTCCCCTTGGACGGATGTTGATCCCCCACACCGGTTCTCCCGCAGGACGGGCGGATGATATCCGCCCCTACCAAATATCTCCGAATCGGACACTCCCTGCAAACAGCGCATGGCCCCTCCCGCATTTGACTGCCGAACCTCTAATTTCCGGCGCGGCACCTGTGGTTCGCCTGACCGAACAGGATTGCATCCCGGGCGTCCCCTGTGCTATGATCGGGGTATCAGAATTCTGGAGGGATGGTCTATGGCCGGCAAACGGAAAACACTGCCCAGGGAAATCCGGGAACTCTTAAAAGGCGGGGACATCGGGGAACTGAAACGCCAGTTCTCCCGGTGCGAGCCCAACGCCGTACACATCAACAAGTTCGGCTCCAACATCTTCTCCCTCTCCCCTCTGCCGCGGGAATTTGCGTTCTGGGTCAGGGAACAGGGTGCCGATGTGAATTTTAAAGACTACTACGGGCGCTTTCCCATCTTCATGCAGGCCTCCGCCCTGGACGGCGACGTACCGCTTCTGATCGACCTGGGGGCGGATGTCCATGTCAGGGACTCCTACGGAACCACGCCTCTTCACCTGGCCGCCGTCTATGGGCGAACCCATGCCGTCCGGGTCCTGCTGGACGCCGGAGCGGAGGTTGACGCCAGAACAAAGGAACTGGACCGGACTCTCACGCCCCTGGAGATGACGCTCTCCCAGGACCGCCTGCCCTATGACCGGCTGCTGGAGATCTGTACGCTTCTGCTGGGCCGCGGCGCCGCCGTCACCGAACAGGCCCGCCGGTTTCTCTCCATGTCGGCAGAGCGCTTTCAGCGGACCAGGCGGGGGATCTCTGACGCGGACTTTCTGCGCCGTCAGACGGATGCCCTGGACCGCCTCTACTCCCTCTTTGATGTGGCGCCTGCCGGAGAGGTTCCCTTCCACGACGGCGTGTCCCCCATCGTCATTCCGGAGACCGCCAGCCCCTTTCCGGCGCTCTGGGACTACCTGGTTCCCCCCTCGGGCCGGGCGCAGACCGCCCAGGGGGAGGCTATCCGCATTGCGGGCAGGATTGACGATGAGCTCCAGCGCAACGGCGGCGCCAACTGGGACCGGGATTACCGGAGCATGCTGCGCACGTTCCCGGCATACCTCCGCCTGGGAAATCCGCTGCCGGAACCGGAGCGGCAGGAGGCCGAACGCATTGTCCGCCTTCTCCGGGACGGCGGGGACGACGGGGAGCTGAGCGAAGCGCTCTGCGCCTATGCGGCGGCCTGGGTGCTGCAAAACCCGGAGTTGCTTCCCCCTCTGCCGGCGGACTATCAACGCTGACCGCCTAAAAAACAGGCAGGGCCTCCAAACGGGGCCCTGCCTGCAAATTTCGGTTCGGATCAACTCATCCGCAGAATCTCCTTTTTCAGCCGGGAGATGATCCTCTTTTCCAGGCGCGAGATGTAGCTCTGGGAGATCCCCAGCTGATCGGCCACCTCCTTCTGGGTCTGCTCCTGCCCGCCGCCCAGGCCGAAGCGCAGGGTGATGATCTGCTTTTCCCGGGAGGACAGGGTATTGATTGCCGCCGCCAGGAGGCTGCGGTCCACATCCTCCTCAATGGGCCGCATGACGACATCGGCGTCGGTGCCCAGCACGTCGCTGAGCAGCAGCTCATTGCCGTCCCAATCGGTGTTCAGCGGCTCGTCGAAGGACACCTCCCCCTTCCGGTTGGCGTTTTTCCGCAGGTACATCAGGATCTCATTTTCAATGCACCGGGAGGCATAGGTGGCCAGTTTGATATTCTTGTCCGTCCGGTAGGTCCCCACCGCCTTAATGAGTCCAATGGTGCCGATGGAGATCAGGTCCTCGATGTTGATGCCCGTGTTTTCAAACCGCCGGGCAATGTACACCACCAGCCGCAGGTTGTGCTCAATCAGCTCCTGCCGGGCGGCCTCCTCCCCAATGCGGCCAAGGAGCTCCGCCTCCCGCTCCTTCGTCAGAGGAGGCGGCAGGGTGTCGCTGCCGCCGATATAGTGCACCGGCTGGATCAGTCCCAGCCGCTCTGCCAGCCATTGTAAGATCTTCATGCCGCTCCTCCCCTTTTTGTCTCGCCGCCCCAAAGGGCCGTGTACCCGTTTCCCAGCGCCGTGGGGGACAGCGCCGCCGGTGCCCCCGGACAGCGCCGCCCGCAGATCTCCACCCAGTCGGTGCGGATCACCAGCAGCAATCCCCCGCTGGTGCCCACCGCGTGGTACGGCAGCAGCCTTGGCCGCAGCCAGGGCGCCGCCCGGACCAGCGGCTCCACCAGCTCCGCCGGCTGCCGGAGTCCCTCCGGCGTCAGCAGCTGCCGGACCTCCTGGGGCAGTACCCCATCCATGGCCCCCGGCGCCGTCACCAGCACCGGCAGGCCGCTGCTGGGCTCCCGGAGGCTGTTGCCACTGTCCTGCAGCGCAGTCAGCATCACCGTGCCGCCGCCTATGGAAACCCGCACCGGCAGCAGCTCCCCGCGGACGCCGTGGCGGGCCGCCGCCCGGAACACCACCGTCAAAACCACCTCCGCCGCACCTGCCGCAATCAGCAGCACTTTCACATCCACATCCGTGTAGAAGATGCCTCGCTCCGTGGGGACCGTGCTGCCTGCCAGCAGTCCCAGGGCCAGCACACAGCCCGCCATGGCGCAGGACAGACCAAAGAGCAGCAGCGTCAGCCGGGCCAGGTGCTCCTCTCCTCCGTAGGCAATCAGGGCCATCAAGATCCCCGCCGCCAGCTTCGCCGGCCCCGCCGCCAGAAAGCCGCATCCCGGCAGGAACACAGCCGCCGCATAGGCGCCTCCGGCCAGGGCCGCCAGGGCGTACCGCAGCCGCCGCAGGGGGATTCCCGCCAGGCGGGCGGTGACCAGACACAGCAGATAGTCCATGACGGTATTCAGCACAAATACACTGTCTATGTACACAACGGTCACGGCTCCGCCCCCTTTGCCCCTCATTATAAGACAGGTCCCGTGGAAAAGCCGTCGCAAAAGGGGACCGCCCCCGGACCGGCGGCAATTTTTCTCTCGCCATCCGTCGAATTTTGTGGTATCCTGAATGAGAGGTGATCTTATGAAATCCAAGGCCGCCATCGGGCGCATCATTGAGACGCTAAAAGGCATCTACCCGGATTCCCTCTGCTCTTTGCAGTATGAGAAGGACTATGAGCTGCTGTTTGCCGTGCGGCTGGCGGCCCAGTGCACCGACGAGCGGGTGAACAAGGTGACACCGGCCCTGTACGCCCGGTTCCCCACCCTGGAGAGCTTCGCGGAGGCGGACCCGGCAGAGGTGGGCGAGTACATCCACTCCTGCGGCTTTTTCAACGGCAAGGCCCGGGACATCGTGGCCTGCTCCCAAAAGCTCCTGGCAGAGCACGGCGGAAGGGTCCCGGACACCATGGAGGCCCTGACGGCCCTGCCCGGTGTGGGCCGCAAGACCGCCAACCTGATTCTCGGCGACGTCTACGGCCAGCCGGCCTACGTCTGTGACACCCACTGCATCCGCATCACCGGCCGCCTGGGCATCACCGACGGGTCCAAGGACCCGGTGCAGGTGGAGCGGCAGCTGCGGCAGACGATCCCCCCGGAGGAGTCCAACAACTTCTGCCACCGCATGGTGCTCTTCGGCCGGGACACCTGCACGGCCAGGAGTCCCCGCTGTGAGGGGTGCCCTCTGAAAACAGAGTGCGACACCGGGAAAAAGACCTGAATAACGCCTGCGCCGGAATCCGTTTGAAAAACGGACCCCGGCGCAGGCACTTTTTTGCCGCCGCGGTCATATACTGACCTGAACAGCTTCAAGTGTGAACAGGAGGAACTATGGACGATATGACCGCACGGCTGGCAGACCAGCTGAGACGAAACCCCGCTATGCTCCGCTCTTTGATGCAGTCCAAAGACGGACAGTCCCTGATGCGGATGCTGAACAGCCAGGGCCCCGGACTGCAGCAGGCGGCTCAGGCCGCCGCCAAAGGTGACGCCGCCCAGCTCTCCGAGATGGTAAACCGTCTCATGCAGAGCCCGGAGGGCGCCGCCCTGGTGGAGCGCATCAACAAGGCAGTGCAGAAATAACCGGCACATTCGGCGGCGGGAGGGACAGCCATGGCGGAATTTGATGAGAAACTGAACAACATTCTGGGAAATCCCGACGCGATGGCGCAGATCATGCAGCTGGCCCAATCCCTGAGCGGCGGGCAGGAGAACCAGCAGAGCCCCCCGCCGCCTCCGCCGCAGTCTCCTCCGTCCCCGTCACCAGGGGGCGGCGATCTGCTCTCCTCTCTCTCCAGCGGGCTGGACCCCAAGCTTTTGATGCGCCTGATGCCCCTGATCCAGGAGCTGGGGGGCCAGCAGGATTCCAATGCCCGGCAGCTGCTGTTCGCCCTGCGGCCCTACTTAAAGGAGGAGCGGCAGGAAAAGGTGGAGCGGGCGCTGCAGCTGGCCCGGCTGTTTCACATCGGGAAGAAATTCCTGGCGGAATGGAGGGGATGAGGGATGTACAACCGCTATATCCGCAATGACGACGGCGTTTATACCCGGATTCCCCAGGAGGAGCGTCCGCCGTCCTCCGGCCCGCCCCCGCCGGGAGGCCCGGGAACCGGAGGTTCTTCCCCGCCGGGAGGATCTGGAACCGGAGGCCCGCCCCCACCGGGTCCGGAACCGGGCCCGCCGCCCCCACCGCCGCCTCCGCCGCATCCCCCGGGGGGAAACGCCGGAGGCCGGACTGACGGCCTCACCGGTATTCTGCGGCACTTTCTGGACCAGTTTCATCTGGATCACGTGGACACCGGGGACCTGCTGCTTCTGGCGCTGCTGTTCTTCCTCTTCCGGGAGGAGGCCGACGAGGAGCTGCTGGTGGCCCTGGGCCTGCTGCTGATTTTATGACCGGCAAATTTGAAACGCCTTCAACGCTTTAGAGTCCATACGAAAAACGAGGACGGCAGCCCGTCCTCGTTTTTATCTGCTGTCCACAGCTTTGCATCACACCGGACCTGCCGGCAGTTTGTGCCGAACCTGCGGAAATTCAGAATGCTATGACAAAAGCACCGTGCCGTCCGGCAGAGTGAAATCCGCTGCCGCAGGCTCTGCCTGGTCCACCGTGAAAGAGGCCATGCGGTACACCGCCTCCCCGTCCAGCAGCTTCTCCGCCGCCGCCAGGAGGCCCGTCTCCACGCTGACCCAGTACCGCAGCACGTAGTCCCCCTCCGCCGCCTCCACATAGATGCAGGAGATGCCGGAGGCCTCCCGGTAGTCCGCCGCGGTAATGGCCCTGGTCTCCAGGTTCAAAATCTCCTCATAGGTGGGAATGGGCTGCTCGTGATCGGCGGTAATGTCCCCCGCCGGGGCGGCGTAGACCGTGTCCTCATTGTTGTACCAGATATACACGGTATCCTCCCCGGTGATGCTGTGCCGCACCCGGCCGTCGCGCATGGTGCGGTCCGTCCGGGTCCAGGGGCCGCTGGCGGTCACGTTCACCTCATAGGAGCCGCTGCCGCCGCTCCAGAGCTGCTCCACCGTGACGGTGCGCCGGTAGCTCCCGGGCCGTTTCAGCGTCTCGATGGCGGATTGCACCGTCTCAGGCGTCACTTCCACCACCGTCAGCGTGTCACCGAAGCCGGGGCTGTCCCCGCTCTGGTCCGGCGCGGAGGCGGGGTCCGGCAGAACGATGGTCCCGGGCCGGCGAATGGTGCCGCTCAGCATGATGACGACCATCACCGCCGCCAGGGCCACGAAAACCCAGGTGATCCGGTTCAGCTTTCGTCTGTCCAAGCCCATCCTCCTTCCGCTCTCCCTGGGGGATCAGGGACAGTAGTCCTCCGGCCGGTCCCCCCGGCCAAAGTGCCATAGAATCGCGTCGGCAATCCGGCGGCAGGCCTGGCCGTCCCCATAGGGGTTCACGGCATGGGCCATCTTTTCATAGGCCTCCCGGTCCCGGATCAGCCGCTCCGCCATGGTCACAATGTCGTCCTGGACCACCCCCGCCAGCTTCACGGTGCCGGCGGCCACGGCCTCCGGCCGCTCCGTCTCCCGGCGCAGCACCAGCACGGGCTTTCCCAGGGCCGGCGCCTCCTCCTGGAGTCCGCCGGAATCCGTCAGCACCAGGTAGCACCGGGCCATGAGGTTGTGCATCTCGTCGGCGGGCAGCGGGTCGATCAGATGGACCCGGGGCGCCCCCCGGAGATACCGGTCCACCGCCTCCCGCACCACCGGGCTCAGGTGAACGGGATACACCAGCTCCACATCCCGATTCTCCTCGGCAATCTGCCGCAGGGCCAGACAGATGTTCTTCATGGGCTCGCCGTAGTTCTCCCGGCGGTGGCAGGTGACCAGCAGGATCTTCTTCTCCCCGTAGGGCAGGCAATTCAGCTCCTCGCTTGCAAAGCGGTAATCCTGCCGGACCGTGGTTTTCAGGGCATCAATCACGGTGTTGCCCGTCAGGAAGAGATTTTCCGTATGGCCCTCCCGGATCAGATTCTCCCGGTTTCCGGCTGTGGGGCAGAAATACAGGTCCGCCAGGCCGGATACCAGCACCCGGTTCATCTCCTCCGGGTAGGGAGCGTACTTGTCATAGGTCCGAAGACCCGCCTCCACGTGGCCCACAGGGACCTGATGGTAAAAGGCGGACAGGGCCCCGGCAAAGGTGGTGGTGGTATCCCCGTGGACCAGAATCAAATCCGGCTTCAAGGCCTCAATGGCTCCGTCCATGCCCGTAAGGCACTTGCTGGTGATGGTAGACAGGGTCTGCCGGGGGGTCATGATGTCCAGATCCCAGTCGGGCCGGACGCCGAAGACCTCCAGGACGCTGTCCAGCATCTCGCGGTGCTGGGCGGTCACGCAGCAAAGGCTCTCCACGCCCTCCCGGCCCGCCAGCTCCCGGACCAGGGGACACATTTTGATGGCCTCCGGCCGGGTGCCGAAGACACTCATAATCCGCAGCTTCTCCATTTACGGCTCCTCACCTCTCCCTGTGTCCCCGGAGAGCTCCTCCCCGTGGTGGGGCCGCAGCTCCTCCAGCTCCTCCTTCAGCTCCTCCCGGATCTCCTTCGGGAACACCACCCGGGCGGCCACCGCCGCCACAATGCACAGCGCCGCGAAAAACAGCATGGCCTTCTGCTCGCCGCTGGTGGTCAAAACCACGGCGGACAGGCCCAGAATGGCGGAGACCACATACAGCGTGGCCACCGCCTGCTTCTGGCTCAGGCCCATGTCAATGAGCCGGTGATGGATGTGGCCCCGGTCGGCGTGCATGGGGCTCTGTCCGTGGGCAATCCGGCGGATGAAGGCAAAGGAGGTGTCAAAGATGGGCAGGCCCAGGATCAAAAAGGGCACCACGAAGGAGATCACCGCGTAGTACTTGAACAACCCCTGAATGGACATGGTGGCCAGAATATAACCCAGGAAGGTGGCGCCGGTGTCTCCCATGAACATCTTGGCGGGGTTGAGATTGTAGGGCATGAAGCCCACGCAGGCCCCCACCAGCGCCGCCATGACCACCGCCACCTGGGCCTCGGAGGCCAGCAGTGCGATCACCAGCATGGTGGTGGCGGAGATGGCCGAGACGCCGTTGGCCAGACCGTCCAGGCCGTCGATCAGATTCACGGAATTTGTGATGGCCACGATCCACAGCACCGTAAAGGGAACGGACAGGCCCCCCAGCACCCAGTAGAGGTTTTCCGAGAAGATGTTGGGGTTGGAAAAGGCCAGAATCCGCACGCCGCCCAGGGCCGGGATCAGGGCCGCCACGATCTGGATGACAAATTTCAGCAGGGCGGGCAGGGCCATGATGTCGTCCACCACTCCCAGCACCACAATGATGACCGCCCCCAGGAGGATACTTCGCATCTCCGGCGTAATGCGGACAAAGAGCAGAATGCTCACCATAAAGCCGATGAAGATGGCAAGTCCCCCCAGCCGGGGGATCGGCACCTTGTGCATCCGCCGCTCGTCTTTCGGCACGTCGATGGCCCCTACCTTGTAGGCAAAGGTCTTCACCACCGGCGTCATCAGGAAGCTGACAATCAGCGCCACCAGCAATGCCAGCAGCACATAGGCCACCAGCTGTGTCTCAATGATCATGGCGTTCTCCTCAGCGGGCTACAAAGCCGATTTTCTTATAGACCTTCCGCAGCGTCTTCTCCGCCACATACCCGGCCTTCTCCGCGCCGGCCTTGTAAACGCTCTCCAGGTACGCCTTGTCCGCCAGAATCCGGGAGGCCTCCTCCCGGATGGGGCGGAGGGTCTCCACCACGGCGTCTCCCACAGCGCCCTTGAACGCGCCGTAGCCCTGGCCGGCAAACTCCGCCTCAATCGCATCAAAGCTCCTGCCGGTGACGGCGGCGTAGATGTTCATGAGATTGGCAACGCCGGGCTTGTTCACCGGGTCGTAGCGGACGGGGTTTTCTGTGTCGCTGTCGGTGATGGCCCGCTTGAACTTGCGCTGGATGTCCTCCGGCTTTTCCATGAGGAAGACGCACCCCTCGGGAATGGACTTGCTCATCTTGCTCTCCGGGGTGGTCAGGCCCATGATCCGGGCCCCCGTCTTGGGGATATAGGGCTCGGGCATCTTGAAGACCTCGCCGTAGAGCCCATTGAAGCGCTGGACGATGTTCCGCGTCAGCTCCACGTGCTGCTTCTGGTCCTCTCCCACGGGGACGAAATCCGGCTGGTAGAGAAGGATGTCCGCCGCCATCAGGGAGGGATACGTGAAGAGGCCGCCGTTGATATTGTCCTTGTGCTTTGCAGACTTGTCCTTGAACTGGGTCATGCGGCTGAGCTCTCCGAACATGGTGTAGCAGTTCAGCACCCAGCCCAGCTCCGCGTGCTGGTGGACGTGGGACTGAATGAACAGGGTGTTCTTCTCCGGGTCCAGGCCGCAGGCGATATACTGGGCCAGCTGCTCCAGCGTCCGGCGGCGCAGGTCCGCAGGGGTCTGCCGCACCGTGATGGTGTGCATATCCGCCATGAAATAGTAGCAGTCAAACTCCTCGGCCCGGTCCGCCCAGTTCTTGATGGCGCCCAGGTAGTTGCCCAGGTGCAGGTCGCCGCTGGGCTGAATCCCGCTCAACATCCGTCTCTTTTGATCTTCCATTTTTGCACCTCAACTGTTTCCGCCGCCCAAAGCGCGGCAATCTCATCTCTGTCTTCCAATACCGGTCCCCAAAAATCCCGGCACCGAAGACACGTCACTTTCTGAATGCGAAGAACCGCTGGCCCAGGTAGTTCAGGGCCGTGTACAGGCACATGCCCACCAGCATGGCCGCATTTTCCTGGAGCCGTACAGACCAGCCTGTCAGGGCCCGCCCCACCAGAGGCTGGGCCAGCCCATAGGCCAGCAGCCAGCATACCGCCACATTGACGGTGAATTTCACCACCTGGCTCCAGGACCACTCCCTCCGCCGGAAGGTGAAATACTTATTGAGGAAGAAGCTGACGATTCCCCCCAGCACATAGTTGGCGGCAGAGGAGCACCAGTAGGACCAGTGGGCCAGGTTGTACAGGAGGAACATGGCTCCGCAGCCAACCAGGGTATTGATGACTCCCACCAGCAAAAACCGGGGTACGGTTCCGTCAATCCAGTTTCGTTTCATCCGCAGTCTCCTCGTCGGTCTCCGCCAGAAGATAGATGGGGCGGCGCTTCGTCTCCAGGTACGTCTTGGCCAGATACTGCCCCAGAATTCCCATACAGAACAGCTGGATGCCGCCTAAAAACAGCACCATGCAGGCCATGGAGGGCCAGCCCCCCACCGGGTCGCCGAAGAGCAGGGTCTTGATGATGATATAGATCACCATGACCAGGGACCCCACGCACAGCACCAGTCCCAGCACGGAGGCCAGGGCCAGCGGCGCTGTGGAAAAGCCCACAATCCCCTGGAGGGAGTAGAGCAGCAGCTTCCAGAAGGACCACTTGGTCTCCCCCGCCACCCGCTCCACGTTCTCATAGGGCAGCCACTTCGTCCGAAAGCCCACCCAGCCGAAAATCCCCTTGGAGAAGCGGTTGTACTCCCCCAGGGACACAATGGCGTCCACCACCTGCCGCGTCATCATGCGAAAGTCGCAGGCGCCGTCCACAATCTCCGTGTCGGAGATCCGGTTGATGAGCTTGTAAAAACACCGGGCAAAGAAGCTCCGGACAGGGGGTTCCCCCTTCCGGTTCTCCCGCCGGGCGGCCACGCAGTCATACTGGCCGCTCTGAAGTCCCTGGTACATCTCCCGCAGCATGGCCGGCGGGTGCTGGAGATCCGCGTCCATAATGGCCACGTACTGTCCCCTGGCGTTTTGAAGCCCGGCGTACATGGCCGCCTCCTTGCCGAAGTTCCGGGAGAAGGAGAGGTAGCGCACGCGCCGGTCCTCCCTGGCAAAGCCCCGCAGAACTTCCAGCGTCCGGTCCCGGGAGCCGTCGTCGACAAACAGCAGCTCCAGCTCACAGCCGAATTCCGCCCCCAGGGCCTCCGCGGTCTTTCGCATCTCCCGCAGGAAAAACGGCAGGGCCGCCTCCTCATTATAGCAGGGCACGATGATGGAAACCAGCATCCCCTCGCCTTCCTTTCTACCACTCGGACAGCCTGACCACCACGGTGCCGTCCACCTCCGCCGCGGACCCCGCCGCAGGAAACACCGGCATGGCCTGGACCTCCGGACGCCTGGAGAAATCCGTCTCCGTGTCCCACAGCAGCGGGTAGTTCAAATAATCCGTCAGATACCGCCCCAGGTTGTAGGTGGCGGCGGTGTCGCTCCAGAGGCCCACAGTGCCGTCCAGGTCCCGGAAGGCCTCCCGGCCCCGGTTCAGGTAGTCGTTGTGATCCAGCCGGCCCGCAAAGGCCACCGGCGTCTGACCGGGGACATACCCCTCCACGCTCTCAATCCGGCTGATCACCTGGGCCGCCAGCACCAGGGCGGAATTCTTCTCCAGTTCCTTCTTCATATAGACCTGGTTGGCGTACACCACGTGCTGCCACAGCACCAGGCACAGCAGCACCGCGACGCCTGCCCGATTGAGCCGGGGCCGCTTCCGGTCCGGCTCCCGGCAGGTCAGGGGCAGGAGATACAGGAGCTCTCCGGCATAGGTCATCAACTGGGTGGCGCCGCCCGCCATCAGCACCGACACGGCGTTCAGCGCCGTGGGAATCAGGCACACCAGCACCCCCAGCAAAATCTTGTTCCCAAGGGCCAGGGACGGCTTTCGCAGCAGCGCCCACAGGCAAAACAGCAATTCAAAAAGCAGCAGCACATGGACCGCCGGCAGCAGCCAGCCCAGCACTCCGCCGCCGTCGAAGAGGCCCGTCACATACTCCACATTGGCCTCTTTCAGCAAAGACAGGACTCTCCGCACTCCGCCGCCGGCCAGCAACGACTCCCCTACCCGCTGCTTCTCCACGCCCATTCCGGCGCAGACGGCCCCCCAGAGGCCATAGTACAGCGCAAAGCCCGCGGCCAGCAACGCCAGGTACCGCACCCCGTCCCGCACCAGGCGGGCCAGGGCCTCCCCTGCCGCCGTCCGCCGCAGGACCAGCAAAAAGCACAGCGCCGCCGCCACGGTGAAATAGGTCTGATACACCGCCAGGGACGCCGCCAGGGGGATCAGCCCCGCCAGCTGACGCCGCCAGTCTTTCCGGCCAAAGAGCCAGGCCGCCGCTGCCGCGCACAGCAGGGCGAAGGCGTACTCATCCATGCAGTAGACATACGTGGCCCCCGTCAGGGTCAGCGCCGGATTCGTGCACAGCAGCCCGCAGGCCAGGATCACGCCGCTCCGGGAGCGGATCTTCAAAAGATCGCTCACCAGCAACGCCGCCAGTGCCGTCCACAGGACAAGCAGCAGGCCAATGAGCCACGGCGCCGCCACATCCCCCTTGATCTGCTCATAGACTGGGATCAGAAAGCGGCCGATGCCGGCGTAGAAGGCGGGGGTCCCGGTGGCGTAGGTGAAGTAGGACACACTGTCATGGGAGAAGAACTCATTGGAGAACAAAAAGCCGTGGGCGGCAAAGGAGAAGACCGCCGCGGCACAAAGTGCCGTCAGAGCCCTCCGCCGCAGCGCCGGGCTGTTCCACGCCTTTCTCTCCATCTTCTTCCCCCTTGCACAATTTTCTCCTTAGCATAACACTTCTCTGTGAATTTTTCAACCTCTTCCCCTGCTGTTTTTCCCAATCCGCTGGAAATTCAGGCGCCTATGTGGTATCCTGTCAAAAAAGCCGCCCCGGCGACGAAAGGAGACTGCGCCATGTGGTCTATCATCCGCACCATTCCAAAATTCACACCGCGATCCCGGATAGGCCGCCTCCTGGGCACGCCGGGGCTTCCTCTGGAGGACCGCCCCGTCTATGCCTACGGCGGCGGCTTTGTAGTGACCTTCTCCCCGGTGCGCTTTCGCGTGGAGGGTCTGCGGCGGGTGGAATACGGGGAGCCGGGGGAATATGCCGTCAGCGTCCTGCACTTTTCAGACAATACCGCCCTCCAAACCCACCTGAGGCTGGAGTGTCCCTGCCCCGGCAGCGCCGCCCCGCTGGAGGAGGATCTCATAGACGGGGCCGTCTCCTACCGCTCCACCCTGGCTCAGGCCCGCCGCTGGGCGGCGCGCAGTGCTCCCCAGGGCTGGGGAGAGATCTGGGGCCTGGCGGACGGCGAATTCCAGCTCCGGTATCACTTCCTGCAGTACGGTCCCTACCAGTTCTTCTTTTACGGAAGCACCCCTCAGATCCCTCTCACCGGATTTCAATATGTACTCCCGGAGGAAAACCTGTCGGACGCGGAGAGATCCTTTGGATTCCCTTGACATTTCTCCAGGAAATGGAGATAATGTGAATGGCTATGGCTGCTGCAAAAGCATGGAGGTAAACATATGACACTCGACATGAACATCTTTGAGGAGATGGAGGCCCGGATTCCGAAAGGAAAGGTCCGCACCCGCTTCGCCCCCTCTCCCACCGGGTATATGCACGTGGGGAATCTGCGCACCGCGCTTTACACCTGGCTCATCGCCAGAAAGGCCGGCGGCACGTTCATCTTCCGCCTGGAGGACACCGACCAGAACCGTCTGGTGGAGGGCGCCACGGAGGTCATCTACAAGACCCTGGCGGAGTGCGGCCTCACCCACGACGAGGGCCCCGACGTGGGCGGCCCCGTGGGCCCCTATATCCAGTCCCAGCGCCGGGACCTGTACGGCAAGTACGCCTACCTGCTGGTGCAAAAGGGCGCGGCCTACTGCTGCTTCTGCGAAAAGGGCGAGTCCGAGGAGGACAGCGGAAACTTTGACCGGGCCGAGGACCCCTGCCGGAACCTCAGCGCCTCGGATGTGGCCGCCAACCTGGCCGCCGGGAAGCCCTACGTGATCCGCCAGCGGATTCCCCATACCGGCACCACCACCTTCCACGATGTCAGCTTCGGGGATATCACCGTGGAGAACAGCACCCTGGACGACCAGGTGCTTTTGAAGCGGGACGGGCTGCCCACGTACAACTTTGCCAACGTGGTGGACGACCACCTCATGGGCATCACCCACGTGGTCCGGGGCAGCGAGTACCTCTCCTCCGCGCCGAAGTACAACCTGCTCTATGAGGCCTTCGGCTGGGAGATCCCCGCCTATGTCCACTGCTCCCCCGTCATGCGGGACCAGCAGCACAAGATGTCCAAGCGCCACGGAGACCCCTCCTACGAGGATCTGATCCAGCAGGGCTACCTCACCGCCGCCGTGCTGAATTACGTGGCGCTGCTGGGCTGGGCCCCCAAGGGCGAGCGGGCGGAGCAGGAGATCTTCTCCCTGGAGGAGCTGGTGGAGGCCTTTGACATCGCCGGAATCTCCAAGTCCCCCGCCATCTTCGACATGGCCAAGCTGGACTACTTCAACGCCACCTACCTTCGCGCTCTCTCGCCGGAGGCCTTTGCCAAGGCCGCGGAGCCCTATATCCGGCAGACGGTGAAGAACCCCGCCATTGACACCGCCGCCGTGGCCGCGCTGCTCCAGGCCCGCTGCGAGAAGCTGACGGAGATCCCCGAGAAGGTGGACTTTTTCGATCAGCTGCCGGAATACGACGTGGAGTTCTTCACCAACAAGAAGTCCAAGACCACCCCGGAGATCTCCCGGGATATGCTCAGCGCCGCCATCCCCGCCCTGGAGGGCATTGCCGATTGGACCCAGGATTCTGTCCACGACACGCTGATCTCCCTGGCGGAGTCCCTGGGGGTGAAGAACGCCACACTGATGTGGCCTGTCCGCATCGCAGCGGCCGGCAAGCTGGTGACCCCCGGCGGCGCCGTGGAGCTGTGCCACATCCTGGGCAAAGAGGAGACCCTGCGCCGCCTGCGGCTGGGGCTGGAAAAGCTGACCGCGTAAACTGGCTGCACAGGCTGTCACAGGGTCTGCGCAGCGCTCTAATTCAAATAAAAGGACTGGTTTATCAACATGAGCAAAATCAACATTCCCGCCGGCTACAAGATGCCCCTGACCAACAACGAACTCCAGCGGGCCATTGAGCTGATCCATGCGGACTTTCAGCACAATCTGACGGTGCGGCTGAACCTGCACCGGGTCTCCGCCCCGCTGTTTGTGGACGGCTCCACCGGCCTCAATGATGACCTCAACGGCGTGGAGCGTCCGGTCTCCTTCGACATCCCCGACGTGGGAATCGACGGTCAGGTGGTCCACTCCCTGGCCAAGTGGAAGCGCCTGGCGTTAAAGCGCTATGAGTTCAAGCTGGGCACCGGCCTCTACACGGACATGAACGCCATCCGGCGGGACGAGGTGGTGGACAATCTCCACTCCATCTACGTGGACCAGTGGGACTGGGAGAAGCACATCGACCCCCAGAACCGGAACGTCCAATACCTGAAGGACACCGTGCGGGAGATCGTGGGCTGTATCTGCGACACGGCCACCGCTCTGCGCAACGCCTTCCCCGCCCTGCTCTTCCGGCCGGACCGGGACGTGTACTTCATCACCACCCAGGAGCTGGAGGACCGCTTCCCCTACTTAACCCCCGGCCAGCGGGAGGCGGAGATCTGCCGGCTGCATCACACGGTCTTTCTGATGCAGATCGGCGGCAAGCTGAAATCCGGCATCAAGCACGACGGCCGGGCCCCGGACTATGACGACTGGACCCTCAACGGCGACATCCTCATGTGGAACCCGGTGCTGCAGCAGAACTTCGAGGTCTCCTCCATGGGCATCCGGGTGGACGCCCGGGCTCTGGAGCGCCAGCTGAAGGAGGCCGGGTGCGAGCAGCGGCGGGAGCTGCCCTTCCACCAGATGCTGCTGAGCGGAGAGCTGCCCCAGTCCATCGGCGGCGGCATCGGCCAGTCCCGGCTGTGTATGCTGCTGCTGGGCACCTGCCACATCGGCGAGGTCCAGGCCAGCCTGTGGGACCGGGAGACGATGGAAGCCTGTGAAAAGGCGGGAATCACGCTGCTGTAACGGCGTATTTGCGATGGAATGTGATCGTCCGGTTCCTTATACGGCGACGATAACAGACAAAGCGGAGGCAGACTGCCTCCGCTTTGTTTTCTCGATCACGTTTACAGCGTGCGGGCCTCACCCCAGAATATCTGCCGCAATCTCATCCGCCAGAGCCTCCAGGGCCTCCCGCTGAGATGCCTGGACAGCGGACTTCACCGTGATGCTGCTCTCCAGCACCGTCATGTTCTTCATCCCGGAGAGGATCTCCCGGATCAGCTTCCCGGCCTGGGGACCCCAGGAGCCGTTTTCAATCACCGCTGCCGTGCGGTTTTGCAGGTTGTGGGCCTTCAGGTCCAGCAGCAGATTCTCCATGGGCGTGAAGATGCCGTTATTGTACGTGGCCGAGGCGAACACCAGATGGCTGCACCGGAAGGCCTCCGCCACCAGCTCCGACACATCCGTGTGGGACACATCGTACTGGGCAATGCCCCGGACGCCCTTTTCCGCCAGGCGGGAGGCCAGGATATCGGCGGCGTTGTCCGTGTTGCCGTAGACGGAGCCGGTGAAGATCGCCACGCTCCGATCCTCTGGTGTGTACGTGCTCCAGGTCTGATACTTCTCCACAAACCAGGCAAGGTCCTTCCGCCAGATGGGCCCGTGGAGGGGGCAGATCATGGCGATGTCCAGCCCCGCGGCCTTTTTCAGCAGCGCCTGCACCTGCGTGCCGTACTTGCCCACAATGTTGGTATAGTACCGGCGGGCATCGTCCAGCCAGTCCCGCGGGAAGTCCACCTCGTCGGCATAGAGGTTGCCGCTGAGGGCGCCGAAGGTGCCGAAGGCGTCGGCGGAGAAGAGAATCCTGTCGGTGGTGTCATAGGTCACCATGACCTCCGGCCAGTGGACCATGGGAGCTGTGACAAAGGTGAAGACATGGCGCCCGGTGGACAGGGTGTCCCCCTCCTTCACCACCACGCTGCGGCCGGTAAAATCAACCCCGGTGAACTGGGTGAGCATACTGAGCGTCTTGGCGTTGCCCACCACCCTGGCCTCCGGCCAGCGCCGCAGAACCCCCGCCAGAGAGGCGCTGTGATCCGGCTCCATGTGGTTCACCACCACATAGTCCAGAGTCCGGCCGTTCAGACTGTGCTCCAGATTCTCCTGGAAGCGCACCGCCACAGCCTCCTCCACGGCGTCCATCAGAACGGTCTTCTCATCCAGCACCAGATAGGCGTTATAGCTGACGCCCCGGGAGATGGGATATACATTCTCAAACAGAGCCAGCCGGCGGTCCGAGGCGCCCACATACAGGATGTCTGAGGCAATGTTCTGTACACAATACATACCGATTCTCCTTTGTATGAAGAAATTTTCCGGAATTTACTTTACTCAACTTCCTGTAGTTTGTCAAGGCCTTGCCGGGAAAATTGTGAAGGGATAGACAAAGTGACAGAGGCGGCTCCCGCCGCCTCTGTCACTTTGTAGAGATTCGGTCTTTTAGACCGGCTCCTGCTGCTTGCTGAAGGCCTCCACAGCCCGGGCGGTCTCCTCCCGCTTCTCCTCCAGGGACTCCTTCAGGATCATATCCTTCACCTTCATGAGCCGCGTGGTGGTGGCGCGGTCATTCTCATCCAGCTTCATGGTGATATACCGGATGGCCTCCTGGGTGTTGGGGATCATCACATACTCCAGGGCGTTGACCCGGCGGCGGGTTTTCTCAATCTCCTCCGCCATCAGCTGGGCGGACTTTTCGATCTCCGCCAGCTTCAGCATCTTCCGGAACACCTTCCCCAGGGCGTCCACGGCGGTGTCCAGCTCGCCGGAGGTGGCCGCGAAGCCGTAGGGGTAGATGTCGGACTCGGAGCGAGTCTGCATCTGAAAATCATAGACCGGCACGTTGACCGACATGATGTTCTGGGTGGTCTGGGTCAGTACCACGCTCTGCTTGGGGTACAGCAGTGCCTGCTCCAGAGCCTCGGAGCTCATGAGGGCGGAGGCCACAGTGAAGGACTTGTGCACCGTCATCAGCTCCTCCTCCACCTCCGCCCGGAGGGAGCGGACCTCCCGGACCGTGTCCAGGAACTGCTTCATCAGCTCATCCCGCTTGTCCTTGAGCAGCTTGTGGCCCCGCTGAGCGGTGCGCAGCTTGCCCTTGAGGCGGGTGAGCTCCATACGGGTGGGGCTTACCGTGATATTCGCCATGGTTCCCCCCTCCTTTACTGCTGGTCTTTCTTCGGCCAGTACTTCTCAATCAGCTCCGGTTTGATCCGTTTCAGCTCACTCTTGGGCAGGATGCTGAGAAGCTCCCAGCCCAGATCCAGCGTCTCTTCAATGGAGCGGTTCTCCTCGTAGCCCTGGTTGACATAACGCCGCTCAAACTCATCGGCGAACTTGGCGTACAGCAGGTCCGTGGGCGTCAGGGCGGCCTCGCCCAGGATACTCATGAGCTCCTTGTTGTCCTTGCCGGTGGCGTAGGCGGCAAAGAGCTGGTTCATGGTGCCGGCGTGGTCCTCCCGGGTCTTGCCCTCGCCGATGCCCTTGTCCTTCAGACGGGAGAGGCTGGGCAGCACGTCCACCGGTGGGTGGATGCCCTGGCGGTACAGCGCGCGGCTGAGGATGATCTGGCCCTCGGTGATATAGCCCGTCAGGTCGGGGATGGGGTGGGTCTTGTCATCCTCGGGCATGGTCAGAATGGGGATCAGAGTGATGGAGCCCTTCTTGCCCAGCTGACGGCCCGCCCGCTCGTACATGGTGGCCAGGTCGGTGTACAGGTAGCCGGGGAAGCCGCGGCGGCCCGGGACCTCCTTCTTGGCGGCGGAGACCTCACGAAGGGCCTCGGCGTAGTTGGTGATGTCGGTCATAATGACCAGCACGTGCATCCCCTTCTCAAAGGCCAGATATTCCGCGGCGGTCAGAGCCATACGGGGGGTGGAGATACGCTCGACGGCCGGGTCGTTGGCCAGGTTCGAGAACAGCACCGTCCGGTCGATGGCGCCGGTGCGGCGGAACTCGCTGACGAAGAACTCGGACTCCTCGAAGGTGATGCCGATGGCGGCGAAGACCACGGCGAAATTGGCCGCCTCGTCGCCCCGCACCTTGGCCTGCCGGGCAATCTGGGCCGCCAGGTTCGCGTGGGGCAGGCCGGAGCCGGAGAAGATGGGCAGCTTCTGCCCGCGGACCAGGGTGTTCAGACCGTCAATGGTGGAGACGCCGGTCTGGATGAACTCGTTGGGGTAGTCCCGGGCAGCGGGGTTCATGGGCAGGCCGTTGATGTCCCGGTACTCCTCCGCCAGGATCTCCGGACCGCCGTCGATGGGCTGGCCCATGCCGTTGAACACGCGGCCCAGCATGTCGCCGGACACGCCCAGCTGCAGGGGATGTCCCAGGAAACGCACCCGTGCGTCCGCCAGATTGATGCCGGCGGCGGCCTCAAAGAGCTGCACCACGGCGGTATCGCCGTTGACCTCCAGCACCTTGCCCCGGCGGATGGAGCCGTCGTGGAGCTCTACCTCCACCAGCTCGTCGTAGGTGACGTTTTCCACCATCCGGACCATCATCAAGGGGCTGACGATCTCCTCTACGGTTCTGTATTCACGGATCATGCCTGCTCACCTCCCTGAGCCGCCACGGCTTCGATCTGCTGCTCCATCTCCGTCTGGATGGCGGCGTATTCCTGGGGATACTCCTCCACAGGCACGCTCTTGGCGCGGCCGATCTTCTCGCGGGCGGGAATGTCAAAAAGCTTCATCACCGGCGCGCCCTTCTCAATGGCGGCGCGGCAGAGCTTGTCGTAGCTGAGGATGATATCCAGCAGCTTCTCCTGCCGGTCATAGGCGGAGAACCCGTCGATATCGGTAAAGGCGTTTTGCTGCAGGAAGTCCTCCCGGACCATCCGGGCCACCTCCAGCGTCAGCTGGTCGGCGGGAGACAGGGCGTCCTTGCCCACCAGCTGGACAATCTCGTTGAGGCTGGACTCGTTTTGCAGAATACTCATGGCCTGGGTGCGGTTTTTCATGAAGGCCTCTCCCAGGTTCTCATCAAACCAGGGCTTCAGGGAGTCCAGGTACAGCGAGTAAGAGGTCAGCCAGTGGATGGCGGGGAAATGGCGCTTATAGGCCAGGGACGAATCCAGGGCCCAGAACACCTTGACGATCCGCATGGTGGCCTGAGAGACCGGCTCGGAGAGGTCGCCGCCCGGAGGCGACACGGCACCCACGGCGGTGAGGCTCCCCCGGCGTTCGTCGGAGCCGATGCAGGCAACGGACCCGGCCCGCTCGTAGAACTGGGCGAGACGGGAGGCGAGGTAGGCGGGATAGCCCTCCTCGCCGGGCATCTCCTCAAGGCGCCCGGACATCTCACGCAGGGCCTCGGCCCAGCGGGAGGTGGAGTCGGCGATGACGGCCACGTCGTAGCCCATGTCCCGGAAGTACTCGGCAATGGTGATGCCGGTGTAGACGGAGGCCTCGCGGGCCGCCACGGGCATGTCGGAGGTGTTGGCAATCAGCACCGTCCGCTTCATCAACGATTCGCCGGTGCGGGGGTCCTTCAGCTCGGGGAACTCCCGCAGAACGTCGGTCATCTCATTGCCGCGCTCGCCGCAGCCGATATAGACCACGATGTCCACGTCGGACCACTTGGCCAGCTGGTGCTGCACCACGGTCTTGCCGGAGCCGAAGGGGCCGGGCACCGCGGCGGTGCCGCCCTTGGCGATGGGGAACATGGTGTCAATGATCCGCTGGCCGGAGCACAGAGGCCGGGTGGGCGGGAACTTCTGCTTGTAGGGCCGGCCCACACGGACGGGCCACTTCTGGGCAAGGCGCAGGGGGACCTCCCTGCCGTCCTCGGTCTTCACCTTGCCGATGGTCTCCGTCACATTGAAAGAGCCGCTGTTCAACTCAGTGATGGTGCCGCTGACATTGGGCGGCACCATGATCTTATGGAGCACCACAGGGGTCTCCGGCACGGTGCCCAAGATGTCGCCGCCGGTGACCTTGTCGCCTGCCTTGGCAGTGGCGGTGAACTCCCACTTCTTCTCCTGGTCCAGGGCGGGCACCTCCACGCCGCGGGAGATATTGGCGCCCACCTTTTCCACAATCTTCTCCAGAGGCCGCTGGATGCCGTCATAGATGCCTTCGATCATGCCGGGGCCCAGCTCCACGCTCATGGGGGCGCCGGTGGTGACCACGTCTGCCCCGGGGCCTAGGCCGGAGGTCTCCTCATAGACCTGGATGGAGGCGGCGTCGCCCTTCATGGTCAGGATCTCGCCGATCAGACGCTGGGGACCCACGCGGACCACGTCGGACATATTGGCGTCCGAGAGCCCGGTGGCCACCACCAGCGGTCCGGAAACTTTAACAACTTTACCGCTCAAATTTTCAACCCTCTTTCAGGATAAATTCGCCGGAAAAGGCCCTTTCCCAAATAGAGTACGCCCGGAAAAGGGTCCAGGGGAAAACTCCGTTTTCCCTTGGTTTCTCCGCCCTGGGCGGAGAAATAAACTCAAATCATTTTCGCCGCGGCGTGTACGTGGCGAAAATACCCCGACCCGTGCGCCCCAGGGGCGCACACTCCAGTGACCGACGTCACTGGAGGCGGGGGATTCTCAAGGGGGAGCCTGCTCCCCCTTGAAGGTCACAGGATATCTGCGCCGACCGCTCTTTCTATGGCCCGCTGGATGCTGTCCCGGCCGATGCCGAGAGACCCCTCCCGGCCGGGAATCAGAATGATGGCGGGGCGCAGCTCGTCCTTGTAACGGCTGATCACGTCCCCCATGTCCCTGGCCAGCGTCTCGGTGAGGTAAATCACCGCGCAGTCGGTCTTGGCCAGCTGACGTACCTTCTCCCGGGCCTCCTCTGCCGAGGCCACCGGATAGGTATCCAGGCCCAGCGCCCGGAATCCCATGACGGATTCCCAATCGCCAATCGCGGCGATCCGATAAGTCACAGCCATCTTGTCACCGCCTTACACATAGCTCCGGCGCAGCCGGGCGCGGATCAGCTCCGGGGACAGTCCCGCCCCCCGGCCCAGCAGCAGAATCCGGAGGTTCGTGTACTCCGTCTCCCGGGCCGCCAGGTAGCCAAGCAGCGGTGCCTCGCCGAAGGGCACGGTCTGCGCGCCGGAGAGGTAGTCCCCTGCCGCGTCGTCGCAGAGCCGCTCAAAGTCGGTCAGAGCGCCGCCCCTCAGGGCCTCCGCTCCGGCCTCCGCCGCCTCCCGCAGGGGCGTGGGGGCATAGAGCTCTGTAAGCCCCGCGCCGTGGTCGGCGCTGACCTTCAGGATGGCTCCCGTGTCGATGCTGCCGCCGTCAAACAGCACACCCTGCAAAAACTCCGCGCTCTTGCCCATCCGGAGTGTCCGCACCAGACTCCGCAGGTTCGCCCCGTCAATCTGGATCTGGACATAGCCCCGGAGGAATGCACTGCCGGTGGCGTCCGCCACATCCATCATGTCCCGATAGCACCAGCGGTCCAGCACGATGTCGCTGAGCTGAGGGTCCCTGGTGGTGTCCAGCACCTCCCGGGCCTCCGCGGCGGCCGCGGCCAGACAGGCGGGCAGATCCTCCGGAGAGCCGCCGGAAACCGCCTCTTTCAGCACCTCCGCCGGCACCCGGCCCATGTCCATCAGAAGATGCGTCGGGTCTTCGTTCATGGCCTCCGCTTTCAGCAGGGCCTTGACATTGTGGTAGTCGTATTTCAGCTTGAAAATGTCGATATATCTGGCGTCCGGGGCGCTGTCAGCCAGGTCGGAGAGCGTGGCCTCCCGCGCGGCCGCCAGGGCGGCGTCCATCGCCTCGGGATGCGTGGGGTCCAGCTCCGGATAGCCGCACTCCTGGAGGATCTTCACCGCCTCCTCGTCACTGCGGGCCTCCAGCACCTGCTCCATCCGCTCCCGGGTGAGGAGCGTGTTTTCCATGGCCCGGATGCGGGCGGAAATCGCCAGATAATCGGTGTCTTTGATCTTCTTCGCCAAGGCGTTTCCTCCTTCTACTATCACCCGTGGAAATCCGCCGGATCTCCACTCCGCCGGCACAGCCGGCGGGGCACCGCCTCCAGGCGGTACCGGCGAAGTCGTGCAATCCCAATCCCCCAAGCCCATGCGGACTCCGGCCTCCGCGGCAGCGTGCAAAGCGAGAGCCGGGGATTTGCCGCGGTCTTATGGGGGATCGGCATCATGCCTCCGGGAACAGCTTCTTTGCCACCGCTCCCGCGGTCTCCGCCTTCTGCAGGCGCACCAGCGTGTCGAAGGTGCAGTTGACCTCCACATTCTGGTCTTTCAGGATGAAGCCGCCCGGAATGTCGCGGGTCTCCTGGGAGAGGGTCAGCTTTTTGCCGCCGTCCTTGTTGGCCTTGGCCACTGCGGCCTCGCCTACCCGCTTGCGGTCCTTCTCCGAGAGGACAACCTCCTCCCGGCCGGTGGAGGACGCCCGGATCAGCAGCGAGGCCAGAACCTCCGTGTACCGCTCCTCCGGCAACTGGCACAGCTTCTCCAGCGCCAGGGCGTAGGCCTTCTCCACCATCTCCTGCTTGGCGGCCAGAGCCGCCTTCCGGGCCTCCATCTGGGCCGCGCTGACAAGGCGCTCCCGCCGTTCGGCGGCGGCCTTCTCGCTCCGGCTGTCCAGATCCGCGGTCTCCGCCTTGACCTGGGCCTCATAGCGGGCGGTCACCTGGGCCGCCTCCTCCCGGGCCTGGGCCAATACGGCGTCGATCTCCGCCTGGGCCTCAGACTGGATCAGGCCGGTGATTTTTTCGATTCCGTTCATATTGACTCCCCTTTCTATGGGGTCAGGCGCTGATATTGATGATCATCAGCATGGAAGCCAGCAGAGACAAGATGGCATAGAACTCCACGGTGATGCAGAGCACCATGCCCTTGGACCAGTCGTCAGGCTTCTTGGCCAGGATGTTGATGGAACCGGCAGCCACGCGGCCCTGGGCAATGGCGGAGAACAGGCCGCCGAGAGCCATGGGCAGGCAGGCGGCAAAGTACTGCAGCCCCTGGGCAACCGTCAGCTGGGGCAGGGTGCCGGACAGCAGACCCATGCGGAACACGGCAAAGAACCACACCACCAGGCCGTACAGGCCCTGGGTGCCGGGGATCACCTGCAGGATCATGACCTTACCGAACTTGCTGGGGTCCTGGCACAGAAGGCCCGTGCCCGCCTCGCCGGCGATGCCGGTACCCTTGGCGGAGCCGATGCCGCTGAGAACCGCCGCAAGGCCCGCGCCCAGCAGGGCCAGGGCCAGGCCGCCAAAGGCGCCCAGGAAGGACTGCGCCGCCGCGCTCTGCTCAATTGCCTGAATAAGCTCCATGTTGTCCATCATGATTGTTTCCTCCTCTTATTTAACGATATCGTAATATTTGGGGTTGATCTCCAGGGGGCGGAAGGGCTTTCCGCCGTCCTCGTAGAACTTGCCGAAATACTCCAGACACTGCAGTCTCAGGTCGTGGACATAGCAGCCCAGCAGGTTCAGCGCAAAGTTCAGCGTATTGCCCGCCAGGGAGATCAGCAGAAAGACGATGATGTTGCCGGGGATGGCGCCCAGGGTGTTGAACACCTGGGCGATGACCGAGCCGGCCAGCATCAGGGCCATGAGACGGGAGTAGGAGAGGATGTCTCCGAAATACCCCGTGATGTGGTTGTACAGTGACCCGAAGATCCCTGTGATCTTCCCGAAGCCCTTGTTCTGCACCAGGGGTCCTGCCACAACCAGGGCCAGACCCGCGTACAGCACGAGGGGGGTGACGCCCAGAATCATCAGCGCCAGCCCTGCGAAGACCACCCACCAGGTGACCTCCTCGAAGACCGCGTCCAGCACCTGGCCGTTTTTCAGCTTCTGGACGAAACTGATGACCATGCCGGTGATGATCTGTACGAAACCGATACACATGGCGGCGATCAAAATCGCCATGGTGTCCTCCAGGGGGGTGAACAGGGCCGGCAGGGCGAAATCGCCGCCGGTGGTCAGCTTCACCACCTGGGTCAAAAAGTCACCCAGGAAGCCGCCGGTCAGCGCTCCCACCACAAAGGTGGACACACCGCACAGCTGCATCAGGCCCATCATGTGACCCATGGTCCCCTTGGGACGGTACTTTTTCAAAATGATGGTGCCCGCCAGGAACATCAAAAGGCCGTAGCCCATGTCCGCCATCATGATGCCGTAGAACAAAATAAAGAACGGTGCCATGAGGGGGTTGGGGTCCACGTTGCTGTAGGCGGGGAGGGAGTACATCTCCGTCACCATGTTCAAGGGCCTTGTGAGGCGGTTGTTCTTCAGCCGCACCGGCACCTGGGGGATCTCCTCCTCCGCGGGGTCGCCGGCCTCCCAGGCGCAGTCCAGACGCTGGAGCAGGTCCTCCACCTGGCTCAGGTTCTCCGCCGGGACCCAGCCCTCGAAGAAGAGAATGGTCCCATCGGTCAAAAGCCGCTCTGCGCTGGTATTCTTGGAGGCCTCTGCGTTCAGTCCGTCCAGGTACATCCACAAAGCGTCTCTGGAATCGGCATCCTGGGCAATGGCCTCCATGGCCCGCTCCTGTGCCTGGCGGTTCTCCGCCAGCTGGCGGTCCAGATCGTCCGCGTTCTCCGCGGCGGTGCCGGTGAGTCCCTGGAAGGACACGGCGCTGAAGTTAAAGGGCCGCAGGAGCTCCTGCACCTTCTCCTCCTCCGCCCGGTGGCAGATCAGAAGATAGTACTTTTGCTGCTTGTCCGCTCCCGCCTCATAGAGCTCCGCCGCAGTGTCCGCCAGAGCCGTCCGCACGGCGCCGGTATCCGTGGCGCCGGGGCAGACTCCCATCCGGACCAGCGTGTGGGCCGTGCCCTCCAGCTCCAGAGGCACATCCAGCGACTTCCAGGGCTCCAGCGCCGCCCGCCGGGCGGCAAGCCGGTTCTCCTCTCCCTGGAGGCGGCTGATCTCCTGCAAAGACCCGCCGATCCGGCGGCTGACAACTCTGGCCTGTTCCCGGCGCTCCGGGTCCAGGAAGTCCTGCTCCGACACCGGCTTGCGCTGGACGAAGAGAGCGTCCTTGGTCTTGGCGTACTGCTTCAGTGCCGCCAGGGCGGTGCCCACGTCCGCAATTTCCGTCCGGGTCTGGGTCAGAGAGGAGGTGCCCCGCTGCAGCAGCGCCGACCAGGCCGGGTCCGCCAGATGGTCCTCCGGCTCGCTGATCTCCACACAGCCCAGGCGCTGCAGCTCCCGCAGCAGTTCCTCTCGCCGGCCGGCCATCGCCATGACGCGGAGCTTTTTCATTTTTACAATGGCCATCTCAGTGATTCACAACCCTTCCGACAATAAACTCCGCGGCTTCCGCCAGATGCTGCTCCGCCTGATCGCGCAGGGCGGCGGCCTCTGTTTCCGCGGCGCGCTGGATCTCCTCCGCCTGCCGGGCAGCCTGCTCCTCAGCCTGCTTCAGGAGCTCCCTGCCCCGCTCTGCGGCGTCGGCGCGGGCCTGCTGCAAACGGGCCTGACCGGTCCGCTCCGCATCCGTCCGCATCTGCTGGGCCTGGACGTCGGCGGCGGCCCGGCGCTCCTTCACCTGCCGCTCCACCTCCGTGACCTTCTCAATTGCTTCCAGTGACATCCGATTCTCACCTTCTCTCACGTCCAAAGTAACTGCCGGCCACCTTCCCATCCGGCCATGTGGTCCAAACTTTCCCATTCTACGCAACATGTTACATTATAAACGATTTACCCACCCAATGCAAGGAAAATTTGGCCGCTTTCCGCCATCTTGTTTACCGGCTCTGCCCTCTTCTGGGAAACAATTCCATTCAATACGCCTCCCGTTTTCGGAGCCCTGGAAGCGGCGTCCGTCTGCCCGGTGCCCGCCCGGTGGCGGTGCAGGGCCTTTGCCGCGGGTTCCGCCTCATGGGAGGCGGGACGCCGGCAGGCTGTCCTCCATGGATGAACCCCGCACAGACGGTGCGTTCCACGCGGTCTTTGCGGCTTGCCGGCATTTTCCTGGAAGATTCATCCTGCTTGCTTCCGAGCGGAAAGGCCGGAAGCAGTCTGTGCCGTGTTTTGCCTGTGAAACCCACCGCCAGGCCTTGAAAAGAAGCAGCGGCTTCTTTTCAACTGCGGTGACTATACTATGATCCCGGAAAAACCACCCTTTCATTCCCGCCGGCGGCGCAGGCAGCCGGGACGTCCCCCTGAAAGCCAGTATGCAGGACCCGGGAAGCCTCGGCAATAGGCAAAACCGCTTCCGTGTCTGACATTCCAACACGAAAGCGGTTTTGTACAAATCAGCTGCCCGTTAAATTCCAAGCCGGCGGCGAATCTGCTCGGGCTTGTCTGCGTAATCCATGGCGGTCTCCGCCGAGATCCTGCCGGCCTTGTACAGGTTCACGATGGACTGCTCCATGGTAATCATGCCCTCCTTGCTGCCGTCATTGATGGTGTTTTCCAGCTGGTGGGTCTTGGCGTCCCGGATCAGGCTGCGGATGGCGGGATTGACGTGCATGATCTCAAAGGCCGGCACCAGGCCGCCGTCCACGCTGGGCAGCAGCTGCTGGGAGATCACCGTCCGCAGCACCATGCTCAGCTGGGCCCGGACCTGCTCCTGCTGGCCGCTGGGGAAGGTGTCCACAATCCGGTCGATGGTGTTGACGGCCCCCTTGGTGTGCAGGGTGGCAATCAGCAGGTGGCCGGTCTCCGCCGCCGTCATGGCGGTGTGGATGGTCTCCTGATCCCGCATCTCTCCCAGCAAAATCACATCCGGGGCCTGCCGCAGGCACGCCCGCAGGGCGGAGAGGTAGTCCTCCGTGTCAATGGCAATCTCCCGCTGGCTGACAATGCTCTTCACATCCCGGTGCAGGTACTCTATGGGGTCCTCCAGGGTGATGATATGGGCCTCTCGGGTCTGGTTGATCCGGTCGATGATACAGGCCTGGGTGGTGGACTTGCCGCTGCCCGCCGTACCGGTGACCAGCACCATGCCGTGGGTCACGTCCGCCAGGGCCATGACCCCCTCGGGAATCCCCATGTCCCTCCAGTCCGGGATATCAAAGGCCACCACCCGCACCACCGCCGCCATGGAGCCCCGCTGGCGGTAGGTGTTGACCCGGAACCGGGCCAGACCCGGCAGGGAGAAGGAGAAGTCGTCGTCCCACCGGCGGAAATACTGTCCCATGTCTCTGTCCGCCTTGGCATACAGATCTGTAATGAGCTCCTCGGTCTCATGGGGAAACACCCGCTCCTCACTGATCGGCACCATGCGCTTATCCAGCTTCTCGCACACCGGACCGCCGGCCACAATGAACAGGTCCGACGCCCGGTCGTTCACCACACGCTTTAAATACTCCATCAGCTCTGTCATAACAGGGCCTCCTCGTCCATCATTGTCTCCCTCGTCAAAACAGGGGAACTCCGTCCCACAGATCCAGGCCGTCGTCAAAGGTCCACTCTCCGGAGGCGGCGGCCTGCCAGCGCAAAACGGTGTAATCCCCGCCCTCCAGCCGGACCTCTGCCTCCAGGGTCTGGCGCTTGGAGATGGGGCAGGAGAAGCTGTAGGTATCGCCGTCCACGGCCACGCCCTCCGGCAGCTCCCCGTTCCGGATGCGGGCCAGGATCTCCTGGGCCGCGCAGTCCGCGGCGTAATAATCGCTCACCGCCTGAGCGGAGGCGTCCGCCAGGCGCACGTCCGCCTGCACCGTGGCCAGGCCCAGCAGGGCGAACACCGTCAGGCACAGCACGGCAAAAACCACCAGCAGCGACACGCCGCCGACGGCCGGAGGCGTGAAATGCGCACTCTTTTTCTCATTCATGGGCACTGTCCTCCTGCCAGGAGACTTCAAGCTCAAAGAGAACATCCAGCTCCTGGCCAGCCTGATCGCCGGTCACCACGGAGACCGCCGCCTTCCAGAGGCCCGGTACGTCCGTAGGAACCCCCTGGACCACCAGCCGGTAAACCCGCACAGGGGCCTCCATGCCGCATTCGTCGTAATGGATAGGCGTCCACTTCTCATCGTAGTCCAGTGTAAGCACGCCCTGCTCATAACCGGCGCCCATCTGCTCCGCGGTGCAGTACAGGGCGTGGGCGGCGTCGCCGCCGTAGTAGCGGATCAGCTCCGCCGCGTTCTGGACCTCGACCACCGCCCGGTCCCGGGCCTCGCTGCGGCGGGACATCTCGTCGGACTTCACAAAGGCCTGCAGGCACAGTGCCGCTGCCAGGGCGAACACCAGCAGCATGACCATCTGCTCCATCATCATCAAAGGGGCCTTGCTCCTCATGCGGCCGCCCCCTCTCCGGAATCAGGGACCACCGCGCCCAGCATACCGCCAGGCATCAGGCCGGGCACCGCATCCGCCTCCTCGCTCCGGAGGGACAGCCGCAGCGTCTCCTCCCCGCCGTCCGCCCCGGTGAACACCGCCGTCAGCAGCCCGTCCTCCAGGGACAGCGCCAGCCCCTCAGCCTCCATGACCTGCTCCCCGTCCTGGGGCTCCATCTCGGCCTCCACGCTGCAGTAGAGCTCCATCAGGTGGCCGTCATAACAGTAAACCCGCGTCAGATACTCCCCGTCCGAGAGCACCAGGGCATCCTGGCCGCCGAAGGACTCCACGGAAATCTGGCCCAGGCTGTCCGCCTGGCGCACCCGGGTGGCGATGTACTGCATACAGGTCCGGCGGCTGTACGAGGCCTGATCCCGCTGCGTCAGACGGCGGTAGGCGTCCGCGCCGGTCAGCAGCACCGCCAGCACACACACGGCAAACACACCGAACAGCAGCAGCGCAATCAGCCCGTCCATATGATGTTGGATCGCTCTTTTCTTCATGACTCATTCTCCAGCACTGTGATATCCGGCATCAGGTTCTCCGCAAACACGGAGTAAAATACCGTGTACCGCGCCTCGTCAATCTGGACGCCGTAGTGCTCCTGCAGGTACTCCAGATCCTGGGGATAGGCCCCCTCCGCCGCATAGCAGGCCACACACCCCCGCCGCAGCGTCTCCTCCAGCTGGCGCAGGTCCTCCTGGGACCGCCCGCTGTCCAGGCTGTTCAGGGCCACGGCAAAGCACACCAGCGCCCCGGCGGCAATCACCGGCAGCAGCAGGCCCCGGAGCAGGGTCGGCCAGCCGGTTCTCCTCCTCTTCATAGGCTCACCCGATGGCCGCCATGATGTGCATCAGGGGCAGCATCACAGACAGCAGAATCAGGCCCACCAGCACGGAGCACACCAGCACCAGCGCCGGCTCCACCCGACTCACGGCGTCCTCCAGGGCGGCCTCGCCCTCCTCGGTCAGATCCCCGGCGATCTTCTCCATGGCGGCGTCGCCGGTTCCGCTGCGCTGGCCCAGCTCCAGAAGGCGGCTCTGGGCAGGGGGCAGCATCCCGCTGCTCCGCAGGGCCTCGCTGAGGCTCTCACTGCTCTCCAGCCGGGTCTGGCAGTCCACACAGCGGGCCCTGGCGGCGGGGATGTCCTCCATGAGTCCCGCGGCCAGACCCACCGCCTCCTCCAGGGGCAGTCCGCTGGCCATACCCATGGACAGCGCCTGGGCCAGCCGGGCGGTGTTCAGCTTTCTGGTGATGCCCTTGTCCCCGTGGCTCCGCCGCCAGGCGGAGAGGAGCTTGGTCCGGAAGGACTCCACCGCCGCAAAGGCGATGACCGCCGCGGCCACCACCGCCAGCAGCACCCACACCACCGGCATGGCGCTGTCCAGCCAGCGGCCCAGGGTCAAAAGTCCCCCGGCCACGCCGGTGAGCCGCCCGCCCAGGGAGGCGTACACATCGTCAAAGATCGGCAGCACCTTCACCAGCAGCACCGCGATCACCACCAGCATCAGCGCCAGCATCACCGCGGGATACAGCAGCGCACTGCGGACCCGGCGGCCCAGCCGCACCCGGTCCTCATAGTAGCGGGACAGAGCGGCCAGGGCCTCCTCTGTGCGGCCGGTGCGCTCGCCCACTTCCACCAGGCCGCAGACATAGACGGGGAACCGGCCCGTCTCCCGCAACGCGGCGGAGAGGGACGCCCCCTCATCCACCCGGCCGGCCATACCCCTCAGCAGCGCCTGAAACTCCGGATCGCTCTCCTCCGCCAGCAGTGTCAGGGCGTCTCCCGTGCCGACGCCGGCGTGAAACAGCAGCGACAGCTCCAGGCTCAGGGCGGAGATCTCTTCGTTGGACATCATTTTCATCTGCAACTCCATTCCTATTTGGTGATGGACAGGGTCCGGCGCTGCCGGCCTGCGCCTCAGTAAAGATATTTTGTGGTGTAGTTCTTGCCGTCGCCGATGTACTTCATAATGGACTCGCTGCTCTTGCCGGAGGAGGCGAAGGTGGGGTCCATCCGCTGCCAGGTGGTGCCGTCGAAGTACACAACGCCCTCAATCCAGCCGGTCTCCTCGGACCAGACGCTGATCCAGGCGTGATAGGCCTTGCCGGCGTAGCCCACCACCAGCTTGCAGGGCACGCCCTGGCTGCGGAGCATTCCGGTCATCAGCGAGGCGTAGTCAAAGCAGATGCCCTTCTTATTGGCCAGCACATTGTCCAGCACCGGCAGATAGCCGCTTTTGACAGAGGCCGCCAGGGCCCGGTCATAGGTCAGATTTTTAATCACAAACTCGTAAACCGCCTTCACCTTGTCCAGCGCATTGGTCAGATCCTTCGTCAGCTCCTTGGCCTTGCTGACGGAGTTGGGCGCCACGCCGTAATCCACATACTGATTGGGCCGGAGGAAGGGGGCAAATTCATCTTTCAGCGTGACCTTGAAGGACACGGACAGCTCCTCGGCGTACTTGTCGCCGCTGGTGTTCTCGTAGACGGTGACCTTGTAGCTGCCGTTCCCGTCGGAGAGGGGGAAGGTGGTCCAGGCCTTGGCAGGCAGGTCATATGTATAGGTGGTAGTGGGCCCCTTCACCTGGACCTTCAGCCGCTTGGAGGTGCTGCCGGTGAACTGCACCATCACATAGCCATCTTTAATATTGGAGTAGTCCACCACAGCCCGGCTGGTCTTCTTTGTGGCGGTGCCGGACGCCACGGGCATCAGCAGCGTGTCCTTGGCGGCCGCGCCGCTGGACAGGGCCTCCGCCTCATACTCCAGATTCACCTCGCTCAGCACCAGCCGGTCGATATAGATCTCCTCATCCTCGTTATCCGGGACAGCTTGCCCGCACCCCGCCAGCAGACACAGCGCCAGCAGCAGGGGAACCAATCTTCTCATTTTCTGCATCGACAGTTCTCCTTTCCGCCGTCTCAATCAACGGCAGCCAGACGTTCCTTGCTCCCATGGACCGCACCTCCCGGAGAGACGCAAAGCCCATCTGCCTACCATTATACTCAAATTTTTTTCAATCGCAAGCATAATCTTTCCCTATCTCCTTTTCAGCTTTGCGTCCCGCAGATTCCGCTGCTCATCAGGGCCGTCTCCCCGTACCGGCTCAGCCGGCAGACCGGCGCCTGCGGCGGTTTTTTCTGTTGAAAGCCCCTGAAAAAAGCACTTTTCGCCGTCACATATTGGTCAGATGCGCCAGAAATTGCTCCCGCGGTCCCTTCCGCCCCGATCCGCCCGGTTCTGTAAAATCCGGCAGGGGCCCGGCCAAAGGCCGGGCCCCTCAGTCCTCTGTGGGACGGTTTTCATGGATCAGCGGTCCATCAGGATCAGGTTCTGGATGTTGTTGCGTCCGCTTCCGCTCTGGAGCAGGTAGACGCTGTAGATGGCATTGCTGGTGACGTTCAGATAGAGAGAGCCGAAGGTCTCGTGGGGCGGATACACGCCCAGCCAGGCGGAGTCCAAGGTCTCGATGTCCATGGACGCCGGCATGGGCATCAGGTTGGTATCTGCGTAGAAGAACTGGTAGACGCCCGGCACAATGCGCTTAAAGACGCCCACTTCCTTGAAGCGCAGATCGCTGTAGACCACCCGGCCATCGCTCATAATAACATCCAGCGGCCCGCTGTTATAGGCCAGATTGCCAATACGGAAATTGGAATAGCCATTGGTGGGCGGGCAGCAGCTGTCGGTGATCTGCATCAGGTCCATGCCGCTGGCGGTGTTGATGATGGCGATGGTGCTCACAGAGTTGGCCTGGAAGGGCATGGTCTTCTGAATGTAAATATAGCCGTCCGTACCGGTCACAGTGACCGTCTGGAAGCCGGCGGCCACACGGCCGTAGTTGGTGGCGGAGGCGTAGTTCAGCAGGTTGACAAACCGGCTGTTCCCGATAAAAATCCGGAAGGCCGGATAATTATAGGCGGCATTCAAAAAGCGCACCTTTGCCGCACTGGGCCACATGGTGCCGATGATGCCCGGCAGAATGGCCACACCGCCGCAGGTGTTGCCGCCGCAGATCCAGCCGTTGTTGTTATTGCCGGGATAGACCGGGCCGCCCTCACCGGGATTCGGCAGCGGGATCACCGGCTCCACCGCTGCGCCTCCGTCGCCGGGATACACCGGGCCGCCCTCGCCGGGGTTCGGCAGCGGGATCACCGGCTCGGCGCCTGCGTCGTTGCCGGGGTAGACGGGGCCGCCATCTCCCACAGGCGGCAGCGGAATGACCGGCTCCGCACCGTTGCCGGGGTAGGCCGGGCCGCCCTCGCCGGGGGCGGGCAGGGGAATCATGGGTTCATCGGGATTGTTCATCCGGCCCGTTCCCCTCTGCTGCATAGATCCGGAAAAAAAACCGCGGTTGTTTTGTTCCATATTCAATCAACCGGAACAGTGGTTCCGGCATCCTCCTTTCAGATGGTGCTGAACCATCCTATGCAGCAGACGCTCCGGCCGTGCGGCGGCATCCAGGCGGAGCGTCCCGACGCCGGTCCGGCCATCAAAAACGGGAACCGGGAACGTCCTCGGACGTTCCCGGTTCCCGTTGCCCCGAAGGGCTGTGCACGCTTGGGATCACGGTATCAAGAGAGAGTTTAGGAGGTAATATCTCAGTCCTTAAAGAGCTCTTCGGCGGAGGGGAGGTCCACCTCCAGGGGCAGGGCCACCTTGGAGACGTTGATGA
>JAHZBA010000003.1 GCA_019423635.1 Clostridiales bacterium
TCCTCCACGCCGGCCAGAGCACCCAGCTCGGCCTCGACCACCACGCCGTGGTCGTGGGCGTACTTGACGACCTCCTTGGTGCCCTCGATGTTCTCGGCGAAGGGCAGAGAGGACAGGTCGATCATGACGGAGGTGAAGCCGTCGTCAATGCAGGACTTGCAGGTCTCGAAGCTGTCGCCGTGGTCCAGATGGAGCACGATGGGGATCTCGGGGCACTCGATGACAGCGGCCTCCACCAGCTTCACCAGATAGGTGCGGTTGGCGTAGGCGCGGGCACCCTTGGAGACCTGGAGGATCACAGGGGCCTTCTCCTCACGGCAGGCCTCGGTGATGCCCTGGATAATCTCCATGTTGTTGACGTTGAAGGCGCCGATGGCGTAACCGCCGTTGTAGGCCTTCTTGAACATCTCGGTGGAAGTGACCAATGGCATAGCAATCATCTCCTGAATCATTTAGTTTAATTTGACAGTTTGTGGAAAGGAAAACGATTTTCCGATAAGATAATATCACAAAAAAAATAAAATGCAAGTATTTACAATTCTTTTTTTCAATGATATGATGGATGCACCTGAATTTGAATCAAGTTGAGGAGGCATTTTTCATGAGTGAACTGAAAGGCGCATGTATTTTCGGCCAGTCCGGCGGCCCCACTTCCGTCATCAACGCCAGTGCCTATGGTGTCATCAGCACGGCGCTGAAAAATCCCAACATTACCCGGGTGCTGGGCGCGGAGCACGGCATCAAGGGCGTTTTGAACGACCGGCTCTTCGACATGGGGCAGGAGGACCCCGCTGAGCTGGAGCTGCTGAAGTACACTCCTTCCTCTGCCCTGGGCTCCTGCCGCTACAAGATGGCAGACCCCGATGTGGATGATACGGACTACAAGCGCATTCTGGAGATCTTCAAGAAGTATGACGTCCGCTATTTCTTCTACAACGGCGGCAATGACTCCATGGATACCTGCAACAAGATCAGTAAATATATGCAGAAGGTGGGCTATGAGTGCCGGGTGATGGGTGTGCCCAAGACCATCGACAACGACCTCTTCGGCACCGACCACTGCCCCGGCTTCGCCTCTGCCGCCAAGTATATCGCAACGTCCTGCATGGAAGTCTATCAGGACGCCCGGGTCTATGACACCGGCATGGTGTGCGTGATCGAGATCATGGGCCGCCACGCCGGCTGGCTGGCCGGTGCCGCCGCTCTGGCCACCGCCTACGGCGCAGGACCGGACCTGGTCTACCTCCCCGAGGTGGATTTTGACATGGAGCAGTTCCTCGCCGATGTGGACCGGATCTACAAGGAAAAGGGCAACTGCATGGTGGCCGTGTCCGAGGGCATCCACTACGCCGACGGCTCCTTCGTCTCCGAGGCGAAGACCTCCGCCACCGACGGCTTCGGCCACGCCCAGCTGGGCGGTCTGGCCGCCACCCTGGCCGAGGCCTGCAAGGAGAAGACCGGCGCCAAGGTCCGCGGGATCGAGCTGAGTCTCCTGCAGCGCTGCGGTGCGCACCTGGCCTCTGAGACCGACATTGAGGAGAGCTTCATGTCCGGCAAGGCGGCCGTGGAAAACGCCGTGGCCGGCATCACCGACAAGATGGTGGGCTTTGAGCGCAGCTATGAGGACGGCCAGTATGTCTGCCGGACCAAGCTGCTGAACCTCACCGACGTGGCCAATACGGAGAAGAAGGTGCCTCTGGAGTGGATCAACGCCGCCCACAACGGCGTGGAAAAGGCCTTCATCGACTATGCGCTGCCCCTGATCCAGGGCGAGCCCAAGCTGCCCCGGCAGGATTCTCTGCCCCGGTTTGCCAGGCTGAAGAAGGTTCTGGCGAAATAACCGTACTCCGCACAACCAATTGACATTCTGCGAAGACGGCGTGACCTGTTTGCATAGGTGGCGCCGTCTTTGCCATACTGGATCTGGTGACGAAAGAATGAGAAACTGCTTGAAACGATGGACCGCGCTGTGTCTGGCCTGGATGCTCTGCGCGGCGCTCTCCCCCGCCGCCTCTGCCGCAGGATTCCGGGATGTTCCCAAAGACCACTGGGCCTATGGGGCGATTGCCGACATGACGGCAAAGGGATATCTCCAGGGCAGCGGCGGAGCCTTCCGCCCCGGGGAGTTCATCAGTAAACAGGCCTTTTTATCTATGGTCTGCCGGGCCTCCGGTCTGGATGACCGCAAGCTGCAAGGCGGAAGCGGCTGGGCAGATCCCGCCATTGCCTACGGCCAGTATTTCGGCTGGTTTCAGGCGCAGGACATGACCTCCCGGGGCGACCCCATCACCCGGGAATTTGCCGCGCAGCTGCTGGTGCAGGCGCTGTTTCCGGAGGAGGTCTCCTCTGACACATCCGTCAGCTTTTCGGACGTTTCCCAGATCACAGAGAGCCGGCTGCCCTATGTGTGTTCCGCTGTTCAGCTGGGGCTGGTAAACGGCTACGAGGACGGACGCTTTGATCCCCAGGGCCCTCTCACCCGGGCTGCGGCGGCTGTGATCCTATCCAGGGCCCTGAAACGGCAGGGTGCGCTCACGCCGGGAGCTGCCGTTCAGGTCCCCATCCTGATGTACCACGACATCTCTTACCTGGGAAAGGGCTATTCCAAAACGCCGGAGGTTTTCAAAAAGCAGCTGCAGGAGCTGAAGGACGCGGGCTTCCACACGGTATTTTTCTCCCAGGTGATCGACTATGTGGAACAGGGGACGCCTCTGCCGGACAAGCCCATTGTCATCAGCATTGACGACGGCTATCAGAGCAATCACACCTATGTCCTGCCCATCTTGCAGGAGCTGGACATGAAGGCGGAGATCTCCCTCATCGGCGACGCCATCCAGTGGGCCGACTGGGGCATGAGCTGGGATCAGGTCCGGGAAATGGCGGAGAGCGGCCTGGTGTCCTTCCAGGCCCATACCAGATCTCTCCATGGCGATACCACGTCCCAGGGCGGGCGCTTAGGGGTCCTGAAAAGTCCCTCCGAGAACTGGAGCACCTATGTCAGGATTCTGGGAGACGATACCAGGGCGATTCTGGATCAGATTGAGGCGGAGACGGGCACTCGGCCCCAGGTGTACACCTATCCCCGGGGTAAGTGGAACACCATGGCGGAGGCTGTGAGTGCACGGCTCGGCTTTCCGGCCTCCCTCACCACCAGGGACGGTGTGGCGTCGGTCCGGCAGGGTGCCCCCTCCTCCCTGCGGCTGATGGACCGGATCGGCATGGATTTCCGCAACGGCAGTGTGGCTGCCGTCTTGCGGCAGTTCGGATATCCGTGCTGATCCCGGCAGCCTCGGCGCTCAAAAAGCCGCCGGCATACAGCCGGCGGCTTTTTCGACCGATCTTACTTTATTGGTTCTTCTGATAGATGCTCCACAGCCCCTCCAGCAGCAGATGCTCGTCATAGACGATGGGATTCCGGGTGTACTTCACAATCACCGGCGCACTGCCGCCAGTGGCTACCACGTTGACCTCCCGATTAGGGAACTCCTCCCGGATGCGGTCGATGATCCCGTCCAGCATTCCCGCGCTGCCGTAGACAATTCCGGAGCGCATGCACTCCTCCGTGTTTTTACCGATCAGACTCTTGGGGGGCTGAATGGCAATCGCCGGCAGCTGGGCTGTCCGGCGGTTCAGTGCCTCCAGGGAGACGTTGACGCCCGGCAGCAGCAGGCCGCCCTCATAGGTTCGCTCCTGGGAGACCACGCCGATCACCGTGGCAGTGCCCATATCAATAATAATGATGGGCGGCTGGAACTTCTCCACCGCCGCCACAGCGTCCGCCACAATGTCCGCTCCCACCTGGGTCTGTACCGCCAGACGCAGATCCAGTCCCGTCCGGACGCCGGGCCCCACCACCATGGGCGGTTTTCCCAGCAGACGGGTCAGCGCTTTTTCCATCATGAAATTCAGCGGCGGCACCACGCTGCAGAGGATCGCGCCGGTGATGACACTGCAGTCAATCTGGTGCAGCGTGAACAGATTCATCAGATCGACACTGATCTGATCTGCGGTTTTGTGACTGTCGGTATTCAGGCAGGCGTGCATTCGCAGTGTTTTTTCCCGGTCGAACAGCCCAACGGATATGGTGGAGTTCCCCACGTCAACGGCAAGCAGCATAACGTCCTCTCTCTTTCGGACCTGCGGCAATCCCCCAAAATACCGAGAAACGTTCGCCGGTCCAGGAATGCCGCGGCCGCATTGTCCCCGCAGGGGGAACGCCGCCCTGTCCCGCGGCCCCCGTCCTCGCCCCGTTTTCTCATGATTTCCGGAAATTGCTCTATGAAACGCGCACCTTGTCCCCCCACAGGTCTCATCTTATTTCGCATAATCACTTCTTGATGTTACCACGATTTGTCTGTGCTTGCAAGTCCCACCTGGAAGTGTTATACTGAAAATATCGGAAAGGCAGGTGCTGCGCATGTATCAAACACAACTCTCCTCCCCGCTGGGTCTGCTGACGCTGGCCGCGGACGGCGAGGCCCTCACCGGGCTCTGGATGGAGGGACAGAAATACTTTCCCACTGCCCTGGCGGCGGAGCCGTGTCCGGAGCTGCCGGTGTTCCGCCAGACGGAGTCCTGGCTGAAGGCCTATTTCGGCAAAGCGCCCCTCCCCGCGCTGCCGCCGCTGGCGCCTGACGGCAGTCCCTTCCGGCAGGCCGTGTGGCGCCTTTTGCGGGAGATTCCCCGGGGAAGCACCACGACCTACGGAGCCCTCGCCCGGGCGCTCCGGGCGGAGGGCATTCCGGCATCGGCACAGGCGGCAGGCGGCGCTGTGGGACACAACCCCATTTCCATCCTGATTCCCTGTCACCGGGTGGTCGGCAGCAACGGCAGCCTGACCGGTTATGCCGGGGGCATTGAGAAGAAGCAATTCCTGCTTGAGCTGGAGGGCGTGGATACCATACGATTACATATACCGACTCGCGGAAGCGCGCTGTAAAGGGAAAACCCCTGCGTCCAAATTTGTGGGCGCAGGGGCTTTTGTCACCCGAAAATTCCCAGGTGCTCCAGCAGAATCTTGGCTCCCAGCAGAATCAGGATGATCCCGCCGGACAGCTCCGCCCGCTTCTTGTACCGGGCGCCGAAGAAGTTGCCGACCGCCACGCCTACCAGGGAGAGGCCGAAGGTAGTACAGCCAATCAAAGTGACCGCAAACTGGATGCGGACCTCCAGGAAGGCAAAGGTCACGCCGACCGCCAGGGCGTCGATGCTGGTGGCCACTGCCAGAATCAGCAGCTGCCGCAGGTCCAGCTTTACCGTCACCGCGCAGGCCTCTTCCTCCTTTTCCGGCCCCAGGGCCTCCCGGACCATGTTGATGCCGATGAGGCTCAGCAGCAAAAAGGCCACCCAATGGTCGACGCTCTGGATCTGCCCGGCAAACTGAGACCCCAGGACCCAGCCAAGGAAAGGCATCAGCGCCTGGAATCCTCCGAAAAACAGGGCAATCACCCCGGCATGGCGCCAGTTCAACTTCGGCATACAAAGCCCCTGGCAGATGGAAACAGCAAAGGCGTCCATGGACAGCCCCACACCGATCAGCATGAGTTCCAGTGTATTCATGTACTCCTCCTTACCCGGAGCTTCCTTAAGAAAACGTCAATCCGTCAGGCTCCGGCACAGTTCCTGAAAATATGGAGAGGTTCCGCGGTCCGGGAACCGGTGAACGGCAGGATGCCTTAGAGAACCACCGGGACGGAACGGCAGATGGTCAGGCTGTCCGGCGTCACCGTGCAGTCATAGGCCCGGACCTGCACGCCGGCGGAAACCGCCGTTCGCAGGGCCTGGCCGAAGGCCGGGTGGGTATCGTCATTGGGGGAAACGCTCTGAATCCCCTCCATCTGCACCACGAAAAACAGCACCGCACCAAGGCCGGACTCCGCCGCCTGCTGTAATTCCCGGATGTGCTTGACACCCCGCTCCGTGGGGGCGTCCGGAAAGCGGGCCAGACCGTCTTCTTCCAGGGTGACGCCCTTTACCTCCACCAGACAGGGACCCCGGTCCGTCTCCAGACAGAAGTCCAGCCGGGAGGCCCCGTAGGGAAACTCCGCCCGCACCGTTTTTACCTCCGGCAGCCCAGCGGCCCACTCGGCAAAGACCCGGTTGGGCGCCTGGGCATCCATGTTGATGAGCCGGCTCCCCTTCTCCACGGCGATCAGGTCATAGAGGGTCTTGCGTCTGGGGTTGGTCCCCCGTTCCAGGTAGACCGCCGCGCCGGGCACCAGCAGTTCCCGGCAGCGGCCGGTGTTCTTCACGTGGACGGTCTGAAGCCCCGCCTCGGTCTCCACATGGGCGATGAAGCGGTTGGGCCGATCCACAAAGCGGCCCGGGATCACGGTTCCGTACTTCAAAATGCCTTCTCCTCCCGGCAGTCTCCTCTGCCCCACCCTGCGCCGGCCGGTTCCTCCAATTGGATTGTATGATCATACCACAATTTTCACATCCAGTCGATAGCATTTATATCAAGAAGCAATCGTTTTTGCCGGGAAAATTCTGCATAAATTTTATGAGAAAATTTCTGAAAGTCATTGTTTTTTTCCGTGGAAGTTGATACAATAGCCCTGCATCATATTTTTGGGAGGGAGTATATGGAACCTTCAAGTCTGTTTGTCTGTCTGATGGGAATGGGCACCGTGTTTTTCGGGCTCATCTGCCTCATCGTCCTGACGACGATCATGGGCAAACTCGTGGGCGGCCGCGCGGCCCCCGCTGCCCCGGTCCCGTCTGCTGCGGCCCCCGCCGCTCCGGAAGGGAACCGGCAGGAGATTGCCGCCGCTGTTGCCGCCGCCGTCGCGGAGGAGCTGGGCACCAGCGTCACGGGCATCCGCATTGTATCCATGAAAAAACTGTAAGAGGAAAAAGGAGAGAGCAACATGAAAAAGTACAGAGTCACCGTCAATGGAACGGCCTATGAAGTTGAGCTGGAAGAGCTGACCGGGGCCGCCCCTGCGGCAGCTGCCGCTCCGGCCCCCGCCCCCGCCGCTGCGGCTCCGGCTGCCGCTGCTCCCGCCGGCGGTGAGCAGGTCGTAAGCCCCATGCCCGGCACCATTCTGGACGTGAAGGTCAGCCAGGGCGCCTCTGTCAAGAAGGGCGACGTGCTGATGATCCTGGAGGCCATGAAGATGGAGAACGAGATCATGTGCCCCTGCGACGGCACCGTGGCCTCTATCAACACCTCCAAGGGCGCGGCGGTGGAGTCCGGCACTCTGCTGTGCGTCATCCAGTAAGGCACTGGAGGGCAATGTATGGAAGCGATTCTGGATTTTGTAAACAGCACGGGGTTCGCGCTGTTTGCCCAGGGGGACAACTGGAAGTGTCTGGTGATGATTCTCATCGCCTGCGCCCTGTTGTACCTGGGAATTGTGAAGAAATTTGAGCCGCTGCTGCTGGTGCCCATCGCCTTCGGTATGCTCATCACCAATCTGCCCGGCGCCAATATGTTCCATGAGATCTTCTTCGCCGGTGGACATATCCACTGGGATCTCATTGGCGGCGCGCCGGTGACTCAGGAGTTTCTCAACGAGTTGGCCACGGCGCAGGTCTCGGATGCGGTGCTGGCCACGGCTGCCGTGGGCCAGTCCATTACGCCGGGCCTGGTGGACATCCTGTACCTGGGCGTGAAGCTGGGCATCTACCCCTGTCTGATCTTCATGGGCGTGGGCGCCATGACCGACTTCGGCCCCCTGATCGCCAACCCCAAGAGCCTGCTTCTGGGTGCCGCGGCGCAGCTGGGTATTTTCGTCACCTTCGTGGGCTGCCGCCTCTCCGGTCTCTTCACCCCTGCGCAGGCCGGCTCCATCGGCATCATCGGCGGCGCAGATGGCCCCACCGCCATCTTTGTCTCCACCCTGCTGGCTCCGGAGCTGCTGGGTCCCATCGCCGTGGCAGCATACAGCTACATGGCCCTGGTGCCGGTCATCCAGCCCCCCATCATGCGTCTTTTGACCACGGAGGCAGAGCGGAAGATCGTTATGAAGCCCCTGCGGGAGGTCTCCAAGCGGGAGAAGATCATCTTCCCCATTATGGTAGCTGTGTTTGTGGCCCTGCTGGTACCCTCTGCCGCCCCCCTCATTGCCTGTCTGATGCTGGGCAACCTCTTTAAGGAGTGCGGCGTGGTGGAGCGCCTGAGCAAGACCGTCCAGAACGAGCTCATCAACATCGTCACCATCTTCCTGGGGGTCTCCGTGGGCTGCACCGCCACCGGACGGACCTTCCTCAGCCTCCAGACCATCGCCATCATGGTCATGGGCGTCGTGGCCTTCGGCTTCGGCACCGCCGGCGGCGTGGTTCTGGCCAAGATCATGAACCTGTTCCTGAAGGAGAAGATCAATCCCCTTATCGGCTCCGCCGGTGTGTCCGCCGTGCCTATGGCGGCCCGGGTTTCCCAGGTGGAGGGCCAGAAGGCCAACCCCGGCAACTTCCTCTTGATGCACGCCATGGGCCCCAACGTGGCCGGCGTCATCGGCTCCGCCATTGCCGCGGGCGTGATGATCTCGCTTTTCGGCTGACGCCATTCCAGGGGGGACTGCGTCCCCCCTAGATACGAGACCGCCGCGCCGCCGCTGGCGGCACAACGGTCTCGATACCCCCCTCGCCTTTGCACAGCAAAGGCGCCACGCCCAATGGCGCGGGCAGTGGTGTTCCGGGCAGGCAAAGCCCGCCCGGAACGGATTTGACCCCCGATTCCCTTTTTTTGAAAGGAGGAGTTTTATGGAAACAATGGAATTTCTCTCGAAGAAGCCCCTGTATATTACTGACACCATCCTCCGGGACGCCCACCAGTCCCAGGCGGCCACCCGGATGCGGATCGAGGACATGCTCCCCGCCTGCGAGGTGCTGGACTCCATCGGCTACTGGTCCCTGGAGTGCTGGGGCGGCGCGACGTTTGACTCCTGTATGCGCTTCCTCAATGAGGACCCCTGGGAGCGGCTGCGGAAGCTCCGCAAGGCGTTGCCCAACACGAAGCTGCAGATGCTCTTCCGTGGCCAGAACATCCTGGGCTACAAGCATTACGCCGACGATGTGGTGGACGCCTTCTGCCGCAAGTCCATTGAAAACGGCATCGACATCATCCGGATCTTCGACGCGCTGAACGACGTGCGGAACCTGGAGCAGGCCATCAAATCCACCAAGAAGTACGGAGGCATGGTGGAGGCCACTTTGAGCTACACCATTTCCCCCATTCACAGCGAGGAGTACTTTGTCAAGCTGGCCCTGGAGCTGGAGCAGATGGGCGCGGACGTGATCTGCGTCAAGGACATGGCGAACCTCCTGCTGCCCATGGACGCCTACTCTCTGGTCAAGCGTCTGAAGGAGACCGTGAAGATCCCCATCCACCTGCACACCCACAACACCACCGGCACCGGCGACATGGTGTATCTCATGGCGGCCTACGCCGGCGTGGACATCGTGGACACGGCCCTGAGCCCCCTGGCCAACGGCACAGCTCAGCCTGCCACGGAGTCTCTGGTGGCGACCCTCCAGGGCACCGTCCGGGACACCGGGCTGGATCTGAACAAGATGAGCGAGGCCGCCGCCCACTTCCGGAAGGTCGCCCAGAAGCTCAAGGAGCAGGGCAGCCTGGACCCGAAGGTGCTGAACGTGGACACCAACACCCTCCTCTATCAGGTCCCCGGCGGGATGCTCAGTAATCTGATCTCCCAGCTCAAGCAGGCGGGCAAGGAGGAGAAGTACTACGACGTGCTGGCGGAGATTCCCCGTGTCCGCAAGGACTTCGGCTATCCCCCGCTGGTGACCCCCACCAGTCAGATTGTCGGCACCCAGGCCGTCATGAACGTGGTGGTGGGCAAGTACAAGACCTTCCCCAAGGAGTCCAAGGGCCTTCTCCGGGGTGAGTACGGCCAGGTTCCCGGCGAGGTCAACGAGGAGGTCCGGGCCCTGGCAGGCATTAAGCCCGAGGACGTCATCACCTGCCGCCCGGCGGATCTGCTGGAGCCGGAGGTGGAGAAGTACCGGGAGGAGTTCAAGGATCTTGCCAAGAGTGACGAGGACGTGCTCTCCCTGGCCCTGTTCCCCCAGGTGGCCCCGAAGTTCCTGGCCTGGCGGGACGGCCCCCACGACGAGCAGCCCGCCCCGGCTGCCGCCGCCCCGAAAGCTGCGGCCCCTGCGGATCCCAACGCCGTGCGGGAGCTGTATGTGGAACTCAAATAACGCGCATTTGAACAGACAAAGGCCCCCGGCATCAGAAGATGCCGGGGGCCCTTTGATGCACTCTCAAAGATCTGTCCGGGGCCGGCTGCTCATCTGCCAGAAATGCAGCTCATGCTCCGAGCAGATCCGGAAGATTTCCAGGCAGCGCCGCCGCCTCGCGGGTGTCAGTTCCCCGCAGATCTGATCCGTATAAGCGCTCCAGCTTCTGCAGAGGGTCTCATAGTGCTCCCCGGCGTAGTCCCGCACCAGGGGCCAGTAGGGCGTCTTCTGCACCTGGGGCGAGCGGGCCAGCAGCTTCTGGAAAATCCAGCCGTAGCTGAGCATACAGGGAAGACACGCCATCATGCACTCCGGGATCCCCTCCCCATCCCGGGCCGCCCGGATCATGCACTCCGTGTAGGCCAGGTTTTCCGGTCTCTGGGGCAGGTGCTGGATCTCTCCGTCCTGCAGGCCATAGCGCTTCAAGTAGGAAAGCCGGGTTGCCCCTTCTCCCTCATTGACAAAGGCCAGCAGCGAGTAGAGCGTACGAATCGTGTCCATGTCCGCCGCCTTGGTCATGCCCCAGGCAAAGACCTTGGCGTATTCCCGCAGATAGAGGCTGTCCTCCACAATGTAGCCCTGGAAGCAGTCCTCCTCCAGGGTTCCGTTCTCCAGCTTCTGCAAAAATTCCGTGTTCAGGCAGGCCTCCCAGATGGGAAGACTGTCCTCCACACACGCTTTGACAAAGCTCATAGCTCCCTCCTTCCCGCCGCCCGCCGGAACGCACCCAGCGGCAGCAGCAGTAAAATCGCCAGAGAGATCACACCCTCTGTGAGATGGGAGGAGAGATTGTAGGCCAGACTGTAGCCCCAGGCTCCCCAGCCGTCCCAGGCGTTCTGGGAAAAGAACACCACGCCGCTGAGCACATGGCCGGCCACCTTGAGCACAACGGCCAGCGCGGCGGCACATCCCACTCTCCAGCGCGGCGATGTGCCAAGGATTCCGGCATAGCCCAGGCTGGAAAAGCACACCAGATGCTCTACAAATACCTGCGCCCAGTGGACCGGCTGCCAGCCCGGCAGAAGCAGCATCGCAAGCACACCGCACACCCAGCCGGCGACCATGGCAAGCCGCGGGTCCCACACCAACGCCAGCACCATCAGCGGCAGCATTCCGCCGCAGGTAATGGAGGAGCCTGTGGGCAACGGGATGCGGACCGCGGAGAGCACCAGCGTCAGCGCGCAGGCCAGCGCGCCAAGGCACAAAGAGCGGGCATCCAGCCGCAGTCCCCGGCAGAGCCAGAGCGTCACGGCCAGATATCCGGCGGTGAATAATCCGGCAATCCACAGCGCCGTCATGGGATAAACGCTCCCTTCAGGTCAAAGAGGTGATCCAGCGGTCCCCTGCCCTTCCCCAGGTTCAGCATGGCCGCCAGAGCTCCGGAGACGTAGTCCTTGGCCCGCTGCACCGCCTGTTCCAGCGTCATTCCCTTGGCGAGATTGGAAGCGATGGCGCTGGAGAGGGTACAGCCGGTGCCGTGGGTGTTGGGATTGTCGATCCGGCGGCCCTGGAACCACCGGCTCTGGCCGTCCTTCCACAGCAGGTCGTTGGCGTCGTTCAGATCGTGGCCGCCCTTGCAGAGCACGGCGCAGCCGTACTGGCGGCCTATGACCTCCGCGGCCCGCTCCATATCCTCCGGGCTTTGAATGGCCATGCCGGAGAGAATCTCTGCCTCCGGGATGTTGGGAGTAATGACCTCGGCCAGAGGCAGCAGCTCTTCTTTCAAGGTATCCACGGCGTCGTCCCGCAGCAGCCGGGACCCTGCGGTGGCCACCATCACCGGGTCCACCACGATGTGCTCTGCGCTGTACTGCCGCAGCTTCGCCCCGATGACCCGGATCAGCTCCACGGAGGAGACCATACCGGTCTTCACCGCGTCCGGCACGATGTCCGTAAACACACAGTCCAGCTGCTCCGCCAGAAATTCCGGAGAGGACTCCGAAATGCTTTTCACGCCGGTCGTATTCTGGGCCACCAGAGCCGTCACCGCCGTCAGGGCATAGACCCCATGGGCGGTCATGGTCTTGATATCAGCCTGGATACCGGCGCCTCCGCTGGGATCGGTCCCAGCGATCGTCAATGCTGTTTTCATGGAATACTTCCTTTCTTCTCAGCACGATCACGACAGGAAGTGGTGCCCCCGACCTGCCGCCGGTCCCGCAGGACCGGATTATTTTATAGTTTCCGTTGTCTCTCAGGATTTCCGGTACTTCCCCGTCTTCTGGTCGATGGTGAGGATCTCACCCTCCGGCTGATAGACGATCTTGACATAGGAGGTCACCTTGTTGGTGCCGGCCCGAACGGCCACATGCTGGCACTCCCGGACGATCTCCATCAGCTGGTCGTAATCCTCCCCTTCCACCGTGGTTTCAAAGGCTCCCACCTCATACCGCAGGCCGGTCCCGGCGATATAGGCGATTACCTCGTCCACGATCCGGCACACCTCCCGGTCGTCATCCGTGTTGGGAAGCACCTGAATGGCAATGCTCGCGCTCATACTGTTGTTCCTCCTTCATGAAATGATAGCATTCCTCTGCTCTTCAAATCTTCTGCCAGTCCCGCAGGGTCTCGTGGGCGATATCCCGCATCCGTTCCCACTTGGCGGCCGCACTCTCGTCGTAAACGCCCACAACATGGAAACCTGCTTCCCGGGCCGTTCTGGCCGCATAGGGCGCGTCCTCATAGACGGTGATCTCCTCCGGCGGCGCGCCCAGCCGCTTTGCCGCGGCCAGGTACACATCCGGCCGGTCCTTCCCCGCTCCCACCTCGTCGCAGGAGAGGAGAAAACGGAAATAGGACGCCACGCCCAGCCGCTCCTGGCAGGCCCGCATCAGCTCCTCTGCCGTGGCGGACGCCACGCACATCACCGTGCCCGCCTGACGCAGCGCCTCCAAATAGGCCGCCGTACCGGGTTTCAGGGGAATATCCCGCCGGTAGTGCTCCGCCATGACGCCATTCATCTCTGCCGCGATGTCCCCGGCCGTTCCAGGCAGACCGAACTCCTGCCGGAACAGCTCGCCGGATTCCAGCATGGTCATGGGGATGGTCCGCTGGAGCACCTCCTCCACATCTCCGCGCACGCCCTTGGAGTGCAGGAACTCCCGGCCCAGCCGCTCCCAGTAGGTCATGGAGTCCACCAGGGTGCCGTCCATGTCAAAGATAGCAAAGCGGTTATGCATGGCCATCCACCATCTTCTCCGCCAGTGTCCGCAGCTCCGCCGCGGCGCGGCCGGGGTCCTCCGCGCCGAAAATGGCGGAGACCACTGCCACGCCGTCCACACCGCTGCCGCTGAGATAGGCAATATTTCCGGCGTGAATGCCGCCGATGGCTACCATGGGAATCCGCACCGCCGCCCGGATGGCCCGGAGCTGCTCCATGGTGATGCCGGTGGCGTCCTTCTTGGTCCCGGTGGGGAACACCGCCCCCACCCCGATGTAATCCGCGCCGGCCCGCTCCGCCGCCACGGCCTCCTCCACCGTTCCGGCGGAGATCCCCAGAATCCGGTCCGGTCCCAGAATGGCCCGGAGATCCCGGCCCCGGATGTCGGACTGGCCCATATGCGCCCCGTCGGCGCCGCAGCGGAGAGCAATCTCCACGCTGTCGTTGACCACAAAGGGCACACGATGCCTGGCGCACAGCTCCCGCAGCTCCGCCGCCTCCGTCTCAAACGCCGCCTCGTCCAGATCCTTCTCCCGGATCTGCAAAAAGGTGGCGCCGTTTGCCAGCACTCGCTCCACCACGGAGACCAGACGCTCTCCCTCTTTCAGCCACGCCCGGTCCGTCACTGCGTAGAGCAGCATGGAGCGGCGGACCTCCTCCTCAGTGAATTTCATAGCGAGCCCCCTTTGTAAGCGTATCCTCCGTCAAATTGAAAACCGCGTCAATGAGATCCGTACGGAAGGTGGCGTTTCCGGTCCCGTTTTTCAGCCGCCGGTCCTCCGCCAGCTCCCCGCAGACCCCCATGGCGGCCATGGCGGCGCAGGCGGCTGTGAGGGGGTCCTCCGGCATGGCACCGCAGAAGGCCCCGATCAGGGAGGTCACCATGCAGCCGCTGCCGGTGATTCTGGCCATGGTGGCGCAGCCGTTGCGAAGCACCATGCTCCGCTCCCCGTCTGTGAGCAGGTCCAGCCTGCCGGACACCGCAATGACGCCGCCGGTGCGCCGGGCCAGCTGCCGCGTCATCTCCAGCGCCGCCTCCAGGGTCTCCTCGGTCACCACGTCCGGCGCGCCGGCGTCCACACCGCTGCCGGCGGCCGCCTCCCCGGCCAGATACCGGATCTCCGAGGCATTCCCCCGGATCACCGCGAACCGCACCTCCTCCAAAAGCCGTCTGGCGGCCTCCCGCCGCAGCCGGGTACCGCCCACGGCCACCGGGTCCAGCACCACGGGCACTCCCAGGCGGTTGGCCTCCCAGCCCGCCTGGACCATGGATTCCGTATCCTCAATGGCCCCCATGTTGCACACCAGCGCCTGGGCGCCGGCGACGGCCTCCGCCGCCTCCCGCACATCGTGGGCCATGGAGGGCGAGCCCCCCGCTGCCAGAATGATATTGGCGCAGTCGTTCACTGTCACAAAGTTTGTGATGCACTGCACCAGGGGCACCCGCTCCCGCACCAGGCGCAGCGCCTTTGCAAAATCCTCCATCTCCATCTCCTTTCCGGTTCTTTTGTCCGATGTTCTGCATGAATTTTTCCCCGGGAAAACAGGAGAGCCGCCTCTTCCCACAAGAGCGGCTCCGCACTTTTCCGATACAAAAACACCCAAACGATTCATCGTTTGGGTGTTTGTTCAGCGTTGGCACATCGTCGCATCCCTACGTTGGCATGACCCAAATCAGGTGAGGTCGAGGGACACACCCTCCTCTCAGCTCTCTTTCCGAGAACTCCCTTGCGACACCCATTGTAATACGGCTCCTGACAGATGTCAAGCAGTTTCAATACCGCTTTTTCAGCCCCAGGAAGATCACGACTCCAGCCGTCCACTGGAACAGCAGGTAGGCCCCCAGGTAGAGGACCAGCAGCCGCACGTCCTCCACGATCCCCAGCGCCTTCAGCACCCCTAACACCAAGATGGAAATTGAGATCACCCCCAGCCCCAGCAGATAGGCATACCGCCCGGAGCGGTCCCGCAGCCGCGACAGCAGCTCGTCGTGCAGTTCAATGGACTCCTGCTCCAGCTTCTCCTGATACCGCGCCGCATTTTTCGGAGTGCTCCAGTAAAAATACTTCCACACCATCACCAGTCCACCCCCAAGGGCGCCGCCGCCAAGGCCGCAGATCAGGCTGGACTCCCACACCCCGAAAAACACCCCCAGCAGCAGGGCGATCCCCACCGCCGTATAGGTGAGGCCCGCCCACAGATTATTCCTTTTCATGCTTGCCACTCCTCTCATGCAGAAAAATCTCCTCAATGGGCCGTTCAAAAAAATCCGAGATCACAAAGGCCAGATCCAGCGACGGGTTGTACTTCCCCGTCTCAATGGAGCTGACGGTTTGCCGGGAAACCCGGATGGCCCTGGCAAAGGCCTCCTGGCTCAGTCCGGCCTCCTTCCGCAGCGCCTCCACGCGGTTCTCCACTGCCCATCCCCCCTTTCCTGTTTGGTAAAGGTTCCTTTACAATTCGAAGCATACCACAGCCCGGCAGGTTTGTCAAGGTTCCTTTACAAAAATTTTTGCCTGAGAAAAGCAGTGCCGCCTTTTGGGCGGCACTGCAAGGCCTCTATATTCTACCGGCGGCCCCCCGGCTTACGCCGGGCGCCCTGCCGCGCTTTTTGGGGTTGGCCGGCATGGCGTTTTGCCGCCGGTCCTCTTTTCCGTCCCTCTTTTCCGGGGCCGGACCGCCCGGGCGGCGTGGGGCGAATCAGGCAGCGCCGGTCCGTGCCGATGAGATCCTCCCGGCCGGCCCGTTCCAGCGCCTCCCGCACCAGGGCGTAATTTTTCGGGTCCCGATATTGAATCAGCGCCCGCTGCATGGCCTTCTCGTGGGGGTCCCGCGCCACAGATACGCTCTCCATCGTCCGGGGGTCCAGGCCGGTATAGTACATCACCGTGGAGATGGTGGAGGGCGTGGGGTAGAAATCCTGGACCTGCTCCGGGAGGTACCCCAGATCCCGCACATATTCCGCCAGGGCAATCGCCTCCGTCAGCGTGGACCCGGGGTGCCTGCTCATGAGATAGGGCACCACGAATTGCTTCTTCCCCAGCTGCTCATTGAGGCGCTGGTACTTGCTGAGGAACCGCTGATAGACGGAATTCGGCGGCTTGCCCATCCGCTGCAGCACCGAGTCCGCCACATGCTCCGGCGCCACCTTCAGCTGGCCGGAGACATGGTGCTCCACCAGCTCCCGCAAAAAGGTCCCGTCCCTGTCGCAGAGGAGATAGTCAAAGCGGATGCCGCTGCGGATGAAGACCTTCTTCACCCCCGGCAGCGCCCGGAGCTTGCGCAGCAGCTCCAGGTAGTCCCGGTGATCCACCGTCAGATGTTTGCAGGGCGTGGGAAAGAGGCACTGGCGGTTTTGGCACACGCCCTTTGTCAGCTGCTTTTGGCAGCTGGGGTGGCGGAAGTTGGCGGTGGGTCCGCCTACGTCGTGGATGTACCCCTTGAAGGCCAGGTCCTGCGTCAGCAGCCGGGCCTCCTCCAGAATCGCCTCATGGCTGCGGGTCTGGACAATGCGTCCCTGGTGAAAGGTCAGGGCGCAGAAGGAACACCCGCCAAAGCAGCCCCGGCAGGAGGTGAGACTGAACCTCACCTCATCAATAGCGGGCACGCCCCCCAGCTTTTCGTAGGAGGGATGATAGGTCCGCTGATAGGGCAGCGCGTAGACGTGATCCATCTCCGCTGTGGTCAGGGGCTCCTGAGGCGGATTCTGGACCACGTAGCACCGCTCCCGCTCGTAGGGCTCCACCAGCGTCTTGGCGGTAAAGGGGTCCGTATTCTGGTACTGGGTGTAAAAGCTCTCGGCATAGGTGCGGCGGTCCCGGTTCAGCGCCTCCCAGGAGGGCAGCTGCACCGCATCATAGACGCTCTCCAGAGAATCCGTCCTGTAAACCGTGCCCCGGATATAGGTGAGGTCCCGGATCTGCAAACCGCTGTCCAGGGCCTCCGCCGCCTCCAGAATGCTCTTCTCCCCCATGCCGTAGAGCAGCAGATCCGCCTGGGCGTCCAGCAGAAGTGAGCGCTTGAGACTGTCGGACCAGTAGTCGTAGTGGGCCAGACGGCGGAGGCTGGCCTCAATGCCGCCCACCAAAATGGGGATTTTCGGAAAGCTCCGTCGGATCAGATTGCAGTAGACCACCGTGGCGTGATCCGGCCGCTTCCCGGTGATTCCGCCAGGTGTAAAGGCATCCTGCTTGCGGTGCTTTTTCGAGACGCTGTAGTGGTTTACCATGGAATCCATGTTGCCGCCCATCACCAGAAAGGCCAGCCGCGGCTCTCCCAGAGCCAAAATGCTGGCGGGGTTCCGCCAGTCCGGCTGGGAGATGATGCCCACCTTGTATCCGGCGTCCTCCAGCACCCGGGAGATGATGGCGTGGCCAAAGGTGGAGTGATCCACATAGGCGTCGCCAATCACATAGACAAAGTCGCACTGCTCCCAGCCCCGTGCCGCCATATCGGCCCGGGAGATGGGCAGAAACTGTCCCACGGCACTTCCTCCTTTCCCTCGCGCCTCTTTCAAAACGCCGGCGCGGCGGACTGCGCCATTTTTACGGCTGCTCCTCCCCGGGTTTGGCAGGCCCGAAGTCCTTCTCGGCGCTGGCGGTATCCCAGCGGAGCATGGTCTCCATCACCCGGATGTCGCTGTCCACGTCCAGGACATCGGTTTTGTACAGCTCGTCCAGCTGGTGCTCAAAGCCGCTGACAATGCTGTCCATGGTGGTCTCAATCCGCTGCTTGGCCTGCCGGAGGTTCTCCCCCTCCACCCCGGCGGCCTCAAACTCCGCGTAGGAGTCCAGGAGCTTTTGGGTGGTGGGCAGGTAGTAGTTCAGGAAGGTGTCGATCTTCCCCCGCTTCTGGGGGTCCTCCTCCACCGCCTTGAAGATCTTCCCGGCAATCTCCTCCAGCCGGTCGATCTTGGCGGAGAGCACCGGGTCCGCAATGGCGTCGTTGGCCCGGCGGATATTCCGCAGAATCCCGGAGTAGCCCTCCTCCACCTCCTTGGGCGTCTGGGTCTCCGCCGCAACCCGGCGGCGGAAGCGCTCGGCGGCCTCGTCGCTGCGGAAGAGGCAGCCGTACTCCACATTCAAATAGGCCTTGCCGCCGAAGTACCCCTTGTCAATCATCTTCTGGAGATCCTTTTCCACCCGGCGCTCCGGATAGCCCAGCGTCCGGGCCAGCTCGTCCACCGGCATGGCATCCCGGTCCCCCATCACCGAGAGGTACTTGGCGTAGCGCTTGAGCCCCCGGCCCATGGAGACGCCGGCGCCCAGCAGCACACCGCCCCCGCAGGCGATGGCCAGAGCCTGCAGCAGCTCCGGCAGCCACCAGCCCATATTTGCCGCAAGATTCCCACCGGCGAAGGACCAGATGGCGTCATCCAGGGCCGCTCCGGTGGTAATGATCCCGCCAAGCAGCAAAATCGCCCCGCCGATTTTCAGCAAAACCGCGTTGGCCTTTTTGGGCACCGGCGACTTCATGGCCTTTTGCATCGCCGTTCTGGCCCGGTTGGCCGGCGGTGTTCCGGTTCGAACAGGCTGCGCTGCTCCGGTCCGGCCTGGCGGCGGTGCGGCGGTTCCGGACTGGCGCACTTCTATGGGCTTTTGCTGCGGCGGCAGCTTGGTGGTCTGCCGCTTGTCCTTTCCGAAGATCTTAATCAGCAGCAAAAGCAGTCCCAGGGGCGCCAGGGCCTCCGTCATGAAGAGGAAAATAATCAAAGCCCAGCTGAACCAGCCGTCGTCTTTCTTTTTGTCGTAGGCCACCCCTCACTCCCCCTTCTTTTTCAGCTTCCGCTTTTGGCCGTTTTGTTCCATGATGTAGGTGTGATCCAGCTGTCCTTTCAGATTGCCCACCACAGAGTCAATGTAGGCCCGGCGGAGCACGGCCTGTTCCTCTTTTTCCGCCTCTGTCAGCCCCTCCGGGGTCTTGGCCTTTCGGGCCAGAGCGTTGATACGGTCGATCTGTTCCTGTTTCACGCCTGTCCTCCCTGTTCCCGTTCAAATACCAGGTCAATGTCCGTAACGCCTCCGTTGACCTGCCGCGCGGGAATCCATCCCGCATAGCGCCAGCCCTCCGCCGCCCGGCGGAGAATGGCCTCCTGATGGCCCAGCGTCTTGCCCACAAAAAAGCCCCGGTCCGCGGCAATGGTCTCAAACGCGTATTCCAGCATGTCCCATCCTCCTCAAACGTAAACCTTCAGCACGATGGACGTGCGGCCCTTTTTCGTCACACCGCCCACCTCGCTGAGCACGAATTTTCCAAATCCCCTGGCGGAGACCGTGTCCCCCTCCGCCAGGAGCTTGTCCGACTTTGTGCACTCCCGCCAGTTCACCTGGACCCGGCCTGCGGCAATCAGATCCGCCGCCTTGCCCCTGGCCATCCGGAATCCGCTGGAGGCCACCGCGTCCAGCCGCAGAGAGCTCACCGTGTCCCGGATCTCCTGGCACCGGACCTCCGGGATGTGGAGGTGGGCCGGGTCAATCTCGGAGACTGTCAGCTTCGCCCGCCCGGCGGAGGTCCAGCTCTGCAGCAGGAAATCCGCCACCGTATCCAGCACCAGCAGGTCCGCGCTGCCGGAACCCACCAGAATATCCCCCGTCCGCTCCCGGACGATGCCCATTCCCATGAGACTTCCCAGAAAATCCCGGTGCGTCAGCTTCTCCTCCGGCCGGAATTGCGCCCGGAGGCACCGGATGGGACTCTGGCTCTCCGCCTCCGACGGGTCCAGCCAGTCCGGCAGGAACAGCAGCACCTGCCGCTCCGCCCCATCATAGCCGCCCAGGGCGGCGTAGGACGTCTCAGAAAAACCCGCCTGCCGCAGCAGATCCAGCGCCAGTACGCGCTGCTGCGGGCTGAGAAAGTCCGTGGAGGCGGGAATATTCCGCGCTCTGGCTTGCTCCGCCCGGTCCAGGACCTTGGCAAGGCCCAGCCGGTCCTCTCCCGCAGCGCCGATTTTGTCCAGCAGCTTCGATTTATCCATGGCGCAGCTCCTGTGTCCGAACCAGGGCGGCATAGGCGCCGTTCCGGTCCATCAGCTCCTCGTGACTGCCCAGCTCCACGATCCGGCCCTCCTCCACCACGGCGATGCGATGGGCGTTCCGGACGGTGGAGAGACGGTGGGCGATGATGATGGTGGTGCGGCCATGGGAGAGCTTTTCAAAGGTCTCCTGAAGCCGGGCCTCCGTCACGCTGTCCAGGGCCGAGGTGGCCTCGTCCAGGATCAGCACCGGCGGGTCCTTCAAAAAGATCCGGGCAATGGAGATCCGCTGCTTCTGGCCGCCGGAGAGCAGCGTCCCCCGCTCCCCCACGTAGGTGTCAAAGCCGTCCGGCATGGCGGCGATGTCGTCGTAGATCTCCGCCAGCCGCGCCGCCCGGACGACCTCTTCCTCCGTGGCGTCGGGGCGGCCGTAGCGGATGTTCTCCAGGACGCTGGCCGCAAAGAGAAACACCTCCTGCTGCACCACGCCGATATTCTGCCGCAGCGACTCCTGGGTCACCTCCCGCACATCGGCGCCGTCCACCCGGACCGCGCCGCCGGTGACGTCATAGAACCGGGGAATAAGTTGACATAATGTGGATTTCCCTCCGCCGGAGGGGCCCACCACCGCCACGGTCTCGCCGGGGGCGATGTGGAGATCCACATCGTGGAGCACGTCCAGCTGGTCCTGGTAGGCAAAGCTTACATGCTCCACGTCAATGCGGCCCTCCACCCGGGAGAGCACTTTGGCGTCCGGGGCGTCCTTCATGGCGGGCTCCTCCCGCATGAGCTCCACGAAGCGGCCAAGGCCCGCGGTGCCGTTGGCAAAGAGCTCGGCGAAGTTGGAGAGCTTGCGGACGGGGTTTACGAAGGCGGTAATATAGAGGCTGAAGGCGATGAGGTCAATGGCGGTCATCTGCCCCCGCATGATGAAGAAGCCGCCGGCGGCAATCACCGCCGCGGAGAGCATACAGAGGAAGAACTCCATGGAGGCGTTGAACCGGCCCATGGCCTTGTGGAACTGCCGCTTGGAGGTCTTGAAGCTGTCGTTGGAGGTCTCGAATTTCCGGAGCTCCGCCGCCTCGTTGGCAAAGGCCTTGGCGGTGCGGATGCCGGAGAGGCCGGACTCAATATCGGCGTTGATGGAGGCCGTTCTCTGCTTCACCCTCCGGGAGGCCTCCTGCATCTCCCTCCGGCTCCGCCAGACGACCAGGAGGAACACCGGCAGGATGCAGGCGATCACCAATGCCAGCCGCCATTGGATGGTGAACATCACCGCCAGGGACCCCAGAATGGTGACGCCGGAGATGAAGATGTCCTCCGGCCCGTGATGGGCCAGCTCCGTGATGTCAAAGAGGTCCGCCGTCAGCCGGCTCATGAGCTGGCCGGTGCGGTTGCGGTCATAGTAGGCAAAGCTCAGCTCCTGCATGTGCCGGAACAGATCCCGCCGGATGTCCGCCTCCACCAGAATGCCGAAGGTGTGGCCCCAGTAGCAGATCACATAGGTCAGCACGGCCCGCAGGGCGAACGCCGCAAAGACCACCGCGCAGACGCAGAAAAACGTGCGGTATGCGCTCTGCGGCAGCAGCTCGTACATGCACCAGCGGGAGACGTAGGGAAAGGCCAGGTCAATCAGGGAGATCAGCAGCGCACAGCCAAGATCCATGAGGAACAGCTTCCGGTGGGGCCGGAAGTAGGAGAGGAAAATCCGGAGTGCGGATTTTTGCTGGAATTCCTGGGTCGTCATAGGGGAACCTCCCGATTTTTTCATACTGGACTCCATCATAGCACAAGTTTCGCCGTCATGCAACGAAATATCCCCGGACGCAACCGTCCGGGGATATTTTTCCGCGCTGGCAGACGCTCAGGAATTGGACAGGAACTCACCCTTCATATAGCCGGTGGTGCTCACCCCGCCCACGGCGGAGAAGGTGATCTTATACCAGCCGTCCCCTGCGCTCTCCACCACCTGGACGGAGCCGCCGTTGGGGATGGTGGCCAGGGCCTCATAGCTGGTGCCGGGGCCGGAGCGCACCCGCACGCCGTTCACGCTGTTGACCACCACCGCTTTGCCGGTCTTCAAGGCGCCGCCGGTGCTGCCGGAGGACGAGGTGTCCGCGGGCGGCGTGGTGGTGGGAGTGGAGGGTGTGGAGGGCGTGGAGGGCGCCGCAGATGTCGTCGAGCTGCTCAGGCTACACCGGACGATGCAGACGCCCCGCTTGCTGCCGTCGGTCACCACCACGTTGATGGTGCCGCGGGAGATCGCGGTGACCTTGCCGTTCTGGTCCACAGAGGCCACGCCGTCGTCCTCGCTGAACCAGGTATAGCTTCCGCTTCCGCCGGAGACCCGGATGGTGGCGGTCTCCCCCACCCGCTTCAAGGTGAAGTCCGTGGTGCTGAGACTCAGCCCGCCGGGCAGCGCCATGGCTTTGTCATAGGTCATCTCGCCGGAGTCGGCAGAGGGTGTGGTGGTATCCGGTGTTGTAGCGGGCGTTCCCGGCGTGGTGCCGCTGGGATCGGTGTCACCGGGCGTATTGGGCAGTACGCCGGGCTCGCTGCCGGAATCGCCGGAATTCGGCTCCTGATTCGGCTCCATCACCGGCGGTGTCGTCACATCGGGCTGCTGGGGCGAGATGTCGTTGGAGATGGGGGGATTGTTCTGATTCTCCTCCCCGCCGCCAAGCTTCTGGGAGATTTGATCGCCGTACAGCAGGTAGATCAAAAGGGCGGCCATCAGAATAATCAGCACAATCAGCGTCGGGGTAATCAGACTGTACTGCCGGCTGCGGGAGGCGCGGCGGCCCCGGCTGGGCGCACGGCGAATGTCCTCGCCCTCCAGCAGGGCGTCCTCCTCCTCGCAAAAGGGACAGTTTCTATATGTATCGGAGTATTTTTCCCCACAGACGGGACACCGTTTCATGGCCATACTGGTTCCTCCTGAAAAGATCGTTACGCTTTACATAATACTGCCCTTTCCCGCTTTCGTCAAGAGCAGACGGTCTATTTTTTGGGGATTTTGGCGATGAGACGCAAAAAACGGGCGCCATGCGCCCGTTTTCGATGCTCTCATGTCCCGGCGAACCCGAAGACCACGCCCACCACGGCGGAGATCCCGATGAAGACGATGGGATGAAGTTTTCTGGTGGGCTTTACCCAGTTGGTCAGCACCAGCAGCGCCGCCGCCAGTACAACGCCCCTCCAGTTGAAGAAGGACCCGCTTCCCAGGGCAAAGCGGTTGAAAACGCCCTCCCCTGCGGCGGGCTTGATCCGCTGCACGGCAGTCAGCACCTCCAGAACCACCGTTACGCCGGCGCCGCCGATCAGGCCCGTGGAGGCGGGGCGCAGACCGTAAAAGGCCCGGTCCACGTATACATTGTCCCGGAAGCTCTTGAGAATGGCCGCGATGATCAGAATCACCACAATGGACGGGGTGATCTCCCCCACGGAGGCAATGACCGCTCCGGGGACGCCCGCCACCTTGAACCCCACGTAGGTGGCCATGTTGATGCCGATGGGGCCCGGCGTGGACTCCGAAACGGCCAGCATGTTCATGAGGTCCCCATAGGTGTACCAGCCGGTGGTCTCCCCGATATTCTGGAGGAAGGGCACCGTCGCCATGCCGCCGCCTACGGCGAAGAGGCCGGTCTTGAAGAACTCCCAGTAGAGCCGCAGATAGATCTCCATCATGACTTCCTCACCTCCAGACTTTTCAGCACGACTCCGGCCAAAGCCGCCGTAATGACAAACCAAACCGGAGACAGGTTCAAAAACACGCTTCCGGCCAGAACCAGCAGAAAGATCGCGGCTGTCCGCTTGTCCACCACGGACTTTTTCAGCAGCTTGATTACCGCATTGATAATCAAAACGCACACGCACACCTGAATCCCGGCAAAGGCGTTCTGCACCCACGAGAGATAGGAGAAGTTGATAATCAACCCCGCCAGAACGGAGAGGATCACAATGGAGGGAAACACCACGCCCAGCGTCGCAATGATGCCGCCGGCCACGCCGCTCAGCTTCTGTCCGATGAAGGTGGCGACGTTGACGGCAATGATTCCCGGCGTACACTGGCTGAGGGCGTAGTAGTCCGTCAGCTCCTCCTCCGTCGCCCACCGCTTGGCCTCCACAATCTCTCTCTGGAGAATGGGCAGCATCGCCACGCCGCCGCCAAAGGTCATGACTCCCACTTTGGCAAAGGTCCAAAAGAGCTCCCAGAGTTGTTTCAATGCAATCACTCCCTATTCCAAATATCCATAGAGACCGCGGACGGAGACCTCTCCGGAGCGGACGGTCCTCTCTGTGCCGTCGTCTGTCCGGACGATCAGGCCAAATTCCCCGTCGATACCTACAGCGGCAGCGGTCTCCCGCCTGCCGTCCGGAAACAGCAGCTGCACCTGCCTGCCAAGATTCACACAATCCCGCCGGTAAGCGGCCAGATACGCCGCGAGATCCCCAGCCAGGAGCGCCTGGTACATCCGGTCCAGCGCCTCCAAAAGCGCCGCCGCCAACGCGCCGCGGGACACCGGATGCCCCAGCTCCGCGGCCAGGGAGGTGGCCATCTCCGCCACCTCCGGGGAGAAGTCCCCAGGCGACTGCAGCACATTGACGCCGATCCCCAGCACCAGGGCGCCGCCGCTCATCTCCGTCAAAATCCCGCTGAGCTTTCTGCCCCCCAGCACCGGGTCGTTGGGCCACTTCAGCCCCGGACGGATGCCGCAGATTCGCTCCACCGCCTCGCACAGGGCGACCCCCGCCAGCGCGGTCACCGGCAGCAGCCGCTCCGCAGGAAGGCTTGGCCGGAGTATCACTGTCATGTAAATTCCCTTGTCACGCGGGGATTGAAAGGTTCGCTCCATCCGCCCCCGGCCCGCCGTCTGGCAGCCGGCCATCACCACCGTACCCTCCGGCGCACCCTCCCGGGCCAGCTGCTTGGCGTAGGTGTTGGTGGAACCGATCTCCTCAAAATACAGCAGCTCCCGGCCCACCAGGGCCGTGGGCCGGAGAAGGCTTCGAATCTCCTGCTCCATGGGTGTCCCCCTTTATGAGGTTCCATCCGGTTCGCAAACAGGCTGCAATCAATCAAAGGGCTGCATTTGGGTTTCGCGGGAGATCCGGCGGATTTTCCACGCCGGTACGCCTCCGGCCCGCTGATGGAAACCGTGTGAATTTAGCTTTTCAGCGCTGTTTACTATACCACATTTTTCTGCGGATGTAAACCGCCCGGCCTAAGCCGGGCGGTCACATCTGTCACAAAGATTCAGGCGGCTTTGCGGCCGGGCATCTGCCTGATGCACAAGAGGACTGCCAGCATCAGCACAATGCCGACAGGCAGGGCGATGAGACCCGACGCTCCCACATGGACCAGAATGCCGGCCACAAGGTACGTGACACCGGAGACCACCGCGCAGGCAATGGCGTAGGGCAGCTGCGTGGACACATGGTTCACGTGGTCGCACTGGGCGCCGGCGGAGGCCATGATGGTGGTGTCGGAGATGGGGGAGCAGTGGTCGCCGCAGACCGCACCGGCCATGCAGGCGGAGATGCAGACGATGGCCATGGGGTTATCCATGGAGAACACGTTCTGCACAATGGGGATCAGGATACCGAAGGTGCCCCAGGAGGTGCCGGTGGCGAAGGCCAGCAGACAGCCGATGACAAACACGATGACCGGCAGCAGCATCTGCACGCCGGTGGCGGAGGTCCGCACGAAGTCCCGGACAAAATACTTGGCTCCCAGGGAGTCGGTCATGCCCTTCAGGCTCCAGGCAAAGGTCAGAATCAAAATGGCGGGGACCATGGCCTTAAATCCCTCGGGGATGCAGCCCATCATGTCCCGGAAGCTCATGGACCGGCGGAACTGATAATAGATGAACGCTACCACCAGCGCAAAGGCGGAGCCCAGCATCAGACCCACGGAGGCGTCGGAGTTGGAGAAGGCCGTGATGAAGCCCTCGCCGGAGAAGAAGCCGCCGGAGTAGATCATGCCGATCACGCAGAACACCACCAGTACCACCACCGGGAATACCAGATCCAGTACGGTTCCCTTGTCCTCGGTCACCTCCGCCTCCGCGGCGGCATAGGGGTTGGTGCCGGAGAACAGATCGCCCTTCTCCCGGGCGTTCCTCTCAAAGCGCTCCATGGGGCCGAAGTCCACCTTCAACACCACCAGACCGATCATCATCACAATGGTCAGCAGCGCGTAATAATTATAGGGAATCGCCCGCAGGAAGAGGTTAAAGCCCTGGCCGTCCTCGGCAAAGCCCGCCACGGCGGCGGCCCAGGAGCTGATGGGGGCAATGATGCACACCGGGGCGGCGGTGGCGTCGATGATGTAGGCCAGCTTGGCCCGGGAGATGTTGTGCTTGTCGGTAATGGGGCGCATGACGCTGCCGACGGTCAGGCAGTTGAAATAGTCGTCAATGAAAATCAGGCAGCCCAGCAGGATGGAGGAGAGCTGCGCGCCCACCCGGGACTTGATATGGACCTTGGCCCAGCGGCCGAAGGCGGCGGAGCCGCCGGCCTTGTTCATCAGGCACACCATGGTGCCCAGGATCACCAGGAAGATCAGAATGCCCATGTTGTAGCTGTCGGTGACGGAGGCCACGATGCCGTCGTTGAACACATGGAGAACCGTCGCCTCAAAGGTGAAGTTCGCATACAGCAGTCCGCCCACCAGGATACCGACGAACAAAGAGCTGTACACCTCCTTGGTAATCAGCGCCAGGGCAATGGCGATGATGGGAGGCAGCAGGGACCAGAAGGTGTTGAAAAACCGGGTGGGAGACTCCACATAGCCCGTGCCGCCGCAGGTGTCGCAGGGGATGGCCTCGCAGTCCTCGGACAGCACGACGCCCACCGCGCCGCAGTCGGGGCACTCGATCATCTTCGTGCCGCTGGCCTCGGTGGGGTCCTCTCCGGCGGCGAAGGCCGTGACGCTCAGTGCCCCGCACAGCAGGAACACCACTGCCAGCAGCGGCAGCATCCGTCTTCTCAAGGTTTTCATTTCTCTCGCTCCAATCAAAAAGAAGTCATGACTTCTGTCATGACTTCATACCAACACACCCTTGTATGAATCCACGACAGCGCTCCGTCCCATCAGGGACGACAGTCCGTGGAATCTTTTCCCACGGCCCGGCTTCGGGTCTCCAGGCTGAGACGGACGAAACCTCGGCGAAGGCCCCTTTCCATCTCCCCGGTGCCTGTCCATGGGGAGATGTACTCTTGACATCCGCGCCTCTATCATGCTTACTGTGATATTATAGGCCTGTTATCAGAAATGTCAACTGTTTTCTCCTGTTTTTTCCGTTTTCGGAACTTTTTACAAAAACCCCTGATTCGCGGCAGAATTCATGGACAAATCCGCGGAATCGTGCTATGATGTCCAGCGGAAATTCACCAAACCGCACGGAAATCCCTGCAAAAGGCGGCTTTGCTCCGAGGCTCTGTCGGGCCTTTCAAAGGACAGCCGTCCGATCATTGAGGAGATGATGCAATGTCTGAAGAACCCCTGGGCCGCGGGGCACGGCCCTACCGCCTTGTCTGCGAACGCCCCTGGCTCTACCATGTTCTGACGGCTGTGGCCGGCTTTTTCGGCGCGTTCACCTACCTGCTGCGGGGCAATATCTTCTGCAACGCCCAGACCGGCAACGTGGTGCTGATGGGTCTGGCCCTTGGACAGGGCAACTGGGCCCACGCCGGGTACTACCTGATCCCCATCTCCGCCTACATCGCCGGGGCCTTCCTCTCAGAGCTCCTGCCGCCCCTCTTGAAGGGCCGCCTGCCGGTGCGCTGGGAGACGCTGCTCATTGCCGTGGAGGCCGCGGCGGCCCTGGTGCTGGGACTTCTGCCGGAATCCATGCCGGTGCAGATCTCCCAGGTGTCCATCAACTTCATCGCCTCCATGCAGTACAACACCTTCCGCCAGACCGACGGCTTCCCCGTGGCCACCACCTTCGCCACCAACCATATCCGGCAGATCGGCGTGGGCCTGGCCCACGAGCTTCCCTTCCTCCGCGCCCCCGACGGCGCCCACCGCAAAAAGCTCCGGGCGCACCTCGCCATGTTGCTGTACTTCTTTGCCGGAACCGTGATTGGAACCGTCTGCTGCCGCCTGCTGCTGGGCAAGGCCATCTGGCTGACGATCCTGCCTCTGGGCGCAGTCTTCGCCGCCCTCCTTCGGGCGGATCTCACCACGGAGCGGGAGCTGCTGGAGCGCCCGCCCGCGGGACATACGTTTTCCTAAGGTCCAGAGGACCCCGCGGGTCTCCGCTCTCTTGCCGGAAAGATGGAATCCACCCCAATTGCACGCAAGGGAGCACCGGTTCGGTGCTCCCTTTGAAAAACGGTACCCATCGCCGCATCCCGGCCATGGGTACCGTCCTTTATTTCAGCAGCTCCGGCAGCTGACTCTCCCCATAGATCAAAATGCCATGAGACGCCAGCAGCTCCGCCGTCACGCCATCCCCCGGAATCAGCGTTCTCGTAAAGGTCCCGTCATAGATCTCCCCCCGGCCGCAGGAGGGGCTGCGCTCTTTCAGCACCGCCGCCCGGCACCCGAATAGTTTACATAACGCCAGCGACGCCTCCGCGCCCCGCCGGTAGGCCGCCGTCACGTCGGAGCCCTCCCGGGAGACCACTCTGCTCCCCTGCCGCTCGGCAGGGGGCCGGGGGGTGGGCAGTCCTCCCAGCTGCTCCGGACACACCGGCACCAGCTGGTGCCGCTCCAGCAGCGCGGCAATCCGCGGATCGGCCCTGGAGGCCCCGTCATACCGGCAGGGCGTCCCCAAAAGGCAGGCGGAGATCAAGACCCTCATGACCGTCTCCCCTCTGTCGCCTGCCGCTCCCGCCAGAGCTCCTCGTATAGTTGCACAGCACTCCAGGAGCGGTTATGGTCCGTCAGCACCGCCTTCAGGCAGTCCGGACCGGCGCCGGCCTGACGCAGCGCCGGCAGCAGCGCGTCCAGCTGGTCCTGCAGATCACACAGCACCAGCATCCTCCCGCCCAGGGAGCCGCCGGCATAGGGGTGTCCTCCCCCGTCGTCCAGTCCCGCCAGCATCGCCAGGGACTTGTTGTAATCCGACCGGGCCACCGGTACCAGCTCCGCGTCAAAGGGCCGGACGGCGGCCTCCAGGGCCAGAATCTGCAGCAGGGAATCAAATCCAAACAGCAGCAGCTTTCCGCTCATCAGAATTCCTCCGTTTCCTTGCCGGTATTCAAACCACGCGTCTTCCGTTCAGTACCGCCAGCACCAGCCGCTCTCCCTCGTATTGGAGCTTCAGCGAGAAAAACGGCGCGTCGGTATCCAGCAGCTTCAAAAACAGCTTGTCCCCCTCCCACAGCGGCAGGGACAGCAGCTCCCTCTTTTTGATCCAGGCCAGCTCCCCCTCGTCGCAGGGATGGGGCTCCCCGGTCCAGCCGGAAGCGGTGAAGAGGTGCATATACTCCGTGGGCCACTGATCGGAGACAAAGGTCACCAGCCCGCGATAGCGGTAGTCCGTCAGCGTCAGGCCTGTCTCCTCCCAGGTCTCCCGCAAAAGGCAGTCCTCCGGACTCTCCCCGTCCTGAAACTTCCCTCCCACGCCGATCCACTTGTCGCGGTTCAGATCGTGTTCCTTCTTCGTCCGGTGAAGCATCAGGTATTCGTCCCCCCGCTCCAGGTAGCACAGGGTGGTGTTCAGCATCAGGCATCTCCCCTTTTCGGTCATTATACCTGATCTTTGGCAAAAAGAAAAGCCCTGTCTTCCACAAAATGACAAATTTGCAGGGCGTTGTCTCAAGTTTAGCAGAAAAATATGTAAATCATTCGTGCAAAAGCTGGAATGATCCGTCCATTTGGCACAAAATCCGTAGAATTCACAAATTTTTTTACTTTTGGGGTGCGGTCATCTGTTCCTGCATTTCCCGTGTCCCGGCTTCGGCACACAACGAGTTATAAATATTTCACATCTCATATTGACAACCTCGGTGTGAAGTGATATATTTATCACATCGCAGAAGTTAAAAATATATCACACGGAGGAAGGAACGATGCAGTCAAAAGTCACTTTAAGAGAACTGGTGGGGAGAAAAATCATCTATGCGGTCCTTCTGGTCGTCTATTATTGGATGTGGGCCAGGCGGGATTGGCAGGATTACTATGTGACCATCCAGAATGCGGTGGTCGTATTCACCGTGATATTTTTCGCCCTGCAAGCAAAGCGCATTTTTCGCTACAGCAAGGAGGAAAAGGACGAGCTGGCAATCCAAAATCTGCGCAGAACCGACGCAATCGCGTTGAAAATCATGGTGGCCGCCGCGGTTGTCATCGCCTTCGCAGGCGGTGTCGCGGCCATAGACGGAAGAATGGCGGGCTATGCCCTCGTGGGAATGATACTCGTCCTGTCCGTGGTCCGATTTGTCCTGTTTTACATCATGGACAGCAAGGGAGTCTGATATGGCTCTTAAAACGAAGGTCAAAGAGTATCGGGAAAAAGCGGGATTAAAGCAGAGCGAACTGGCCGAGCTGGTACACGCCAGACGCGAGACGATTGTGCATCTGGAAAACGGAAGGTACAATCCGTCCCTGAAGCTGGCCATGGACATTGCAAAGGTCTTTCACGTGGCGGTGGAGGAGCTGTTTGAATTCACGGAGGACTGACACCGGCAGCACCGGAAAGAATTCCCACGAGTCAACAGACACCAGGCCGGGTAAATGTATCCGGTCCGCAGGGCGTGGCCACCGGGCACGCCGCGGACACACTGCCGCATCACGGCACGCCGAACCGCGGCCCAGGCCGGCTTCTCCTGGCCCCTTGGGCCCATGCACCTCCCTGCGCCCTGCAAATCATGGCCGTCATGAATTTTGATGATTGGTATGAACCGTGTGTGTTCGCAGGAGGTTTCCGGGAATCCGAGAGCTGATTTGAAATTTTTAAAAATTTTTCTTGACCTTGACGCGGCGACAGCGTTTATACTCCATCCTGTCAGGGGGTGACGGCTATGGAATACACCATCAAAGCACTGGCAGAGCTGGCCGGCGTGACGCCCAGGACCCTGCGCTGGTACGACCGGGAGGGCCTGCTGCGGCCCCTGCGGACCACAGAGGCCGGCTACCGCATCTACGGTCCGCCCCAGGTGGAGCGGCTTCAGACGATCCTGTTCTACCGGGAGCTGGGTCTGAGCCTGGCCGCCATCCGCGCACTTCTGGACGACCCCGCCTTTGACCGTCTCACGGCGCTGCAGAGCCATCTGACGGAGCTGACCAGGCGGCGGAACCATCTGGACGCCCTGATTTTGACGGTACAAAAGACCATCGACGCAGAACAAGGAGGAACGCATATGAGCGATCAGGAAAAATTTGAAGGCTTCAAGCGCCGGGCCGTAGAGGCCAACGAGGCAAAGTACGGAGAAGAGATCCGGGAGAAGTACGGCGATGCGGAGGTGGACCGGGCCAACGCCCGGGTCCTCTCCCTGACGGAGGAGGAATACACCCAGTGGAACGCTCTGGGGGCGGAGATTCTTGCCGCCCTGTCCGCGGCCGTCCAAGGGGAGGAGGACCCGGCGGGACCGGAGGGGCAGCGGATCGCCGCCCTCCACCGCCGGTGGCTCGCCTACTCCTGGGAGACCTATACCCCCGATGCCCACGCGGGCCTTGGACAGCTGTATACCGCTGACCCCAGATTTACCGCCTACTATGACCGGGAAACCCCCGGCTGCGCGGCCTTCCTACGGGATGCCATCGCGGCCTATGCAAAACCCGCCCGCGGCTGAACAAGGAAATCCGCTTGCCGCCCGCCTTTGTCTATGATAGAATCTATCCCAGGGGTGAGAACATGGACGGCATCATCACAGCGGATCTCCACGGGAGGACGGTATACCAGGCGAAGATCATCGTGGACGCCCTGCTGCGGCGTTCCGGCGGCGGCACCTACCGCATCCGCCTGATCCACGGCCGCCACGGCGGCACCGCCCTGCGGGACTTCCTCTTGGAGACGTACGCATCCCACCCCAAGGTCCGGCGGGTGGTCCGCTCCCCCGACGGCGGCGCCACGGAGCTGGTGCTGCGGGAATACTGCTGAGGGAGGAGGGATCGCCCATGAGCGGCCTGGTTTTCGCTTCCTTTTATGAGATTGTGCGGCGGATTCCCCCCGGGAAGGTGGCCACCTACGGCCAGATCGCCCGTCTGGCCGGAATGCCCCGGTGCGCCCGGACAGTGGGCTACGCCATGGCAGGCTGTCAGGACCCCACGGTCCCCTGCCACCGGGTGGTGGACCGCCTCGGCGGCACCAAGGCCTGCTTCGACATCCACGCCCCCGGCACCCAGCGGGCCCTTTTGGAGGCGGAGGGCGTCGCGTTCCGCCCGGACGGCACCGCAGACTTGGAGCAGTGCCTGTGGAGTCCGTAAAACATGCGCGCCCGGAGAGCTTCTCCGGGCGCGCTTTTCACCTTCCTCACGGAATTTCCATATGAACCGACTCGTGAAACACCGGCTCCACCAGCCCCGGAAGGTCTACCGCATCTGTAAAACGAACATCCTTTACACACTCTTGCAGCAGGCCTACAATGTAGGGGTGGGGCCGCTCGTCCGGGCGGCCCGCCGCCACGCAGACCACCGCCGTCTGCGGGCGCAGCAGGTGCAGCAGCTTCCGGGTGGTGGAGGACAGCGAGGCGTGGTGGGGGACCTTCAAAATATCGCAGGGGGAGGCGGTGGCCGTCTCCCACATATGGGCATAGGCGTCGCCGCCCAGGACGATTTCCCTTCCGTGGTAGTACAGCCGCTGGCGGAGACTGGCCACATTCATGGACTTGGCCCAGTGGATCAGATCATACCCGTTCCGCTCCCCCTGGTAAGCCCGGTCAAACACCTGCCGCTGGCGGGGGTACAGGGCCGGCTCCCCGAAGAGAATGTCCATGGTGAGGGAGTCCGTCAGGCGCAGCGTCTCCATCTGGCTGCCGGGCAGCTCCTCCAACGACCCGATCCGGTCCCGGAAGGCCCGCAGGGGCTGGGCGTAGAAGTCCATGCACCGCAGCAGGTTCCGGGCGGCCTTGGGCAGATTGTTGTCCCCGTCCGGGTCCAGACTTCCGGCCTCCATGGGGGGCACATAGGGCGTCAGCAGGCGGTCCACCGCGGCGGCCTCCAGCACCCGGGCCAGGCCGCCGATGTGATCCCGGTGGAAGTGGGTAATCAGCAGGAGGTCCAGACGGTCGATGCCCTGCTTTTTCAGGAAATCTCCGGCGTAGATCCTCCGGGACCGGGGGTCCGGCGGCTCCGGGTGGTCGTCCCGCGTCAAACGGTCGTGGCCGCAGTCCACCAGCATGGAAAACAGCCGCTTCCCCTCCGCAACCTCCTGGATCAGGATGGAATCGCCGTTGCCAACATTGATGAAGTCCAGTATCAGCATGCTCCGTCCCCCCTGCTCTGATTGATTTTAACAATCATAACACAAAAGCCGTCCCTCCGGCAACGGAAAACCCCCTGGGAGGATACCAAATTTTTGTCCTATATTTTGGAGAAGTAAACGAAGCCTGCGGAGGAGCTCCCTTGTGCTCCGTCCCGAGTTATGATATGATTCCATCAGGAGAGGAGGCATTCTATGGCACTGGTCATGGCAATCTCCGCGGTTTTCGCCCTGGGGGCGGCGGTTCTGGCGGCAGCCCTCTTTCTGGACGCCCGCAAGTGGGCCGGATCGCGCAAACGGGTGGTCACTGTCATCCTGTACACGGCCGCCGGGCTCTCCGCCGCGGCCGCGGCGGGCTTTGCGTGGCTGGCCGCCGCGGTGTTGGACGCGCTCCTCTCCATCTTCTGAGAAAGCAGAACAAAAGTTTCGCTCAAGCCTTTTCAAAGGCTTGCAGGGTCCAGGGGCAGCGCCCCTGGTCGCGCCTCGCAAGGCGCGAAAAATCCAAACCGTGCGTAAGCACGGCATGATTCCCGCAAGGCACAGCGCCTTCGCCGCCGTTTCGGCGGCGAACAGCGTCCTACAGCGGAAAACAAACAAGCCTCCCCTGTCATCGACGCGACAGAGGAGGCACTGTTGTCTATGGGCTTTCTACAAAGTATGCTGTTTGCCGTGCGCGGCAAAGGCGCTGGGGCCGCGCAAAATGGACGAAAACGGGGGACTTGGAGTGCGCGGCCCTCTTTTTCAGAGAATTTCGCGCCTTGCGAGGCGCGACCAAGGGCGCCGCCCCTGGACCCCGCAGCCTTTTGAAAAAGGCTGGCGAAAACTTTTGATCTATTTTAGAGAGTTCGCAGCGCGTCCACCAGGGCTGTTTTGCTCTCCGTCTTCTCGTCCTTCATCTTGATGATCCGGGCGGGACTGCCCGCCACCACGGCGTTGTCCGGTACGTCCTCAATCACCACCGCCCCGGCGGCCACCACGGCGTTCCTGCCCACATGGACGCCCTCAATCACCACGGCGTTGGCGCCCACCAGCACGCCGTCCTCCACAATCACAGGGGTCGCCGAGGCGGGCTCCACCACGCCGGCCAGCACGGCGCCGGCGCCGATGTGGCAGCGCTCCCCCACCGTGGCCCGGCCCCCCAGCACGGCGCCCATGTCAATCATGGTGCCACTGCCGATCACGGCGCCGATGTTGATGACGGCCCCCATCATAATGACGGCGCCCTCTCCGATCTCCACCTTCTCCCGGATCACCGCGCCGGGCTCAATCCGGGCCTTGATCCCCTTCATATCCAGCAGGGGCACGCCGGAGTTCCTCCGGTCGTTCTCCACCACCAGGTCCACGATTTTGTCCGCGTTGGCCTCCAGAATGGGACCGAGCTCCGACCAGTCGCCAAAGACAGTGAAACTGTTCCCGGAGCCGAAGACCTTGGCGGAGCCGAAGTCCACAGAGCCGGTGGTGTTGATATACACTTTGACAGGGGTCTTTTTCTCAGAATTTGCAATGTAGTCGATGATCTCCTGTGCGTTCATAAAAACCTCCTGTATCAATTAGGAATGGAGTTAGGAATTAGGAATTGACAAAACAGGAAGAATTCCTAATTCCTAATTTTGTTCAGTCTCCGAAGAGGATCTTTTGCAAATCGTAGACGCCGCTGGGCTTCCCCGGCAGCAGCCTTGCCATGTGCAGGGCTCCGTTGACGAAGATCTGCCGGCTGGCGGCCCGGTGGGTGAACTCCAGCTCCTCGTCGGGGCCGAAGAAGTGGACGGTGTGAGTCCCCGCCACCGTGCCGCCCCGGAGGGCGTGGATGCCGATCTCCTCCCTGGTCCGCCGGCCGGGCGTCCCCTCCCTGCCGTAAACCGGGCGCAGGGCATGGGCGGGGTCGACGGCCTCCACCAGGAGCTTTGCGGTGCCGCTGGGGGCGTCTGCCTTCTGGTTGTGGTGGGTCTCGGTGATCTCAATGTCAAAGTCCGGCTTCAGCACCCCGGAGACCTCCCGCAGGGCCCGGACCAGCACCGCGATGCCCAAGGAGAAATTGGCGCTCCACAGCACCGGGGCGTACCGGCCCAGCTCCTCCAGCTGCCGCAGCTCCGCCTGGGAGTAGCCGGTGGTGCCGGAGAGCAGCGGCGTGCCGGTGCGGCGGACGTAGGAGGCAATCTCCGCCAGAGCCGCCGGACGGGAGAAGTCGATCACCACATCGGCCACCCGCCCCAGCTTTCCCAGCTGCTCCAGGTCCTCGTGCCCAAAGGCGGCCTGGATCTCATCTCCGGCGGCCTGGGCGGTCTCCTGAATCAGCCGGCCCATTTTTCCGCGGCCAATCAACAGATAGTTCACAGCAGACCGGCCTCCTCCAGGCTGCTCCGCAGGGTCGCCGCGTTGGCCTCGCTCATCTCGCAAAGGGGCATCCGCATGGGTCCCACGTTCAGCCCCATCATATTCATGGCGGCCTTCACCGGAATGGGGTTCACCTCCAGGAAGAGGTCGTTCATGAGCTTCAAGTACTTCAAGTGGTTCTCCACCGCCTGAGCCTGCCGGCCGTTCAGGAAGTCCGTTGTAATCTGGTGGCACATGGCGGGCATAACGTTGGCGTAGACGGAGATCACACCGCTGCCGCCCACGCTCAAAAGCGGGATGGTGATGTCGTCGTTGCCGGAGTACAGGGCGAAGTCCGGCCCGACGAACCGGGCGATTTTCATGGCATAGGACATATCCCCGCTGGCCTCCTTGATGCCGGCGATGTTGGGGTGGCGGCTGAGCTTTTCCACCACGGAGACCGGGATGGAGCAGCCGGTGCGGCCGGGGACATTGTAGAGGATGCAGGGAATGTGCACCTTGTCCGCCGTCTCGGCGAAGTGCCGGTACATCCCCTCGGGGTTTGCCTTGTTGTAATAGGGGGCGATCAGCAGCAGGGCGTCGGCGCCCATGTCCTGATACTGGATGCTCTTTTCAATCTGGGTGGCGGTGCAGTTGGAACCGCTGCCCACCATCACCGGCACCCGGCCGTTCACCACCTTGATGGTGTGGGCCACCACGGAGGCGTCCTCCTCATGGGTCATGGTGGGGTACTCGCCGGTGGTTCCCAGGGTCAAAATGGCGTCGGTGCCGGCTGCGATCTGCCGCTCCAGCAGCTCGGTCAGCACCGCAAAGTTCACACTGCCGTCCTCATGGAACGGCGTAATCATGGCCACGATGGAACCCTTGATGTTTTCAAACTTCATGTCAGTGTCCTCCATACTTTTTAGAAGCTGTATTCATAGCCGTTGGATGCCGGATGGGCGAAGATTTTTCCCGCCAGACAAGGAGATTTTCCGCAGCCATACTGACGTATGGTAAGGGAAAGCGACGCGGTATAGCGGTCGGGGCCCCCGCGAAATCAGCGATTCCGTGGGGAGAGGAAGAAGGAACGGAGCTTTAGCGGAATTTTCGGCGAAGCCGGAAATGGAGCGGCGGAGTTCCTTCTGACGAGGAGCGGCGGAGCTTCTTCTGACGAGGAGCGGCGGAGTTCCTTCTGACGAAGACCGGCCAGACGGCGTTCCATGGTTGTGAATACAGGTTCTTGTATCTTCGCGGGGCAAAAGAAAAAGCCGGTAGAGACACGCCTCTGCCGACAGACATACCCCCATGGGGTATCCAAGCTCTGTAAGCGGATAGCGCCCCCGCGGAAGACCGCGGACAGTCCCGCGGGTATTCCCCGCGGACCCACCCCTCCCCCATACCTGAAAGAAGGATTCGGCGGAGTCGCCCCACCCGCGTTCCCAGCCTGCCAGCTCCCGCGAGGTCATCTTCTCCGCACCTCTATCTCATTTTGTGCTATCATACCATCTTCCTCAGAGGGTTGCAAGCGGAAATGCGAGGAAAAACCTTGTAAAAAGTGCCGAAAATTCTATTTTTCCGTGGCCCTTGCTTCGGGGAGGTGGTATAGTGGGGACGGTCCTGGGGAACACAGGGGGCTTGCTCGCCTTGATGTTCCATCAAGGCATTGCTTTCTTTTCCTGCATTTTGAATCTGCGGGGCTTCGCCCCTTGATTTTTGCAGGGGCTCTGCCCCTGCACCCCGCCACCTTTGAAAAGGTGGACGAAACTTTTAACAGCGCTTGGAGGAAACCCTATGCTTCCTGTTGTAGAATACCGCCGCACTCTGCATCGCATCCCGGAGCTGGACTGCCGGCTGCCGGAGACCGCGGGCTATGTCCGCTCCGTTCTGGAGCCCTTGAACTGCGAATGCACCTCCCCCACCCCCGGAAGCGTCTGCGCCTTTTTCGACGCCGGGCAGGCCGAGACCGTGGCGTTCCGGGCGGATATGGACGCCCTGCCGGTTCAGGAGGCCACCGGCCTCCCCTATGCCTCCGCGCACCCCGGCCGGATGCACGCCTGCGGCCACGACGGCCACACCGCCATGGCCCTGGCCCTGGCGGGGGATGTCTCCCGGCACCTGGAGCGCCTGCCCCGGAACGTCCTGTTCCTCTTCCAGCCCGCCGAGGAGACCACCGGCGGCGCCAAACCCCTGTGCGAGACGGGGATTCTGGAGCGCTGCCGGGTCACCCGCATCTTCGGTCTCCACCTGTGGCCGAACCTCCCGGCCGGGCGGATCTTCTCCCGTCCCGGCCCCCTCATGGCCCGGTCCAACGAGGTCACGGTCACCGTCACCGGGCAGAGTGTTCACCTCTCCCGGGCCGCCGAGGGGCGGGACGCCCTGGCCGCCGGCGTGGCGTACTACCGGCGGGCCCTGGCCCTGGTGGATGCGTTGCCGCCGGATCAGCCCCGTGTTCTGGGGTTTGGAAAGATGACCTCCGGTGCCGTCCGCAACGCCGTCAGCGGCTCCACGGTGCTGGAGGGGAGCCTGCGGACCTATCGGGAGGAGACCTACCGCTTCTGCCGGAAGGGCCTGGAGGACCTGGGGGCCGAGATCGCGGCGGAGAGCGGCTGCGGCGTGGAGGTCCGCCTCAGCGAGGGCTACCCGGCGGTCTGGAACCACGAGGGGCTGTATGGGGCCGTCTGCCGCGGTCTGGGGCCGGAGGCCCCGGCGCTTCTGGACACCCCGGCCCTGGCGGCGGAGGACTTCTCCTTCTACCAGCGGCAGGTCCCCGGCGTGTTCTTCTTCCTGGGAACGGGGCAGACCCCGGAGCTCCACGCGCCGGACTTCACCTTTGACGACGAGAAGATTCTCCCCGCCGGGGTGCGGTTCCTGGAGCGGCTTGTCCGGCTGCCGTCGCCGCCTTCCGCGGAATAGAACAAGTGTTTCACGTGAAACATTCCGGCCTGCCGCCTCCGCCCCGGCCATCCCTGGGAAGGGGACCTTGACATCCCCTTTTGATCCGCATATACTGAGAAGCTGAAATCACAAGCGAGGAGCGTGCATCTCATGAATCTGACATTGAACAGCGCAGTTTTGGGTGTGGAGCTCTCCGGCATCCGCCGCTTCACCTTTCAGGTGCGGGACACCCCCGGCGCCTGCGCACTGACCATCGGGGAGCCGGATCTGAACACGCCGGAGGCGGTGAAGGCCGCCGCGAAAGCCGCCCTGGACGACAACGACACCCACTACCCCCCCGGCAACGGCTATCCCTACATGCTGGAGGCCATCTCCCGCTTTGAGGCGCGGGCCCACGGCCTGCACTACGCCCCCGACGAGATCATCCTCACCATCGGCGCCACGGAGAGCCTCTTCATCGCCCTCTCCACCGTGCTGAACCCCGGCGACGAGGTCATCATCCCCACGCCGGCCTTCAGCCTCTATGAGTCCATCACCCAGCTGTGCCGGGGCGTTCCGGTAGCCCTGCCCACGGAGAACCACCGCTTTCAGATCGACCCGGCGGCCCTGCAGGCGGCCATCACCCCCAAAACGAAGGCCATCATTTTGACCTCCCCCAATAACCCCACCGGCTGCATCTACACCCGGGAGACCCTGGAGGCCGTCCACGAAATTCTAAAGGACGGGCCCATCTTCGTCCTCTGTGACGACGTCTACCGGACCCTGGTCTATACGGAGAATTATCACAGCTTTGCCGAGTACCAGGACATGCGGGACCGGATCATCGTCATCAACAGCTTCTCCAAGCCCTACGCCATGACCGGCTGGCGGCTGGGCTGGTGCCTGGCGGACGCCCCGATCCGGAACCGGATGGAGGTCTTCCACCAGTACAGCGTGGTCTCCGCCCCCGCCTTCGTCCAGCGGGCCTGCGTAACGGCGCTGGAGAGCGACACCGGCGAGGTGGTGGAGATCTTCCGGCGGCGGCGGGACTACGTGTACCGCCGGCTCACCGATATGGGCCTGGAGGTCCAGGAGCCGGAGGGGGCCTTCTACATGTTCATCAACATTCAAAAGTACGGCATGGACTCCCTCTCCTTCTGCGGGAAGATGCTGAAAGAGGGGCTGGTGGGCCTCATCCCCGGCGTCTACTTCGGCACGGAGGGCTACATGCGCCTGAGCTACTGCTACTCCGACGAGGACCTGCGGGAGGGGCTGGACAGAATCCAGAAATTCATTGGGACTCTGTAACGGTAAAGGAAAATCACTTTCCTGATAATTCGGTGACTTCCGCCTGGATTTCACCTGGAAAAGGAGGATGCGCCCATGGCGTCTCTGCTGGTCAAGCACCTGGATACCCTCGTCACCTGCGACGGCGCAGACCGGATCGAGCGGGATGTGGACCTCTACTGTGAGGACGGCTTCCTCCGGGCCATTGGCCCGGACCTGCCCCGACAGGCCGACACGGTTCTGGACGGCCGACACCTCTGGTGCTACCCGGGGTTGGTGAACACCCACCACCACCTCTATCAGGTCTTCTCCCGGAACCTGCCTCAGGTGCAGAATATGGAGCTCTTCGACTGGCTCACGGCCCTGTATGAGATTTGGAAGAATCTGGACGAACGGACCGTGCGCCTGTCCTCCCTCACCGGGATGGGAGAGCTGCTGAAATACGGCTGCACCACCTGCTTTGACCACCACTATGTCTTTCCCCGCGGCAGCGGGGATCTGCTGGGGGCCCAGTTTGCCGCCGCGGAGGAGCTGGGCATCCGGATGTTCGCCTCCCGGGGCAGCATGGACCTCAGCCGCAAGGACGGCGGCCTGCCGCCGGACAGCGTGGTGCAGACCGTGGATGAGATCCTGGCGGACTCCGTGCGGGCTATTGAGACCTGGCACGATCCCTCCCCCGGCTCCATGCGCCAGGTGGCCCTGGCCCCCTGCTCCCCCTTCTCCGTCAGCCCGGAGCTCCTGCGGCAGAGTGCCCTTCTGGCCCGGCAGTACGGGGTCCGGCTCCACACCCATCTCTGCGAGACGAAGGATGAGGAGCGCTACATGCTGACCCACCACGGCGTCCGCCCCCTGGAGTTCATGGCCTCCCTGGGCTGGACCGGGCCGGACGTGTGGTACGCCCACGGCATCCATTTCAACGACGAGGAGCTGCGGGAGCTCAAGCGCACCGGCACCGGCGTGGCCCACTGCCCCATCTCCAACATGAAGCTCTCCTCCGGCGTGGCCCGGATTCCGGAGATGCTGGCCCTGGGGGTTCCGGTGGGTCTGGCGGTGGACGGCTCCGCCAGCAACGACGGCTCCTCCCTTCTGGAGGAGCTGCGGGTGTGCTATCTGCTCCACCGGCTGCACTCCAGCAAGGCGGCGCCCTCCGGCTATCAGGTGCTGAAGCTGGCCACCGCCGGCAGCGCCCGGATTCTGGGACGGCCGGACCTGGGCTCCCTGGAGGTGGGCAAATGCGCCGACTTCTTTTTGGTGGACTCCCGGCGTCTGGAGCTGGCGGGCTGCGGGGAGAGCCCCGCCGACGTGCTGGCCACCGTGGGGCTGCGGGGACCGGTGGACTGCACCGTGGTTCAGGGACGCATCGTGGTGCAGAACGGCCGCCTTGTCACGGTGGACGAGGACCGTCTGGCACGGGAGGCCCGGGCCGCCTGCCGGGAATACCTTCTGAAAAGATGAGACCATCCTTTTGCTCTTCGTAGGGCGCGACGACTCGGTGTACCAGAAGAGCCTCCGGTCCGGCAGAACGGCGCGCCGGGTCGTCGCGCCCTACGCAATCGGTTCGATCTACCATGGGAACACAGCGGGAAGTTGGGACAGAGCAAAAAGGACGCCCTTGGGCGTCCTTTTTTGCAGTTCAGGGGATCAGTCCAGCACCTGGACTGCCGCGCCCAGAATGCCGTCTCCGATGTATACGCTCAGCGTCCCGTCGATCTCGCCGTCCCAGATGTGGTCGTAGTCCGGCAGGGCCGCAATCAGCTTCTCCCGGACCCGCTCCATCTCCGCCGGCGCGCCGCCGTTGGCGACGGCCAGATTGTACCGCCTGTGCTCTCCGCAGGAGCGCACGGTCATCTCCACCAGCTTCCCGATCACCTGGCCCCGGCCCCGTACCTTGGCAATGGACTGGAGCTGCCCGTCAGGGGCGAAGGTGATGATGGGCTTGATCTGCAGCAGCGTCCCCGCCGTGGCGGTCACCTTGCCGATGCGCCCGCCCTTTTGCAGGTATTCCAGGGTGTCCACGGAGAAAAAGGGGTAGGTGTTGGCAATCAGCTGGGGCACCCTGCGCTCCGTCAGCTCCTCCCAGCCGCAGCCGTTTCGGATGTCCTCCGCCAGCTGCAGCACCGTCATGCCCTGGCCCAGGGAGCCGCTGACGGAGTCATAGACCCGGACCTGCAGCGCCTCGCCGCACTCCTCCGCCACCAGCCGAACCAGGTTATAGGTGCCGGACAATCCGCCGGAGAGCATGACGGCAATCACGCCGTCATATCCCTCTTCGACGATCTGCTTCAGCACCCGCTCAATGTCCTGTCCCGCCGGCAGAGAGGTCTGGGGCAGCTCCCCCGCCTTGAGGCGGCGGTAGATGTCGGCGCCGCAGATGTCCACGCCGTCGGAGTACTCCCCATCGGCACAGAGAATCCGCAGCGGCACCACAAAGATGTGGTTCTCTGCCACCGTCTCACGGGACAGATCTGCACAGGAATCTGTCAGCAGGGCAATTTTTTGTGGAAGCATAGCAGTTCTCTCCTGTTTTCCGCCGATTTTTGCAGTTCCTTCCGGAGCAGAGATCCGGATCTCTTTTCGGTCTTTCAGGAAGCACTGATGAAGTCAACATGTGCAGGTCTGCGTCAGTAAGTTTCGCCGACAAGGGAGGAAAATTGCAGGAATCCTGGCCCCACATCATCCGTGAGGTCTGCCGAGCGCCGTTCCTTTGGCGCGAGGCTGACGGATTTCAAGGTTTTCTGACGCAGATCAGCGGAAATTTATGGCGTAGAGATGCGTATGGGGATTGCTTCCGTGCTTCCTTAACACATTGGGATGATTATCCCACAAAATACGGAAAACTGCAAGAACTATCTTGAAAAACGGCGCCGCTCTTTTTTTGGTCTCCACCGGTTCAAAAAATGTCGGTTTTTTCGCAAGATGCCATTTTAAATATCTTATCTCACAGTTTTATAAATCTTATAGTGCTGTCTATGTCATCTCAAAACAGGGTGATCTGGCTGGTCTCGGACATCCCGGCAAAGGCTCCCAGCTTTTTCAGCTGCTCAATGTGGGTCTTGGAGAGTTTATTGCAGCACATGGCGAATTCCTCGATGGAGATGAACTCCTTCCCTGCCCGCTTTTCCACCGTATCAATGGCCGCGGTATCCCCCAGACCGTGGACCGCGGTAAAGGGCGGCAGCAATCCGCCGTCCACGACCTTGAATTTTGTGGCCTCGGACTCGTAGATGTTGATGGTCTCAAAGTGAAAGCCCCGCAGGTAGAACTCATAGCAGACCTCCAGTGTGGTCAGAAGGTTCTGCTCCACGGCGGTTGCCTCCTTGTTGTTCTCAATCTCCCGGATCTTCCGCTTCACCGCGTCCATGCCGGCGCAGCAGAATTCCGCGTCAAAGGCCTTGGCCCGGACGGAGAAGAAGGTGGCATAGAAGGCCAGGGGCGTATGGACCTTGTACCAGGCAATGCGAAAGGCCATCATCACATAGGCCACGGCGTGGGCCTTGGGGAAGAGATATCCGATTTTGGCCAGGGAGTCGATGTACCAGGCGGGCACGTCGTGCTCCTGCATGGTCTCCACCCAGCCGGGGGCAAAGCCGCCCTTTTTCACCTTGCCCTTTCGGACAGACTCCATGATGTCGAAGCTCATTTTGGGGTCAAGCCCCCGGGAGATCAGGTACAGCATGATGTCGTCCCGGCACCCCACCGTCTCCAGAACGCTGGCGGTGCCGCCCACGATCAGCTCCCGGGCATTGCCCAGCCACACATCCGTGCCGTGGGAGAAGCCGACGAACCGCACCAGGGTGTTGAACTCCCTGGGCTTGATGTCAATCAGCATCTGACGGGCAAAGCGGGTATTGAATTCCGGAATCGCCACCGCCCCGGTGGGGCCCAGAATCTCGTCGTCCTCATAGCCCAGGATCTTGCTGGAGAGGAAGATGGACATGGTGTCCGGATCGTCCAGGGGGATCTTCTGGGGGTCCACGCCGGTGAGATCCTGCATCATGCGGACCATGGTGGGGTCATCGTGTCCCAGCATGTCCAGCTTCAGGAGGTTGTCCTCCATGGAGTGGTATTCAAAGTGGGTGGTGATGGTATCGGAGTCGTCGGCGTCCGCCGGGTGCTGCACCGGGCAGAAGTCCTCCATATCCTTGTCGTCCGGCACCACCACCAGTCCCCCCGGATGCTGGCCGGTGGTGCGCCGGACGCCCACGCAGCCCAACGTCAGGCGGTTTTCCTCCGCCCTGCCGGCGGTGATGCCGTTCTCCTCCAGGTACTTCTTCACAAAGCCGTAGGCGGTCTTCTCCGCCAGCGTGCCGATGGTGCCGGCCCGGAAGACCTGGGTCTCGCCGAACATCTCAATGGCGTGGCGGTGGGCCCGGGCCTGGTACTCGCCGGAGAAGTTCAGGTCGATGTCCGGCACCTTGCCGCCGCCAAAGCCCAGGAAGGTCTCAAAGGGGATGTCAAAGCCGTCCTTTTCATACTGCGTGCCGCAGACGGGGCAGACCCTGTCCGGCATGTCCGCGCCGCAGCCGTAGGACCCGTCGGTCATGAACTCGCTGTTTTTACACTGGGGGCAGCGGTAGTGGGGCGGCAGGGAGTTCACCTCCGTGATCCCGGACATGTAGGCCACCAGAGACGATCCCACAGACCCCCGGGAGCCCACCAGGTACCCGTGCTCCAGGGACCGTTGCACTAATTTTTGCGCAGACATGTACACCACGTCGTACTTGCCCAGAATCCCGTTCAGCTCCACGTTCAGCCGGTCCACGATCAGCTGGGGCGGGTCCTCGCCGTAGAGCCGGTGGGTCTTCTCCCACACCAGGCGGTTCAGATCCTCCTTGGAGTTCTCCAGCCGCGGCGGAAACAGCTCTTTCGGCAGAAGCTCGAAGGTCTCCACCTGATCGGCCACCAGGCGGGTGTTGGCCACCACCACCTCGTAGGCCTTCTCCTCCCCCAGATAGGCAAACTCCTCCAGCATCTCCTCCGTGGTTTTGAAGTAGATGGGCAGGGACTCGTTGGCGTCGGCGAATTTCTTGGAGGCCAGGATGATGTGACGGTATATCTCGTCCTCCGGCTCCAGAAAGTGGACGTCGCCTGTGGCGCAGACGGGCTTTCCCAGCTCTTCGCCAAGGCGGACAATGGCGCGGTTATACTCCCGCAGATCCTCCTCGGACCGGGCCTCGCCGTTTCGCAGCAGGAAGGCGTTGTTGCACAGGGGCTGAATCTCCAGATAGTCGTAGAAGGCGGCGATCCGTTTCAGCTCCGCCCAGTCCTTGTGGTCCTTGAGGGCCTGGAACAGCTCCCCCGCCTCACAGGCGGAGCCTATGATGACCCCTTCCCGGTGCTCCCTCAAAAAGCTCTTGGGGATGATGGGCACCCGTTTGAAGTACTTCAAATTGGAGGCGGAGATCATCTGATAGAGGTTTTTCAGGCCCGTCTTGTTCCGGGCCAGCAGGATGATGTGCCGGGGATGGCGGTTCGCCCTGCCGCCCAGGGGCCGCAGCTTCTCCATCTCGGCGTTGACCGCCTGGAGGGTGTGAACGCCTTTTTCCTCCAGCATCCTCCAGAAGGGGATCAGCATGTATCCCACCGTGGCCGCGTCGTCACTGGCCCGGTGGTGGTTGAACTCGGGCAGATTCAAATGCTCTGCCACGATGTCCAGCTTATACTTCCCCAGCCCCGGCAGCAGGTTCTGGGCCAGGATCAAAGAGTCGATGTAGGTGGGCTGAAACTCCAGCCCCGCCTCGGCGCAGCCCTTGCGGATGAATCCGATGTCAAATTCGGCGTTGTGGGCCGCCAGGGGACGGCCGTTCACAAAGCGCAAAAACGCCGCCAGGGCCTCCGCAGGCGGCGGCGCGTCCCTGAGCATCTCGTCGGTGATGCCGGTGAGGCCGATGATCTCCGGCGTCAGCCGCCGGCCGGGATTCACAAAGGTCTGGAACCGCTCCGCCACTTCGCCGCTTCGCAGCACCACCGCGCCGATCTCCGTAATGGCCTCCCGGTCCACCCGCAATCCGGTGGTCTCAATGTCAAAGCAGACGATCTCCCCGCCCAGGGGGCCGTCCTGCGTGCCGTGGACGGCGATCCGGTCGTCCACGTCGTTGACAAAGTACCCCTCCACGCCGTAGAGGATCTTGATCTTGTCCTTGGCGGTGTGCCAGGCGGCGGGAAAGGACTGGGCACAGCCGTGGTCCGTGATGGCAATCGCCGGGTGTCCCCAGCGGATGGCCTCCTTGATGACCGCCTCGGTGTCCGTCAGGGCGTCCATACTGCTCATCTGGGTGTGGAGGTGCAGCTCCACGCGCTTCTCCGAGGCATTGTCCTGGCGCCCCTCGTGCTGGGCGGTATTGATGTTCTGAGGGTTCAGCTGGATATCCTTGCCGTCCCAGGTGGGCTCCATCTTCCCCTGCACCTGGAGCCACAGCCCCGGCTGCACGGACTTCTCCAGAGCCCGCGCCTCCTTCTCCGTCAGATTTTTCTGCACGGTCACGGAGCCGGTGTAGTCCGTCATGTCAAAGCTCAATCGCCACATGCCGGGCCGCCGGGTCTCCCGGCAGTCAAAGGAGAACACCTTTCCGGTTACGGCGGTGTTCCCCATCTTCAAATCCAGCGTTTTCATGGGCACGGACTTTCCCTTAATCACCCCGCCCAGCAGGACCTTGCCGGCCTTCTTCTCCCCGCCCCTGGAGGCTTTTGACTCCGCCGCGCCGGAGGACGGTGCGCTCCGGGTATGCTCCGGCTCCCTGCAGGCGACCTCCATCTCCACTCCGGAAAAGCCGTAGACAGTCCCCAAAGCCTCTTTGATTCCCAGCAGATCCTCCTCGCTCAGGCGGCTGTTCACCGTCAGCTGGAGGCGGATGGACCGCTCCACCCGGTCAATGGCGGCGCCGGTGAGCTCCGCCCCCGCCAGCTTCAAACGGAGCTCCGGGGAAATTTTCAGCTCCGCGAACATTTCAAAAAAGGGGATATTTCTCGACATGGTTCTTTCCTCAATCATTAGGAATTAGAAATTAGGAATTGTTTCCGCCAGGGGGCCTCCCGTTTTCTAATTCCAAATTCCTCATTCCTAATTCTCCAGCATTACAGCTTCTCAATCTCTGCCATCAGAGCGTCCACAAGCCGCTCCTGAGGCACCTTGTAAAGTGTTTTTCCTTTTCGGAACAGCAACCCCTCGCCATGGCCGCCGGCAATGCCGATATCGGCGGCGGCGGCCTCGCCGGGGCCGTTGACGGCGCAGCCCATCACCGCCACGGTGATGTCCTTCCCGCAGTCCGCCAGCCGCCGCTCCACCTCCTCCGCCAGGGGGATCAGGTCGATGCGGGTGCGGCCGCAGGTGGGGCAGGCGATCAGATTCACGCCCTCTTTCCGGAGCCCCGCCGCCTTGAGAATCTTCCTGGCGGCATAGACCTCCTCCACCGGGTCGGCGGTGAGGGTTACACGGATGGTGTCGCCGATCCCCATGCACAACAGCCCCCCGATGCCCATGGCGGACTTCACCATCCCCATGGAGGGCGTTCCCGCCTCCGTGACGCCCAGGTGCAGGGGATAGTCCGTCTGTTTTGCCAAAAGCCGGTAGGCCGCCATGGTCAAGGGCACGTCGGAGCACTTGACGGAGATGCAGATGTCGTCAAAGTCAAACCGGTTCAGCAGGCGCACATGCCCCATGGCGCTCTCCGCCAGGGCCTCGGCAGTGACGCCGCCGTATTTTGTTCGCAGCTCCCGCTCCAGGGACCCGCCGTTGACACCGACGCGGATGGGGATGCCCTTTTGGCGGCAGATCTCCGCCACCGCCCGGACCTTTCTCTTCCCCCCGATGTTGCCGGGGTTGATCCGGAGGGCGTCAATCCCCCGCTCCGCGCACTCCAGGGCGAATTTGTAGTTAAAATGGATGTCCGCAATCAGGGGGATGTGAATCCGCTCCTTGATCCGATCCACCGCCTCTGCCGCCGCCTGATCCGGAATGGCCACCCGGATCAGCTGGCACCCGGCGGCCTCCAGGGCCAGGATCTGGCCCACCGTTGCCTCCACATCGTCTGTCCTCGTATTACACATGGACTGAATGGTCACCGGAGCGCCGCCGCCCACGGGAACGGAGCCCACCATCAGCTGTTTTGTCATCTCAGTACCTCGCGGCGAAGCCGCAGAAAAAAGTTTTCGTCCACCTTTTTCAAAAGGTGGCGGGGTCCAGGGGCAGCGCCCCTGGCAGGGGTGCAGGGGGCGGAGCCCCCTGCAAGGTGCCGGAGGCCTCGCCTCCGGAAAACACAAAAAACCAAACTCCTCCAAACGCCCCCGGGAATCGCTCAAACCACCCGGAACACATCCTCAAAAAGCGCCTGCGAAACGGTGGTCCTACTCCCGCAATTTCGCGTAAATGCAGGAGTCCAAAAGCTCCCCGTTCTTGAACACGCTCCTGCGCTTGATTCCCTCCAGAGTAAAGCCCGCCTTCTCCAGCACGCCCCGGGAGCCCGCGTTACTGGCATAGGGCTCCGCATAGATTCGCACGACGTCCCAGGTCTCAAACCCCTCCCGGCACATCTGCAAAACCGCGGCGCTCATAATCCCCCGCCGCCAGAAGGGCCGGCCCAGCCAGTAGCCCAGCTCCGCGCTCTTGCGGTACACATCCGTTCCCAAAAACAGTCCAATGCTGCCTGCGGCTCTGCCGTCCACCTCAATGCAGCGGCACAGCTGTCCCTGCCCCTCCTGCTCCACGCAGGCGCCGACAAAGCCCTCCGCGTCCGCCAGGGTGTAGGGATTGGGAAACACATCCCGGAGATTCCGCGCCACCAGCGGGTCATCCGCATAAGGCACCAGCTCTGCCGCATCCGAAAGCCTCCAGGGACGAAGTGTAAAGTTCATACCCTTGCCTCCCCTTGAAATATATCGCTTAAAGAAGGAATTCTTCCCGTTCTCAAAGGTCCAATTACCCTCTACTGAAAGAGGTTCACCACATCCTTGCAGGTCACCAGCAGCATAAAGCCCATCAGCACCACCAGACACACGGTGTTCACCGCCGCCTGGTACTTCTCCGGAATCTTCCGCCGGAACAGCGCCATGGACACCGCGTCCACCAGCAGGAAAAAGATCCGTCCCCCATCCAGCGCCGGGATGGGCAGCAGGTTCATCACCGCCAGATTCACCGCCAGGAGCGAGGCGAACCAGGCAATGCTGTACCAGGCGGCCGCCGTTGTCTTGGCGGAGGTGCCCACGTCTGTAATCACGGAGACGATGCCCACCGGCCCGCTGAGATCCTCCACGGAGGCGCCGCCGGAGAACAGCTGTGCCAGACTGAACCAAACCAGCTGCACAAAGTCCATGGCCTGATACCAGGTGAACTGGAGGCGCGTCTTCAGGGTGGCCGGAACCGCCTGCGCCCCAATGCTCAGGCCAAACTTCCCCGCCTCTCCGTTATAGGTCCCCCGGTACATGGGAAAGTCCTTCAGCACGATCCGCTCCCCGTCCCGGATGACCTCCAGATCCACGCCCCGGCCGTCGTTGTAGCTGAGGAACATGGCGGCGTCGCCGCTGACATAGGCCCGGTAGCCGTCCACCTTATAGATGACGTCGCCCACCATGAGGCCGTCCTCCCCCTCGTGGGGGAACCCCGGGGCAAATCCCGCAATCTGGTCCACATGGAACTGGCTGTTCCCCATAAAGAGGATCAACAGGATGACCACGCCGGCCAGGAAATTCATCAGGGAGCCTGCGGCCAGAATCAAAGCCTTCTTCCAAAAGCCCTGCCGCACGAAGGCGCGCTGATCGCCGGTGTCCTCGTCCTCCCCCTCCATGGCGCAAAAGCCCCCGATGGGAAAGGCCCGCACGCTGTAGAGCGTTTTTTCCGCTGCCCAGGGCTCCTCTGTTTTTTCCTTCCGGCTCTGCCAGATGGCGGGCCCCATGCCGATGGAGAACTCGTTGACCCGCACGCCGCAGAGCTTTGCCGTGAGGAAATGCCCCAGCTCATGCACGGCAATCAGCACGCCGAAGATCAAAATACCTGCCAGGATATAAACGATTTTCATGAAATGCTCCTTATCGCTTTGATAATACGCTCTGCCGCGCCGCAGCGTCCGCGGCCAGAATCTCCTCCAGGGACGGCCTTTGCACCACGCCGACCTGGGCCCGTGCCTCCGCCACCAGGCGGGGGATGTCGTAAAACCCGATCTTCTCCGCCAGGAACAGCCGCACCGCCTCCTCGTTGGCCCCGTTCAAAACGGCGCAGGCGGTGCCGCCCTCCGCGGCGGCCTCCTCGGCCAGGCGCAGGCACGGGAAGGTCTCCCGGTCCGGCGGGGCGAAGGTCAGCGGCGGGCAGGTCAAAAGGTCCAAGGGCTCCGCCGGATTCTCCCCCCGCTCCGGCCAGGTCATGGCGTACCGGATGGGCAGGCGCATATCCGGCGTCCCCAGCTGGGCCAGCACCGCCCCGTCCCGGAACTCCACCAGGGAGTGGACGATGGACTGGCGGTGGATCACCACGTTCACCTGCTGGAGGGGCAGGCGGTAGAGCCGCATGGCCTCAATGACCTCCAGGCCCTTGTTCATCAGCGTGGCGCAGTCCACGGTGATCTTGGGGCCCATGGTCCAGTTGGGGTGCTTCAGAGCGTCCGCCCTGGTCATCTTTCCCGCCTCCGCCCGCGTCATTCCGTAGAAGGGCCCGCCGGAGCAGGTGAGAATCAGCCGGCGGATCTCCCGCCGGTCGGCGCAGCCCTGGACGCACTGGAAGATGGCGGAATGCTCGGAGTCCACAGGGACGATCTCCGCCCCGTACTCCTCCGCCGCGTCCATCACCAGCTCCCCGGCGCAGACCAGCGTCTCCTTGTTGGCCAGGGCAATGCGCTTTCGCTCCCGGATGGCGGCGAGGGTGGCCTTTAACCCCACCATGCCCACCACTGCGGTGACCACGGTGTCCGCCTCCGGCAGAGCCGCGGCCTCCTCCAGGGCTTCCGGGCCGCTGAGGACTGCCGTCTCCGTATCCCGAACCCGCACCGCCAGATCCCCGGCGGCCGCCTCATCAGTCATCACGGCCAGGCGGGGGCGGAACTGCCGGATCTGGGCCTCCATCCGCTCCACGTCCGTGTGGGCGGTGAGGGCGGCGACGCGGAGGTCCAGCTGCGCCGCCACATCCAGGGTCTGCCGGCCGATGGAGCCGGTGGAGCCCAGTACTGAGATTGTATTCGTCATGGTACCCGTCCTACTTCAAAAAACCGAAAACTGCCAAAATGAGGAGGGAAAAAGCGTCAGGATGATCTCCACCGTGGGAGCCACAAACAGTACGCTGTCAAACCGGTCCAGTACGCCGCCGTGCTCCAGGAAGAGGCGCCCGTAGTCCTTGATGCCAAACTCCCGCTTGATGAGGGAGAAGCTCAGATCGCCGATCTGGGCCACCACGCCGCAGAGCAGGGACAGCACCACCATGGGAACGGCGGCGATGGAACTGCCGAACCAGCGGTCCATCACATAGGCGAAGAGCAGCCCGCAGACCACGTTACCCAGTAATCCGCCGATGGAGCCCTCGATGGTCTTCTTGGGGCTGACCTTGGGGGCCAGCTTGTGCTTTCCCAGGGTGAGGCCGGTAAAAAAGGCGAAGGTATCGCAGGCGAAGCTCAAAATAAAGGGCAGCAGCAGCCAGGCCCGGTGGATGCCGGAGGCCTCCAGCCGGAGGAAGGCGGAAAAGGAGTAGCCGATGGCGATGCTGCCGAAGAGGCCGGCCATGATCTGATTGAATTTGACCTCGCCGCCCTTTTTGATGGCGTGGCCGAAGAAGATCACCGCCTCCAGCACCAGGAGCAGCGCGATGGCCTCGGGGCGGTCATAGGTCCACTCCACCACAAAAACCGCTGCAACCGCACTCAGTCCCACCATTTCACTGCGCTTTACGCCGCTGACGCACTGCTGGAGTTCCATGCTGCCGATGCCGGCCAGAAGGCACAGGGCGATCATCATGACGATACTGGGCGCCCACAGGACCACGTAGACCAGTACCGGGACACCCACCACTGCTACCAGGATTCTTGATTTCATGAAAGGGGTTCCTCCTTGTGTGCGCCGCTCGCTTCGCTTTGCGGCGGGAAATTTGCGGCTCGCTTCGCTTCGCCGCAGCCCGCAAGGGCTCCGCCCCTGCACCCTGCCAGAGGGCGCTGCCCTCTGGACTCCCGCCAGCTTTTTGAAAAAAGCTGGACCAAAAACTTTTTACGTCTTTACGCCTCCGAAGCGGCGGTCCCTCCTCTGGAAGGCCGCGATGGCCCGGTCCAGCTCCGCCTCGTCAAAGTCCGGCCAGAGGGTGTCCGTCACGTAGAACTCCGAATAGGCGCTCTGCCACAGCAGGAAGTTGCTCAAGCGCAGCTCCCCGCTGGAGCGGATCACCAACTCCGGGTCCGGGATTCCGGCGGAGTCCAGATAGCCGGAGAACAGGGCGTCGTCCAGCTCCTCCGGCCTCCGGCTCCCTGCCGCGCAGTCCTTGGCAAACCGTCTCGCCGCACGGAGGATCTCGTCCCGGCCTCCGTAGTTGAGGCACACGTTGGCCTGGAAGTCGTCACGGCTCAGGTGCTCCGTGATCTCGTCGGTCTCCCGGGCCAGGGCCTGGAGCTCCGGGGCGATGGGCGTCATGTCCCCGAAGAAGTGGAGCCGGATGTGGTCCCGCTCCATGGTGTCCACCGCCTCCTGGAGGTACTTCTTCAAAAGACCCATAATGACCCCCACCTCGTCGGCGGAGCGCTTCCAGTTCTCCGTGGAGAAGGCGTAGACCGTCAAATACTTCACGCCGATATTCTTGCAGTGGGTGGCAATCCGGCGGAAGGTCTCCGCCCCCGCCTTGTGTCCGGCGGTCCGGGGCAGGCCCCGCGACGTGGCCCAGCGGCCGTTGCCGTCCATGATGATAGCAATGTGGCGGGGCGGCGCAAGCCGCCCCGTTTCCCTTTCATGTTCTGACATTCAACAATTCCTCAACTACTCCCAGGCTCCGCCGCCGTGCGGGATCGTGTTCTTTTCGATCCTTCTCTTTTCAAAGAAAGGATCAGACAGCCATGAGCTCTTTTTCCTTTTTCGCCAGCAGGTCGTCCAGGGCCTTGCAGCTGTCGTCCGTCAGCTTCTGGAAGTCCTTCTCCACCTGCTTCAGCTCGTCCTCGGTGATCTCAGCCCGCTTCTCCTGCTTTTTGAAGTTGTCCATGGCATCCCGGCGGATGTTGCGCACCGCCACCTTGCCGCCCTCGGCGTACTTGCGGATCTGCTTCACCAGCTCCTTGCGGCGCTCCTCCGTCAGCTGGGGGAAGGCGAGGCGCAGGGCCCGTCCGTCGTTCTGGGGATTGATCCCGAGATCCGAATTCTGGATGGCCTTTTCGATCAGCTTCAAAGCGGAGCCGTCCCAGGGGGTAATCAGCAGCGTCCGGGCGTCGGGAGAGGAGATGGCCGCAATCTGCTGAATGGGGGTGGGGCTGCCGTAGTAGTCCACCATGATCCGATCCAGCACGGCGGCGTTGGCCCGGCCGGCCCGCACGGAGGCGAAATCCGCCGCCACGGAGTCGATGCTCTTTTTCATCTTTTCCTCATAAACCTTGTATTCGTCCTTTAACATGACCGTGTCCATCCTTTCCGTTTTCGTCATTTGAGAGGGAGTGTCCTTATTCCCCGACAATCGTGCCGATCTTCTCGCCGCAGAGGGCCCGGATGATGTTCCGGGGGTCCTTCAGGGCAAAGAGCAGCACGGGGATGTGGTTGTCCATGGAGAGGGACGTGGCGGTGGAGTCCATCACCATCAGGTGCTGGGCCAGCACATCGTCATAGGAGATCGCGTCGTACTTCACGGCGTTGGGGTCCTTCAGGGGGTCGGCGCTGTACACGCCGTCCACATTCTTGGCCAGGAGGATCACGTCGGCGTTGATCTCCGCCGCCCGCAGCACCGCCGTGGTGTCCGTGGAGAAATAGGGGTTGCCGGTGCCGGCGCCGAAGATCACCACTCTCCCCTTTTCCATGTGCCGGATGGCCTTGGAGCGGATGTAGGGCTCCGCGATGGAGCGCATCTCAATGGCAGTCTGCACCCGGACGGGGATTCCCTTCTGCTCGCAGACGTCCGCCACGGCCAGGCAGTTCATCACCGTGGCCAGCATCCCCATGTGGTCCGCCCGGCTGCGCTCCATGTTGCCGCCGCTGTTCTTGGCACCCCGCCAGAAGTTGCCGCCGCCTACCACCAGGCCCATCTGGACACCCATGTCCAGACACTCCTTGATGACATCGCAGACGCTGCCGATCATCTCAAAATCCAGGCCCGTTCCCTTGCCCCCGGCCAGCGCCTCGCCGCTGATTTTCAGGAGCACGCGCTTGTAAACTGGCTTTGCCATACAGAACCCCTCCCTGATATCCATAGTATGATTTCCGAATCTATCATTCGGGAATCATACATTTGATCTGAGCCATTTTGCTCGCCGCTGCAAGCAGCGGCAACCGCAAAACATGGCACATATTGCTTCCGATCTTTCGGTTCGGAAGTAATACCAAGGATATTTTAACGTATTTTTCCGCGTTTGGAAAGGGGGTAGACAAGATTTCTTCAAAAAATTCCCGGCGCCTGCCCCATTCCGGGAGCCCGCGCCGGGGAATGTTTCACGTGAAACATCTGTTCGATTTTGTCGAATCACCTGACGCCCAAGGCCTCCAGGGTCTCCCGCAGGGCCCGCCACTGCTCCAGCAAAAGCGCCAGCTTCCGCTGCCCCGCCACAGTCAAATGGTAGTACTTCCGGGCGGGGCCGCCGGAGACCGTGCCGGTGTAGCTCTCCGTATGCCCCTCCCGGCAAAGGCCCCGGAGCAGGGCGTAGACGGCGCTCTCCTGGGTATCCGGGAAGCCGCTGTGGAGGCGGCTGATAAGCTCATAGCCGTAGCGGTCCTCTCCCGCCAGCAGCTGGAGCAGGCACAGCTCCAGCAGGTCCTTTTTCAGCATAGGGCCCACCCCGTTCCCAGGAGCCCCGCGGCGCTCAGGCCCAAAAACATCCGGGCATAGGACACCCACCAATCCGTGGAGGTGATCTCCAGGCTCATGCTGCCCAGCAGCGCCAGCACCGCCGCGCAGAGTCCGGCGGCGGTCAGGCCCCAGAGGTACACCGCCAGCCACCGGCGGTCCCCCATCCGGGCCCGCACCAGGCCCCAGACCCCCAGCCCTCCGCAGAGGGGCCCGCCCAGCACCAGAAAGAGCCGCGGGATGCGAACGGACCAGGGGCGGTAAGCCTCTAAAAACGCCAGGATCTCATCGGCGGCGGAGAACTCCAGGGCCGCCGCCATACAAAAAAGAGCCCATGCTCCGGCCAGGAACAGCAGCTGCACCGCCAGCAGGGGGCACACCTGCCGGAGGGCGGCCCTCTCCGGCGGCTTCACGCCGCGGCTGCGAAACCATCCCCAGGCCAGTGCCATCCCCAGCAGGGGCAGTCCCACCGCAAACGCCTCGTTCCGGGTGAAAAAATCCCACAGATCCTCCAACACCGGCAAAAACAGGATGATCCCCATGTCAAACGGCAGGTTGTACAGCCCACTCACCGGCGCGGCCAGGGCGATCACGCTCAGCAGCACAAACACCCCCAGCCACCGCCGGTACTCCCTGGGCCGCTCCAGCAGGCGCACCGCCTGGACCGGGTCCCCAAAGTCCTCTCCCCCGCTGTCCGCCAGCAGCTCCCGGTAGTCCCGGATGACCTCCTCCGCCTCCCCGTAGGGCAGCCGCCACCGGGCCGTCCGGGACAGCTTCTTTAAAAACAGGTCTTTATCCATCACCAGATCCTCCTTCGTTCTCCGCTCCGCTATTGAGAAAAATACAGTAGTTCTATGGATACGATAACACACTACTGTTAAATTGTCAATAGTAGGGGCGGCTATTAGCCGCCCGTTTCCCCGCAAGATCCGGATTTCCCTTTAGACGGGCGGTTGATAACCGCCCCTACGCATCGCTCTTTCCCGGAGGCCAACCCTCTTTTTTTGCACCGCAACCGATATTTGACAGGCAGGTGGTAGCCTTTTCCCGGGAAATCTGCTATGGTGAATAGAGCAAAGGAGGGGACACCCATGACCCTTGGACAGCGGATCGCGCAGAATCGAAAAGACCTGGGGATCTCTCAGGAGGAGCTGGGGGCACGGCTGGGCGTCAGCCGCCAGGCGGTGAGCAAGTGGGAGACCGGCGCCGCCACGCCGGACATGGCGAATCTGATCGCCCTGGCGAAGGCCTTCGGGGTCTCCGTGGCGGAGCTGACGGAGACGGCGGAGCCCTCCGCTCCCCTGCCGGAGCCGCCTTCCTCAAAGAAAAACCGGCAGTGGCCCTGGGTGCTTCCGCTCTGCCTGCTGTTCGCCGCCCTGGCCGGGCTGATCATCTGGCTTCTCTGGGATGCCCAGGTGGGACAGGTGGACGAGGCTCCTTTCTCTCCCCCGGCCCCGGCCACGGACTTCGCCCTGCTCTGGACCGGCCGCGGCGGGGATGAAGAGTTCCTGGAGCTGGGCCCCCAGGAGGGCCTCTTCCCCTTCGGCACCTCCCTGGAGCTGACCGCGCCGGAGGAGGTGCTGGACTCGGACATGCGGTGCCTCACCAGCCATCTGGCGGACTGCGGGGCCGTGCTGATGCGGTATAACCATATCGAGGCGGACCCGGAGCTGGGGCCAAAGAGCACAGCGCAGGAGGTCCTCACCGCACTCTCCACCATCGTATCCGGCTGTGCCACCCCCCGGGGGATCGGACCCGGCAGCGGCGAGGCGGATCTGCTGACGGCCTACGGGGACGAGCTGGTCTACTGCCTTAAGGAGGAGGGCGGCTACTCCCTGGTTCCCCACGAGTACTTCTACGCCTGGAGCAGCTTCACGGACAACGGGTACTGCGCCATCCTCTTCTATATGGAGCGGGGCCAGGTCCGGGGCATCCGGCTGGAGCTCCTGGGAGAGCTGGGGGATTGGTACGCGCCGGACAACGTGTACCGCTTTCCTATGAAAGAAGGCGAGCCGGACTTCTCCCTCCGGGAGGAGCCGGAGCGGGAGGAGCTCAGCGACACCCGAAAGGTCTATACCGCCTTCAACCAGCTGGTGACCAATAACAACCTCACCGCCGAGGAGCGGTACGCCTGCCGCCGGGACGTGTTCTCCCTCCTGGAGGACCTGGACTGGTCGGAGCTGGGGCAGATGGGGGCGGCGGAGTACCCGGAGGACACCATCTTTGCCCTGCTGAGCTGGCTGGAGGGCCAGGAGACCTACACCGCCTCCGAGATCCTCTGGGTCCAGATGGGCTGTACCGCCAAGGGCATAGACGGGGCCTACGCGGATGCCTACAGCGGGCTTCTCTCCTGGGTGTTCTTCTATGATCCGGAGACCTTTGCCAAAAACTTAGCCATCGGGTATCTTTCCAAGGAACAGACATTCACAGTTCTCCATCTGACCGCCTACGACGCCGAGTGGCATGAGGCCGACCTGCAGGCCGCCCTGGAGACCCTGGACAGCGCCCTCCAGGCGGGGCGGTTCACGAAGGAGGAGGCCGGCTGGGTCCGGCTGCTGCGGCGGTATCTGACGACGCCCATTGAAGACCGGCCCGGCCTTCCGACAGCGCCGGAAGAGCCCTAGAGTCTGTTTGGCCGGTCCTGTCAAAAGCTCCCCCGGCGAATAAGGCGTTGCCATAAGAAAACTTCTGTAGGGGCGCATATTATGCGCCCGCAGGCGGCTGATAGCCGCCCCTACAAAGGATTCTTAACACAACGTCTCATTCGCCGGGGGAGCTTTTGATCTCTACCGCCTGCGGCGGTACTTCACAGCAGGCAGGCCACAAGATCCTTGGAATATTCGTAATCGGCCGCGGGCCGCTCCGGATGCAGGGCGATCAGGGGGACTTCCCTCTCATAAAGGGAGCCGTGGGTCCTGGATTCGTCTGTGTACAGGATTTCCTCTTCACACTCGCCGAAGGCGCTGTCCTGCTCCGTAAGCAGCACGTAATCCCCGATCTGCGGGATGGGGAGATGGTAGAGCGCTCCCGCCTCTTCCCTGGTCAGGACCTGCTCGATATAGGGCTGCTCCTGCGCAAAACGGCAGAAGCGGTCCGCCTGGGAGGGATCTCTCAGATACACATACAGCATCCCACCCTCCTGATAGATGTGGTTTTCAATATACCGGTCCTTCAGGGGCGGCAGACAGTAGACGTCAAAGCCCGCCCGGTCAGCGACCTGCTGGAAGTTCACAATCCTGGTCTTTTGATTCATGCCGTGGTCCGCCGTAATGTAAATCTGCCGCCGGGGCTCCAAGGACGCGATCTTTTCCACATAGCGGTCAATGGCCCGGATCTGCCGGACGGCCTCCTCTGTTCCGGGCGCAAAATGGTGGAACACATAGTCGTTGGTCGTGCAGTACACGAAATCCGGGCTGTCCTTTTGGATGCAGTGATAGGCCGCTTTCACGATCCACTCCGTCGCCTCCACGCTGTCAATCGCAGGCGGCATCTCCAGCCCATACCGCCGCAGCAGGGCCTCCTCGGGGGCCTGTGCGCTGATTCCAAGGTCCGCCCCCTCTCCGTACACCCCCAGGATCTTTCCCTTGACGGTCAAAAGCGCCGTGGTGCCGTGCCGCTCCTGATAGTGCTGCAGAATCGTCCTGGCTTTCATATAGCCGCGCTCTTCGATAAAGCCCTCCCGGCCGGTGGCCGGGTCATAGAAGTAGTTCCCCACGACGCCGGTCTCCTCCGGCCATTTTCCGGACAAAATGCAGGCGTGATTGACATTGGTCACTGAGGGCATCGCACACTGCACCGTCTTATAAAAACCGTGTTCCGGCAGCATACGAAAGAGGTTCGGCGCGGTCTCCCTCGTCAAATACGCCGGGCTGCAGCCGTCAATCACGAGGACCATCACTTTTCGCATGAACTCACACTTCCCTCTCACAGCGTGCGTTTAAGAGCTGGATCAGCGTCTCCTTCCCCGTGCCCTTCTCCGCGGAGAAGGGCACCAGAGCGTCCGCTTCGGTCAGCTCCAGGGTCTCCCGGATCAGATCCAGCGCCGGGTCCACCTGGCTTTTCTTCAGCTTATCCAGCTTGTTGGCCACCACGATCTCCGGACAGCCCGTCTCCCGGAACCAGCGGTGCATGGTCAGATCGTTCTCCGTGGGCTTGTGGCGGATATCCACAATCAGAATGCCGGCGGTGATGAGGTCTCCCTCGTCCTGGAAGTAGTTCTCCATGAGCCGGCCCCAGCGCTCCTTTTCCGCCTTGGGGACCTTGGCATAGCCGTAGCCCGGCAGGTCCACCAGATAGGCGCCTTTGTCCACCAGATAGTAGTTGACCTGGGTGGTCTTGCCGGGAGACGCCCCCACATAGGCCAGGTTCTTCCGGCCCGCCAGGCGGTTGATGACGGAGGACTTGCCCACGTTGGACCGTCCGGCAAAGGCGAACTGGGGCAGTCCGTCCCGCAAAAAGCCGGAGCGGCTGGCGGCGGAGCGCAGAAACTCCACCTTTGCAAAGTTCAACGGCATCTCGCCCTCCTCACTGCCGCAGCACGGCGTCCGGCTCCTGGCCTCTGGCCTGAAAGACCGCCACGTGCCCGGCCACTTCCTCCCGGACCGCGTCCTTTTCCGGACACAGCGCCGCGCCGAAGACCTCATCCACTGTGCTCACGGGAATGAACTGCAGCGCCGCGCGCACGGTCTGGTCGATCTCCTCCAGGTCCCGGACGTTGTCTTTCGGGATCAGCACCGTGCCGATGCCGCTGCGCAGAGCCGCCATGGTCTTCTCCTTCAAGCCCCCGATGGGCAGCACCCGGCCCCGCAGGGTCACCTCGCCGGTCATGGCGATCCCGGCCCTGATCCGCTGGCCCGTCAGGGCGGAGAGCATGGCAGTGGTGACGGCAATGCCGGCGGAGGGGCCGTCCTTGGGCACCGCGCCCTCCGGAAAGTGGACGTGGATGTCCTTGGTCTTGTAGAAGTCCCCCTCGATCCCCAGGGCCGCCGCCCGGCTCCGCAGGCAGCTCATGGCCGCCTGGGCGGACTCCTTCATCACGTCTCCCAGATTGCCTGTGAGCTCCAGCTTGCCGGTGCCCTCCATCACGTTGACCTCTACCTCCAGAATCTCGCCGCCGGATTCCGTCCACGCAAGGCCGTTCACCACGCCGATCTCCTCCCGCTCCGTGTGGAGGGCCGGGGGATAGGGCGGGCAGTCCAGCAGCTTCGGCAGGTCTTCTTCTGTAACAGTTATCCGCTTTACATCTCCTGCCAGCAGGCGCATATCCGCCTTGCGGCACAGGGCGGCCAGCCGCCGCTCCAGAAGACGCACGCCGGACTCCCGGGTGTAGTCCCGGATGATTGCCCGCAGGATCTGATCGTCCAGCCGCAGGGCGGACTTCTTCAGCCCGTGCTCCTTCATCTGCTTGGGCAGAAGGTACCGGCGGGCAATCTGCACCTTCTCCTCGTCGGTATAGCTGGTGAGGCGGATCACCTCCATCCGGTCCAGCAGGGGCCGGGGAATGGTGTCCGTGGTGTTGGCCGTGGTGATGAAGAGAACCTTGCTCAGATCCACGGGGATCTCCAGGTAGTGGTCCCGGAAGCTGTGGTTCTGCTCGCTGTCCAGCACCTCCAGCAGCGCCGCCGCCGGGTCTCCCCGGTAGTCGCTGCCCAGCTTGTCGATCTCATCCAGCAGCAGCAGGGGATTCATGGAGCCGCTGCGGCTGATGGCCTCAATGATCCGCCCCGGCATGGCGCCTATGTAGGTCTTCCGATGCCCGCGGATGTCCGCCTCGTCCCGGACGCCCCCCAGGCTCAGACGGGCCAGCTTGCGGTTCAGCGCCCTGGCCACGCTGATGGCGATGGAGGTCTTGCCCACGCCGGGAGGGCCCACCAGACAGAGGATCTGGCCCTTGCTGTCCGGGTTCATCTGTCGGACGGCAATGGTCTCCAGAATCCGCTCCTTCACCTTCTCCAGGCCGAAATGGTCCTTCTCCAGCACCTTCCGGGCGGCCTCCACGCTGACCCGCTCCCGGGTGGTGGTATTCCAGGGCACCTCCAGGCACACGTCCAGGTAATTGCGGATCACCGCCGCCTCCGCGCTGGAGTAGGGCTGCTTGGAGAGCTTGGTGACCTCCTTCATCAGGTGCTTTTCCGTGTCCTCGTCCACCCGGAGCTCCGCAATCCGCTCCCGGTAGAGGTCCAGCTCGTCGTCCTCCTCCTCCCCCAGCTCATTTTGCAGCACCCGGATCTGAGTCCGCAGGATCTGATCCCGCTGGTTGCGGACCAGCTGGTCCCGGACCTTGCTCTCCATCTGGTGCTCAAAGCCCAGCACGTCGCACTCCCGGGCAAGAAAGCCGTTGAGCTTCCGCAGCCGCAGGAAGGGGGACAGCTCCTCCAGGATCTCCTGCTTGTCGGCAAAGCGCAGGGTGATATTCTGGGCGATGAAATCCGCCAGATATCCCACATCCCGGCAGTCCATCACCGCCGCCACGATCTCCTCGGCCATGCCGCCGGCCAGCTCCACGTACTCGCCAAAGAGGTTCCAGGTCTGCCGCAGCAGCGCCTCCGTGCGGGGACTGCGCTGGAAGGACTCGGACACCGCCGTCTCATCCAGCTCCTCCACATTGCCCTGGAGAAAGGGCGTCGTCTGCCACAGCCGCCGGAGCCGGGCCCGGCTCCAGCCCTCCACCATCACCCGGACGGTCCCCGCGGACAGCCGCAGGAGCTGGGTGATGTGAGACACCGTTCCGATCTCATAGAGATCCTTCTCCTCCGGCAGACCGCGGCTGACCTCCCGCTGTGTCACCAGGAAGATCTCTTGGTCCGCCTCCATGGCCCGCTCCAGGGCCCGGATGGAAATCCTCCGCTCCACATCAAAGCTCAAGGTCATATGAGGGAATACCGTCAGGCCCCGCAGGGCCAGAACGGGAATGTTTCTGGGTTCCATAGCATACCCTCCATTTCTTGGAAGTCAAAAAACCGAGGAAAGGGGTGTGGCCCCCTTTCCTCGCTCCATCAGGACGCCGACCTGGGGGCGGGACCGGATCTCCCCCCCTTGCCGGTGTTCAGTTTCACAGAATAGCTCACCTTTTTGGGGTCCCGGGTCAGCTCCGGCTCTCCCTTTCCCTCCACGCAGTCCCGTGTAATCACCACTTTGACCACCGTGGGGTCCGAGGGAATGTCGTACATCACCTGGGTCAGCAGCCCCTCCATAACGGCCCGGAGCCCCCGGGCGCCGATGTTGCGCTCAATGGCCTTGTCGGCAATGGCCTCCAGGGCGCCCTCGGCGAACTCCAGCTCCACGTCGTCGTACTCCAGAAGTTTTTTGTACTGTTTCACCAGGGCGTTTTTGGGCTCCTGGAGAATCCGCACCAGATCCTCCCGCTTCAGGGCGTTCAGCGGCGCGATCACCGGCAGGCGGCCTACCAGCTCCGGGATGATGCCGAATTTCAAAATGTCGTGGGGCTGCACCTCATGGAGAATCCGGCTGAGATCCTTATCCTTCTTCCCCTGGACGTTGGCCCCGAAGCCGATGCTCTTCTGGTCCAGCCGGCGCTCGATGATCTTCTCCAGACCGTCAAAAGCGCCGCCGCAGATGAAGAGGATGTTCCGGGTGTTGATCTGAATGAACTCCTGGTGGGGGTGCTTCCGTCCGCCCTGGGGCGGCACGTTGGCCACGGTCCCCTCGATGATTTTCAGCAGCGCCTGCTGCACCCCCTCGCCGGAGACATCCCGGGTGATGGAGGTGTTCTCGCTCTTCCGGGCGATCTTGTCGATCTCATCCACATAGATGATGCCGTGCTCCGCCCGCTCCACGTCGAAGTCGGCCGCCTGCAAAAGACGCAGAAGAATATTCTCCACATCGTCGCCCACATAGCCGGCCTCCGTCAAGGTAGTGGCGTCGGCAATGGCAAAGGGCACCTTCAAAATCCGGGCCAGAGTCTGAGCGAACAGGGTCTTGCCGGAGCCGGTGGGGCCCAGCATCAGGATGTTGCTCTTTTGCAGCTCCACATCCTCGTCTCCGCCGAAGTAGACCCGCTTATAATGGTTGTACACCGCCACCGCCAGGGCCACCTTGGCCGAATCCTGCCCGATGACATACTGATCCAGCACATCCCGGATCTCCTGGGGTGCCGGCAGGTGATCCAGCTCCTCCAGGGGCGGCGCGTCCACACCGTCAAATCCGTCGCTCAGGATACTCATGCACAGCTGCACACACTCGTCACAAATGCGCACACCAGGCCCCTGGATCATCCGGTGCACCTGATTTTCATGCTTTCCGCAGAAGGAACAGCGCAGGGCCTTCTTGGCGTCGTCGCTCATGTTTTGCTACCTCAGTTTCTTACTTTTTTGCAGAGAGAATCTTATCCACCAGACCGAACTCCAGGGCCTCCTCGGCGCTCATGAAGTTGTCCCGCTCGCAGGCGGCGGTGACCTCCTCGATGGACTTGCCGGTGTTCTCCGCGAGAATCCGGTTCATCCGCTTTTTGATGATCTCCAGCCGCTTGAGGTGGATGGCCATGTCGGTAATCTGCCCCTGAGTGCCGGCGGAGGGCTGGTGAATCATGATCTCCGCGTTGGGCAGGGCAATCCGCTTGCCCCTGGTGCCGGAGGAGAGCAGGAAGGCGCCCATGCTGGCGGCCATTCCCACGCAGATGGTGGACACGTCACACTTGATATACTGCATGGTGTCATAGATGGCCATGCCGTCCGTCACAGAGCCGCCGGGGCTGTTGATATACAGCTGGATGTCCTTGTCGGGGTCCTGGGCCTCCAGGTACAGAAGCTGCGCCACCACCAGGCTGGCCGTTGTGGCGTTGACCTCCTCCCCCAGGAAGATGATGCGGTCGTTCAGCAGGCGGGAGAAAATGTCATAGGACCGCTCGCCGCGGTTGGTCTGTTCAACGACATAGGGGACTAAACTCACTTTTGAAAACCTCCGTTCTTCTGCGGCCCCGGGCCGCGGCCGGCCCGTCCGGTTCCGCGCAGCCTCTCAACAGGATATGCTGCGCCCGGACGGAGCGCGTTTCTTTGGAAATTCTATCCAGATTCCGGCCGGTGTAAACACCCGCCGGAGCGCGGGCACCCCTGAGAGGCGCGGCGCCAGGCTCATCCAAAGATTTTGATGAGAAACCATTCTCCCATGATACCACAGGTACCATGAGAGAATGTGTCGAATCTGTAAAATATGCCGGGGAACCCGGGAAAGACGCCCGTCCTTACTCAGCGGGCTCCGCGGGCTTCTTCTTCCTGGTGGTCTTGGGCTTTTCCCCGCCCTCAGCGGTCTCTGCCTTCTTGGCGGTCTTTTTTGCCGTGGTCTTCTTGGCAGCGGGCTTCTCGCCCTCCTCCCCGGTCTCCGCCTTCTTGGCCGTCCGCCGGGGCTTCTTCTCGCCCTCCCCGGCCTCTTTCTTCTCCGGCTTCGTGGCCGTGGCGCTCTCCGTCACGATCTCCACGGCCTTCCGGCTGGCCAGCTGGTCCTTGACCTGCTCTGCGGTCAGGTACTTCTTCACCATGTCCAGCTCCATGTTGTACTGCTCGGCAAGCTTCTGATACTCCGCCTCCACGTCCTCGTCGGAGATCTCAATGTTCTCCGCCTTGATGATGGCGGCCACCGCCAGATCCACCCGCACCTGACGGCCGGCGGGCTCCCTGGCGTCCTCCAGAATCTTGGCCTCGCTGTTGCCGGTAATCTTCATGTACTGGTCAAAGGGAATCCCGCTCTGGGCAATCTGCATCCGGAAGTTCTCCAGATACTGGCGGCACTGGTTGTCCACCATGGCGTCGGGGACCTCCGCCGTCATGTTCTCGGCGACCTTTTCGATCAGGGTGTCCTCAAAGGCGCGGTCCGCGGCCTTCTGGCGCTCCTCGGTGATCTTCTTTTTCAGGTCGGCCTTCAGCTCTTTCAGGGTGTCAAACTCGGAGACGTCCTTGGCGAACTCGTCGTCCAGCTCCGGCACTTCCTTCATCTTCACCTCGTGGACCTTCACCTTGAAGACCACGGCCTTGCCGGCCAGGTCCGCCTGGTAGTCCTCGGGGAAGGTGATGTCGATGTCCTTCTCCTCATCGGCCTTCATGCCCACAACCTGCTCTTCAAAGCCGGGGACAAAGCTGTGAGAGCCCAGCTCCAGGCTGTGGTTCTCCCCCTTGCCGCCGTCAAAGGGCACACCGTCCAAAAAGCCCTCAAAGTCGATCACGGCGGTGTCGCCCTCCCGGGCCTCCCGGTCCACGGACACCAGACGGGTGTTGCGCTCCTGCAGGGCCTTGATCCGCTCGTCCACATCGGCGGCGGAGACCTTCACCTCATCCTTGGGCGCGGAGAGGCCCTTGTACTGGCCCAGCGTCACCTCGGGATACACGGGCACCGTGGCCTTGAAGGTGAAGCCCTCCTGGGTGGCCTGTCCCTCCAGCTCCACTGCCGGATAGCCGACAACCTCCAGCTCCTTCTCCTTCACCGCCGCCTCATAGGCGTCGGGGAACGCAATATTGATGGCCTCCTCAAAAAACACCTCTGCGCCGTACATGCCCTCAATCAGCTTCCGGGGCGCCTTGCCCGGCCGGAAGCCCGGCACGTTGATCTTCCTGCGCATCTTCTGATATGCTTTTTCGATGGCAGCCTGAAACTCCGCCGCGCTCACCTCAATGGTCAGCACGACCTGGCTCTTTTCCACTTTTTCGCAGCTTTTCACAGTCATTTCGTCTATTCCTCCGTTCATCACCGGCTCCGCGCCGATGCGTCATGCTATTTTACCAGAAAAAACTTGAAAATGCTAGTCTTTTTTCGATCAATCGCAAATTTTTTTCGGAACAAATCCCAAATAATCCGCGGAAATCAGAGAGAAGTCCGTGCCGCCCTGCTCCCCCTCGATCCTCCGTCGGATCGTGGGCCCGTGGAGGTGGCCGTAGCAGCACTGCCGCACCCGGTATTTCTCCAGCATCTCCAGGATCTCCGGGCAGCGGTAGCCCTGGTACAGGGGCGGATAGTGGAGAAAGCACAGGATGGGCCGCTCCCCCGCCGCCGCCAGGGAGGCCTCCAGCCGCCCCACCTCCCGGTTGAGGACCTTGGTGTTGTGGGCGTCCTCCTCCAAAAACCACCCCCGGGTGCCGCAGAGGGCGTACTCCCCGTAAGCATGGCAGTTGTTGTGGAGCAGCTCCAGCGAGGCAAGGCCCTTCTCGGCGCAGAAGGCGCGGAACTTGGCGGCAGTGGTCCACCAGTAGTCGTGGTTTCCCTTGACCAGGTACTTCTTCCCCGGAAAGCGGTCCAGAAAGCGGAAATCCGCCTCCGCCTCCGCCAGGTTCATCCCCCAGGAGGTGTCCCCCGCCAGAACCAGCACGTCGCTCTCCGTGAGTACCGTCAGACTCTCCGCAATGCGGTTGACATAATTCTCCCAGGCCGGTCCGAAAACCTCCATGGACTTGTTGACCGCCAGGGACAGATGCAGGTCCCCGATGGCGTAGAGGGCCACAAACACCCCTCCCCCTCTTCATTTTGCCAGGTCACTATGCCTCGTCGTCATAGACAAAGGGCTTGCGGCAGGCGGGGCAGAGATAGTGCCGCCCCGGATTCCACTGGGGCACCGCCAGTCCCCGCTTGCAGTAGGGGCAGCGCAGATGCTGAATCCGCAGCATGATGCCAAGGGCCATGCAGAGGATGGACCCTCCCATCCCCAGCAAAAGCCAGGTGGAGGACTTCGACTTCACCACATAGTACATCACCACCGGAACCAGAGCGCACACAAAGGTCATCGCCATGAGTCCCAGAACGATCCGGGCCCACTTCCGCTCCAGCTTCAACACGGGTTCTTCCTGTTTACTCATGATCTCTCTCCCTCATCTCAAAAATTCCAGCACCACCGCGTCCATGCCGGCCTTCTCCGCCGTCAGGTCAAAGCGCCGCTCCTTGCCCTTCAGCGCCGCCAGGCGCTGGGGCACCGTGACGCCGGTGACACTGTGCAGCTGATCCAGCAGCGCCACGCCGTCTCCCGCCGGGGTCTCTCCGATGGCGGTGAGAACGTGGTCGCAGAACTTATAGGGAGACGCCGTGGAGACGAACACCGTGGGCGTCTTGTCCCCCGTCTCCCGCCGGTACTGCTCCATGACGCTGGCGGCCACGGCGGTGTGGGTGTCCATCAGATAGCCCTTTTGGTAGTAGTCCGCAATGGCGGCGGAGGTGCCGGCCTCATCGCAGAAGCCGCCCCAGTACTGCTCTTTCAGGGCCGCCTTGAGATCGTCGGAGACCTCATACCTGCCCTCTCTGGCCAAGCGGTCCATATAGCCCCGGACCGCTTCGTCGTTCTCGTCGGAGAGGTCAAAGAGCAGCCGCTCCAGGTTGCTGGAGACCAGAATGTCCATGGAGGGACTCATGGTGGTGTGGAAGGGGCGGTTGCGGTTGTAGACGCCGGTGCGGAGGAACTCCGTCAAGACATCGTTGCAGTTGGAGGCGCAGATCAGCTTTCCAACCGGCAGGCCCATGCGCTTTGCGTAGTAGGCCGCCAGAATGTCGCCGAAGTTGCCGGTGGGCACGCAGAAGTTCAGCCTCTCCCCCATCCGGAGCTTCCCGTCCCGGACCAGGTCGCAGTAGGCTGAGAGGTAGTAGACCACCTGGGGCAGAATCCGGCCCCAGTTGATGGAGTTGGCGGAGGAGAGGAAGTAGCCCCGGTCCGCCAGAGTCCTCCGGATGCCCTCGTCGGAGAAGATCCGCTTGACGCCGGCCTGGGCGTCGTCAAAGTTGCCCACCACGGCGCAGACCCCCACATTGTCCCCCTCCTGGGTGACCATCTGGGCCTCCTGCACGGCGGAGACGCCGTCCTTCGGGTAGAACACCAGAATCTTCGTCTGAGGCACGTCGGCAAAGCCCTCCATGGCGGCCTTGCCGGTGTCGCCGGAGGTGGCCACCAGGATGCAGGCCGTCTTGTCCTCCCCGGTCTTGCGCAGGGCGGCGGAGAGGAGCTGAGGCAGCATCTGCAGGGCCATGTCCTTAAAGGCGGAGGTGGGTCCGTGCCAGAGCTCCAGGCAGTGGGTGCTTTGATCCAGGGAATGGACCGGGGCCACGGCGGGGGTGTCAAACTTCTCGGGGCCGTAGGCGTTCTCCGCAAATTGGAGAAGCTCCGCCGGGGTGTAGTCCGTGAGGTACAGGCCCATGACCTTCGCTGCCCGCTCCTGATAGCGAAGGGGCACCAGGCCGTTCAAAAACGTTTTGTCGATCCGGGGGATCTCACAGGGGGTCAGCAGGCCGCCGTCCCGGCTCAGGCCCATTTTGACGGCCTCCGCCGCCTCCATCCGGACAGATTTGTCCCGCGTGCTGTAATACTTCATCTGAAAAGCTCTCCTTTCGCGAATCGCGGCGAAGCCGCCGCTGCCGGGCCCGGGGGCACATTGGGCTCCGCCCAAACCCGCCAGGGGCGCTGCCCCTGGACCCCGCCACCTTTGAAAAGGTGGACGAAACTTTTATCAATCCTTCATTGAAAGGCATCCTCTAAGTAGGAGATCTGGAGCCTGCCCCGCTCCTCGTAGACCTCCGCCACGTCGAACCGGGCAGGGGCGTCCTCCTCCTGCTCCGCCAGCCACAGCGCCGCCGCCTGCCGCAGCCGCGCCTGTTTCCTGGCATCCACAAACTCCCGGGGCAGCGCGATGGCCCCCGCTCCCCGGAGCTTGACCTCCACAAACAGAACGGTTCCCGCCGCGTCCCGGGCGATCAGGTCCAGCTCTCCGCCCCGGCAGCGCCACTGCCGGGCCAGAATCTCGCAGCCCGCCCGCTCCAGATAGGCCTCCACCGCCGCCTCGCCCCGGTCTCCGGCCGCTCGGGTCCCGCTCATGGCCGCCGTGTCTCCCACTTCTTCAGGAAGGTCCGCCGGTGGGCCGGGCAGGGGCCGTACCGGTCCAGCATCTCATAGTGGAGCTTCGTGCCGTAGCCCTTGTGCCGGGCAAACTGGTACTGGGGATACCGGGCCTCCAGCTCCGTGGAGACGTACCGGTCCCGGCTTACCTTGGCCAGGATGGACGCCGCCGCGATGGAGGCGCTCTTCCCGTCTCCGCCCACGATGGTGATATGGGGCGCGGTGATGGAGACGCTGCTGCCGTGGTCCCGGTTGCCGTCGATGAGGCACAGGTCCGGCCGGAGGGACAGGCCGTCAATGGCCCGCTGCATGGCCAGCATCCGGGCGTTGAGGATGTCCAGCCGGTCGATCTCCTCCGCGGAGGCAGAGGCCACGGACCAGGCCGCCGCCTGGGCGGTGACGGCCTCGTACAAAGCCTCTCTCCTCTTTTCCGTCAGCTTCTTGGAGTCGTTGAGGCCGGGGATGTCGATCTCCCGGGGCAGGATCACCGCGGCGGCGTACACCGGCCCCGCCAGGGGGCCCGCTCCCGCCTCGTCCACGCCGCAGAGGACCCCAACTCCGTTCTCCCACTGTTCCCGCTCATACATCCAAAGATCCATCTTCCGCCCCCGTCAGATCCGGGGCCTTATCAGCCCCTTTTGCTCCAGCAGCGCCGTAATCGCTTGATACCCCTGATACATCCGCCGCACGGGGAAGCGCTTCCCGTCGGGGAACTGGAAAAAATATCCCCACAGAGGCGGCAGGATCAGCGGCTCAATCTCCCTTAGATCCCGTACCGTCACCCCATAAGAGGCCAAGTCCCGCCAGCGGAAGGACCGGCGCTCCCGCCGGCTGAACACGAACACCGCCATCTCCTCATCGTACAGCAGATATCCCGCCCCCAGGTAGAATACCCGGTAGGCGAAAAAGACCGTGAACGCGGCGAAGACCGCCACACCCAGCCAGCAGGATGCCTCGGCCACCCACTCCCGGCCCGGCGCAATGCCCACCACGGCCATTACCGAAGGGTCCGCCGTCATCCGTCCCGTGGCAATCATCCAGACACCACCCACAGTACCCAGCGCAAAGAGCACCCACACAAGATAGGCAATCCCCCGGGTCAGCCATCCCGGACCAACTCGCTTCATTTCAATCCGCCTCCTCCGGCAGCTCCAGTGTAAAGCGTCCCAGCTTGCCTCCCCGGAACTCGTCCAGCAGGATCTTGGCCATCCGCTCCGTGTCCACCTCTCCGCCGGAGATCAGAAAGCCCCGTTTCCGTCCCGCCGCCTCCAGCAGGCGGTAGCCGTAGGCCACGTCGTTCTCCTCCGCCTCCCGCTCCGGCAGGGCCGGCAGCTTGTAGCCCGCCGTCAGGGCCTCGGGGTATCGCTGCCCCAGGTAGGCCATTAAATGGCAGCCCAGGGTCTCCACGTCCAGGATGTCGTCCTTCACCGCGCCGGTGTAGGCCAGGTTCAGCCCCACGCTCTGGTCCTCAAACTTCGGCCAGAGGATGCCGGGGGTGTCCAGCAGCTCCAGTCCCCGGTCGATGGGCACCCACTGCTTGGAGCGGGTGACGCCGGGGCGGTCCTCGGTTTTGGCGGTCTTCCGGCCCGCCACCTGGTTGATGAAGGTGGACTTGCCCACGTTGGGGATGCCCAGGATCATCACCCGGACCACCCGGCCTGTCTGCCCCTTCTCCGCGTAGGCGCGGAGCTTGTCCGCCAGAAGCTCCCGGACGGCGGCGGCAAACCTCGCCGTACCCCCGCCGCCCTTGGCGTTGGTCTCCAGCACCGCGCAGCCCTGCCGCCGGAAGTGGGCGCTCCACAGCTTCGTGGCCGCCGGGTCCGCCTGATCCACCCGGTTCAGCACCACCAGCCGGGGCTTCCCCGCCGTCAAGCGGTCCACATCCGGGTTCCGGCTGGAGACGGGAATCCGGGCGTCCAGGATCTCGCACACCGCGTCCACGTTGCGCAGCTGCTCCGTAATCATCCGCCGGGTTTTGGTCATATGACCGGGATACCACTGGATGTTCATGCTTCCTCCTCCCCGGCGCTCTGCGCGCTCGTTATGCGATGGTGCCGATCCGGTGATAATCCCGCTCCCCCGTCTCCGAGTCGGGGCCGGGGAAGGCCAGAAGCACTGCCCGGCCGATGACATAGCGCGCATCCACGGTCCCAAGCCGGGAGTCCCGGCTGTCGTTGCTGTGGTTGCGGTTGTCCCCCATGACGAAGATGCTGCCCTTCGGCACCGTCAGGGGGAACTCCGTGCCCTCCTCCAGGAAGGTCAGGTCGTTGACGTAGTCCTCCTCCAGCGCCGCGCCGTCCACGTACACCACGCCGACGCCGAAATCGATGTCCACCGTCTGCCCCTCTGTGGCGATCACCCGCTTCACAATGGGCTCTTCCAGGAAGGAGGCCTTCCGCAGCACCACCACGTCGCCGTACTGATAGTCGTGATAGAACATGGAGTTCAGCACCAGCAGCCGGTCCCCGTCCTGGAGGGTGGGCAGCATGGAAAAGCCGTCCACGCCGATCAGGCGGACCACAAAGGTGAAGATCACCACCACCGCCAGCACGGAGCACACCAGCGCCTGGACCCACTCATAGAGATCCCGGCCGCCGCTCTTCTTCTCCTGTTCGTTCTCCTGTTCGTTCTCCTTGCGCATCTCTTTAGTCTCCTCAATCCAGTCTTCCCATCCGGCTCCACTCCCGCCGGTCCAGCTCCACCGTCTCCCCCGGCACCGCCAGGAGCACCGCCCGGCCGATGACACAGCGGCTGTCCACGGGGCCCAGATCACTGCTGCGGCTGTCCTCGCTGTCGTTGCGGTTGTCCCCCATGAGAAACAGGCAGCCCTCCGGCACCGTCAGGGGAAACTCTACCCCCTCCGCCGTCCAGGTGGGCTCCCGGATGTAGGGCTCCGACAGCGCCGCGCCGTCCACGTACACCACGCCGGCGGGGAAGTCGATGTCCACCGTCTGCCCCTCCGTGGCGATGACCCGCTTCACGATGGGCGCGCCCCGGTTGAAATCCCCGCGGCGCACAATCAGGATGTCCCCCGCCCGGTACTCCCCGCACAGCAGGCTGTTCACCACCACCAGCAGGTCCCCGTCCTGGAGGGTCTCCCGCATGGACTCCCCGTCCACCCGGATCATCCGGACACCGAAAGTAAACACCATCACCGCAATCACTACCGCGCACAGCATGGACTGCAGCCACTCATAGGCGCCCCGGCCCGGGGTTTTCGATGTCTCAGCGGTCATAGGCCCTCCCCCAGCCCCCGCCGGGGCCTCCATGAGATGTCTCTTTGCTCAACTTGGACAGTATAGCAAAAAAAACGCGCTTTCACAAGGGATGTTCCCAAATTTTCCGCACCCGTCTCACGAATTTGATACGTAGGGCGCGACGACCCCGGCGCGCCGCGATTTGCGACGGAACCGCGGCGGAAACGCCGTGTCTTACGGCAGATTTCCGTAAATTTATGGCGCGCCGGGGTCGTCGCGCCCTACAAAAGGGGAACATCTGACTTCATGAGACGGGCGTGCCAAATTTTCTTCCCGATCCGGGCGCTCCGGGGAACCTTTTGCGGGGCGAAGGCGGTGTGGAAGAGGACGCCCTTTCGCCGCGGGGCCTGCGGCCTCCAAAGATTCCGCGGGCCTCCCCGCGATGCAGCGGGGAAACCGGGCCGAAGCGGGGGATCTCCCGCCGGCTGCCGCAAATGCGGCCGGCGGCCCTCCGTCCGCTCCCGCCCGGATTTCAGACATGAAAAAAGAGAGGCAGCGCCTCTCTTTTTTGTTGGAATCACAGCTTTTCCTTGAGCTTGGCGCCCTTGCCCACGCGGCCGCGCAGATAGTACAGCTTCGCCCGGCGGACCTTGCCGTTGCGGACCACCTCAATGTGGTCGATGGAGGGGGAGTGGATGGGGAACACCTTCTCCACGCCCACGCCGTAGGAAATGCGGCGGACGGTGATGGTCTCCTCGATGCCGCCGTGCTTCTTGGCAATGACGGTGCCCTCGAAGACCTGGATGCGCTCCCGGGAGCCCTCCTTGACCTTCACGTGGACACGGACGGTGTCGCCGATCTGGACCTTGGGCGCCTCGGCGGACAGGGCTTCCTTGTTCAGTTCATAGATGAGATTCATGGGTCTGCTTCCTCCTGTTTGATAGGCGTTCATGCCGTGTTTTTCCCGCAGCTTTCCGCGGACGGCAGAGGACCGCCCTTTGTAGCCTGAATAGGATACCACAAACTCTGTCGAAATGCAAGTGTTTTTTCGAAGAGTTTTGCAGGAGGCGTTTTACGCAGCTTTGACAGGGAAGCCTCCCTTGTATTTCCGCCGTCTTTTGAAATCCTCCGGCGCGGAAAGGCGGGCGAACGCCGCTCTCCTGCGCGTTCAGCCGTGGGGCCACACCAGACTGAGGGCGCAGAGCGCCAGCGCGGCGGCCATGGCGATGTCCACAACCCGCCCGTGGTCCGCAAACAGCTTTTGCAGCGCCGCGCCGGCGAAGAGCCACACCAGATTGGCAACGGGCCCTGTGAAGGGCAAAAACAGCCCCGTCAGCAGCAGCGCTTTCAGGGAGTGGGTATAGGGCAGCACATAGGACGACAGCGCCACCGTGCAGAACACCATGATCTTCACATTGGTCAGCTGCACCAGCACGCCCCGGAAGAAGCTGGGGGCCGCCGCCTCCCGCCGGGCCGGGTCCGCGGAGGCCCGGAGGGTATGCCAGGCCATCCAGAGAAGATACGCCGCCCCCAGCCAGGACAGCACCGCCACGGACTCGTCCAGCACCGCGCCCAGGAGGTACGTCACCGCCACGGAGCCCATGGACACCAGGAAGAAACCGGTGAACAGCCCCCGCCACTGCCGCAGGGCCGGTCCCCTGCCGTACCGGATCGCGGCGGAGAGGGAGCAGAGGTTGGCGGGACCGGGGGTGATGGCGCCGATATAGCAGTAGACGAGGAACGAGGGAATCATGGAAGCCGGCATGGACAGCACATCCTTTTTCGTCTTGGAGATGCTACCATCATACCAGCGAAAAACCCATTTGAAAAGCCAAACTTTTTGAAGTATACTATTGAAAAAACCGATGAAACGGAGGTGGTCTCCAATGGAACTGAAACACCTGCGGACCTTTCAGACCGTGGTGGATCAGGGCAGCTACCAGCGGGCGGCGGAGGCCCTGAACTACACCCAGTCCACCATCACCGCCCAGATTCAGCAGCTGGAGGCGGAGCTGGGGGTCCCCCTCTTTGAGCGGGTGGGCCGTCGGATGTGCCTGACGGAGGCGGGCCGGCAGGCGCTGCCCCAGGTCCGGGAGCTGCTTTTGGCGGCGGACCGCCTGGCGGGACTGAACCGCCGGAACACCCTCCCGGCGGGAACGCTGCGGGTGGACATGGCGGAGACGCTGCTGTGCTATCAGATGCAGCCGGTGATCCGGGCCTTCCGGGAGCAGGCGCCCCAGGTGCGTCTGATTCTGCGCAGCCGCAACTGCCTCCAGATCCCGGAGAACGTCCGCACCGGCGCCTGCGACCTGGGAGTGGGCTACGACATGGACTGGAGCCGGGAGGCCCTGGAGGTGGAGCCTCTGGGGGCCTATGACCTGGTGCTGCTGGCCTCGCCGGACTTCGCCCACCCGGACTTTGTGACGCCGGGCCAGCGAAAGCCCGTGTCGCTCATCACCGACGAGCCGGACAGCCTCTTCCGCCGCCAGCTGGAGGACTACCTCCGGGAGCGGGAGATCACCCTGGATGTGACGCTGGAGCTGTGGAGCATTGAGACCATCAAGCGCTGCGTCATGAGCAACCTGGGCTTCACCTTCCTCCCCCGGTTCGTGGCCCGGGAGGAGCTGGCCGCCGGGACGCTGACGGAGCTGCCCATTCCCATCTCCGGCCCCCGGCAGACCCTGTGCGCCTGGCGCAGGCACCGCTGGGTCAGCCCCGCCATGGAGCTGTTTCTCCGGCTGCTGCGGGAGCACCTGCCGGAGACCTGACCGGGCGCTCAAAAGCGCTTGCGCCGCTTTCTCTCCAGGGCGGGGTCCCGGCGCTGGAAGGGCTTGTCGATCAGAATGATGTCGTCCCCGATCCGCTGGATGCACTCCCAGGGGATATAGTACTCCTCCCCCCTGCCGAAAAGCCCGAAGAACCGGCCGGGGCCATAGACCACAATGGCAACCACCTGTCCCTCCGGAATCCGGATGTCCACATCCGCCACAAAGCCCAGGCGGCAGCCGTCGCAGATGTTGATGACCTCCTTGCGCCGCAATCCCTGAATCCTGCACTGCATGGTGTGTCCCTCCTTCCAAGTCCTCATGCAGACCGATCATATCCCCACTCTATGCGAACCCGGCGCTGTCCTATCACCCCAGAAAGCGACAAAAGCTCCCAGTATAGGAAAATCCGGCGGCGGTCATACTGACCTCAGCAACTTTTGTGAGGTCAGGGGGACGCTTTCATGCAGGGAAAAGTGGAGATTGCGGGGGTGAACACCGCAAAGCTGAAGGTCCTGAAAAATGACGAGACCATGGAGCTGCTGCGGCGGACCAAGGAGGGCGACCAGGAGGCCCGGCGGACGCTGATTGAGGGGAATCTCAGGCTGGTGCTCTCCGTGATCCAGCGGTTTTCCGGCCGCGGGGAGAACGCCGACGATCTCTTTCAGGTGGGCTGTGTGGGGCTCATCAAGGCCATTGACAACTTTGACATCAGCCAGAAGGTGCGCTTTTCCACCTACGGCGTGCCCATGATTATCGGTGAGATCCGGCGCTACCTCCGGGACAACAGCGCCATCCGGGTCTCCCGCAGTATGCGGGACACGGCCTACCGGGTCCTCCAGGCCCGGGACCGCCTGATCGCCGAGAGCCAGCGGGAGCCCACCGTGGAGCAGATCGCCAGGGAGCTGGGCATCCCCCGGGAGGAGGTGGTCTTCGCCATGGACGCCATTGTGGACCCCGTCTCCCTCTACGAGCCGGTCTACGCCGACGGCGGCGACACGGTGTGCGTCATGGACCAGGTCAGCGACACCAAGAACACCGACGAGCACTGGACGGACCGCATCGCCCTGAAGGACGCCCTGGAGCGGCTGGACGAGCGGGAGCGGCGGATTCTGTCTCTGCGGTTCTACGAGGGCAAGACCCAGATGGAGGTCTCCGCCGAGGTGGGAATCTCCCAGGCCCAGGTGTCCCGGCTGGAGAAGGGCGCCATCAACACCATCAAGAAGAATATTTAGGGGGCGGCTTTGGCCGCCCCTCAGCTTATCGAAAATACTTTTCGATAAGCTGAGGGGGATTTTCAGAACTTCAAAAAGTTCTGAAAATCCCTGATTAAAATGGCGCAGGGAACCCCTCCTGGGTTCCCCGCACACACCCCTCCTTCCCGTTTTCCAGGATTTTACCCTTTTCCGACAGCCTGAGGGGGGCGGCCAAGGCCGCCCCCTTTTCCGTCTGCCGGGGAGACGTCCGTCCTCCTCCCCGGCCGGAATGTTTCACGTGAAACATTTGTTCGAACTCGTGGGCAGACCGGCGCCGGGCCATTTGACAGCCCTCCTCCTTCGGTTTAAAATGGGGAAAACGAATTGCGGGAGGACAGCCTATGGAGATTCAAACCGCGCGTCCGGAGGAGCTGGACGCCATCATGGACATCTACCGCCAGGCGAGGCAGTACATGCGCCAAAGCGGAAACCTCACCCAGTGGACAGACGGCTACCCGGACCGGGCGCTGATTGCCCAGGACATCGGGCTGGGCTTTTGCCATACCGTCTGGGACGGCGCCGCCCTGATCGGGGCCTTCTGCTTCTTCCACGGCCGGGACGTGGAGCCCACCTATGCCCGCATCGACGGCGCCTGGCTGGACGGCGGCCCTTACGGGGTCGTCCACCGGATCGCCTCCACGGGGGCGGTTCCCGGGGTGCTGGCGGCCTGCTGCGACTGGTGTCTGCGGCGGTGCTCCAGCCTGCGGATCGACACCCACCGGGACAACCGGCCCATGCAGAGGGCTCTGGAGCGGTACGGCTTCCAATACTGCGGCGTCATTGCGATTCAGGACGGCACGGAGCGCCTTGCCTATCAGTTCCTCTCCCCGGCCGCCGCGGAGCTTGAAAAATTTGTGGCCTACCGGAACAAGAAGAACCGCTTTGCCGCCCGGATGGGCATGACGGTGCAGTCCATCTCCCCCATGGGGGCCGTGGCGGTCAAGACCATCGGCGAGGAGGATCTGAACCCCCTGGGCCGGGCCCACGGCGGAGTCTATTTCACCATGGCCGACACGGCCGCCGGCTCCGCCATGGCGGCCAAGGGGTACGGGGCGGTGACGGTGAACGCCTCCTACCACTTCTTCCGCAGCGCCCAGGTGGGCGACCGGGTCACCGCGGAGGCGGCGGAGGTGAAGTCCGGGAGGACCATCTGCGTGTATGAGGTGCGGGTGACGGACCAGGCCGGGCACCTGCTGGGGACGGGGACGTTTACATTTTACCGGCTGGAGGAAAAGATTCAGCTCTCGTAGACGGTACGGCGGGATTCCGTAGGGGCGGATATCATCCGCCCGTCCAAAGAGAGGGTACGTAGGGGCGGTTATCAACCGCCCGTCCAAAGGGAGGGTACGTAGGGGCGGATATCATCCGCCCGCTCTCCGGAAGCTCCGGAGTTCCCATAGGACGGGCGGATAATATCCGCCCCTACGGGGTTTCGGGAGAGATGCCGGTGACGGCGGGGTCCAGGCTCTCCAGCAGCTCCGCCGCCCGGCGGTCCATCTTGGTCTCCGGCCGTTTCAAAAAACGGCGAAGGGCGCTGCTGCACCCACAGCTGATCCGCAGGTTTCTCAGGCTTCCGTCATTTTTTGTAAGTCTTCCCATGTTGACCACCCGCTGGAGCTGCATCATGTGGACCTCCTGTGACCAGCGAATAATGTCCAGAACCTCATTCCAGGGGACTTCTTCATTTACGCGGTATTTTTACATCATTTCCAACCTCCATATTTTATGGTTTTTATTATATCAACACAGTTTTCAACAATCTATATTTAAAATTCTATCGGTTTTTCTAACAGTTTTTCTAATCGTTCCTCTATCTTGTAGGGGCGGACCTCTGTGTCCGCCCTTCGCTTCCATCATACCTCCCAGCTTTTTCAAAGTCTATATTGGAAATTTTCAACGGTTTTTTCTCATGTAAGATTCTCATAAAAATTTCGCACAGAAAAGGGCGGACACAGAGGTCCGCCCCTACAGGATCTTCGTCTATACAATCACCGCCCGGAGCGCGACGCGCTCCGGGCGGTTCCCTTACTTCTTGAAGCTGTCCTTCAGGCTCACGCTGCGGTTGAACACCAGATGTCCCGGCTTCGAGTCCCTGTTGTCCAGGCAGAAGTAGCCCTGCCGCAGGAACTGGAAGCTGGCCGGGGCCACGGCCTCCGCCAGACCCGCCTCCACCTTGCAGCCGGTGAGGATTTCCAGGGAGCCGGGGTTCAGGCACTCCAGGAAATCCCTGTCCGCCGCGTCGGGGGCCTCGTCGGCAAAGAGGTTGTCGTACAGCCGCACCTCCGCGTCCACGGCGGTGGCCGCATCCACCCAGTGGATGGTGGCCCCCTTCACCTTCCGGCCGTCGGCGGGGTCGCCGCCCCGGCTGTCGGGGTCGTACTCGCACAACACCTCCACCACGTTTCCGCTCTCATCCTTCACACAGCCGGTGCAGGTGATGAGGTACGCGCCTTTCAGCCGGCACTCCGGGCCGCCGGGATACAGGCGCTTGTACTTGGGCACCGGGGTCTCCAGGAAGTCGTCAGTTTCAATCCAGAGGGTGCGGGAGAAGGCCACCTCCCGGGTGCCGGCGGCGGGGTCCACGGGGTTGTTCTCCACCGTCACCGTCTCCTGCTTCCCCTCCGGGTAGTTGGTGATGGTCAGCCTGATGGGCCGCAGCACCGCCATGACCCGCTCCGCCGTCTCGTTCAGATCCTCCCGGAGGCAGTGCTCCAGAAAGCCGTACTCCACAATGTTGGCGGATTTCGCCACACCGATGCGCTCGCAGAAGTTCCGGATGGACCGGGGGGTGTACCCCCGGCGCCGGAGACCGCAGAGGGTGGGCATCCGGGGGTCGTCCCACCCGGAGACTCTCCCCTCCTCCACCAGCCGCCGGAGCTTGCGCTTGCTCATCACCGTGTGGTCGATGCCAAGGCGGGCAAACTCGATCTGGCGGGGCTTGGCGGGCAGGTCGCAGTTGGCGATGACCCAGTCGTACAGGGGCCGGTGGGCTTCAAACTCCAGGGAGCACAAGCTGTGGGTGATGCCCTCCAGGGCGTCCTGGATGGGGTGGGCGAAGTCGTACATGGGGTAGATGCACCACTTGTTCCCCCAGCGGTGGTGGGGCAGGTGGTTGATGCGGTAGATCACCGGGTCCCGCATGTTGAAGTTGCCGGAGGCCAGGTCGATTTTGGCCCGCAGGGTCATGGCCCCGTCGGGGAACTCGCCGTTCTTCATCCGCTCAAAGAGGTCCAGGCTCTCCTCCATGGGCCGGTCCCGCCAGGGGCTGCGGGCGGGCACGCCGATGCCGCCGCGGTACTCCTTGAACTCCTCCGGGCTCAGCTGGCACACGTAGGCAAGGCCCTTTTTGATGAGCCCCACCGCCTGGCGGTAGTCCTCGTCAAAGTAGTCCGAGCCGTAAAAGAACCGGTCGCCCCAGTCGAAGCCCAGCCAGTGGATGTCCTCCTTGATGGCCTCCACGAACTCCTCGTCCTCCTTGGTGGGGTTCGTGTCGTCCATCCGCAGGTTGCAGAGGCCGCCGTACTTCTCCGCGGTGCCGAAGTCAATGGTCAACGCTTTACAGTGGCCGATGTGCAGGTATCCGTTGGGCTCCGGCGGGAAACGGGTGTGTACCGTCATGCCCTCGTACTGTCCGCCCGGCCCAATATCCTCTTCAATGAACGCGTGGATGAAGTTTCTGCTCTCCTCCGGCGCGGTTTTTATCTCGTCTGCCATGCTATTCCCTCCTTCGCAAGTCTCACCTATTATATCGACCCGCGGAAAAAAAAGCAAGAAAAAATGGCGCGCTTCACTCCAAAAGCCAGTCCTCCACCACATCCCGGGCCGTCACCGGCGTCACCCGTCCCCGCCGCATCTGCTCCAGCAATGCCTCCGCCCGGCGGCGGGAGACCGTGAGATTCCGCAGCTCCGCCCGCTCCCCGCCGTACTCCACAGCCACGCCGTAGACCTCCGCATCCTCCCCCAGCGGCTCTTGCAGCAGGTAGTAGCGGACCGCCGAGTCCCTGCACACTGCGGCGCCTGTCAGAATATTTCGCAAGCGTCTCTCCCCCTAAAACCGTCATTCGCCGGTAACCTATCACACTTTTACCGCGAAAGCTGTCGAACGGCGCCGGAGGAGGGACGTACGGTTTTCGTCGCGTTTTCTCCGCCGCTTGCGCAAATTTTTCTTTTTTCAGAAAATTTTTACAAACGGCCTTGCAAATGGGGACGGGAGCTCTTATAATGTAAAAGGAAATTTTTTCGCCCTGGAAATACCGGGAGAAAGGACTGCATTGCAATGGAATTAGCGAGTTTTGACAACATTATCAGCCTTGTCCCCAAGCTGGAGCGGCCTCTGCGGGTCATTCTGGCGGGCTCTGACGGGGAAAACATGATCCGCGGCATCTTTCAGGCCCAGGAGGCGGGCTTTGTGCAGCCCGTCCTGGTGGGCGACCGGGCCCGCACCATCGCCCTGCTGGAGAAGCTGGGGCTGGACCGGGAGCCCTACACCATGGTGGACACGCCTCCGGGCCACAACATCACCCAGGAGGCCATTGACATCATCCGCAGCGGCGACGGCGACATTCTGATGCGGGGCAACATCGGCACCCGCCAGTTCCTGATGCCGGTGCTGGACCGGGCCAACGGCCTGCGTACGGACCGGCTGATGACCCACGTGTCCCTGGTCTCCCTGCCGGAGTACCCCAAGCTCCTGGCGCTGTCGGACATGACGGTCATCATCAAGCCCAGTCTGGAGCAGAAGAAGGCCATCATCCGCAACACCGCCGACGCCCTGAAGGCCTTCGGCTATGAAAACCCGAAGCTTGCGCTGCTGGCGCTGGTGGAGGAGGTCACCTTCCACATGCAGGACACGGTGGAGGCCCAGCGGCTGGTATCCGAGCAGTCCCGCCGGCCCTTCGCCGACTGCGAGCTGTGGGGCCCCATTGCCTACGACCTGATCCTCAGCAAGGAGGCCGCCCGGCTGAAGAACTACGACTGCCCCTACTCCGGCGGCGGCTTTGACGGGATCATCGCCCCGGATCTCTCCACGGCCAACACGCTGGTGAAGAGCTGGCTGATTCACGCCCACGCCATTACCTGCGGCGCGGTGGTAGGCGCCAGGGTGCCCATTGCTCTGACCTCCCGGTCCGCCGCCGCGGAGGAGACGGAGCTGTCGCTGGTATTCTGTGCTGTGCTGGACGCCTGGCGGAAGAAGCAGGCCAGGGAGTAAGCACAGAGGCCGGGGTGCAGGGGGCGGCGCGCCCCCTGCCGAGGTCCAGGGGCGGCGCCCCTGGCGGTGTCTGAGGCGGAGCCTCAGGGGAATCCTCCGAAATCATATATAAAAATTCAGCGGAAGAAGTCGCGTATTTTGCGAGTTCTTCCGCTGTTTTTTATGCGGGACGTCTGCCATGGGGTGACGTGTTTGCTGATTTGTATCTTATGGAGCTTTGATGGGGGGATTTCCGGGAGAAACGGCGGCTGACGCCTGGTTTCTCCTCGGTTTTTTGGGAGCTTCGCTCCAATCCCCAGGGGGCGCCGCCCCCTGGACCCCCGCAGCCTTTGAAAAGGCTGGCGAAACTTTTTTCATTGCTCATCGCGGCACAGCAGCGTCTCCAGGTCCTCCCGGCCGTAGAGCAGATTCAGCGCCTCCAGCAGGCCGTTGGCCGTCAGATGCGCCGGCAGATCCAGCTCCCTCAGCAGCGCCTGCCGTTTTTCCGCGCTGCCCGTCCCGCCGCTGAGACCCCAGGCGACGAGATCCGCTTTTGTGATGGGCGTCCGCTCCGGAGGGGTCTCCCCCGCCTCGTCCAGAAACGTGGCGCCGCAGCGGCGCAGGGCCTCCAGCAGCACCTCCGGGCGCATCCCCTCCACCCCCAGCTTGCCCTCCTTGCCGGGGGCCCGCTTCCGGCGCTCCTTGCCGGCTACGTCGGGGATGTAGGCCTGCTTGACCTGCTCCTTCGGCAAGGAGCCTTTCAGGTAGTTCCGAATCACAAAGCCCGCGCCGTCGCTGTCCGTCAGAATAATGAGGCCCCGCTCCTGGGCCAGCCGCCGCAGGAAGCGCAGCTTCTCCTTGTCGTGGAAGACGGAGAAGCCCTCCAGCGTCACAATGGGGGCGTCCACCACCTGGGAGAGGGTGTTTTTGTCGTAGCGGCCCTCTACCACAATCACCTCTTGCACCCGTCTCATGCCCGCTCGGCCCCCAGCCGCACCAGCAGCAGCTTCAGCTCTCCCGCCGGGTCGATGCCCTTCTCGCTCTTCATCCGGCGGTCCAGCACCTGGCACTGCTTCACCGCACTGCTGCACCAGGCGGTGGTGGTCCGCTTCGCCGCCGTCATCAGGAGCTTGGCCGGATAGTCCGAGCGCATCTCCCACAGCTCCATGAGCCAGTAGCGGTCCTTGCCGCTGTCAATGGCCAGACGGGCGGTGTAGATCCGCCGCAGCTGGCCCCCCAGGGCTCCCAGAATCTGAATGGGCTCCGTCTGCATCTTCAAAAGGTCCCCCAAAATGGCGGCGGCCCGGTCGGACTGCCCCTGGAGCACCGCGTCGGAGAGGCGGAACACCTCTGCCGACAGCACCGGAATCGCCACCGCGTCAATGTCCTGCTGGGTGATGGCCCCTCCCTTGGCATAGGCGCCGATCTTGGCGATCTCCTGGGCCAGGCCCGTCATCAGTCCGCCGCAGGTAAAGATGAGGTATTCCGCCGTCTGGCGGTCGATCTCCTTCCCCAGGGCCCGGAACCGCCGGCCGATCCACGCAATGAGGTCGCTGCTGCCGGCGGGACGGAACTCCACCGCCTCCACGTGGTCCGCAATGGCCTTGCAGAGCTTCTTCATGGTGCGGTTGGGCTCGTAGGCCACGGCGTCATAGACGAATACCAGGCAGCCGTAGGGCGGCAGGTCCTCCAGCAGAGCCGTCAGCTTGTCCCGCTGGTCCGCCCCCAGCTTGAAGAGGTCCCAGTCCGTCACCACGGTGACGGTCCGCTCCGCCAGCATGGGCATGGACTCCACCGCGTCCGCCAGCGCCTGGACCGTCAGGTCCCGGCCATCCAGACGGCGGTAATTGAACTCCTCAAACCCGGCGGGCACCAGGGCCTTGCGCAGGGCCTCCAGGTAGTACTCCCGCAGATAGCTCTCCTGGCCGTAAAAAATGTAGGCGGGGCCGATCTCCCCGGCTTTCAGATCCTTTTTCAGTTTTTCAAAGGCCTGGTTGGCCTCCTTCTTCTGTGCCATGATGGTCTCCTCGCTGTAAAGATAGATGGATATTGCCGTGCAGGTCCGTGCGGTAGACGGTACAGCCGTGCCAGGCCAGCCGCTCCAGGGTCTCCTCCGCCGGGTGGCCGTAGCTGTTGGAGCCCACGCTGATGCAGACTGTCTCCGGTGTCAGAGCGTCCAGCAGCGCCTCCGAGGTGGAGTGGCGGGAGCCGTGATGCCCCGCCGCCAGATACTCGATATCCGGCAGATCCCAGGCCGCCAGCAGCCGCTTCTCTGCGGCGGCGTTCATATCGCCGGTGATCAGGAGGTCCTCCTCCCCCGCAGAGGCCAGGAGGGCCAGGCCCCGCTCGTTGTCACCCGGCCCGCCCACCGGCGGCAGGATCGTCAGGGAGGCCCCGCCCAGGGACAGCTCCTCCCGGCTTCTCACAAAGCGCACCGGCGTGCCGTGGGCCCTGGCCGCAGAGAGCACCGCGTTCTGTGCTCCGGCGTCGTCCCCGTCCTCCGGCGCCAGGAGCTCTCCCACCTCCAGGCGGGAGAGAAGGACCGGGACGCCGTTGACGTGGTCGCTGTCATAGTGGGTCAAAATCAGATAGTCCAGGCGGCGGCAGCCCAGGCTCATCAAATGGTCCGCGGCAATCCCGCCGGCGCTGTACCAGCTGCTGCCGCTGCCGCAGTCCGCCAGGGCAAACCTCCCCCGGGAGGCCAGCAGCACGCACTGGCCCTGGCCCACATCCAGCATGACGGCGTCCAGATCGCTCCCATAGCGGCGATTCCCCAGGTGGACCGTCACCGCCAGCGTCAGCGCCGCGAGAACCGCCGCCAGGGCGTACTTCCTCCGTCCCTTTTGCCGCGGCAGGTACGCCAGGGCAAAGAGCAGGTATGCAAAGGCCAGCCAGTATTTCAAATAGGGGTTGGCAAAATACACCGCATGACCGGGCAGCCCTGCCAGGAGATGCGCGGCCCACAGAAGATACCGCACCAGCACCGCGGGCACCCAGCTGACCACCGGGCCCAGCGGCGGGATCAGGGTCCCCACCGCAAGGGCCGCCGCACCGGTGAGAAACACCGCGCCGGCCGCCCACAGGCACAGCAGATTGCTCACAGGCGACACCAGCGGCAGCGTGCCAAAATAGTAGCCGGACAGGGGCACCGTCAACACCAGAGCCCCCATCGTCGTCGAAAAGCCAATGGCTGTATAGTGAAATCCCCTGCCATGTTTTCCCTCTCCGGTCAGGGTCCGGTACAGCCTGGGCGTCACCCAGAGAATCCCCGCCATGGCCCCAAAGGACAGCTGGAGGCCCACGGAGGCGGCCGCAAAGGGATTTGCCGCCAGAATCAGGGCCAGGGCCGTCAGCAGAGAGGTGGGCCCGTCGCTCTGCCGGCCAAACAGGGGCGCGATCAGCAGGAACAGCAGCATGACGCAGGCCCGTACCACCGACGGCCTGCCGCCGGTCAGCAGGGCGTAGCACACCAGCGCCAGGGCGGAGACCCCGGCCAGCAGACGGCGGCGGTGCCTTCCCATCAGCCACCGGAGCAGCACCAGCAAAAACCCACAGTGCATTCCGGATACCGCCAGGATATGGTACAGCCCCGCCTCGGAGAGATCCGAGAGGGCCTCCTCCCTCAGGCCGGACTTGTCCCCTGTGAGGATCGCCGCCAAAAACGGCGCGGTCTCCCCGTCAAAGAGGAGGGCAATCCGCTCCCCCATGGCCTGTCCCAGCCGGGCAGGCCACCACCGCGGCGCGCCGGAGGACCCCGCTCCCACGGTCAGCTCCCCCCGCTGGTAGGCCAGGAGAAACACGCCCCGGGCCGTGAAGTTCCGGATGTCGTCCTCCCGAATCCGTGCGGCGCTCCGGAACCGGACGGTCCCCCGAAGGGTCTGCCCCGGCCGAAGCGATGACAAGGCCTCATCGCCGTAGAGCACCGCCCTGCCCCGCAGGCCCTCGATCCGCACCGTCACCCGTTGGCCGATGTCTGTGGCCTCCGGGTACTCCTGGGCCGTCATGACAACTGCGGCCTCCGTATCCGCCAGGGCCTCCATGGGCGCCTGAACCTGCCGGACATAGAGCCAGTTCCACCCCAGGGCCAGCGCCAGACCCGTTCCCGCCAGCAGAAGACGCCGCCCCCGGTCATCCCGAAGGAACAGCCTGCCGCAGGCGGCCGCGAAGGCCAGCACCCCGCAGGGCAGCAGCCAGGTGTCCGGCAGCAGGTACTGTGCCAGAAAGATCCCCAGGGAAAACGCCCCGGCAAACAGGGCCAGCCGTCTCATCGCAGCCGGGCCGGCGGCGGGGGCGTCGGGTCGTCCGTGCGCCCCAGCAGGTAGTCCGTGCTGACCTGATAGTAATCGGCCAGCTTGACCACTGCCCAGGTGGGGATCTCCCGGATTCCCTTTTCATAGCGCCAGTAGACGTTGCGCCCCATATTCAGGTAGCTCGCAATCTGGATCTGTGTCTGATCGTGATCGACCCGCAGATCTTCCAACCGCTGAAAGTGCATCCAATCACCTCCGTTTGATGCTACCAATCGGGAACATTTCACCGGCTGTTTTTCATCCATACGGGTGCAGATTGTCCGAAATTCATGCTGTGCCAGGAGGAACTGCCGCTTAAGGCGGAGGCATCTGTTCTCTGCGGATCTGCCGTTCACCGCAAGTCCTGTCATCAACCAGGAAATCAGGGACAAAGACGGAGCTGAACCAAACGGGAAAAAGATACGGTTCCCCTGAAAAGTGAATTTCAGGAGAACCGCACCATGGGATCATGCCGATCCATTGCATTCCTTATGGATCGGGAGCTTCCTCCCCGCCCTCCAGATTCCCGCCGCTTGCGCCGCCTGCCGTCTCCCGATACTGCATGGGGGTCATCCCCGTATACTTTTTAAAAATCCGGAAGAAGGTCTGCAGATTGTTGAATCCAAGTATGAATATAAGAGCCTATCCCGAAATAAGACGTGCGCAGATTGCGCTGTCAGATTTTACGCCAGACAAGGCGGTTTTTCGTAGGCGAGCTGTTGCCCGGCAAGAAAAACCAACGAAGTATGGCGTAAAATATACAAGCAAAATGCGTGCGGATGATTTTGGGATAGGCTCTAAATACCGCCGGGGCGGCAAAACGCTGTGTGCGCTCTATGCAGGAGAAAACTGTGTGGGATTTCTGATGATCCTGGGGAAGGACGAGCGGCTGAAATTTGAGGCGGACCGGGAAAACTACACCAGAGAAGTGCAGGAAACTTATGACAAAGCGCAGACCTATCACGACGGGAAATGGATCATGTTTGAGCCGGTGGACACTGCCCTGTTTCAGGATTTTCTCAGACTCCTGCGCCTCAAAAGAAGGCCAAACAGAGCATAAATGCCGAATCACGCAGCTTTTTCCTGATTTGACAGTGTTCCACGGGGGCCGCCGCCCCGTCACCTTGAGGAAAGGACGGCGATTTCCCGGCCCATATCAACACGAAACGGCATCCCCTTCCCGCTTGACGCGGGACGCAGGGAGGTATAGAATAAAAGCAATCTGATTTTACGAAAGGAGTATCCCTCATGAAGCGCTTTTTCACGATCTTGTTCACCACGCTCCTGCTGACGGCAGTCCTCTGTGTCAGCGCGTCCGCCTCTGACTTCGACGCGGCGGCGGAGGATCTGGCGGCAATCGGCATGTTCCGGGGCACCGCCTCCGGCGGCTTCGCCCTGGACCGGGCCCCCACCCGCTCCGAGGCCGCCATCATGCTGGTCCGCCTCTACGGCGCGGAGGAGGAGGCCGCGGCCAAGTACGCCGCCAGGGAGATCACCCACCCCTTCACCGACGTGGGCGAAACCGCCGCGCCCTATGTGGCCTGGCTGTACACCAACGGCATTTCCAAGGGCGTCTCTGAGACCGCCTTCGGCGCCTCCCGGCCCTGCAGCGCCCAGAGCTATGTGGTCTTTATGCTGCGGGCTCTGGGGTATCAGGACGGCCAGGACTTCCAGTACGCCGACGCCTCCAATTTTGCCGCCGCCAAGGGGTTCTTTGATCCCTCCCTGTTCTCCGGCACCTTCCTGCGGGACGATCTGGCCGCCGTCACCTACCAGGCCCTGGCCTGCGATCTCAAGGACGGCAGCACCTATCTGCTGGACAGCCTCATCAAGAGCGGGGCCATTGACGCCTCCGCCGCCAAGCCCATCACCGACAAGATTGAGACCTACCGGGCCCTGATGGCCTATTCCGCCAGTCTGGGGAACGCCCTGGATGTCAATGTGGACGCCAAAGCGGATGTTACTGTGGCGGTCACCGGCACGGTGGAAGGCGAAGCTATGAACGAGAACGAGACCATGCCCATCACCTACAAGGGCCGGATTCAGATGATTCTGGACGACAAGCCCCAGATGGCCATCACCATGACGGGTTCCGCCATGGGTGAGACCATTGACATGGGGATGTGGCTGAAGGACGGCTGGATGTACTCCCGGAGTAACGGCACCTCCTACAAGATCGACGTGAGTGAGGAGCTGGACAGCGTTCTGGACTCCTATCAGCAGCTCATGGAGGCCGGCACCGGCCAGATGAGCGCCTCCATGCTGCCCTTCATTGACACCATCACCTCCCGCCGCTCCGGCGGGGACACCGTGTACACCCTGACGCTGAACAGCGCTCTGGGCGGGATAATCAACGATCTCTTCGGAATGGTGGGCGAGTCTCTGGGCGCGCTCTCCGAGGATTACCTGGGCGGTGATTTGGGCCTGTCCGTGGATCTGAACCGCTGTTCCTACACCTACACGGTAGGCAGTAACGGGAAGCTGAAAAATGTCACTGCCGATATGAAGATGGAGGTGAAGATGGACGCGGTGGAGAACGAGCAGAATCATCTCGTCGTAAACATCGGCATGGGCATTGACATGGCTATGGCGGTCAACGCCTCCGGCAGCGCCGTGAAAGTCACCTATCCCGCGGATCTCAATCAGTTCCCCAGCCTCATCGGCGGAGCGGACGGTCCCACGGCGATTGTCTCTGTTGGAAATGTGTAAAGTTCTTCTGTCAGAAAAGAGAGCGGCGCTGCGATGCAGCGCCGCTCTCTTTTGGGCATCTTTTCCGGACTCTGGCAGGAAGGGCCCCTGCCGCGGCTGCGGCGGGGAGAGACGGAGGGAGTGGATCATTGGCTTGTCTCCCCGCGCCTCGCAATTTTCCCGATGAAATGACTGCGGGGGCGATGTCCCCATCGCCCGTTCTCAGAAACCGCCGGATTTCCCGGAGGACGGGCGATGAGGACATCGCCCCTGCAACAGCGTTTCTTGAAAATACGGACACGATCAAATGCGCGGCGGAAGACTCCCCGGTTAAAGCTGCCCCTCCAGGTAGTCTACAAACTGCTGGGCCGCCCGGCCGGAGAAGCCCTTGTGCCGGATCTCCCAGGCGTTGGCCCTGGCCAGCAGCTCCGCCTCGTCCAGTTCGATCCCGCGCCGCCGGGCCAGGGCCTTCACGATGGCGTGGTACTCCCTCTGGGTGGGGGCGTTGAAGTTGATGGCCACACCGAACCGGGCCGAGAGGGACATCTTCTCCTCCACCGTGTCGGAGCGGTGGATGTCCCCGTGGTGCTCCATATCCGTCCGGTCGTTCCAGGTCTCCCGCACCAGATTGCGCCGGTTGGAGGTGGCGTAGATCAGCACATTGTCCGGCCGGGTCTCCACACCGCCCTCGATGACTGCCTTCAAGAACTTGTACTCCACCTCGTTCTCCTCAAAGGACAGATCGTCGATGAAGATGATGAAGCGGTAGTTGCGGTTCTTAATCTGGGCCAGCACAGCGGAGAGATCCTGAAACTGGTGCTTGTAGATCTCAATCATCCGCAGTCCCCGGTCATAGTACTCGTTGATGAGGGCCTTGACGCTGGTGGACTTCCCGGTACCGGCATCGCCGTAGAGCAGCACATTGTTGGCGCGCTTCCCGCTGAGGAAGGCCTCCGTGTTGCTCCGCAGCTCCCGCTTTTGCCTCTCGCAGCCCAGCAGGTCCTCCAGCATCACCTGATCGGTGTTGCTGATGGGCAGAAACTCCACGCCCTCCCCTGCCCGCCGGACCCGGAAGGCCCGGTTCATGGCGAAGACGCCGTAGCCGTAGCGGCGGTAATAGCCCGTCACGGCCTGGAACATCTCCTCCGCGTCCCGGGTCTCCGCCAGGACGCGGCGCAGGGCCAGCACCTGCCGGCTGACATCCCGGTTATAGGTCCGCTCCCGCTTGGGGATGGCCTGGTAGCGGCAGATGACGGAAAAACAGGTGATGCCCAGGTCCTGCTCCAGGGGGGTGAAGTCGAACTCCATCAGGCGGCGGAAAATCGCGAAGTCGTTTTTGGCAAAGCTGTTCACACTGCCCTCACCGGCCCCCACCCGCTCACAGGTCTGGGTGAAGGAGTTGTGGTTGGTCATCAGCAGCCAGGTGAGGTAGCACTGCCAGAGGTTCTCGTCAAACCCGCAGGCCGTGGCCAGATCCAACAGGCGCTTGATCTGGGCATAAATCCGGCCCACCAGCTCGTCCTTGTCGGCCCCCTGCTCCCAGTCCCGGCAGATCTCCGCCAGGCGGACCAGGATCTCATCCTCCCCCAGATCGCTGTACAGCAGCAGATGGGAAAGCGCGTGATACATGACAGACACTCCCTTCGGGCAATTAGGAATTAGGCGTTAGGAATTAGGAATTGGAGACGAAACTTGGGAAGATTCCTAATTTCTCATTCCTCATTCCTAATTTAACAGGCCTCAATCAAGGACTGCGCCGCGGTCGGCGGAGGAGACCTGCTTGGCATAACGGGCCAGATACCCCGTTTTCACCCGAGGCTCCGGGCAGACCCAGGCCACTCTCCGTCTGGCCAGCGTCTCCTCGTCCACCTTCAGCACAATGGAGTGGTTGGGGATGTCAATGGAGATGATGTCCCCCTCCTCCACCAGGCCGATGGGACCGCCGGCGGCGGCCTCCGGGGACACATGGCCGATGGAGGCCCCCCGGGTGGCGCCGGAGAAGCGGCCGTCGGTAATCAGCGCCACGTCCTTGTCCAGCCCCATGCCCGCGATGGCGGAGGTGGGGTTCAGCATCTCCCGCATCCCCGGACCGCCTCTGGGTCCCTCGTAGCGGATCACCACCACATCCCCGGCATGGATCTTTCCGTCGTAGATCGCGGCAATCGCCTCGTCCTCTCCGTCAAAGACCCTGGCGGGGCCGGTGTGGACCATCATCTCCGGCGCCACGGCAGCCTGCTTCACCACACATCCGGCGGGGGCGATGTTCCCCTTCAGCACGGCAATGCCGCCGGTCCTGGAGTAGGGATTGTCCAGGGTCCGGATCACCTCGGGATTCCGGTTCACCACTCCCTCCAGGTTCTCCGCCACGGTCTTTCCGGTGCAGGTCATCAAAGAGGTGTCCAGGAGATTCGCTTTACAGAGCTCCGCCATGACGGCGTATACGCCGCCGGCCCGTTCCAAATCCTCCATGTAGGTAAATCCGGCGGGGGCCAGGTGGCAGAGGTTCGGCGTCCTTTCGGAGATCTCATTGGACATGTCGAAGGAGATCTCAATGCCGCACTCGTGGGCAATGGCCGGCAGGTGCAGCATGGTGTTGGTGGAGCAGCCCAGGGCCATATCCACGGTCTCGGCGTTGTGGAAGGCGGCCTCGGTCATGATGTCCCGGGGCTTGATGTCCTTTTCCACCAGCTCCATGATCTTCATCCCTGTGTGCTTGGCAAGGCGCAGCCGGGCGGAGTACACCGCCGGGATGGTGCCGTTGCCCCGCAGGGCCATGCCGATGGCCTCCGTCAGGCAGTTCATGGAGTTGGCCGTGTACATGCCGGAGCAGGAGCCGCAGGTGGGGCAGGCGCTGTTCTCGTACTCCTCCACCCCCGCCTCGTCCAGCTTGCCGGCGTAGTAGGCCCCCACCGCCTCAAACATGTGGCTCAGGCAGGTGCGGCGGCCGTCATTGAGGGTGCCTGCCAGCATGGGGCCGCCGGAGACGAAGATGGTGGGGATGTTCACCCGCGCCGCGGCCATCAGAAGGCCGGGGACGTTCTTGTCGCAGTTGGGGATCATCACCAGGCCGTCGAACTGGTGGGCCATGGCCATGGCCTCGGTGGAGTCGGCAATGAGGTCCCGGGTCACCAGGGAGTACTTCATGCCCACGTGGCCCATGGCGATGCCGTCGCACACGGCGATGGCGGGGAACTCCACCGGGGTACCCCCGGCGGCCCGAATCCCGGCCTTCACCGCCTCGGAGATCTTGTCCAGGTTCATGTGGCCCGGAACGATCTCATTATAGGAGCTGACCACGCCGATCAGGGGCCGCTCCAGCTCCTCCCTGGTGTAGCCCAGGGCGTACAGCAAGGAGCGGTTGGGGGCCGCGGGCATCCCCTTTTTGATGACATCACTTCTCAATGGGGTTCCTCCTCTCAGTTGGAAGCGGTATCGGGGTCCACATCGTCGCCCCAGAGCATGTTCTTCCGCAGCTCCGCGCCCACGACCTCCATGGGATGCTTGGCCAGGATGCCCCGGGTGGCATTGAAGAAGGTGCGGCCGTTCCGGTTCTCCGCGATCCACTTTCCGGCAAAGGTGCCGTTCTGAATATCCGTGAGGACGGCCTTCATGTTGCGCTTGGTCTCCTCCCGGGGCAGCACCCGGGGCCCGGAGACGTACTCGCCGTACTCGGCGGTGTCGGAGACGGAGTAGTTCATCATGGCAATGCCGCCCTTGTTCACCAGATCGATGATGAGCTTCATCTCATGGATGCACTCGAAATAGGCGTTCTCGGGGGCATAGCCGGCCTCCACCAGCGTCTCAAAGCCCAGCTTCATCAGCTCCACCACGCCGCCGCAGAGAACGGCCTGCTCACCGAAGAGGTCCGTCTCCGTCTCATCCTGGAAGGTGGTCTCCATGATGCCGCCCCGAGCGCCGCCGATACCCGCCGCATAGGCGAGGCCCAGGTCGTGGGCCTTGCCGGTGGCGTCCTGCTCCACCGCCAGCAGGCAGGGCACGCCCTTGCCGCTGACATAGAGGGAGCGGACGGTGTGGCCGGGCCCCTTGGGGGCAATCATGATGACATCCACATCCTTGGGAGGTACGATCTGCTTGAAGTGGATGTTGAAGCCGTGGGCAAACATCAGCGCGTTGCCGGATTCCAGGTTGGGGGCGATGTCCCGCTTGTAGACGTCGGCCTGAACCTCGTCGTTGATGAGGATCATCACGATGTCGCCCCACTTGGCGGCCTCGGCCACCGTCTTAACGGTCAGTCCGGCCTTCTCGGCGTTGGCCCAGTTTTTGGAGCCCTCCCGCAGTCCCACGCACACGTCGCAGCCGGAGTCCTTCAGGTTCATGGCGTGGGCATGGCCCTGGGAGCCGTAGCCAATGACAGCGATCTTCCTGCCGTCCAGCTTGCCCAGGTCACAGTCCTTCTCATAGTACATGTTTGCCATAGTCGTATTCCTCCTTGAGTTTGTTGTCGTCATATATCGTGCTACGCCCTCGTTCAATGGCGATAGTACCGGTGGTGGCGATCTCCAGGATGCCGAAATCCTCCAGCATCTGGATCAGCGCCGCGTTTTTGCTCTGGGTGCCGAAGACCCAGACGGTCAGGGACTCCCGGTCCACATCCATGATGTGGCCCCGGAAGATGTTGGTCAGCTGGATGATCTCATCCCGGGTCCCGTGGTCCGCGGCCCGGACCTTAATCAGGGCGATCTCCCGGCGGACGCAGGTCTCCTCATCCAGAATTTTCACTGCCTGAACGCCCAGGATTCTCCGGCACTGGGTGGCCAGCTGGTTCACCACCAGCTCGTCCGCGATGATGTTGATGGAAAGGCGGGCGGTGTGGGGCCGGTCTGTGGACCCGGTGACAATGGACTCGATGTTATAGCCCTTGCGGGAGAAGAGCCGGGCCACCTGGCTGAGAATACCGGGGGTGTCCTCCGTCAAAACGCAGAGGGTGTAGAGCTTTTTTGCCGTGTCCCATTGCTTTCTCATGGTCAGTCTCCTCCTTCGCTCAGCAGGAAATCCGTGATCTCCGCGCCGGCGGCCACCATGGGCCGCACCATCTCGTCGATGTCCAGCACGCAGTCGATGACGGCGGGCTCCTGCACAGACAAGGCCTGGGACAGGGCCGCCTCCATTTCCGCCGCCGTTCTCACCCGGAAGCCCCGGATGCCGTAAGCCTCCGCCAGCTTCACAAAGTCCGGTCCCCGGTCCAGGGTGGTCTCGGAGTACCGCTTGCCGTAAATGAGGCTCTGCCACTGACGGACCATGCCCAAGGTGCCGTTGTTGAAGACCACGGTGATGATAGGCAATCCGTAGTGCTGGACGGTGGCCAGCTCGTGGCAGTTCATGCGGAAGCATCCGTCCCCGGTGATATGGAAGACCCGCCGCTCCGGGTGGGCGGTCTGGGCACCGATGGCCGCCCCCAGACCAAAGCCCATGGTGCCGAAGCCGCCGCTGGTGAGCATCTGACCGGGGTACTGGAAGTGCAGGTACTTGATGGCCCACATCTGGTGCTGGCCCACGTCCGTGGCCACAATGGCGTCCTCCGGCATCTGGAGGCGGATGGTCTCCAGCACCTGCTGGGGCGTCAGATGGTCGCTCTCCTCCGCCACCGAGGGCGCCCGGAGGGGCAGGATGTGCTCCTTCCACGCCTGATGGCTGTACTGGGGCAGCTTCTCATTCAGCATGGCCAGCACCCGGCGGGCGGAGCCGATGATGTGGTGGTCTGTCAGCACATTCTTGTCGATCTCCGCCCGGTCGATGTCGATCTGAACGATCCTGGCCTGGCTTGCAAAGGTGGCGGGGTTCAGGGCCACCCGGTCGGAGAAGCGGCAGCCCACGGCGATCAGCAAATCGCACTCGTGGCAGGCGGTGTTGGAGGCCTTGGACCCGTGCATTCCGATCATGCCGGTGGTGAGGGGGTGGCTCCCGGAGAAGCCGCCGCCGCCCATGAGGCTGATGGCCACCGGGGCGTCCAGCTTCTCGGCGAACTCCTTGAACTCCCTGTCCGCCCGGCCCAGCACCACGCCGCCGCCGCAGATGAGGAAGGGCCGCTCCGCCTCGGCGATCATGTCCAGGAGGATGTCCACATCCCCCTGATTGGGGGTGGGCTTTTTCAGCTCATGGTCCCGGTTCAGCCGCCGCATCCCGGCGCTGCTCCGGTTCTCCCGCCAGGGGATGAAGGTGTACTCGATCTCCTCGCCGGGGCCGGTGACGTTCTTCAAAAAGTCAATGAGCACCGGTCCCGGACGGCCGTTGGCCGCCACGGCGAAGGCCTGGCGCATGACATCCGGAATCTCCGCGGCATCCCGGACCAGGAATGTGGCCTTGGTGATGGGCATGGCGATGCCGGTGATGTCCACCTCCTGGAAGGCGTCCTTGCCCAGGAGGTTCTCCCCCACGTTGCAGGTGATGAACACCACGGGGGAGGAGTCCAGGTAGGCGGTGGCGATGCCGGTGGTCAGGTTCGTGGCCCCCGGGCCGGAGGTGGCGAAGCACACGCCCACCTTGCCGGTGGAGCGGGCATAGCCGTCGGCGGCATGGGCGGCCCCCTGCTCATGGGCCGTCAGTACGTGGTGGATCTTGTCCCTGTAGCGGTACAGCTCATCGTAGAGATTCAGGATCGTCCCGCCGGGGTAGCCGAAGACGGTGTCCACTTCCTGCTCTAAAAGGCACTCCATGATGGCCGCAGTTGCTTTGATTTTCAAATCATATCCTCCCCTCTCATACGCTATGAAGGCATTCTTCCAGTTCAGATGCTCGGTGGTTGTGCCGGTGGTTATCGTCGCTGACGCAATGACGATGTGCGTGTTCGTGCGCTACGACATGGGTATGCGTGGTCCCGTCGTGCGTATGGACGAGGATATGCGTGTGTCTATGCGTGTGACTGTGGACCATCGTATCATAAATAACGAACGCCGTTCCCGCCGACATCACCAAAAGCGCCATACCAAAATCAGCCGACAGGGACTCGTGCAGCAAAACAAACGAGAGAAGCACACCGATAAACGGGGAAACGGCATAATAGGCGCTCGTCTTTGCCGCGCCAAGCGTCTTCTGTGCCCTGACATAGGTAAATATGCTGAGTCCATAGGCGGCAAAGCCAAGCAGAAGCGCGCAGAGGGCATCACGGACTTCAGGTACGCTTTCATGGAGCAGCAACGCCGTTATCAGGGAGCCGCTTCCCGATAAGAGCCCCTTGAGCGCAACAATCTGATAGGTGCTTTTTCCGGAGATCATTTTTGTGCAATTATTTTCCAGTCCCCAGCATATGGCCGCTCCCAAAACAAACAGGGAACCGGGTGTGAACCGCAGGCTTTCGCTTCCCTCAAAGGATAAAAGGATACTGGACAGGGTAATCAAACCAATGGCTGTCCACAGCCATTTTGATACCTTCTCCCGGAATACAAGCAGGGCGATCACCGTCGTCGCAGCAATCTCAAAATTCCCCAGCAAAGAGGCGTTGGCGGACGTCCCCATACGGATTCCAAACATCAGCAGAATCGGCGCAATCGTGTCTAGAACCACCATGCCAATCGTATAGAGCAGGTCCTCCCTGCCCAGGCGCTCCGCCTTTGTCTCCTTCTTCACATGGAACAGGTACATAATGCCCACGCCCAAACCCGCCCCCAGGTACAGGAGGCCCGCCATACAGGTGGGTGCTATCTGCCGCAGCAGCAATTTTGAACAGGGTACACTCAGTGCATAAAACAGTGCGGCCGCCAGTGCGTAGAGGATCGCAGTCATCTTTTGATTCCGCACAGAACCACCTCTGAATCTTCCAAAGTTCTTCACCGCTCTTTCGCAGTGCAGCGGCCCTCCCTGGTCCACGGCATAGTCCGTAACCCGGCCGGGCTCCGGGTACTTTCCTCCGCTTCCCGAGCTCTTTCTCTGTTATGGACAAAAGGCCCCAAAACAGTCCGCTTCCCATCCGCCTCTTACTCGATCACAAGCTGCATGGAGCCGTTCAGCTCCCTGTTATAGACATGCCTGCCGATGATCGTCCGGAGTTTTTTGACACACTCCAGGTTGGAGGAGGCAAATTCCTGATAGCAGACCTGGGACGGTTCCCTGTTCAACTCCTCATAGAAATCCGAAATGTGGCAGAAGAACTCGTCCAAAAGATCCTCCAGCGGATACTGGGAGATCTCGCCGGCGTGGTGTCCCTCCCCCAGCTCCAGCTCCTGTACGAAGGAGAGGGAGGTCACATAGCAGCTCCCGCCGCTGCTCTCCGCCCTGTAAATGCCGTCTTCCACCAGGGAATACCCGCCGCCTTCATACTTCGGCGCGGAATAACCTTTAATCTGTTTCAAGCCTCCGCCTCCCAAAAGCGCTCCGCCCGGCGCCTCACTTCCACAGCTTCACCGCTTTTGGATTCTCGGCCAGACACAGCTCCCGCAGAATCTCCAATTCCTCCGTGTGGTCCTCCTGGGGGTCCTCATACTCCAAAACGGCGGCCACGGAGAATTCAAATCCCGCCTCGCCGTACTGCTTCCACAGCTCCATCAGCCGTTTGTTGGGGTGTATGCCGCCGTTGAGCTTGGCCCGGACGCTGTTGAAGCCCGCCTTCGTATCCCCGGAGACGCCAAGAAACGTCTCCCCTGTCTCCTTGCAGCAAAGGGAGATGACGCCCATCTCCGGGCGGCGGTTCTTCCACTCCTCTGTCAATGCTTTCTTCTGTTCTCGATCCATCGGTAGTTCCTCCTGTTCTGCTTAGATCTTTCCCCCGCCCTTTTGCAGGGCGATCATGCCAGTGCGGACCACCTCCAGTATGGAAAACGGCCGCATCATGGTCTGGAAGGTGTCCAGCCGCTCGGGGGTGTCGGAGAGCTCCAGGGTCATGGAGTTGGGGGAGATGTCGTCCACCCTGGCGCCGCAGATATTGCAGATGGTCATAATGTCCTGGCGGTTTTTATTGTTGGCGTTCACCTTCAGGATCATCAGCTCCCGGCCGATCATGCCGGACTCGTCCAGCGTGCGGACCTTGATGACCTCCACCAGCTTGTTCAACTGCTTTTCCACCTGCTCCACCACGCTGTTGCCGCTGTCCACAATGATGGTGATGCGGGAGATGGTGGGATCGTCGGTGACGCCCACGGCCAGGGACTCAATATTAAAGGCCCGGCGGGAGAAGAGCCCGGTGATCCGGTTCAGCACGCCGGCCTGGTTCTCCACCAGAACGGATATCGTCTGTTTCATCCTGCCATCCTCCCTTTAGTCGTTGGTGCCCACATCCGGGTGGACCTCGCACAGCAGCAGGCAGGGGCCCCTGCTGTGCAAAAATTCCTCCAAGGCCCTGTCCATCTGCCCCTCATCCCGCAGATAGACGCAGGGAATCCCATAGGCGGCGGCAATGGCCCTAAAATCCGGGGAGCCGTCCAGGTCCACGCCGAAGGGACCGTGATAGGGCGGCGTCCGCTGGATCTGGTGGACCAGCCCCAGCACCTGATTCCGAAAGAGCAGAATCTTCAAATCCATGCCGGAGGCAGCCACGGCGGCCAGCTCGTTCATGGACATCTGGAAGGAGCCGTCTCCGCAGATGGCCACCGTCTGCCGGTCCGGCTGGGCCGTCTTAACGCCGATGGCGGCGGGCAGGGCGTAGCCCATGGTGCCAAGACCTCCGCTGGTCAGCAGCCGCCCCCGCTTTTGCGGCAGGTACTTGCAGGTGAAGATCTGATTCTGCCCCACGTCCACGCACACCGCCGCCGTCTCCTCCAGCTTCTCTCCCAGGCGCCGCAGCAGCGTGCCGGGGAACACGAAGCCCTCCCGGTGGGGAAAGGTGCGGCTCAGCTCCGCCTGCCGGAACTCCCGGAGCCGCTCCAGCCAGGGCGTACAGTCGGTCCTGGGGATTTCCCGGTCCAGAAGCTGCCGCAAAATCACCTTCACATCCCCCACCAGGGGCACGGCGGCCTGCATGTTCTTGCCGATCTCCGCCGGGTCCACGTCGATGTGGATGGTGGCCATGCGGCGCTGGATCTCATCCGGCTCCATGATGGCCCGGTCCGCGGCGCGGGTGCCCACCATCATCAAGAGGTCCGACTTGGCCAGGGCCTTGTTGGCGCAGCGGTTTCCGTGGGCCCCGATCATGCCCATGTTCAGGGGGTGGTCCGTGGGCATCAGGGAGATGCCCATCATGGTCTTCACCACCGGGATGGAACACCGCTCCGCCAGCTCCAGCAGCTCCGCCCGGGCATTTGCCAGCCACACGCCGCCGCCGGCGCAGATGATGGGCTGCCGGGCCCTTCCGATGGCCTCCGCCACCCGCTTGATCTGCAGCTCGTTGCCCTTGACGCTGGGCTTGTAGCCCCGGATGGCGGCGCTCTCCGGAAACACCGCCTCCGCCTCCTGCTCCTGGATGTCCACCGGGATGTCGATCAGCACCGGGCCGGGCCGGCCGGTGGAGGCGATGTAGAAGGCCTCCTTGATGATCCGGGGCAGCTGGGCGGCGTCCTTGACCAAATAGCTGTGCTTGGAGAAGGGGGCCACCGCGCCGGTGATGTCCACCTCCTGGAAGATGTCCCGCCCCAGCAGGCGACTTGGCACCTGCCCGGTAATGGCCACCAGGGGAATGGAGTCCATATAGGCCGTGGCAATCCCGGTGATGAGGTTTGTGGCGCCGGGTCCGGAGGTCACCAGGCACACCCCGGGCTTCCCGGAGATCCGGGTATAGCCGGAGGCCATATGGCCCGCGTTCTGCTCCGTCCGCACCAGGGTGTAGCCGATGTCCTCCGCCGTCCGCAGCACGTCCGCGATGGGGCAGATGGTCGCCCCCGCATAGCCGAAAATATGTTCCACGCCCTCCCGCCGGAGGCCCTCCAGTAAAATCTCAGCGCCTGTCATATGGATCTCCTTTCCCCCGCTCGGGTCTAAAAAAAGCCTATGGTCCGTTGGCCGAACCATAGGCTGCATGATATCACGATTCTCCGGCTTTGACCGCTCTCGCGCTCTGGCACCGGCTCGCGCTCGCTTCAGGCATGACCGACCGCACTATTCTCTTCTCGTCCCGGAATGACCAGAATCAGAATAATGTACAGAACCAGAATGCTGATGAGGGAAGCCAGCGTCGTCATGGAGAACTCCTCTTTATCACGTTAAATTACCCGTATTATATACGCTTCTCACGGCAAACACAATAAAAACCTGTCCCATCGGCCCATATTCAGCCTTTTGCCAAAAATCCGCCTGTCTGCTCCGCAAAATTATAGGCAAAACCTCCAGCATCCCCCTCTGCCGGGCCGTCAAAGAGAAAGCGGCGGCAAACGCCGCCGCTCCGAATCTTCGCATCAGCCCGGAGGCCAGGTCATATCCCGGCCGGAGAGCACATGGAAGTGCAGGTGGAACACGCTCTGCCCCGCCTGCTCGCCGATGTTGGAGACCACCCGGTAGCTGGCGAGGCCCTGCTCCTTGGCCAGCTTTGCGATGACCTCAAAGATATGGGCCACCACCGCGCTGTTGGACCCGTCCACCTCCGACACGGAGCCGATGTGGGCCTTGGGCACCACCAGAAAGTGGGTGGGCGCCTGGGGGGCGATGTCGTTGAAGGCGAAGCAGACGTCGTCCTCATAGACCTTGCTGCTGGGGATCTCCCCGGCGACGATCTTGCAGAATAAGCAATCGGACATGGGATACCTCCTTATGTATGTTGTCGAGACCCTTGTACCACAGGTGCGGAGCACCGGGCACATCATCTCCCTCGTGTATCCTGACCGCCTGCGGCTATTATACCCCATTTCCGGGGGATTGCAAGGATTATTTCTCTGCCCCGGGTGGTCCGCGCCCGCAGAAAAAATTCAGGATACTATGCAGCCGGCATATGGTTTTTCCCTTTGGAAGCGGCTAGAATAGAAGGCAACCACCCCAAAATAAAACAAGCAGGAGGTCTTATTATAATGCGTAAGAAACTCACATCCCTGGCGCTGGCCCTCGTGCTGACGCTGACCCTGGCGGTCCCGGCCTTCGCGGCGGGGCAGTTCACCGACGTGCCCGCCTCGTCCCCCTACGCCGCCTCCATCACCTGGGCGGTGGACCAGCAGATCACCAACGGCACCACCCCCACCACCTTCGGCCCCGGCAGCACCTGCACGGTGTCCCACATTCTGACCTTCCTCTGGCGGGCCAACGGACGGCCCGGCGATGAAGGGGACGAGCGGGCCGCCGTGACCGCCTGGGCCAATGGCCTGGGCATCGACACCAGCGACCTGAACGCCCCCTGCACCCGGGCCAACGCGGTGACCTACATGTGGAAGGCCGCGGGTTCTCCCGAACCCGCCGAGACCGCCAGCTTCACCGACGTGGCCGCGGATGCCCCCTACGCCTCCGCCGTCTCCTGGGCGGTGGAGCAGGGCGTCACCAAGGGTACCAGCGACACGGCGTTTTCTCCCTATGACACCTGCACCCGGGGGCAGATCGTCACCTTCCTCTGCCGCCAGCTGGACCCGGAGGCGGCGAAGGCCCAGCCCGCCCCCGCCCAGCCGGAGACGCCGGTTCCTGCGCAGCCTGATACCCCTGAGTCTGTCCTGGCGCAGGTTCAAGGCGTCTGGCGGGAAGAAAACAAAGATGGAAGCATTCAGGAATACCTGATTGAGGGAAATACCCTTACCTCTATGTGGGCCAGCGCGGACGGTAAAAGAATGCACTACTCCTCCGCTCCCATCAAATTGGTAGCAAGTGAGATCAAAAACCGCTATGATGTCAAAGTCACGGATGGAGTTGATCATCCGCGCACGGAGTATAACGACGGCGTCATCTCCGTTTCTAAATACGGCATTCCGGCGAATGTAAATTTTATGGCCTTTTTTAAGGTTGACGGCAAAGGATGGGTCAAGAACGGGGGTGTCGAGCGTTCCTCTTCATCCGTGCTGGCTGAAAAAATCAATCGCATAAAAGAAATGGCAGAGCAGCAGGAGCAGGCCGTTTCCAAGTACGCCACCTATGCCAAGTGGCCCACGGTTCCCGACTTCGGCGCGATTTTCGGCCTGCCTGACCGGACGCACAATGAGCCGCTGGAGTACATGCCCGGCATCCCCTCCTCCCTCATCGACCAGATCAACGCGGCGGACGCCTGGATCAGCTCCAAGAGCGACATCACGCTCTATACCTACGACCGGGCGGACGCGGGAAGCTATGAAAAGCTCTTGGATCTGCAAAACCAGTATGTTGAGATCCTGAAGGAATGCGGCTTCACGCCCTCCATGAAGAATACCGCCGCCGGCGGCCGTGATCTCTACTATTCCAAGGGGAATGTCAGCGTCTCCCTGGGCTGGAACGAACCCCACCGCGACTGGACCAGCCCCCGCAATCCCGGATATCGCGTCGATCCGGACCACATGTATGTGAGCGTACAGTCGTCAAAATAAAAGTCCAGGGCTCCGCGCTCCTCCTCAGGAGCGCGGAGCCCTTCTCTTGACGCAAAACAACTCAGAGAAACTGATTGCGCTGTTCCTCATAGGTGTAGCCTACGCCCTCCAGCTTCCGGAGGAGTTCCTCCCGGTCCGCATCCAGGGCGGCGCAGAGCTCGTCCAAACTGGGGTACTCGTCCCGCAGCTTCGTGTTGACGAAGCTCAGGAGAATGATGGGGTCCTGGGGCAGCATCCTCTCACCTCACTGCTCCGGAATCACGGCGAAGAACACAAGGTCCTCCCCGCCCTCCGGGTTGTCGTTGATCAGCGTGTGATTGTGGCCCTTGGGGCAGTAGTGGCAGCTCCCGGCGGACAGGGGCTCACTCTCTCCGTCGCACACGACCTTGCCGGTGCCGGAGAGGACATAGATCACCTCGCAGTTGGTCTCATGGGTATGGAGTCCGATGGTGGCGCCGGGGATCAGGCGGCCCCGCATGATCCTGACCATCGGGTCGATGTACGTCTTGGCGGAGACCTCCTTTTCGCCGCCCCGCATGTTGGGGATGACGGTGGTCTCCATGGCGTCGAAGTTGATCTGCATGGGAATCCTCCTTTCTCAATCTTATGGATGGACCTGCATAGCGTGGGTAAACCAGTTGAAGACCTGCTCCCGGGTGATGGGGGACTGCTCCCAGCGCTCCCGGAACCAGGGCAGGGCGCGGATCTCCCGATACCAGCGGATCATCTCCTCCGGTGGTTCCGCCTGTTTCTTCCAGGCGGCGGCCTTCTGCCACTTTCGCAGCGACTCCCAGCGATCCGGATGGGTCCGGGCCAGCTCCTCCAGCTGGGGCAGGATGTGCTCCGCCAGAGCCTGCCAGGCTTGCAGCTCGGAGGAGGGAAGCCTGGGGAGGATCGTCTCATAGAGGGGGAGGATCTCCCGCCGGATCTTCTCCGCCAGCTGCTCCAGGGCGTCGTCCAGAAACGCGGTGCCGTCCTGCTGGTAGAGGATGTCCTCATAGTTCGCTCCCTGCCACGTCGTGCGCTGCCAGGGGTCCCCGGTGGTCCAGGAGTACCAGTCCGGGTTATAGCCCCGGCCCGGAGGTCCGACGCCCAGATAGCCCCGCCAGCCGGCCTGGTACTCCTCAAAGCTCCGGCCGATCAGGAGGTAATCGTACAGGCGGCCCTCGTTCTGCCGGACGAAGCCGTAGGTGTTCTGCCATTCATAGGTGAAGGGGAAATCCGGGAAGCGGGACTCCATCATGGCGACGAGGCGGCGCTTGACCGGGACGCTGCGGGGATGGGGCATGGCGGAGGCCTCCTCCTCTTCTCTTGCTTTGGGGCGGTTTGCGGAATTACCGGACTAGCTGCTTCTGAAGACGTTCTATGGGGGTGCTCCGGGCCGTGAGGCGCTTCGCTGTCACGGCCTTCGGGGGCGTCCGGCGCTTTGCGCCGGGTTTGCAGGGGCGCTGCCCCTGCACCCTGCAAGGGGGCGCCGCCCCCTGGACCCCCGCGGCCTTTGTAAAGGCCGGCGAAACTTTTAGTGGAGCTTTTCGGCCACGTAATCGTCTACGCTGGCCAGTGCGTCATCCAGCTTCAAAAGATCCGTGCCGCCGCCCATGGCGCTGTCCGGCTTGCCGCCGCCCTTGCCGCCGCAGAGGGCGCAGACGTTCTTCACCAGGTCCCCGGCCTTGATGCCCTTGGCCACGGCCTCCTTGCCGCACACCGCCAGGAAGGTGATCTTCTCCCCGTTGACGGAGGCCAGCACGGCCACCACACCGGACTCCTTGTCCCGCAGGAAGTCGCCCATCTGCCGCAGGCCGTTTGCGTCCAGGCCGTTGCGGACGGCCGTCAGCACCTTCAATCCGCCCAGCTCCTTGGCGCTCATCAGGAACTGCCGGGCCTCCCCCAGGGACGCCTCTGCCTGGAACTTCTCCAGATTCTTCCGCAGCTCCTTGATCTCCGACAGCTGCTGGTCGATCTTGTTCTCCAACTCGCCGGGATTGGTTTTCAGCATCTGGGCCGCGTGGAACAGCATCTGCTGGTTCCGATTCACCGTCTCCAGGGTCAGCTTGCCCACGGTGGCCTCAATCCGGCGGACGCCGGAGGCGATGGAAGCCTCGGACTTGATCCGGAAGGGGCCGGCCTTGGCGGTGTTGTCCAGATGGGTGCCGCCGCAGAACTCCATGGAGAAGTCTCCCATCTCCACCACCCGGACGATGTCGCCGTACTTCTCGCCGAACATGGCCACGGCGCCCTTTTTCCTGGCCTCCTCGATGGGCAACACCTCCGTCACCACGGGCATTCCCTCCAGGATGGCGTCGTTGATGATCCGGTCGATCTCGCTGAGCTGTTCCGGAGTGATGGCCTCAAAGTGGGTGAAGTCGAAACGCAGCCGGTCCGGCTCCACCAGGGAGCCCGCCTGATGCACGTGGTCCCCCAGCACCTTTTTCAGCGCCGCGTCCAGCAGGTGGGTGGCGCTGTGGGCCCGCATGATGGCCTTGCGGCGGTCGGTGTCATAGGCGGCGGTCAGGGTGTCCCCCACCTTCAGCTCGCCGCTTTTCAGCGCGCCCACATGGAGGAACTTGCCGCCCTTGTTCTTCTGCACGTCCCGGACCTCGAACACGCTGTTTCCGCAGGTCAATGTGCCGTGATCCGCCGTCTGGCCGCCCATCTCGGCATACAGGGTGGTGCGGTCCAGCACCACCGTGGCCTCGGCGCCGGAGACGATCTCGTCCCGCAGCTCGCCGTCCACCACAATGGCCAGCACCTTGCCCTCTGTTGTCTCCTGGTCGTAGCCCACAAACTCCGTGGCGGGCATCTCACTGCCAAACTCAATGCCGGCCCAGCCCAGATCGCCCAGGGCCTCCCGGGCCTTCCGGGCCCGGACCCGCTGGGCCTCCATCTCCTGCTCAAAGCCCTCCCGGTCCAGCTTCATGCCCTCGTCGGCCACCATCTCGGCGGTGAGGTCAATGGGGAAGCCGTAGGTGTCGTAGAGCTTGAAGGCGTCCGCGCCGGAGAAGGCGGTCTCGCCCTTGGCCTTGTGGGCCGCCAGCAGGTCGGAGAAGATCCTCATACCGCCATCGATGGTTTTGGCGAAGTTCTCCTCCTCCGTGCGGATGACCTTGGTGATATAGGCCTGCTTCTCCCGGAGGTCGGGGTAGGCGCACTCGTTCTCGTGGACCACCGTGTCTACCACATCAAAGAGGAAGGCCTCGTTGACGCCCAGGAGCTTGCCGTGACGGGCGGCCCGGCGCAGCAGACGGCGCAGCACATAGCCCCGGCCCTCGTTGCTGGGCAGCACGCCGTCGCAGATCATCATGACGGAGGAGCGGATATGGTCGGTGATCACCCGGAGGCTCACATCCGTTTTGTGGCTCTCACCGTAGTGGGCGCCGGTGATCTCGCTGACCCGGTTGGTGATGTTCATCACCGTATCCACATCGAACAGCGACCCCACGTTCTGCACCACACAGGCCAGACGCTCCAGGCCCATGCCGGTGTCGATGTTTTTTTGCTTGAGCTCCGTGTAGTGGTCCTCGCCGTCGTTGTCGAACTGGGTGAAGACGTTGTTCCACACCTCAATATACCGGTCGCAGTCGCAGCCCACGGTGCAGCCGGGCTTGCCGCAGCCGTGCTCTTCGCCCCGGTCGTAGTAGACCTCGGAGCAGGGGCCGCAGGGACCCGCGCCGTGCTCCCAGAAGTTATCGGCTTTGCCGAAGCGGAAGATCCGCTCCGCCGGGATGCCCACAACCTTGTTCCAGATCTCAAAGGCCTCTTCGTCGTCCAGATAGATGGAGGGATACAGCCGGTCCGGCTCCAGGCCCACCACCTCCGTCAGAAACTCCCAGGTCCAGGGGATGGCCTTCTCCTTGAAATAGTCGCCGAAGGAGAAGTTGCCCAGCATCTCAAAATAGGTGCCGTGGCGATCCGTGTGGCCGATGTTCTCAATGTCGCCGGTGCGGATGCACTTCTGACAGGTGCAGACCCGATCCCGGGGCGGCTCCTCTTCCCGGGTGAACCAGGTTTTCATGGGGGCCATGCCGCTGTTGATCAGCAGCAGGCTGGCATCCCCCGCCGGGGGGATCAGGGAAAAGCTGGGCAGACGCAGGTGCCCCTTGCTCTCAAAATAGCTCAGGAACATCTCCCGCAGCTCATTGAGTCCGTAATAGGGATGTGACATATCATTCTTCCTCCTAAATTTGATAACTTTCAGAACGAGGGATTAGGAGTTAGGAATTTGTGCGCTCCGGAAATTCCTAATTCCTCATTCCTAAGGAAGCACTGATTAAATCAACGTGCGCAGATTTACGTCAGAAATTTTCGCTGGCAAGGAAGAAAACCGCAGGAATCCTGGCCTCACATCATCCGTGAGGTCTGCCGAGCGCCGTTCCTTTGGCGCAAGGCTGACGGATTTCAAGGTTTTCTGACGCAGTCCAGGGGAAATTTATGGTGTGAAGATGCGTGTGGGGATTTATTCAGTGGTTCCCTAATTCCAAATTGAAAAAAAGCCCCGCCCCAGAGATAGGGGCGAAGGCCTGCTTCGCGGTACCACCCTAATTATCCCCCGCCGGGGGACATCTTGAGCCATCCTGTAACGGGGATGAGCCGTTCCGCTCACCGCGGACTGCTCCAAAGTGGCGGCCTTCCGGCGTGGACAAGGGGCTCGCACCATCTCCCCTCTCGCTTGGACCCGGATCGCAAGGCTGGCTTTTTCATCGCGTTTTTCTGAATAACGAACTTATTATATCCCTTTTCCCCCGTTTGTCAAGACGGATCTTGGCTCTTTTCCTCCTTTTTTGCCGCCGTTCGCCTCCGCATGACACAGTGGCCGGCGGCAATGCACTGTCCGCAGCCGCAGCAGGGCGTCGCACCGCTCTTGTCGTTGTACAAAAGGTGCATCAAAAGACCGACCCCCACAGCAATCGCCCCCAGCAAAATCCAGCTGCCCAAAGTCATGAGACTCCCTCCTTACCGTATACCATGCACAGTTCCCATGGCGGCAGACCCATGGCCCGCCGCCGGATCATGCGCAAGCTCTTCCCTTCTGTGGCATCATGATGATATCACAGACGGAACGCATTTTCCAGCGGCATTTGCAACAGCCGCAGGCCCAGCAGCGGCAGCAGCTCCTCCGCCGGAGCCGGCAGCGCCGGCAGGGGGAACTCCTGGGGCTCGATGACCGTTCCGTCCGGCCGGGGCAGCGCCCGCTGCACGCACAGCACCGGCTCCGCCAGGCTTGAGAGCGTCAGACTGTCCCGGGGGGACAGGCCGTAGGTCACCACCCGCTCCGATCGGATGCCCTCCAGCTGTGCGCACTCCCCCGGCGCCAGCAGCAAAAGGCAGCGGACCTCTTCCCCCGCGGGCAGTCCCTGGGGCGTCAGCGCCAGCAGATCCCACCGCCGGACGGCCAGATCCTCCTCCCTCTCCGGGAGCTGAACCCCCGGCGGCAGGAGCTTGCGCCATGATTCGCAGCAAACGTAAATCGCCGTATCCATCCCAACACCTCCCTACACCCGGCTAGTGTTTGCCGCTGGAGGATTTCCATACAAAATCCCTCCCTCAAGCTCTCCGCTTGATGACGATTTGATTTTCTCCGTTTTCAAAAGGCCGATACCTGCCCGCTGTATCAAGGGGCCGGCCGGATGCCTTTTGCGCGGGAGCTCCGCAAATTTTCTCTCGTCTTTTTTCCTCCCATGTGATATACTGTTAAGACAGCGAACCGGCTTTCTCCAGCCGGCAATCCGATTGTGAGGTGACTCCCCTTGCACTTCTGGGCCCATCTGAAAACCATCCACCGCCACCGGGCGCTGGTACGGAAATACTGCTTCCGGCTGGGTCTGTACTGGCAGGGCCTCACCCACGACCTCAGCAAGTACTCCCCCACGGAGTTCTTTGCCGGCGTCCGCTACTTCCAGGGCGACCACAGCCCCAACGACCAGCAGCGAAAAACCGACGGCTACAGCGCCGCCTGGCTCCACCACAAGGGCCGCAACCGCCACCACTTTGAGTATTGGACGGACTACAGTCTCACCGGCGAGGGGATCTCCGGCGTGGAGATGCCGCCGAAATACGCCGCGGAGATGTTCTGCGACCGGCTGGCCGCCAGCCGGGTCTACCGGGGCAGTGCCTTCACTCCCGGCGATCCCTACCAGTTTTTCCTGCGGGGCAAGGAGCGCCGCCTGCTGCTCCACCCGGCCACGGAGGCCCTCCTGGAGACCATGCTGGTAATTCTGCGGGACCAGGGAGAGGACGCCGCCTTTGCCTACATCCGCCGGGAAGTCCTGGGAAAATCCCAGGGAACCGCGAAATGATCCCCGTATGGATCTGCGCGCCATCCTCCATTCCCGGCTTGAAAACACCGGAATCCCGTGATCCGCGCAATCCGATCCCGCCCGCCGCCGCCGCGGAACATGGCAGATCTCCCCTCTGAACGTGAGATTTGGTGAGAATCTACGGGAATCTCCCGCCCGAGAGTAAAAATCTTTCGCCTTTTTCCGCAGGAAACGCTTTACAGATTTCTAAAAATCGAGTATACTAGGGAAGAACATATTGGAAAGGTGGTGCCTGTTATGGACGATTTTACCAGAAAATTCAAGATTCCGACGGATAAGGACGCTGAGATCCGTCAGATCCTGACCACCGTCTATCAGGCGCTGGAGGAGAAAGGCTACAATCCCATCAATCAGATCGTGGGCTACATTCTCTCCGAGGACCCCACTTATATCACCAACCACAACAATGCCCGCACACTGATCCGCAAGGTGGACCGGGACGAGCTGCTGCAGGTGCTGGTGCGCTATTATCTGGGGCAGTGAGTTCCCAGCGGCTGTCATAAACGGAAAAGACCCCGTGTCCTTCTGGACACGGGGCCTTTTGTCACGTCTTTTCCGGCTGTTCCGCTTCCCGGCACGCCTCTCCGGCCGTCTCCGGCGGCTTGACCCTGGGGGAATACCGGCCGCACATGCGGGCGGTATCCGCCATCCGGACCGCCAGAGCCTCCGTCAGCTGGCCCGGCAGCAGACGCCACTGCCAGTTGCCGCCCAGCTTGCCTGGGGTGTTCATCCGGGCCTCGGCGCCCAGCCCCAGATAATCCTGCATCTGGGCCACAAACAGCTCCGCCACGGAGCTCTGCCCGCCCCGGATCATGCCCCAGTGGAAGCCCTCCTGGTCATTGAGACCCAGGTAGCGCACCGCCAGAGCCACGTCCTCCGGGTCCGCCTCGTCCTTCCAGGCCATAATCGGCGTGTTATCATGGGTGCCCACATAGCAGACGCAGTTGGGGGTGTAGGTATGGGGCAGATAGTCGCTGGGCTCCCGGGAGTCAAAGGCAAACTCCAGCACCTTCATGCCGGGGAACTCAGAGTCCTTCAGCAGCTGGCGGACCTCCGGCGTCAAAAAGCCCAGGTCCTCCGCGATGAAGAGAATTCCGGGGAACCAGTTTTTCAGCACCTGCACCAGACCCATGCCGGGCCCCTTCACCCAGTGGCCGTTCCGGGCGGTCTCCTCGCCGCAGGGCACCGCCCAATAGCTCTCCAGGCCCCGGAAGTGGTCGATCCGCAGGATATCATACAGTCTGGCGGCGCCGTCAATCCGGCGAATCCACCAGCCGTAGCCGTCGGCGCGGATGGCGTCCCAGTCATAGAGGGGATTCCCCCACAGCTGGCCGTCGGCGCTGAAATAGTCCGGCGGCACGCCGGAGACCTCTCTGGGCCGGTTCTGCTCATCCAGCTGGAAGCTCTGGGGCTCCGCCCACACATCGGCAGAGTCCATGGCCACATAGATAGGCAGATCCCCGATGATGCCGATGCCTTTTTCATGGGCATAGGTCCGCAGCTTCTCCCACTGGAGGAAAAAGAGATATTGAATGTAGGTAAACAGGCGCACATCCTCCCGGAGCTCCCGGCGGCAGCGCTCCACCGCCTCCGGCCGGTGCAGACGGATGTCCTCATCCTCCCACTCCGTCCAGGCCCGCATACCGAAATGACGTTTCACTGCCATGAACAGCGCGTAGTCCGGCAGCCAGCCGGCATTTTTTTCTGTAAAGGCCTTAACCTTCTCAGCGTCCCGGTCCCAGCCGCGCTCTGTGGCCTTTTGCAGCAGCTGGAAGCGGTTTCGGTAGATCTTCTCATAGTCTACCCGGCCGGGGTCATCGCCCCAGTCCGCCGCCAGCTCCTCCCGCGTCAGCAGGCCGTCCTCACAGAGAACCTCCAGATCCACGAAATAGGGGTTTCCGGCATAGGTGGAAAAACTCTGGTAGGGGGAATCGCCATAGCTGGTGGGACCTACCGGCAGCATCTGCCACCAGGACTGTCCAGCCGCCTCCAGAAAATCCACGAACTCGTAGGCGGCCTTGCCCAGGGTGCCGATTCCATAGGGAGACGGCAGCGCAGAGACAGGCATTAACACACCGCAGCTTCTTTTCATCCAAACTCAGCCTTTCACGGCGCCGGCCGCGACGCCCTTGATGATATACTTCTGGCAGCTGAGATAGAACACCACAATGGGGATCACCGCCAGCACCAGCGCCGCCATGATGGCGCCCATATCCACCCGGCCGTAGGAGCCCTGCATCCGCTGGATGGTGATGGCAATGGTGCTGTACTTGTTCAGATCCAGCGTCAGGTACGGAAGCAGGAAGTCATTCCAGATCCACATGGTCTCCAGGATGCCCACAGAGATATAGGTGGGCTTCATGATGGGCAGCACCACGGAGAAAAAGGTCCTGATGGGAGAGCAGCCGTCGATCATGGCGGCCTCCTCGATCTCAATGGGGATGGACTGCACAAAGCCGCAGAACATGAAGACCGCCAGCCCCGCGCCAAAGCCCAGATAGATGATAATCAACCCCCAGGGCGTACCCAGCTTCAGCCGGTCTGTCACCAGGGACAGCGTGAACATCACCATCTGGAAGGGAACCACCATGGAGAACACGCACAGAATATACAGCAGGTTCGTCCCCCGGTTCTTCACCCGCATGATAAACCAGGCGAACATGGAGGTGCAGATCAAAATCACCGCCACGGAGCCCACGGTGATGATGAGGGTATACAGCACCGCCTTTAAAAAGCCGTAGTTGTTGATGGCGTTGGTGTAGTTGTCCACCCCCACCCAGTTCTTCTCTGTGGGGAGCTTGAAGGGCTCCAGGTTGATGAAGGCCTTTTTCTTGAAGGAGTTCATCAGCACGATGAAAAGAGGCGCCACATAGAAAATGGCGATGACGGTGAAGAGAATTGTGGCGAACCAGCCGCCCCGGGCTTTCCGGTTTTTCATTACTGCTGCACCTCCTTGGAGCGGGTGACCTTCAGCTGGATGAGGCCCAGGGCCACCACCAGGATGAAGAACACCACGGCCTTGGCCTGACCCACGCCCTGCCAGCCAACCCGGCCGTAGAACGTGTTGAAGATGTTCAGCGCCAGCATTTCCGTCTGCTTCATGGGCTCGCCGGCGGTGAGGGAGAGGTTCTGGTCAAAAAGCTTGAAGCCGTTGGTCAGCGTCAGGAAGGTGCAGATGGTGATGGAGGGCATCATGTTGGGGATGGTGACATTCCACAGCCTCTGCCAGCCGTTGGCGCCGTCAATCTCCGCCGCCTCGTTGAGCTCGCCGGGGATGGACTGGAGGCCGGCGATGTAAATGATCATCATGTAGCCGATCTGCTGCCAGCAGATCACCACCACCAGACCCCAGAAGCCATACTTCGCGCTGATCTTCAACGCCAGGTCGTAGTGGGAGAGGATGCCGTTGAAAATCAGCTGCCAGATGTAGCCCAGGACGATGCCGCCGATGAGGTTGGGCATGAAGAACACCGTCCGGAAGATATTGGTGCCCCGGATCTCCCGGGTCAGCACCATGGCCACGGCAAAGGCCAGCACGTTGATCAACACCACCGTGACCACGGTGAACAGGGCGGTAAACCAGAAGGCGTGGAGGAAGTCCGTGTCCTGGAACGCCCGGATATAGTTGCCAAGGCCGATGAACTTGGCGTCCGTCACCGCCCGGAAGTCGCACAGTGACAGGTACAGTCCCATGAGAAAGGGGACGATGAACCCGATGATGAACGCCAGGAACGTGGGGCCAAGGAAGACGGGGAAATATCGTTTGATGGATTTTTCCATATCTGAGCCTCCTTGAGGGCAAAATTGAGTATCGTTGGAGAACGCGGCCGGGGTGGCCGGCGCATTTCCGTCCACCCCGGTGCAGTGTTGCCTTACTTTGTCGGATTGGCCTTCTCAACAGCCCAGTTGTCAACGAAAGCGGCCCGGACGGTCTCCCAGTTGGCGTCGGTCTGGTCGGCGGCGTAGTTGGTCAGCGCGGAGCCCAGAACGTTCTTCCACTCCTCAGAGGGCATGGTGGGGAAGCACCACTTGATGCTGGTCTTGCCCTGGGCCACATAGTCGTTGGCGATATTCACCAGAGCATTGGTGGACTCCAGGTTGCCCTTGAAGGGGATCACGAAGCCCATTTTGCCCTCGTCGCCGGAGCACATGTAGTCCAGACCGGTCTCAGAGGTGACGCACCAGTACATGAAGTCCAGGGTGGCCTGGATGTCCTCAGGCGCGGCGTTCTTGTTCACGCACCAGTAGTTCTCGGTGCCGGTGCACAGGCCCTGGTTAGCCTCGTCGCCCACGCCGATGTAGATGGGCAGCATCCCCAGGTTCTCATCGCCCAGCTCGGCCACGTCACCGTAGGCCCAGGTGCCGTTCTGATAGAACACGGCCTGCTCGGTGACAAACTCGGCTACGGAGTCGTCGCCGGTCTTGGCGGAGAGCAGTGTGGGGGCGCAGGTGCAGTTGTTGATATACAGATCCCACATGGCCCGGTAGTTATCCAGGTAGGTACCCTTGATGGCGTCAGTGTCGCCGATGCCGTCGGTCTCATACTCAAAATAGATGGGGAGGTTCGCCAGGTGGGTCTTGAAGCGCCAGTCGGAGGAGCCGTCCATGCCGGCGGAGGTGAAAGCAGAGAAGCCCAGCTCGTCCTTGCGGGCGGTGATGTCCTCGGCCACCTTCTTCAGATCGGCGAAGGACTTGATGTCGTCCAGGCTGTAACCGGCATCACCCAGCAGCTTGGTGTTGACGATGATGCCATAGGTCTCAATGACGTAGGCGATACCGGCCATGGTGTCTCCGTCCATCAGCGCGAAGTCGCTGCTGGACAGCTCGCCGGCGATCTGGGAGCCGGTCAGGTCATAGCAGTAATCCTTCCATTTCTTCAGGCCCACGGGACCGTTGACCTGAAACAGGGTGGGGGCATCGGTCTTGGCGATCTCACTCATCAGAGTGGTCTCGTACTGGCCGGAGGCAGCAGTCTGCACATTGACCTCCACACCGGTCTCAGCGGTGTAGGCCTCAGCCAGTGCCTGCCAGGCGGCGTCGGCCTCGGGCTTGAAGTTCAGGTAGTAGACGGTGCCGGTGGCAGCGGCGTCGCCGCCCCCCTCGTTGCCGGAGGCCTTGTCATCGGTTCCGGCATTGGAACCGCCGCCGCAGGCGGCCAGAGACAGGACCATTGCCAGGGTGAGCAAAAGTGCAAAAATCTTCTTCATGCGTGTCAATCTCCTTCTAATATTTTATTTTCACATCCGCAGATGTAAAAACCTGAACCATGTTTCAAACCGCCCGGACGCTGCCGCCCTCCCGCGGCACCGTGTCCAGCAGGATATGGCGGTTGCCGCCCCGGCCCTCGATCATATCCACCAGGATGCGGACAGCGCTCTCCCCCATCTCCTCCTGCGGCTGCACCAGCGTGGTCAGGGTCGGCACGGTGTAGATGGAGGTCTGGATGCCGTCGATGGCCACCACGGAGCAGTCCTCCGGCACCCGGCGGCCCTGGTCGTGCAGGGCCTTCATGGCGGCCACGGCCATGGAGTCGGCAATGGCAAAAACCGCGGTGAGGTCTCCCCTTCTCCGGAGCAGATCCGTCATTCCCTCATAGGCGGCGGCCATGTCGAAGGTACCGGTCTCCCCCACCAGCGTCTCATCCAGCGCAATCCCGCTCTCCTCCAGCGCCCGCCGGTATCCCATATACCGCAGCTGGCTGATGGAGTGGTCGCAGGTGGAGTCCAGCAGCACGCCGATCTTCCGGTGTCCCTGCCGGATCAGCAGCCGGACCGCCCGGCAGGCCTCCAGCTGGTCGTCGATGGTCACGGAGGAGTAGGCGTCCTCCGCCAGAGTTCCGAAGCTGTTGGTGTAGGAGCAGCAGACAAAGGGCACATCCAGCATGGCCACCTGCTCCCAGGTATAGTCGAAGCAGCCGCCCAGCAGAATCAATCCCCGCAGCCGCTTGGACCGGGCCAGTTCGGCGCCGGAGCGCAGCTCGTCGTCCCCGGAGCGGATCTGGTGGAGGACCATGGTATAGCCCGCCTCTCCGATGGCTCTCTCAATGGCCTGGATCACGCCGGTGAAGAAGGGGTTCCCCACACCCCGGACCACCAGGCCGATGGTGTCCGTCTGCGGCCGCACCAAATCCCGGGCGCTGTTGTTGGGCACATAGTGCTGCGCCCGCACCACCTCCATCACCCGGGTCCGGTTGGCCTCGCTGACATCCGGGTGGTCGTTCAGCACCCGGGAAACCGTGCTGACGGAGACGCCGCACTGCTTTGCAATATCCTTAATTGTCATGGTGAACGTCACCGTCCTCTCTGTATAAAACGTTACCGGTAACGTTTCCAGCTCTCACTGGTTATATAATATAACCAGTTCCCAGGCGGTTGTCAATGCGGTTTTGTGGATTTTGGCGGAACGCACAGTTTTGCAAAAATTTCTCTATCAACTCGCACAAACCGGCTCGGGAAGTAATCGTTTTCTTTCGCAAGCACGGAGAAGCCGCCCCGGAGGAGGTTCCTCCGGGGCGGCTTTTGGGAAACGAAATCAAAGGGCGTGGCCCTGGGCCTGAATGACAGATACCACCTGCTCCGCAAGCGTCCGGCAGCGGTCCTCCGTCCCGGCCTCCACCATCACCCGCACCAGGGGCTCCGTACCGGACTCCCGTACCAGAATCCGTCCGGTGTCCCCCAGCTCCGCGGCCACAGCCTCCACCGCCTTCTGGACAGCGGGGTCCTCCTGGGCGGCTCTCTTGTCCTTTACCCGGACATTGATGAGCACCTGGGGATAGATCACCACCGGCGCGGCCAGCTGGCTCAGAGGCTCCTTCCGGGCCATCATCACCTCCATAAGCTTCAGGGAAGTGAGAATGCCGTCGCCGGTCCGGGCGTACTTGGAGAAGATGATGTGCCCGGACTGCTCGCCGCCGATGCGGTTGCCGTGCTGGACCATATGCTCGTAGACGTACTTATCCCCCACGGCGGTTTTGGCATAGGAAATTCCCACCTGGTCCAAGGCCTTGTAGAGGCCGAAATTGCTCATCACCGTGGTGACCACCGTGTTGGTGACCAGCTTTTCCCGCTCCTTCATGTAACGGGCGTAAATATACATGATCTTGTCGCCGTCCACCAGCGCGCCGGTCTCATCCACCGCCAGACACCGGTCCGCGTCTCCGTCGTAGGCAAAGCCCACGTCCATATGGTTCTCCCGCACATACTTCTGCAGTCCCTCAATGTGGGTGGAGCCGGCGTCCAGGTTGATGTTCAGGCCGTCAGGCCGGTCATTCAGTACGTACACATCGGCGCCCAGGGCCCGGAAGACGCTGGGCGCAATGCTCCAGGCGCTGCCGTTGGCGCAGTCCAGTGCCACCCTCTTGCCCTTGAAGGAGTAGACCGCCAGGGAAATCAGATAGCCGATATAGCGGTTCCGTCCGGCGCTGTGGTCCACAACGGCCCCGATGGAGTCCTCCTGTGCCAGGGGCAGTTCCGTCACAGGCTGTCCGTCCACCACCAGTTTTCCGTCCAGATAGTCCTCCACCAGGGAGATGGTCTCCTCGTCCATCTTCTCCCCCTCCCGGTTGAGCAGCTTGATGCCGTTGTCATAGTAGGGGTTGTGGCTGGCGGAGATCATGACGCCGCAGTCAAAATCGTCCACCCGGGTCACATAGGACACCGAGGGAGTGGTGGTCACATGGAGCAGGTCCACCTCCGCCCCGGAGGCGGCCAGCCCTGCGCTGAGGGCATACTCCAGCATATAGCTGGACCGGCGGGTGTCCTTGCCCACCACAATGCGTGCCCGGTGTTCTCTGCCGTAATACCAGCCCAGGAAGCGGCCGGTCTCATAGGCGTGGAGCGCGGTGAGCTCCCGGCCCGCCTTTCCCCGAAAGCCGTCGGTTCCAAAATATTTTCCCATATCGTCACTCCGTTGATATTATGAACCCGCTCCCAAGGGGACCTTCGCCCAGGCGATACCCGAAAATTCAGGGACAGGTTCTTAAAATGGACGCCGGATGCCGGCGGTCACTTCCATCATACCCTCCGGCAGCGGAAATGTCCAGAAAATTCCGCCGGAAAGGCGAGAAAAACGGGGCCGGCCCGATTGGGCCAGCCCCGCAGGGATTCCAGAGAAGTTACAGGGACTTCTCGTAGGACTCGATCATCTTCTTGACCATCTGGCCGCCCACAGAGCCGGCCTCACGGCTGGTCAGGTCGCCGTTGTAGCCCTCCTTCAGGTTGACGCCAACCTCGGAAGCAGCCTCCATCTTGAACTTATCCATAGCCGCACGGGCCTCGGGCACGTTGATCTTGTTGGTATTCTTGCTAGACATATCCGTTTCTCCTTTTCATTCATCAAACTCGGGTTCTGCTTGGGTATCGCGAGGGTAGTTTGACTCGAAAAGACCGGAATATGCAATTTTTCTGTTGGAAAATCCTGCGAACCGCCGTCTCAGACGCCCCGGACCTTCCGCTCCCGCTCCGCCAGCAGATCGGCCAGAGTAAAGCGGTCGATATATTCGTTCACCGTTTGATACAGGCCTGTCCAGAAATCCAGCGTGGCGCACTCCCCGCAGCGCTCACAGCGGTTGCTGGGGTCCGCCAGGCAGGCCACTGGCGCCAGGTTGCCCTCCGTCAGCCGCAGGATCTCTCCCACCGTGTACTCCTCCGGCTCCCGGGCCAGACGGTATCCGCCCTGCGCCCCCCGGCCGCTCTGCAGCAGCCCGGCCTTGGACAGCAGTCCTGCAATCTGTTCCAAATATTTCAGCGAAATCCCCTGCCGCTCCGCCGCATCCTTGAGAGACACATACCCACCCTGGTCATATGCAGACAAATCTGTCATCAGCCGCAGCGCATACCGTCCTTTTGTCGAGATCCTCATTGTCGTCTCTCCTTTCAGCCGCCGTTTTCCGGCCGCTCGTTCCCGCATGGCGGGCCTCAACGGGAATTGACATCTCCGCCCGTTTCCTCTAAAATAGGGGTATCCGCAAATTCCCGTTTCATACGCCCGTTTTCTCCTAAAATCTTTATTGCGATCACTTTATCACAAAAATTTAGAATTGGCAATCCCTTACATTTTTTTATTGGCTGATTTTTCCAATCCGAACTTCAGATCTCTTGCCTGACGCGGCGGATAACGGGCCCGGCGCGCCAGTAATTCAACGAAAGAATGGAGCAAACTGCGATGGATTATGCAAAGGAATCCCTGCGCCTGCACTACCAGTGGAAGGGCAAGCTGGAGGTCACTTCCCGTGCGGCGGTGGACAGCAAGGAGGCCCTCTCCCTGGCCTACACCCCCGGCGTGGCCCAGCCCTGCCTGGAGATTCAAAAGGACGTCAGCAAGAGCTATGCCCTCACCCGCCGGTGGAATACGGTGGCTGTAGTCACCGACGGCTCCGCCGTCCTGGGTCTGGGGGACATTGGCCCGGAGGCCGGTATGCCGGTGATGGAGGGCAAGTGTGTCCTCTTCAAGGCCTTCGGCGATGTGGACGCCATCCCCCTGTGCATCCGCAGCCACGACGTGGACGACATTGTCAATACGGTGGCCCTGCTGGCCGGAAGCTTTGGCGGCGTCAATCTGGAGGACATCGCCGCTCCCCGCTGCTTTGAGATCGAGCGGAAGCTGAAAGAACGCTGCGACATCCCCATCTTCCACGACGACCAGCACGGCACCGCCGTCATCACCCTGGCGGGACTGACCAACGCCCTGAAGGTGGTGGGCAAGCGCCTGGAGGAGGTCCGGATCGTGGTGAACGGCGCCGGTGCCGCGGCAGTCTCCATCACCCGGCTCCTGCTCTCCGCCGGAGCCCGGCATGTGACTCTCTGCGACCGCAAGGGCGCCATCTATGCCGGCCGGGAGGGGTTGAACTGGATCAAGGAGGAGATGGCCCAGGTCACCAACCTGGAAAAACGCCCCGGCGCCCTGGCGCAGACCCTGGCGGGCGCCGATGTGTTTCTGGGGGTCTCCGCCCCCGGCGTGGTCACTACGGAGATGGTCCGCACCATGGCCAGGGACGCCATTCTCTTTGCCTGCGCCAACCCCACGCCGGAGATTTTCCCGGAGGACGCCAAGGCCGGCGGAGCGGCGGTCATGGCCACCGGCCGCAGTGACTATCCCAACCAGATCAACAACGTCCTGGCCTTCCCCGGCATCTTCCGGGGCGCCCTGGACGCCCGTGCCAGCGACATCAACGATGCCATGAAGGTGGCCGCCGCCCACGCTCTGGCGGACCTGGTGGGGGCGGATCTCTCCCCGGACTACATCATCCCCGCCGCCTTTGATCCCCGGGTGAAGGACGCCGTGGCTGCCGCCGTAGCCCAGGCCGCCCGCGATTCCGGGGTGGCCCGCATCTGACCGAAGCACACGGTCCCCGGGGAGATTCCGTCCCCTTCCGCCGGAAAATCCCCGGGGGCCCGCCTGCGAATCATCCAGATTTTTCCTCCCGCTGTGCACCTTGCTGAAAATGCCAAAAACCCCAGGCAGTCCCTTGAATTTCCCGGCGGGACTATGCTATAATGATGAAAAATTACAGCCCGGCGGTGAAACCCGATCCCGCCCGGCCGCATAACTTATCATTGAGGCAGACCGGCAGAGGCGGAAACAACCGATCCCCTTTTCCTTGCAGGCGGCTCCGGCCGCCGGGTCTGTCTTTGCTGTATGTCCTCCGCCCATTCCTCGAAGGGCGGTTGACATAGATTTCGCAGGCAGAATTTCAGAGGAAAGGAGACGGATGCAGCGGTATCAAGCAACAGACTCTCCTGCTGTCTTTCGCATCGGAGCCAGCGGGCAAAGAGGTACAGAACAGCCATTTGCGCGATCTGATGACACTTGGCAAACCGTCGGAAACGGCGGGACGCAAAGCCTAGGGACTAAGGTGTTTTGAACTCAACGCAATGAAACGCTATGTCAGCCTGGCCGCTAATTATAAAGGCAAATCACAGGAAACTGTGAGACGCAAAGCTATGGGGTCTAATGTTTTGCCATGGGCAGCGCAGCTGATGCAGGGGCATGCCCCTGCATCCGTTCCCGCGCGGGAACGGGCACGCCGGTGAAGCGATGACAGCCCGGCCACTAATTATAATTAGCAAACCGCCAGAAATGACGGGACGCAAAGCTATGGGGCCTAATGTTGCTGATTCCTCCCCGGTTGATTCCTGAGGGAATTCTTTGTGAGACGCCGGTCTCACACCGGGAAGGCGCGCCACAAATCCAACGCATCTGCGGGGGATCTGCAGCACGGTGACGATGGCAGCCCGGCCGCCGGATACTTTGCATCCGAACTCTTTGCAAAGAAAGGGAGAATGACAATGAAGAACTACGATCAACCCCTGCGCAGACGTGCGCTTGCGCTGTTCGTGTCCCTTGCGATGTGCACCGGGATGCTCTCTACCACAGCGCTGGCTGTGGATGGGACCACAACCAAAACCGAGACCGAGACCTCCAGCAATACCACCCAGACCGGGGACGAGGCCAACGGCAGCAGCACGACCACCACAACGGTGATCACTGAGACCACCACAACCACGGTTGAAACCAGCACCGATACCAAGACCGAGGTCAGCAAGGGCGAGTTTCAGCAGACTGCCGGCAGCCCCTCGGTGGAGACCAAGACGGATGGTGAAACCTCTGATTCCAAGGATATCGAGCTGAATTACTCCGCGGAAACCGGAAAGACCACCATCAACCTCTCCAGCGGGGCGGGTAGCAGCGGCACTCTGACCAGCGGCTCTGTGACCGCCGGGGAGATTGCCTCTGAAAGCGGCCTGACCTGCAAGGACCAGGGACCGGTTACGGGCTCGGACGGCAAAACCACCGAGACCAAGGTCGATGATACCAATGGCAGCTACAAGGTCACCACCTCTACTTCCGAGATCATCGAAAAAACCGAGGGCAGCGTTCAGGAAACCGGCAACAAGACGACGCTTCCCGGCGAGGTAACCGAGACGAAGAAAGAGGAGACCCCGGGTCAGTGGCAGCAGCTTCCCATCTCCGGTTCCGAGTCTGACATCCTTCTTCCCACCCGCCCGGAAGGCGGAACCACCTCCCGCGACGACGGTACACAGCAGGTTGTCTCTGTCAGTGACATTGTAGAAAACGGCCAGACCGTCGGCTACACGGTCACAACACAGGAGCTTGATGCGCAGGGCAATGTGATCTCCACCAAAACGGAGGAGCAGCGCGGCACAAAGACCGTTGTGACAAATGCCGAGGAGAAGAAGGATACCCTGGTCGAGTCCACCACCACCGAGACGACAACGACCGTAGAGGGTGTCAAGAAAGACACAGTTGTCAAGGAGACGGTCACCAAGACCACCGAGGTGAATGTTTCCAATGACAAGCTCTCCGCCGATGTGAACATTCGGGTGAACGGCGGAGACCAGAAGGACAATCTGCTTCAGGCCACCAGCGCGGATGTCTCCATCAAGCAGACCGTCAAGGACGGCGAGTCCTCCTTTACCACTGACCTGGACTTTACGGTCAAGGTAGATCCCAAGTTTGACGGGACTTCCTATCGGTTGGAGGTCTACCAGGGTGACAAGCTGGTATCGAAGCAAGACGTGAAGGTCTATGCGAACGACGGAAATATCTCTTTAAAGGGGATCGTCCTGCAAACCAGCGAGGGCTACGCCAAGGTCAACATCAAGCTGACTACTACGGAGGACCAGTACAACTGTACCGAGCATCCGGAGTACAGCAGCCTGAACATGAAGCTGGACGTGGAGTTCAAGGACATCAAGGGCGTAGAGGCCTCGGCCGTCAAGACCGAGGCTGCCAGGAAAGAGACCGAGACCACCACGACCAATTACACCCGCAAGGATGTGGAGACCAAGACCGAGACCACTACCACCGTGACCACCACCCAGGTGACCAAAATCACGGATACGGACACCGTGAACCGGGATTGGAGCACCACGACGCCCACGCCTGGCGGAACCACCACACCTGGCGGTACGACACCCGGCGGAACCACGCCTGGCGGTACGACGCCCGGCGGAACCACCATCGGTGACGGTGAGGTGCCTCTGGCCGGCAACCCCGGTGAGACCACCATCGGCGACGGCGAGGTGCCTCTGGCGAATCTGCCGAAGGAGACCACCCTTCCCGAGGAGGAGGTGCCTCTGTCCGAGCTGCCGGAGGAGACCACCATCCCGGATGAGGATGTCCCCCTGGCGGATGTCCCCAAGACCGGCGATATCTCCGCCATCTGGTATGCCCTGACCATTCTGGCCGCAGGCGGCCTGCTGGCCCTGCGGGTCTTTGACCGCAGGAAGCCGGAGGGCCTGGAGATCTGATGCAGAACGTCGATGAGGTGTTGCGCCCCATCGACCCGGCAGGTTTGATGGATGATGCCGCCTGACTGCCCCACTCCTCTGAATTCTGCGCCGAATCGGCGCTTCCTGCGAAATCAGCACTTTCCCGCGCAAGCGGAAACCGGGGCCCCTGCGGGCCCCGGTTCTTTCCTATGAAAGGAGCGTTCTCATGGGTAAACGGCAAATCCTGGCCGCTCTGCTGGCGCTGGTGCTGGCAGTGAGCGGCGGGTATCTTCTCTGGAAGCAGGCGGACTACCGTCAGGGCGCGAAGGACTACGATGCCGCCGCCGAGACGGCAGGCCTCACGCTTCCGTCCCCCTCCGCCCCCGCAGAGGCGGAGCCGGAACCTCCGGAGCCCTATGCCGACCTCCTCCAGCAGGTGGATCTGGAAGCCTTGCAGGCCGTCAATCCCGAGGTGGTGGGCTGGATCACCATCCCGGAGACGGAGGTCAACTATCCTCTGCTCCAGGCGGCGGACAACCGCTATTACCTGGACCACACCTGGATGGGGGACACCAGCTCCGTGGGTGCCATCTTCCTGGAGTGCCGGTGCGCACCGGATTTCAGCGGCTTCCACACGATCATCTACGGACATAACATGCGCAACGGCTCCATGTTCGGCTCCCTGCGGCATTACGCCGGCGCGGATTACCGGGAGGTCCACCCCAGCGTCTATCTCGTCACCGCTGGCGGCGTGCGCCGCTATGACATCTTCGCCGCCTTTGAAGCCGGCGTGGAGGAGATCGTATACCGGCTGGATCTCGAGGAGACCGGCAGCGAGGCGGAATTCCTCCGGTTCTCCCTGGACCACTCCGTCATCGACACCGGCATCACACCGGAGCCGGAGGATCAGATCATCACCCTCTCCACCTGCACCGGCCGGGGACATGCCAAGCGCTGGGTGGTGCAGGCCGTACTGGTTCCGGAGCCGTAAAAGGCCGGCTGCACAAGTGCAGCCGGCCTTTCATGCACTCTATGTACTTCTCACTGGCTGAGGTACTCCTCCAGGCAGATCCCCTGCTCCATGATGGCCTTTGCGGCCTCCACGCCCACATAGCGGTAGTGCCAGGGCTCGTAGCCCACACCCGTGAGGGCCTCCTTGTCACTGGGATAGCGGAGAATGAAGCCGTACTCGCTGCAATGGGCCATCAGCCACTTCTGGGCCGCCGTGGTCTCCTGGCGGTGGTCCAGCGCCGTGTAGGATTTGTCCACAATATCCACCGCCAGCCCCGCCTGGTGCTCGCTGGTGCCGGGACGGGCCACCCAGCGGGCGGCCTCCTGTTCCACGGTTGCCGCGTCCCAGCCCGCGTTTTTCAGGCGGCGGATCTTATTTTTAAAGAGGTACTCCTGTTTCTCCCAGGTGCGGAAGGAGGAGCAGATGGTGGGATGGACTCCCGCCGCCTTGGCGTCGTCCATCATCCGCTGCAATTCCGGATAGATCCGGCTGTCCACGGCGTGGCCGTTGGCCAGCTGGGTCAGCTCCGGGGCTGTAAAGTCCTCCGGCAAAGGATTTTCCCAGTTAATCAGCACCAGATTCCACGCCGCCTTGGCCGGCGTCTCCTCCTGGGCTGGCTGCTGAGACGCCGCCGGCAGGGTGGCCCCAACCTCCGCAGCCGGCTCTTTCGGAACCGGCTGCTGGGACACTGCCGGCAAAGTGGTCACGGGAACGGCGCCGTCCTCCGCCACCGGCTCCTCCGGCATGACCCCCGGCTCCTTCGGCTCCTTTGCCTCCTCCCCGCCGACACTTTGGACTTGGTTCCGCACCACCGAGGGGGTTCCGGCGGACCGGGTGGCGCTGGCCCGGCCCAGCAGGAAGCTGAACACCAGCGCCAGGGCCAGCAGTGCCGGCAGAAGCCGCGGACTGCTCCGCCGCCGGCATGGCCGCCGGGGAGGCCTGCGGCACGTTCTCTCATCCCAGCGGTCCGGGGCGGAGACCCGATATTCCCGCTCAGGAATGGGAAATTCCTGAATGACACAAGACGATCTCATCATCAACAGCTCCTTTGCTCTTTGGTTTATGGGACCAGTCTACGGCCTGTCCCCGTCAGAGTATCCTCTTTTCTGCATCAAATTTCCATCGTTTTTCGGGGAATGGGAGAGTTTTATGATCCAAGCCCATAGGCCGCATCGTAGAGGGCCTCCTCCTGGTCCACCCGCTCCCAGTCCACCATGGGCTGGAGCCGAAAAAAGGAGCCCTTCTGGACGAAATCGTATAACGCGCTGCTCTCTGTCAGGCGGAAGAGTGCGGAGGTATCCAGCTGCTCCATCATCTCATACTCCAGGCCCAGCCGGTCCAAAAAGAGCCGTCCTATGGTCTCCGGGTCCATCGTCTCCCCATAGAACCAGCTCATCAGTGCCAGCATCCGGCCCGTCTCTCCGTCCAGATACAGCCACATGTACTCCCCTGTCCCCTCCCAGAAGACGTTCAGCTCCAAAAAGGCGGCGCTGGAGAGATCCGTCTGGTCCCGGAGATAGACCCGATTTCCGGTGACGCGATCAAACCCTTCCGCCGCAAACATCGGCGGCAGAACGCCCGCCTCCTCCAGCTGCCGGAGCTCCTCTTGCACCTGCTCAAGAGCCAGGTCCAGCTCCTCGCCCTCCAGCTGCTGATCCACAATGGTCAATCTGTCCGGCCGCTCATCCCGCTCCGCCAGCAGCCACACCCGCCCCGGCAGCTCCGGGGGACGGGCGGGAAAGTTGCTGTCCGCCCCCAGCTCCTCGGCGTGGACGGTTCCGATGAGCTTGCCGTCCCGGAGGCCGGACAGCCGCAGGGGCAGCACCGTCAGGCACGCCACCGTCAGGGCCGTCAGCACCGGCGGCAGCCAGTTCTTCCAGTTTCTCACACAGGCTTACCCCCCGTCAGCCGCCCCATTTGGCCGTCGCGATACCGGCGGTATTTCCGGGGGCATCGCTCTCCTCCCGCTCCGCCTCCCAGTCCCTCTGGGGGACGATCTCCAGCTGGTTCCAATCCGTCATGACAAAATAGCAGACGCCGCTGTCCGGTACCCGGAGATAGGCGACGAAATCCCACGCCTCCATGACTTCACAGGAAAGACCCAGCCGGTTTAAAAAGGCTGTTCCAAGGGAGACGGGGTCCTTCACATACTTGTTGACCAGGGAGAAGTACATCCGAAACTGCAAGATCCGGTTGGTCTCCCCGTCCAGAGCCAGGGTGAAGAACACATCCCGCTCCGGCTCATAGCCCGACGCGGTCAAAAAGCCGGCGCTGGAGAGGTCCTGAGGGTCCCGCATATAGAACCGGGAGCCGCTGAAACGGGTAAAACCCTCCAGCGCATCGGGCAGAATCCCCAGCTCTGCCAGCTCCGCAAGCTCCGCCCGGACCGCCGTCTCCACTGCCGCCAGCTCCTCCGAGCCCTCCATCAGATCCTGTCCCACGAAGGTGAACTCCCCCGGCCTCTCCTCCCACTGCGCCAGCAGCCACAGCCGCCGCTCCAGCGATGGAGGCCGGGCGGGAAAGTTGCTGTTCTCCCCCAGTTCCTCCGTGTGAACCGCTCCTGTGAGTTCCCTGTCCCGGAGCGTAGACAGCCGCAGAGGCAGCAGGGCCAGACACGCCACCGCCAGCACGGTCAGCACCGGCAGCAGCCAGTTTTTCCAGTTTCTCACGTGGCCGCCTCCTTCCGCAGGCGGACGGACACCCGGGTTCCCTGTCCCACCTGGCTCTCAATGGACAGTTCTCCCCCGTGGAGCTCCACGATCCGCTGGCACAGCGCCAGCCCCAGACCCGCGCCGCCCTGGGCCCTGGCCCGGGACTTGTCCACCATGTAGAAGGCCTCCGTCACCCGCTTCAGCTCCCCGGCCGGGATGCCCTTGCCGCTGTCCGTCACCCGGATACAGTAGCCGCTCTCCTCCCGGAGACCCTCCAGCAGGATGGTGCCTGCGCCGTCGATGGCCTTGCGGGCGTTGTCCAGGAGATTTAGACACACGGTCTTCATCAGATCCGGCTCCAGGGGGATCTCCGCCGCCGCGGCCCGGACCGTCAGGCGAATTCCCTGCTGCTCCAAAACGGGACGCATCGCCCCGCCCACCTGGTGCAAAAAGGCGTCCATGGGCACCGGGCGCAGGGGAAAGTCCTGCTTCCCAAGAACAATCATATCCATGAGCTTGCGGCTCAGGGCCTCCAGCCGGCGGCCCTCGCTGAAGATGTAGCCGGCGTCCTCCCACACCTGTTCCGCCGTGGCGGGCCGGGAGCGCAGCAGGTCCGCGTAGCCGATGATGGAGGTCAGCGGCGTCTTGATCTCATGGGCAAAGCTGCCGATGAAATCCTCCTGCCGCCGCTTGGCCTCGGTGAGCTCCGTCACCTGCCGCTCCAGCCGCTGGGCCATGACGTTGAAATCCGCCGACAGCTGGCCCAGCTCGTCGTCCCGGTCTACCTTCACCCGCTGGTCCAGCTCCCCGGCGGCCATCCGCCGAGTGGCGGCGGAGAGGCGGCTCAGGGGCCGCAGCAGCATGGCGGACACCGCCAGAGACAGCACGCCCACCGCCCCGGCAAGGGCCAGCATCAGCACAAAAAAGCTCTGGTACTGCTCCGACCGGTCCTGAAAGAGCCCGCTGACCTCCCGGCAGTTCTCCAGGTACAAAACGCCGTCCTCCAGCGCCAGGGGGCTGGCGGCGTGGAGGTAGATGCGCCCGTCCGCCAGAGCATCCATCACCCAGCCCCGCTGGCCGTCCGGCAGGGCGGAGATCAATGGCGAGGCCTCCACCGGCAGCGTCCCGCTGCCGCCCAGGCTCTCCCCGTGTCCGCCGCTGAGGCGGAAGGCCACAGTGCCCCGGCTGGTGGAGATGCTGATGCCTCCGGCAGCCTCTGCCAGCTCCTGGCGGCTGTAGAGGGGGTTGAAGGTCAGCTCCTGCGCCAATGCGTAGCGCAGAAGGTCGTTCTCCTCATACAGCGCCGAGACCTCCCGGTTCAGGGAGGTGCGGAACTGAGTGTCGATCAGAACGTATCCCCCCACAGAGCAGGCCATGGCCGTAATGAGAACCATGCTGCAAAAGAGCTTCCACAAGAGCTTCATCAAAAACCACACTTTTCCTGAAATTAGGAATTAGGAGTTAGGAATTAGGAATCGGGGAGTAACCGCAGGTCGTGCGTGGGGAATCAGATTTTCTCCGCGCCAAGACCTGTGCCTCACTCCCGAAAGAGGAAGCATTCCTAATTCCCAACTCCTCATTCCTCATTCAAAAACGTCAAACCTCCAGCCGGTATCCCACTTTGTAGACCGCCACCAGGCGGTGCTCCAGGCCCAGCTTGCGGCGCATCCTCTGGATGTGCAGGTCCACGGTGCGGCTGTCCCCCAAGAACTCCTCGCCCCAGACCCGCTCGTAGATCCGGTCCCGGTAGAGGGCGATGTTCTTGTTCTGAACAAACAGCAGCAGCAAGTCGTACTCCTTGGCGGTCAGGGCCACCGGCTCCCCGCCCCGCCGCACCACATGGCTGGCAGTATCAATCTCGATGTCCGGCGGCAGAGTCAGCACCCGCCCGGTCTTGCCGCAGCGGCGCAGCACCGTCTCCACCCGGGCCAGCAGCTCCATCAGCTCAAAGGGCTTGACGATGTAGTCCTCCGCCCCCAGGCGCAGGCCCTTCACCCGGTCCTCCACCTGGCCCTTGGCGGTGAGGAAGATCACCGGTACCTCCAGCGTTTTACAGTACTCCAGCACCTCATAGCCGTCGGCTTTCGGCAGCATGATATCCAGCAGCGCCAGGTCGAAGGGCTCCGCCTCCAGAAGGTCTGCCGCCGCACCGCCGTCCGCTGCCCAGACGCAGCGGTAGCCCGCCCCGTCCAGAGCGGTCTTGATCAGATTGGCGATAGGCGCCTCGTCCTCTGCAATCAGGATTTTATTCACAGTGTTCCCTCCCGGACCGGTTTTTCACCGCCAGCAGCCGGACGCGCCGCCGCGTTCCGGATCTCCTCGCCGCAATGACATGCTCCAGCATGAATCTTCATTCCATCATTTTTGCATCGTTCCTATGGTAGCACGGCAAAAAAAAATAAGCAAGCGCGCCGGGGCTTCTTTCCCCGCTCCGCAAGAATTCTTCCGAAAAAGACGTTTCGTTCCGCTTTCCCCTTTGACAACACGGGAAAAATCGGATACAATGTACGCGGAGGAATGTCCGCAAATTTCGCTCGGCTTGGAAATCTGACCAGAGGCGTTCCCACACCCCACGCCTCCCTTTTGGGCGTTCCGGCGTTCCGCCGCCTGGTTCCTGGTCAGATTTTTGATTGTAATTTGCGCGGCCTCCCGACAGAATACGGGGGCAAACGGGTTCCGTTTCCACCCAATATTCACAGCATAAGGATGTGATTCCAAATGGCACAGCAAACGAACAGAAATCGATATAAAATCCTGATCGCCGATGACTCCGAGATGAATCGTGCGATTTTGATTGATATGCTCGGAGAGGAATACGAGTTTTTTGAGGCGGAAAACGGCAAGCAGGCCGTCGAGCTGCTGGAGCAGCACAGCGCGGATCTCTCTCTGGTCCTGCTGGATATTGTCATGCCGGAGATGGACGGCTTTGGCGTACTGCAGATCATGAACCAGCGGCACTGGATCGACGACGTTCCGGTTATCATGATCTCCGCAGAGAGCGGCTCCAGCCATGTGGAGCGGGCCTATAAGCTGGGCGTCACGGATTTCGTGGGCCGTCCCTTTGACGCCATGATCGTCCACCGGCGGGTGGTCAACACCATCATGCTCTACGCCAAGCAGAAAAAACTCATCGGCCTGGTCACCAACCAGATCTATGAGAAGGAACAGCACAGCGCCCTGATGATTGACATTCTCAGCCACATTGTGGAATTCCGCAACGGCGAGAGCGGCCTCCATGTTCTCCATGTCCGGACCCTGACGGAGATGTTTTTGCGCCATCTGATTCAGAAAACGGACCGGTATGACATCTCCCGGGCGGATGTTGTGGCAATCTCCACCGCCTCCGCCCTCCACGATATCGGCAAAATCGCCATTCCCGACAATATCCTCAACAAGCCCGGCAGGCTGACGGAAGAGGAGTTCACCATCATGAAGTCCCACTCCCTCACCGGAGCGGAGATGCTGGCGAACCTCCCCATCCACAAAAACGAGCCTCTGATCCAGAAGGCCTATGACATCTGCCGCTGGCACCATGAGCGCTGGGACGGCCGGGGCTATCCCGACGGGCTCAAGGGCGACGAGATCCCCATCTCCGCCCAGATCGTGGCCCTGGCGGACGTCTACGACGCCCTGACCAGCGTCCGGGTCTACAAGCCGCCCTTCCCCCATGAAAAGGCGGTGCAGATGATTCTCAACGGTGAGTGCGGCACCTTCAACCCGCTGCTGCTGGAGTGTCTTGAAGAGATCTCCGACGATATCCTGGAACAGCTTGGAAAGTCCAAAACCTTCCAGGTGGACCGGGAGGATATCCAGAGCATCGCCGACGAGATGCTGCGCCACGAGGAGCTCTCCGCCTCCGGCCGCACGCTGCAGCTGCTGGAGCATGAGCGGATGAAGTACAGCTTCTTCGCCGCCATGAGCCAGGAAATCCAGTTTGAATACACCGTGTCCCCGCCGGTGCTGACGCTGAATACCTGGGGCGCCGAGAAGCTGGGTCTGGCGGAGACCATTCCGGACCCCATGAGCAATACGGGGATTCCGGGCACGATGAACAGCGAGGAGTGCCGCCGCCTGGGAGATGCCCTGCGGGCCACCACGCCGGAACATCCCGTGGTCACCTGCGACACGCTGGTCTCCTATCCGGAGGGTCCCCGGTGGTGCCGGATCATCGGCCGGGCCATGTGGTCCACCGATGAGCCCCCCCGCTACACCGGCGTCATCGGCAAGGCCGTGGACATCCATGAGTCCCGCATGAAGCTGCACTCCCTGGAGGAACAGGCCTCCCACGACGCCATGACCGGCCTTCTGAACCACAAATACGCCAAGCAGCACATTCTGCAGCGGCTGGAGGCCCGTCAAAGCAGCCACTACGCCCTGGCAATCTTCGATCTGGACCACTTCAAAAACGCCAATGATACATATGGTCATCTCTTTGGTGACCAGGTCCTCATCTACGTCGCCGACACCCTGCGGGCCAGTGTCCGGGGCGGCGACATCGCAGCCCGGGTGGGCGGAGACGAATTTTTGATCTTCGTGGAGTACGGTGCCTCTCCCGAGAGCGCCATCCAGCGCATTTACAACTGTCTGTCCGGAAATACCTATGAGCAGTTTCCCATCACGCTGAGCATGGGCGTTGCCACCACCGAGGCCGTAGGCACCGACTATGAAACCCTGTTCCATGCGGCGGACTCCGCCCTGTACTCTGTGAAGCGAAGCGGGCGGGGCAGCTGCCGTTTCTATACCAATGAGACCATGGAGCAGACACCCTCCTCCATCTCTCCCATTGACAGTGACCAGTCCCAGTCCGGGACTGAGGAAAAGGAGTCGACGACATGAATCTGAAAGACTGTTATGAGGCCATGAGTGGTGACTACGACGAGGCCATCGGCCGCCTGCGCAGCGAGCGCCTGGTCCAGAAATTTGTATTAAAGTTCCTGGACGACGGCAGCTTTGATCTGCTGTGCAGGTCTGTGGAGACAGGAGACTGCGCCGAGGCCTTCCGGGCCGCCCATACCATCAAGGGCGTATGCCAAAATCTGAGCCTGACGAAGCTGCAAATCTCCAGCAGCGCGCTGGCGGAGGCCCTGCGGGGCGGAAGCTGGAGTGAGGGGTCCGCAGAACTGGTGGAACAGGTCAAAGCGGACTATCAGCAAACGGCCGCCGCCATCCGCGCCTTTCAGGAGGCGAACGCGGGATGAATGAACAGCAGTCAAAGCCCTCCCGCTTTCTTCTGATCAGCCTGACGCTGGTTCTTTTGCTGACCGTGTGCATCTTCTCCTTCCTGGCTGTCTTCATGAACCGGAAAAGCTCTGAGACCATCAGTGCCGTGGGCACCACCTACATGACCAGCATGGGGGAAAAGGTCACCCAGCACTTCGCCACCACCATCGAGCTGCGCCTGTCCCAGGTGAAGGCCCTGGTGGAGAGTTTTCCCCCGGATGACACTCCTCCGGAGGAGCTGCGCAGCGAGCTTGCCGTCAACGCCCAGCTCCGGGGCTTTGAATCCTTGGCCTATTACTCCTCCACCGGGGAGTTTGACGTGATCTACGGGGAAGAGCCCGTTCTGGCGGACCCGGAGCCCTTTCTGGACTCCATGAACGCCGGAGAGATCAAGATCGCCGTCACCTCCCCTGTCAACGGGCAGAAGGACGTGCTTCTGGGGGTCTCCGCCGAGTACACCATGTCAAACGGGGAGACCTGCACGGCACTGGTGGCCACGCTTCCCGTGGATTACATCGCCGAGACCCTCTCCCTGTACAGTGAGAACACCCTGGTCTACTCCCACATCATCCGCCGGGACGGCACCTTTGTCATCCGCAGCGGCGACGCCTTCCGGGAGAACTACTTTGACCGCATCCAGGCCCTCTTTGAGGACCAGGGAGAAGAGGGAACGCGGTATGTCCAGGAGCTGAAAGCCGCCATGGACGCCAACGAGGAGTACTCCGCCGTTCTGGACTTTGGCAGTGAGCGGCGGCACCTGCAGTGCACCAAGCTCCCCTATTCCGAGTGGTTTCTGGTGACGGTGCTGCCCTATGGACAGCTGGATCAGGCCGTCAATGACCTCAGCCTCACCTGGCTCTATCTGCTCTTCCTGGCCTGTGCCCTGGTGGTGCTGGCTCTTTTACTGGTGTTCCGGCAGTATTTCAAATTCCTCAAGGAACAGATGCTGGAGCTGGACCGGGCCCGGAAGGAGGCCGAGCACGCCAACCATGCCAAGAGCGAGTTCCTCTCCAACATGAGCCACGACATCCGCACCCCCATGAACGCCATTGTGGGCATGACCGCCATTGCCGTGGCAAACATGGACGACCCCCAGCAGGTCCAGAACTGCCTGCGGAAGATCAGTCTCTCCAGCAAGCACCTGCTGGGCCTCATCAACGATGTTCTGGACATGAGCAAAATCGAAAGCGGAAAGCTGACGCTGAACACCGACCAGGTCTCCCTGCGGGAGGTCATGGACAGCGTGGTCAACATCGTCCAGCCCCAGGTCCGGTCCAAGCACCAGCAGTTTGATGTCTCCATTCACGACATCTCCACGGAGAATGTCTGTTGCGACAGCATCCGGCTCAATCAGGTGCTCATCAACATCCTGGGCAATGCCGTCAAATTCACGCCGGAGGGGGGCAGCATCCGCGTCTCCATGCACGAAGAGGCCTCCCCCAAGGGCGAGGACTATATCCGGATTCACCTGTCGGTGAAGGACAACGGCATCGGCATGTCTCCGGAGATCCGGGACAAGATCTTTGAATCCTTCGTGCGGGAGGACAGCGCCCGGGTGCGCAAAACCGAGGGCTCCGGCCTGGGCATGGCCATTACAAAGTACATCGTGGACGCGATGGGCGGCACCATCACCGTGGACAGTGAGCCGGGCCGCGGCAGTGAATTCCGGGTCACGCTGGATCTGGAAAAGGCCCAGGTCATAGAGGCGGACATGGTTCTGCCGGACTGGAAGATGCTGGTGGTGGACGACGACAAGATGCTGTGCGAGAGTGCGGCGGCCTCCCTGAAATCCATCGGTGTGAGGGCCGACTGGACCCTGGACGCCGAGAGTGCCCTCACCATGGTGGAGGAACATCACCGGAAGCATGACGACTACCAGATCATTCTGCTGGACTGGAAGCTGCCGGGGATGGACGGCATCTCCGCCGCCCGGGAGATTCGCCGGCTCTATGGCGACAACCTCCCCATCCTGCTGATCTCCGCCTATGACTGGAGCGAAATTGAGACGGAGGCCAAGGCCGCCGGCATCTCCGGCTTCATCTCCAAGCCGCTGTTCAAGTCCACGCTCTTTTACGGCCTCAAGCCCTTCCTGGACCCCATCTCGGACTCGGAGGAGCTGCCGGAGCTGGAGACAGATGACTTCCATGGCCGCCGGGTCCTTCTGGCCGAGGACAACGACCTCAACTGGGAAATCGCCCAGGAACTGCTCAGCGAGCTGGGTCTGGAGCTGGATTGGGCCGAGAACGGCAAGATCTGTGTGGAGATGTTCAAGGCGGCGGAGCCGAATTACTACGACGCCATTTTGATGGATCTGCGGATGCCGGTGATGACCGGCTACGAGGCCACCGCGGCCATTCGCTCCTGGGACCGGGAGGACGCCAAGACAATTCCCATCATTGCCATGACGGCCGACGCCTTTGCAGAGGACATCCAGCACTGCATCAGCTGCGGAATGAACGCCCACGTCGCCAAACCGATTGATATCCGGGAGGTCTCCCGCCTGCTGAAAAAGTATTTCCACTGACCGTCTGAGGAGACGGAGCCATTGCCGCGGCGCAGCTTTTGAAGGGCTGCGCCGCGGTGCTTTCCCCTCTGCGTTCCCAAGGCGGATCAGGCCGATTGTGCAGGTGGGGCGCAACGACCCCGGCGCGCCGGAGAACTCCCCCGCTTCGGCAAAACAGCGCGCCGCCTTTGCGGCCGGTTCCCTTCTCGTGCCCTCCACGCGGTCACAAGGGATGCACTTTTGTCGTGTTCCCGTCCAAACGGGCCTCATATCACGTGTTCGTGGAAGATTCCCATCATAAGATCATAAATCCTGTGCAGGAAACATTTGCAATTCTTGTCCGAATGTGATATCCTAATACTGCACTACTGCCGGAGGCGTTTTTCGCCGCGGCAGAACATGCTGCGGCGCAGGTATGAAGCGCCGGCAGGTGGGCAAACTGCAAGTACCAAAACGCAGTCTGCCGCCGCAAGCTGCTTGAAAAGAGGGTCAAGATTTGACAAAATATATTGTGCAGGGCGGAAAGCCCCTATTCGGCGAAGTGGAGATCAGCGGGGCCAAGAACGCGGCCGTCGCCATCATTCCCGCCGCGCTCCTGGTGGACGGCGTCTGCCGGATTGAAAACGTTCCCCAGATCTCCGACGTGCGGATGTCCCTGAAAATTCTGGAAAATCTGGGCGCACAGATCCGCAGCATCAACCGCCACACCGTGGAAATTGACTGCCGCCATATCCACTCCACCCGAACCGATTACGAGCTGGCCCGGCGGATTCGGGCCTCCTATTACCTCATCGGCGCCCTGCTGGGCCGTTTCGGCCACGGCGAGGTGGCCATGCCCGGCGGCTGCAATTTTGGCGGCGTCCGTCCCATTGACCAGCATGTAAAGGGCTTCACCACCCTGGGCGCCAAGGTGACTGTCGAGGGCGGCTTCATCCGTGCCGTCTCCAACCAGCCCCGGCTCAAGGGGGCCAACGTCTATCTGGACGTGGTGTCTGTAGGGGCCACCATGAATATCATGATGGCTGCCGTCATGGCCGAGGGCACCACCGTCATCGAGAGCGCCGCCAAGGAGCCCCACATCGTGGACCTGGCCAACTTCCTGAACTCCATGGGCGCCAACATCCGGGGCGCCGGTACGGACACCATCAAGATTCACGGCGTGGACCGCCTCACCGGCGGCAGCTACGCCATCATTCCCGACCAGATCGAGGCGGGTACCTACATGGCCGCCGTGGCGGCCACCGGCGGGCAGGTGCTGGTGAAGAACATCATCCCCAAGCACATGGACTGCATCACCGCCAAGCTGGTGG
>JAHZBA010000030.1:0-29002 GCA_019423635.1 Clostridiales bacterium
GAGCAACTGCCTTTTAAGCAGTGGGTCCGGGGTTCGAATCCCCGCCGGGTCACCATGATAAGTTGACAGGTTACACCAAGAGTGTAGTCTGTCAATTTTTATGTATAATCACATAAAATCTTTGTGCCGCAGTCATTTCACTGCGGTATTTTTATTTTCGAAAGGAGTTCTAAAATGAACACGATACAGAAAAGTGAAGCCATTAAGAACGGCCTCCGGAAAAGATTTCAGGACGGCAGTTCCAAAGTGGCAAAACGCAGGTGCTATGGATATGAACTTGGTTCTGATGGTGAGTTGGCAGTGAATCCCGATGAGGCGAAAGTAGTGTGCTGGATATTTGAGCAGTATCTTGCTGGTGACAGCCTGGGGAAAATTGCTGCTGGTTTGGAAAGGCAAGGCATCCCTTCCCTCACCGGCAGGCCCAAATGGAACCGGGAAGCGATTGACAAACTGCTCTCCAATGAAAAATACACCGGGCGGGTGCTGCTTCAAAAAACCATCAGCACTGGAGCAGTTCAAATTGAAAACGATGGCCTCATGGACCGGTATCTCTATACCGACACCCATGAGGCCATTATTTCTGATGAGATGTTCATGGCGGTACAGCAGGAGAAACTCAGCCGCTCTAAAGAGCCACAAAGACAAATTTCCATGATGCATGCATTTTGATAAAATAATATTTTTCTCTTCACTATTTCTACAATCTCTGCTACAATTCACTTAAAAGATGTGAGCACTGAAGGAAAATGGGGAGAATAGCTATGAGGGAACTAAAAGATATACTTGATACTCCTTGTAAGCTCTTTTGCAAAGGAGCAACCACGGATATCCCTTTTGATGGTGTCCTCGTTTATCAAAACCGAACTGTAATTTTTATAGGACGGACTGAGCATGGATTTCACTGTCTGGACATGGATAATGTTCATTTTACTTTATGGGGAGATGTGGGAGCTACCCCGATTACGCTTTTAAATACTCAAATAATGTCTGATGGCCCTACCTTTAACACTGTTGAAGGTAGTAAAAATCATTTTATGAAATTTTCACCAGCAGAAATAATTATCGGGCGCAAATACCAGTGCGCAGAGGCGGAAATCTTAATCACAAAAATTTCAGCAAATATTCAAATCCTCAATAAAATGTTTTCATCCGAAACTGTAGATTTAGTTTATGATTTTTCAAAAGAACACCCCGCACTTGTAAATTATACTTTTCCTGCTCCCATTACTGCAATAGATAGTACGGGTACTTTATCAATTTTTCAAACTATCGGACTCGGTTCTTCTAACAATAAAATTGAAATTCCATTGATTCCTTGCATTGAATACACCTTTACCCAAAATGCATCCATCAGAACAGGTATCAGCACTTTAGCGTCTGTTCGCAATCTATTTTCATTCTTTGCAAATGGCTATATCCCACTTGAAAACTTGTCCTTCGCAGATAATCAATCCCCGCATAGAGAATTTTGTGACAATGCCATATACCTCAATTCAATCAGTGAGATTGAATCATCAGAAGAAAGATTCTTAATAACGACTGACGATTTTTTAGACAACTTCAACGGAGTATGGGCGAAATGGTGTGCATTTTATTCTAAGAAGTATATTCCCACCTTATTTTATGAGTTTATTTGTAATAAGAATTTACGAATAAATAAATTCCTAAATTTTGCTCAGACAGTTGAGATTTTTTCTAACCATTATCGAAATAAAGAAGCTCAAAAAATAGCTATCAAAAATGGTTGGAAGCTAAATACAAATCGCCCGCTTTCATTAAAAATTCGAATTGAAGAAATAATCACATTTTTAAATGAGTTCTTTCGTTTAAGTCCAGAAGAAATTTCACGGTTAGCACAAATTCTTAGTAATACAAGAAATTTTTTCACACATTATAATGAAAAAGATGGAAAATATGTCATACCGTCTTTTCAAGAATTATCGGCAGCAGGTAGAGCCTTACATTTATGCTTTTAGCTCTTGTTTATCGATACATTTCTTTGAATGACTCAGTCATTAAAAAAGCCTCATCGCGGTTTTCTTATGGCACAATTTTAGATGATATAAAAATTGTTCTTCAGCAGAAAGCAGGCGATGATATGTACGAATAACAAGCAAATATTAGACTTGTAAATTGCCTCTACTTAATTATGATAAAAACACACGATACTGGCAGGAAAAAAGGAAATTTAATGAAGTATCACATTTATATAGACGAAAGCGGAAACACTGGAGAACCAAGGTACAAAACGGATAAGCAGGCATGGAACTGGGGCGAACAGATATATTTTGCGCTGGGTGGGATCAGCATTCCGGATAAGGCCGAGGACGAAACGCGAACTGGTCTGCTTAAAATTCTGCAATCTTTTGGTCCTGCCTTGGGCTCCAGCAAAGAGTAGAAATCGAAAGCGGACAACCGGTTTAACCGAGAACTCATGAAGGAAGTTATCCAGTTACTCATCCAAAATAGAGGTATGGTTTATGTCGATATCACCAATAAAAAATACAAACTTGCACATTGCTTTGTGGACTATTGTGCATTTCCATACTACTTAACGCTGGATTCTGCCTTTGATAAGAGAGAAAAGCGAATTGAAATTGCGAATGAAATATACAATAACTGGGACGATCAACTGCTAGCTAGATTCGTTGGCCTCTGCTATCAAGGGCTGGAAACGGAAGATAATCTGAATGAATTCCTCGCATTTTTAAAGGAGGCCGAGCAGTACCTTGCGAAAAAGAGCATCGTCCAAGATTTGTCCGCCGTCATTGATAGAGTAGAGCATAGTGATACTTACAAAATGAAGCGGAAAAACCTGATGCCGATTATGGACTATGATAATTGCGGGAATCCCTTATGTTTTTCTCCCAATGTGGATGCATATTTGAACTTGGCTGCCACGATGGCATACCGTCAATCCAAACTCAAACCGTCGATTCATATTTTCCACGATGAGCAGAAGCAATTTATACCAGCACTTGAACAGTGGACCCCAAAATTGAGGGAACAAAACGGGTTAACGCTTGATGCGTTTACTCCTCTTTCTTCCGATGACCTGCTAATACAGCTGTCGGACTTTATTGCTGGAAAGCTCATAAGGGTATATCGAGATGTTGTCAATGGCAGTGCTCCTAAGCGGGACACACGGGAATTAATAAAAGTAATTAAGCCTATTATAGCAGGAAATTGCAACGTTGTTGCTACCCGATATGAACAGATACGCTTCTTCTCTGCTTTTGGACTCAAAACACGTCCAACCCCTATCCCCGTTCCATTCAATAGAGTACTGTAGAAAATCTTTTACAAGCTTTCTGCCATTAGTGCAAAAAACTGATTCTTGACTATGCCAAAAATCGATTTTGACCGCTTATTCCAGCTCAGAAATTCCAAACACCGCTCCGTTTCCCGCCTGCGGGCGGAAAACTGCGCTCTGGTGGGAATTTTTGCGTAGCCGTTGGCGGCTCTGCCGCCTTACGGATACGGCATCCCCCTTGCGGGGACTTCGCTTTCCACCGCGACTCGCTTCGCTGGACTCGCGGCGGAGAAACGGGGGACACGGGGGAACGACAACACCGCTCCGTTTCCCGCCTGCGGGCAGAAAACTGTGCTCTGTTGGGAATTTTTGCGTAGCCGTTGGCGGTTCTGCCGCCTTACGGATACGGCATCCCCCTTGCGGGGACTTCGCTTTCCGCGCGACTCGCTTCGCTGGACTCACGGCGGAGAGGGGACGGGGGATGCGGGGTCCCTGCTTCATTACGGACCGGGCGCAGTCCGAACGGCTCGGCATTGAGACCATCACCATGGCGGAGATGCGCCGGCTGGGAGAGGAAGAGGTCGCCCGCAGAATCCGGGAACGGGTGGGGAAGCGGAAGGCCTTTTGCAGCTTTGACATTGATTTTGCAGATCCCTCCTGTGCCCCCGGAACCGGTACCATCGAGCCGGGGGGATACTGCAGCCATGAAATTTTCCGCTTGATCCGCTGTATGAAGGAGATGGACCTGGTGGGAATGGATCTGGTGGAGGTACTGCCCGCCTCGGACTGCAGCGGCATCACCGCCAATCTGGCGGCCTATATTCTCTATGATTTCCTGGCCATGATGGCCTGGAGAAAAAAGCAGCGGGGTCTGTCCGGAAAGGAGCCGTGCAGCACATGAAAAAGATTGTCCTTTTTAATGCCGAAGACCAGCAGGACCTCTCGGTGGAGCAGAAGATGGTCGAGGGAATGGAGATTCAGCTGGAGCTGTGCAACGACCGGCCGGATGAGGCCCTGGCAGAGGTGTGCCGGGATGCGGACGCCGTCATCACCATCTACTCCACCGTAGACGCGAAGGCCCTTTCCGCCCTGACATCCTGTCAGGTGGTCGCCGTGCAGGCCATCGGCTTTAACAATCTGGACTTGAAGACAGCGTCGGAGCTGGGAATTTGTCTTGCCAATGTGCCGGACTTTTGTCTCTATGATGTGGCGCTGCATACCGCTGCCCTGACCCTGGCCTGTTCCCGCCACCTGATCCAGCTGGACCGGCAGGTGAAGGGCGGGAAGTGGGGGTATGCCGGCCATGTGATGAACCGGTTGAGCGGACAGACGTTTGGCATGATCGCCTTCGGGAATATTCCGCGCACATTGGCGCCGATGCTGAAGACCTTTGGTATGAAGCTGATCACATATGCTCCTCATGTTCCCGACCATGTACTGGGGCAGTACGGTGTCTGCCGTGCGGAGAGCCTGGAGGAGCTGCTGACAGCTTCCGACTTTGTATCTGTTCACTGTCCCCTGCGGCCGCAGAATGTGGACCTGATCGGAGTGCGGGAGCTGGCCTGCATGAAGCCCACGGCTTTTTTGATCAACACCGCCCGGGGCCGGATTGTCAACGAGGCAGCCCTTTACACTGCCCTGAAAGCCGGACAGATCGCCGGCGCGGCTCTGGATGTTCTGGAGGCGGAACGGGACGGGGACAACCCCCTTTATCACCTGGACTCGGTGATTGTAACGCCTCATACGGCTTTTTACTCGCAGCAGTCCATGCTGGATATGAGAAAAAAGGCCATGGAGCAGGTTCTGGCTGTCCTGCGGGAGAGGAGAGCACCGGAGAACCTTTTGAATCCGGAAGCGCTGCCCCATGCCCGGTTCCTGCGGTGAGAGCATCTCTGCCCTCAGCTATTCGGCTCTCAGGTACGGCGTCCAAGCTGATTCCATGTTTCAAAGGCGCCCGGCCGGCAGTTGCTGCCGGCCGGGCACCTCTGTGAGACTAATTGTGTTTCCCCCGTTCCCAATCGCGTTCTTCCGGGATGATTCCTGTATGAAAATGCGGGAATCATCCATTTTTATGGGGCAGATCTGCGGCAGAAACCGGCCGGGGCGTGGTCTTTGTGGCGCGGACTCCGCACTTTTGCAATTTGCAGCGGAAGCTGCCCCGGCTTGATTGTCGGGTCCTGCCGGCCGTTAGCACCAAATCACGCCCAGCGCAGGGGCGTCGTCTCCCCAAGGGGGAGAATGTGGTTGTGAATGGCCCGCAGCTGGGGGGTGATATCCCGGTCCTCGTGCATGTGGCCGAAATACCACTTTTGGAAGTTCGGAGCGCGGGAGATGGCCTGATACCAGGCCTCAAAGACCGACGGGAGGAGATAATCCTCCGGAATGGGCTTTTGCCGGGTGATGGATGCCCTGGCGGAGAGGGGCGTCTCGTGAGTGACGACGTAGTGGATCTCATCCTTGTGCGCCAGGAGCTGGGCCTGGCCGTATGCGAGCTCCGCGGGGGAGGGCTCCTCCTCCCGCCACCAGCTCTTGCCCTCCTCCCGCTGCTCCTGGTCCGTGGAGCGGGCGCCGCCGAAGGTGAAGAGGTTTCTTCCACTGAGGGAGTAGATCTCGCCCCGCATCAGATGATAGACCCGCTGCCCCACCTGATGGACCCGCCCGCCGTTCCACCGCCGGACCGCAAAGCGGTTCAGCAGCGTATGGTTTTCGTGGTTCCCGTCCACAAAGGCAATCGTGCCGGGGAAGATCTGCTGCAGCGTCTCCAGGCGGCAGAGGTAGTCCTCGTCCCAGACATAGCCGGCGTCTCCGGTGATGATTAAAGTATCTGAATCATGCAGCTCGTGGTGCCCGGCGAGGCCGAATAACGGAGAAAAGGTCCCGTGCTTGTCGCCTGTAATCAAGATTCGTCCTGCCATGCCGTTTCCTCACACCGCTCCCGCTTTTTTGTAGTGATAGACGCCGTTCTGCTCCTCCCTGGACACCTCCCCGGAAAAATACAGGTATTGCAGGTGGGAGATGGCCTCTCCCGTTGCAAACCACTTCTGCGGGGCGGGGAACTCCTCCCAGTTCTTGCAGTCGATCTCCCAGGTCATGTCCCGGGCCACCGCGTACGCCGTTTTCCACTCATTGCCCAGAATCCGGAGCACCTCTGCCAGCCGCTCCCGGTGGTGGCGGAACAGCTCCTGAATCCGCGCGTACATGTCCTCCACAGGGGTTCCGTGGGCGGTCAGCAGCTGCCGCACGTCCAGCTTTTCGACCTTTTTGAGGCTCTCCAGATAATCCCGCAGGGGGTTCTCCGCGCTCAGCTCAATACAGATGTTCGGGGTGATTGTTCCCAGGATGTGGTCACCGCAGAATAAGAGCTTCTTGTCTGCGTCATACAGACACATGTGTCCCGGCGTGTGGCCGGGGGTGGCGATCACCTGCAGGTTGTACCCGCCGTAGTGCAGCATATCGCCCTCACGGACATACGTGAAGTTCACCCGCACATCGTGGCAGTATTTTCGGCCGGGATGGATGTCCGTATTCCGGCCGAAGTCCGCTCTGGGGAATCCGTACTTGATGAACAAGTCGTCCAGCATCCGCCAGTAGAGATTGCCGGCCTCGAAATTGATGAGCTCTCCGTCCGTTTCGCCGGCAAAGAGCGTGCCGGTCTCCCCGGCAAATTTTCCGATCAGTCCGCAGTGATCCGAGTGCAGGTGGGTGATGAACAGATCCGTTTGTTCAATGCCCAGCTCCTGAAAGGCGCTGCGCAGGGCTTCTTCGCACTCAGGCCGGTTAAATCCGGTGTCAATCAGGAGATTCCTCTCTCCGGTGATGAGATACGCGTTGATTTCCCGCAGGGGGTTGTTGGGCAGGGGTACGGTTTTGCGGTAGATGTTCTCTGCGACTTTCGTCAACATAGGTGCTTCCTCCTCCTGGGCCGCCCTGCACCCGTCCGCCGGGGCAAGGGGGGCTGTTTTGCAGTCTGTCCTCCATAGTACCGTAAAATGGGGGGATTGTACAGAGATCCGGCATATAAATAAATTTTTATCAAGGAAAAGGGACAGATGGAGGGGAGACGGAGCGCCTTTGCCGCTGCGGACGGGTGCTGCGGCGGGAATGCGGGCCGGGCGGCCGGAACGCCGCCTCTTTCGGGCGCATAGGATGGAGCAGCCGGTGGAATCAAAAGAGCACGGATGGCTTGGCCCGATGGGAAGCGGCGGGTCACCTGCCGCCGGATTCGGCCGCCGCCGGCTCTTTTGCACCATACGGCAGGAAACTTTGGCTCCGCCTCATATCCTGCGGGCGGCAGAAAAGAAGGCAATCAAATGCAGCAAATTCAATGGCAGGATCGCTTCGGGATCGGTGTGGAGATTGTGGACCAGGCACACCGCAGACTCTTTTCCATCGTTCAAAGGATCATGGACCTCTACGTCGAACTGCACGAAGACAAGTTCGCCTGTGTGGAGGGAATCAAGTATTTCAAGGCCTATGCCCTCAAGCATTTTGCGGAGGAAGAGGCCTACATGCGGGAGATCGGCTACGATGGCTATCTGGTCCATAAACGGATTCATGACCGGATGCGGAGGGAGACGCTGCCGGCGCTGGAGCGGGAGCTCTATGCCTCCGATTTTTCAACAGAGGCGGTACAGCGCTTCATCGGCGTCTGCACCGGGTGGCTGACCGGCCATATCATCATTGAGGACCGGGCCATTACCGGGAAGATTGACAGCGAGCTGATCCTGAGCCGGCCGAATGACGAGCGGTCTGTCATTCAGGCGGTGATCCTCTACCCTCTGGGGGAGATGTTCGGACTGGACGTTCGGTATCTCGGAGCGTTCTCCGACAAGACCGCGATTCCAGATGCGCAGTACTATGAACTGACCTATCAGGACCTGCAGGGGCATCGCCTGAAATTCCTCTTGATTATAGGGGAGCGGATGCTGCTCCGTGCGGCAGGACTGATGTTTGGTGTGGATTTTTATACGAGAAATGAGATGGTGCGCTTCGCCCTGCAGGAGATCGCCCAGAACCTGATCCAGCGGGCCGAGGCCTGCTTTGGGGAGGCCCTTGACGCCTATCAGCTGCGGGAGGACCGCTTTCTCGAGCCCGGAGAGTACGAGGAGAAATTCCGGGAGCGCAGCCATCAGCACAGCCTGCTCTTTGGCGTGGGACAGGAGTGCTTTGCCCTTTGTATTGACCAGGAGGAGAAAACGGCCTCCTGAGCAGTACAACGGACAGACCGTACAGGAACAGAGAAATCGAAATAGAACGCTCCCGCCGGGTTCCGGCGGGAGCGTGTCCGCTTGGGGAGGGCCGTTTTGGCGCAGAGGCAAGACGCTGAAAAACAGAAGGGAAGGGCGGATTTCCCGCCGGTTATTTCCGGGGCGGCGCCTGGATCGCGGTGATAAGGCGCTCTGCCGCCAGGGTGAGCGTCTCCCTGGAGGCGGCCAGATTGACGCGGATATGGGCGTCGCTGTCCTGGCGGCCCTCGGGCCAGAACCAGAAGCCGTAGTCCACCGCCAGGCGGGCCTGATCCCGAACCACCGTCACCAGCTGCTCCGCCGTCACGTAGGCCGAGAGGTCCACCCAGGCAAGATATGTGCTCTCCAGCGGTGCGACGCGCAGCGCCGGCAGGGCGTGGAGCAGGGTGTCCCGGAAACACGTGTAGTTCCCCTGGAGATAGACCAGAACCTCGTCCAGCCAGGGACCGCCGTGGGCGTAGCCGGCCTCTGCGGCCACATAGCCCAGGGAGGCGCCGCTGCCGGCGCGCAGGGTTTGGACATAGCCGTCAAAGGCGGCGCGCAGGGCTTGGTCGGGAATCACGACGAAGGAATTCTGCAGCCCCGCGATGTTGAAGGTCTTGGAGGCGGAGGTCAGCATGACGATCCGGTCCAGGTAGGGCCGGAACCGCAGGCAGGAGAGGTGGGTGTGGCCCGGGTAGACCAGATCCTGGTGGATCTCGTCGCTGATGACCAGCACATCATGCCGTTTGCAGAGCTCCAGAATCCCCAGCAGCTCCGCCTCCCGCCAGACGTGGCCGACGGGGTTGTGGGGGGAGCACAGGATCAGTGCCTTTACCTGTCGGCTCCGGACCTTGGCCTCCAGATCCTCCAGATCCACCGTATAGCCGCCGTCGGCGGTGGGGGCCAGCTCGCTGCACACCAGGCGGCGGCCGGTGTTTTGGATGACCTCCATGAAGGGGTAGTAGCAGGGGGTCAGGATGGCCGCGGCGTCGCCGGGGGCCGTGAGGGCGGAGAGGAGCCAGGCCAGGCCCGCCACCACACCGGGGGAAAACCGCAGCCACTCCCGATGGACCTCCACCTGGTGGCGGGTCTGCTCCCAGGCGAGGAAGGCGTCGTAATAGGACTCCGGGGCGCGTAATAGCCAAAGATGCCGTGGTCCACGGCCCGGCGCAGGGCCTCCTGGATGCAGGGCGGCGCGGGGAAGTCCATATCGGCCACCCACAGCGGGAGCAGATCCTCCCGGCCGTATTTGCCGCCCAGAGTGTCCCACTTCACGCAGTTGGTGTGCCTGCGGTCGGGGAGCTGCGCGGGGTCAAAGAAGTGCTTGTCCATACCATCCTCCGATCCGGGCGGGGTCTGCCGCGCCCAAATTCAATCTGTCTCTACCCTGGAGTTTGTTTTAAAACCGTCAAAACGCCGTCTTGGGGCGTCTTTTCCCGCCGGGCCGCGTTGATTTGACTTGAAATCCGTCAGGATTCCTGCGTCAAATCGTCTTGCTCAACAGAAAAATCCGCCTCAATCCGGCATTCCGCCGATTTTAAAACAGAGTCTAGCAAATTGCGGGCGGCGATGCAAGGGGCTGTGGAAAATAAAGCGGGGGAAAACCCCCGCCGGGACGGTGCCGCCGGATGGGAAAGACCGGGCGCACCATCGGTGCGCCCGGCGGGAAAAACGGGACTTATTTGTTGATCGAGGCGGCGATGGCGTCGGCCAGGGCGTCGATCTCGGACTCGTTCTCGGCCTTCAAGGCGGAGGTGACGGTCATCTCCTCGTCCAGGACGGTCATGTTCTTCAGGGACTCGATCTCCTCCTTCATCAGCGCGCCGGAGCGGGGGGCCCAGGAGCCGCTGCCCATGATGGCTACCGTGCGCTTTTGGAGGTTCAGGGCCTTCATGTCCATGAGGAAGTTGTGCATGGGCGGGAAGATGCCCAGATTGTAGGTGACGGAGGCCAGCACCAGGTGGCTGTACTTGAACAGGTCGGAAATGAGATAGCTGACGTGGGTGGAGGACACATCATACAGCCGGGTGTTGGTGACCCCCCGGGCGGTGAGCTTGGCGGCCAGCACCTCGGCGGCGGCCTCGGTGTTGCCGTACATGGAGGCATAGACGATCATGACGCCCTTCTCCTCCGGCTCGTAGGTGGCCCAGTGGGTGTACTTGTCGATGATGTAGCCCAGGTCCTTGCGCCAGATGGGGCCGTGGAGGGGGCACAGGTACTTGATGTTGTCCAGGCCCACGATGCTGGCGGCCTTATTGAGCAGGGCCACCACCTGGGGGCCGTACTTGCCCACGATGTTGGTGTAGTACCGGCGGGCGTCATCAATCCACTCGCCGGCGAAGTCCACCTCGTCGGCAAACAGCTTGCCGTCCAGGGAGCGGAAGGAGCCGAAGGCGTCGGCGGAGAAGAGGACGCCGTTGGTGGTGTCGAAAGTGACCATGGCCTCGGGCCAGTGGACCATGGGGGCGTAGACGAAGGCCACGGTGTGCTTGCCGAAGCACTTGGTGTCCCCCTCGGCCACCTCCTCAATGGCGCTGGGGTCCAGGCCGAAGCCAAACTGGTTGAGCAAGGTGACCGCCTTGGGGGTGGTGATGATCTTCACCTTGGGCCAGCGCAGGAGGATCTCCTCGATGGAGGCGGCGTGGTCGGGCTCCACGTGGTTGATGACCAGATAGTCCAGGGGGCGGCCATTGAGAACGGCCTTCACGTTGGCAATGAACTGCCGGCCCACCGCCCAGTCGGCGGTGTCGAAGAGGACGGTCTTCTCGTCCAGCAGGACATAGGCGTTGTAGGATACGCCGTGGTACAGGGGATGGATGTTCTCAAACAGGGCCAGCCGGTGCTCGTCCGCGCCTACCCAGTACAGGTCGTCGGTGACCATACGGTAATTATACATATTAAGGTTGCCTCCTTCAATTCCGTTTTTTATTGTACCCTTGGCTCCCCCTTTGGGGGAGCTGTCACCGCCTGTGGCGGTGACTGAGAGGGCCTTCTCCGGCCCTTCGGGCCACCTCCCCCAGAGGGGGAGGCAGGTCACGCCTCGATCTCGATAAAGCTCTCCACGCCCTCGCCGCAGTGGGGGCAGGTCCAGCCCTCGGGCAGGTCCTTAAAGGCGGTGCCGGGCTTCACTTCGTTCTCCGGGTCACCCACCATGGGGTCGTACTCGTGGCCGCAGCCGTTGCAGATGTAGAGCTTTCTGGGCTGATAGACCTTGGGAGGAACCTGACGCTTCATCTTCACCATGGGCGGCGCGGGCTGCTTCTCCCCGGTGTCCAGTGCCTTGGTGAGCAGGGGCAGAATCTCCATCACGTCGCCCACGATGCCGTAGTCGCAGTTCTTGAAAATCTTGGCGTTGGGGTTGGTGTTGATGGCCACAATGCAGGAGGCGTCCTTGATGCCCTTCAAATGCTGGATGGCGCCGGAGATACCGCAGGCGATGTACAGGTTGCCCTTAAACTTCTGGCCGGACATGCCCACATACCGGTTGATGGGCACATATTTCAGCGTCTCGGCCACAGGACGGCTGGAGCCGATGGCGGCGCCGGCGGCTCTGGCCAGGTCCTCGATGAGCTTCATGTTCTTCTTTTCGCCGATGCCCTGTCCGGCGGAGACCACCCGCTCGGCCTGGGTGATGGGGGTGTCCATGGGGATGCCCACGGTGAAGTCGTGGCCGTCCTTTTTCAGGTTGGCCACCAGGGTCTCCACCTTCTCCTGGGCGGTGCCGTCCTTGAGGATGAGCCGCTTCCGGGCGCCCGTCTCGGGGCCTCTGGGTCCCGCCGCGGCGGCGGAGGGGGCCTCCTTGGCCGCCTTGCCCAGGATGTGGGAGGCGATTACCACCCGCTGAATCTCATTGGTGCCCTCGTAGATGGTGGTGATCTTGGCGTCGCGGTAGAAGCGCTCCACCTCCATGCCCTTCAGGTAGCCGGAGCCGCCGAAGATCTGGAGGGCGTCGTTGGTGACCTCCAGGGCGATGTCGGAGGCGTACTGCTTGGCCATGGCGGACTCCATGCCGTAGGGCACGTGGGCCTGTTTCAGCTCGGCGGCGGAGTAGACCAGGAACCGGGCGCAGCGCAGTTTGGTGGCCATATCGGCGATCTTGAAGGCGATGTTCTGCTGCTGGCAGATGGGCTTGCCGAACTGGACACGCTCCTTGGAGTACTCCACGGCGGCCTCGTAGGCCCCCTGGGCGATGCCCAGAGCCTGAGCGGCGATGCCGATCCGGCCGCCGTCCAGGGTGGCCATGGCGATCTTGAAGCCCTGGCCCTCCTTGCCCAGCAGGTTCTCCTTGGGCACCTTCACGCCGTTGAAGTTCAGCTGGCAGGTGGCGGAGGAGCGGATGCCCATTTTGTCATAATGCTCCTCAAAGGTAAAGCCCTCCCAGCCCTTTTCCACGATAAAGGCGGAGATGCCCCGGGTGCCGATGCCGGGGGTGGTGACGGCAAAGACTACATAGGTGCTGGCCTCGCCGCCGTTGGTGATGAAGATCTTCTCACCGTTGAGGAGGTAGTAGTCCCCCATATCCTCGGCGGTGGTCTCGGTGCCGCCGGCGTCGGAGCCGGCGTTGGGCTCGGTGAGGCCGAAGGCGCCGAGCTTCCTGCCGGAGCACAGGTCGGGCAGGTACTTTTTCTTCTGCTCCTCATTGCCGAAGGCGTAGATGGGGTAGGTGCCAAGAGACGTGTGGGCGGAGAGAATGACGCCGGCGCCGCCGTCTACTCTCGCCAGCTCCTCCACGGCGATGGCGTAGCTCAACGCGTCGGAGCCTGCGCCGCCGTACTCCTTCTCATAGGGCAGGCCCATGATCCCCATTTCGCCCATTTTCTTCACGGCCTCCGTGGGGAACTGATTGTTCTTGTCCAGCATGAATGCGATGGGCTTGATCTCAGCCTCGGCAAACTCCCGGATCTTGGCCCGCAGCGCTTCGTGGGCCTGGGTGGTCTGGTACAGCATGTGCGTTCCTCCTTATTCAGATGTGGCTTGTATCCTGTCAACCAAGGGATGGAAACATCTGGAGCTCATGGCTTTGGTCTTGGCTGTTTCGCGTGTGCCGTGAACGGCGGCAGCCGCAGACACGCCATGGATTGCGTCCGGCCGCCGGGTTGGGGCAGTCTGTCCGCAGGGATGGGAAGTTTCATGAATCCAGTATAATCATTGGGGATGCGATTTCGTAGTGGCAATTGCAACGGCTGTCCATCTTTTGAGATTCTGACAAAAAATACCGGCCCGATTTGGGGAATTCGACCAGGAATTCCCGCGGTCAGGCCGGCTGTTTGGACGGTTCAGACAAATTCCGGCGGCCCGGAGGCCGGCGGACCATCTCCCCAGCCCCGGATCAGCCTGCGCAGGTCCTCCGGCAGGGGGGCGGTGAGGTGCAGTGCCTCCCCGGTGACAGGGTGGGTGAGGTCCAGGGCGTAGGAGTGCAGGGCGGGGCGGGGGATCAGCGCCGGGTCCTCGGTGCCGTAGAGCCAGTCCCCGGCCAGGGGGCAGCCGACGGAGGCCAGGTGGAGCCGCAGCTGGTGGGTGCGGCCGGTCTCCGGCGTCAGTTTCAGTAAGGACAGCCCCGGCCCGCCGGCCAGCACCTGGTAGTGGGTGACGGCGGGGGCGCCGTCGGGGCGGATGCACCGGCGGACGGCGGAGGTCTCATCCCGGCCGATGGGGGCGTCGATGGTCCCCTGCTCCGGAGAGGGGCGTCCCAGGCAGACGGCCCGGTACTCCCGCCGGAACCGGTCCGTGTGGAGGGCCCGCCGCAGCAGATCGTGGACGTAGCCGCTCTTTGCCACGATCATCAGCCCCGTGGTGCCCTTGTCCAGCCGGTTGACGGGGTGGAAGAGGAAGTCCGCGCCCCGGCTCCAGGCCAGGGCTCCGGCCACGGTGGGGGTGTCGGGGAGGAAGTTGGAGGCGTGGGCCGTCATGCCCGCCGGCTTGTTCACCGCCAGCAGGTGGCCGTCCTCCCAGAGCACCGGGAGTGGCCAGTCGCCGGGGGTGATGACCGTCCGGGGGGACCGCTGATCCCCGGTCTCCACCGTCAGCACATCCCCGGCGCGGAGGAGATCAATGGTCCGGGCCCGCTTCCCGTTTACTAAGATGCCGGTCTCCGCCCGGGTGAGCCGGGAGATGGCCCGGGAGGAGAAGTGGAGCTCCGCCTTTAAAATGTGCCGGACGGAGGCGCCCTCCTCCGCCGGTGTGATGATTCTCGTGATGGTTTCCAACAGCCTCCCCCGCCTTTCCCACCCAGCATATCACAAAGCCGGGGCAATGACCAGACGCTCTTTTTTGCATAATTCCCTTCCGGGGGAAAACACTACCTCCATACCAATTTTATTGAGGAGGTTCGATCACCTTGAGCAAGCAGTTACTCAGACGGACGGCCGTGCTGGCCCTGGCGGCGCTGATGCTGTCCGGCAGCGCCTCTGCGCTGTTCGGCAGAAAGACCGCCCCGGCGGAGCCGGTGGAGGGGGCGCCCACGGCCCGGGACCTTGAGATCCGCACCTATAAGGACATCCCCTATGAGGCCCAGTTCCTGGCCTCCGACAGCGAGGGCGACGACATGACCTTCGCCGTGGTGGAGGAGCCGAAGAAGGGCACCGTCACCATCAGCGGTGTCAACTTCACCTATACGCCCGAGGCGGGCGCCACAGGCAACGACCGCTTCACCTATGCCGCCACGGACAGCGCCGGCCACGTCTCGTCTCCGGCGGCCGTCACCGTGACGATTGAGAAGGTCCGCTCCGGCGTCACTTACGCCGACACCGGCGATACCGCCGCCGCGGCCGCCGCCCAGTACCTGGCGGAGGAGGGGATCTTCACCGGGGCGAAGCTGGGGGAGAAGTACTACTTTGAGCCGGACCGGCAGGTCTCCCGCAGCGAATTCCTGGCCATGGTGCTGGAGACGGCGGGCCGGGAGGTCACCGACGTGACCATGACCGGCTTCAGCGACGACGAGAGCATCCCCACCTGGGCCAAGGCCTACGCCGCCGCCGCGGTGGCGGACGGCATCATGCAGGGCAAACAGACAGCCGACGGCACGGCCTTCCGGGGCCAGGAGCCCATTACCTTCAACGAGGCGGCCACCGTGCTGAACCGGGTGCTGAACCTGGGAGACGTGGACCTGGATGTGTGGTACGCGGACCGTGAGGCGGTGCCCTCCTGGGCGGCGCAGGCGGTGGGCAACATGGAGGCGTTCAACGTCCTGAGTGCCGGCAGCTTTGGAAGTCAGACCATGGAACAGGCGGTGACCCGGGCCGACGCGGCCAGGATGCTCTCCGCCGCGGACACCCTGCTCTCCGGAGACGAGGCCACGGGCTTTCTGGGCTGGCTGAAATAACGGCCCCCTCCCCGCCGAAAAACGCACACATGAGAACCGCCGGCCTGCGGAAAAGCCCCCGTGCCGCAGGCCGGCGGATTTCCCGGTTTTCATATGGAAATTTATAGAATTCAGGGCGCAAAAACTGGATAAAGCGTGCGGTTTTTTGCAGATAAAAGGATCAAAGAGCAGAACCTTTGTTGGGAATATCAGGAATCCACAAAAAAGAGAAAATGGATTTTCCGTGAAAAAAGTTTGAGATTTTGCAAAAAAATGAGTAATTTCTCGAGAAAGGAGATGCAAAAAGAAAAAGGTAAAAATATTACATAAGACGGGCGGAAAAAAACTCATAAGATTCATGGATTTTTTGCTTGCATTTTTGGCTGTGATAGCTCATAATAAGACATAAATATGTGGCAGGCCTGCGAAGCTGGTCTGCCGGCGGCACCAGAGAGTGCAGGGAAGCAGCTCCGCCGTGAGAAGCACAGGGATGGGTGTGCGGTGTGCCGCAGGAGCAGTGTGGACAGAAGGCTGCTTTTGAGGCGCCTTTGTCGTCTCCGCAGAATTTCGCTAATCGTTTTCCCGAGGTCCCGGAGAGGGCCGGCGGGGGAACAGCAGAGGAGGTTTCTATGGATTTTTTGTCGAGCAACTCCTTTTTGATGCTGGAGAAGTCCATGGGCTTTTTGTGGACCAAGCAGGCGTCCATTCTGGATAATATCGCAAATGCCGAGACGCCGAACTATAAGCCGAAGGTGGTCACCTTTGAAGAGAGCCTGCGGGGCAGGCTGGAGCGGGCCCGCCTCTCCGCCACCCCCAGGGCGAAGATCCGGGAGATCCTGGAGGAGAGCGAATTCGCCGTGGAGGACCAGCTGGAGAGCACCCGCATGGACGACAACGGCGTCAATGTCACGGAGCAGAGCATTGAGATGATCCGCAACGCCTACCAGATCCAGTACGTGCAGCGGGCCATCAGCAGCGATCTGAATATCCTGCGCGCCGCCATTCAGGGCTGAGAGAGCCCGGCCGCCTGAGCGGGTCTTTTTCTGCCGCGCTGTATGAAATTTCTTTACCAGGCATCTTACATGTTTGTATAGAGAGCGCCGGAGGTCCGGCGGGAAGGAGAGCGTCCCATGGCATTTATGAACTCCATCAATATTGTGGCCTCTGGGATGACGGCCCAGCAGCTTCGGCTGGACATCGTGTCAGAGAACATTACCAACGCCACCACCACCCGCACCGAGGGCGGCGACGGCGCATACCGCAGAAAAATGGTGGTCTTTCAGTCCGTGTCCGGCAAGGACACCTTCCGTCAGGCCATGGCCAGAGCCAGCACCGGCATGGTGCCCAACAAGGGCTTTGAGAACGCCGGCGGCGTGCGGGTCACCCAGATTGTGGATGATCCCTCTCCCATGAAGCTGGTCTACGATCCCACCCACCCCGACGCCAACGAGGAGGGGTACGTGGAGATGCCCAATGTGGACACCGTAAAGGAGATCACTGACGCCATGGCGGCCACGCAGGCCTTCTCCGCCAATGTGACGGCATTTAACGCACTCAAGACCGTGCTGTCCAGCGGGCTGGAGATCGGGCGCTAAGCGGGCTGAAAGGAGACGTGAGGAATGATGACACCCATTGAACGGCTGACGCCGCTGACCGGGATCACCCCGGCCTCCGGCGGGAAGGTGCAAAAGACCACGCTGGCAGACGCGGCGGGGCAGAGTCTCTTCGGCAGTATTTTTCAGTCTGCCATTGACAATGTAAAGCAAACAGATGCACAGAAAACCCAGGCCCAGTATCTTCTGGCCACGGGTCAGCTGGATAACCCTGCGGTGCTGGGCATTTACTCCACCAAGGCGGAGCTGGCGTCCAACCTTTTGATTCAGTTGCGCAACAAGGCGCTGGACACCTACTCGGAGCTGACGAGGATCAGTTTGTAACGGAACAGAAACAATGGGGGGGCTGAACCCCCATTGTTTCCGTCTGCTTGGACAGGCGGCTTCCGCAAATGGAGATCCGCGGCAGCGGTGAGAGGAGGTGGCAGCGGTTGCAGGAGAAACTGAAGGGATTTTGGGCCAAGACGAAAGAGAAGCTGGGCGGCCTGAAGAAACTATCTAAGAAAGTGCTGATTGCGATCGCCGTGGTGCTCGTGGCTGTCATTGCCGCCGTGGTGATTGTACTGAACAACCGCCCGTACGCCACGCTGGTCACCGGCGTGAGCGCGGACGAGGCATCGTCCATTCTGTCCTTCCTGTCCAGTCAGGGTGTGACAGATTATAAGGTAGAGAACAACGACACCATCCTGGTGCCGGCCGGACAGGAGGCAAACCTCAAGGCCCGCATTTTGATGGAGGGGTACTTAGAGACAGGCTTTGCCTATTCCTCCTATTACGATAAGATCGGCGCCCTGTCCACGGAGTCGGAGCGGAATCAGGCGTTTTTGATCGCCCTTCAGGAGCGGCTGGGAGCGGTCATCCGGTGCTTTGACAACGTGCAGGAGGCCTATGTGCAGATCACGCCCGGCGAGAACCGGGGCTATGTGCTGGACAGCAACAACGTGGTCAACGCCACAGCCACCGTGACGCTGGTTATGAACGGGTCGGCCATGCTGACCACAGATCAGGCCAACGGCATCCGGAATCTGGTGAGCCACTCGGTCCAGGGGCTGAGTGTGGACTCCGTCACCATCGGAGACACCCGGGGCAACAACTATAACAGCTCCATCGACCCCACCGCGGATACCGAGTCCTCCGCCCTGAAGTTCCGCCTGGAGCAGGAGCAGGAGAACAAGATCCGCACGGAGGTTCTCAAGACGCTGGTCCCCTTCTACGGGGAGGACAACGTGAAGGTTGGCGTCAACGTGGTGGTGGAGGTGGCTCACAGCACCATCGACGACCATGAGGTCCATTTGCCGCCGTGGGCCCAGGACGGGAGCACCGACGGCAGAGGCATCGTCGGCACCATCCTCTATGACCACTCCATCATCCGGGGCGGCGATGAGAACGTCGGCGGCGTCGTGGGCACGGAGACAAACGCCGATCTGCCCGAGTACGTGGTGCGGGAGAGCAACCCCACCGGAAATGAGCAGCAGATCCACGTCAGCGGGCAGACGGATATGGACAACTCCCGCACGGATACATATACGATTCGGACGGCGGCCTACGTGTCGGACTGCACCGTGGGCGTCAGCATCAACTCCACCACCGCCGGCGCGGTGAACGTGGCGGAGGTGCAGCAGCTGGTGGCCCGGTCCGCGGGCATCGTGGGCACCATTGACGAGGTCACCGGCCAGGAGAACCTGGACGGCAAGATCTCGGTGGTGACGGGGCCGTTCTATACAGAGCCCGTGGTGGGCCCGGGCGACAGCACGGTTCTGGGAATCCCCCTGTATGTGCTGATCGCGGCGGCGGCCGGTCTGCTCCTTTTCATCATCCTGCTGATTGTCATTTTGAGCCTGCGCCGGAGAAAGCGCCGGAAGAAGCAGGAGGAGGAAGAGGCCCAGCAGCGGGAGATGGACGCGCTGCTGGCGGCAGCCGGCCTGATGCCCGAGGGCGCCGGTGCGCCTGAGGGCGCGGACGTCATGGACATCCAGATCGAGCGGAGCATGGAGCTGCGCCAGGAGATCCGGAAGTTTGCCGAGGAGAATCCGGAGATCGCAGCGCAGATTATCAAGAACTGGGTGAGAGGAGGCGACGACGATGGCTGAGGCAGCGGCGTCCGTTAAGACGGCGGCTGCGCCGGCGTCCGGCGGCACAGTGGATGCGGCATTGAAGAAACGGCTCAGTGCGGATTTGACTGGTCCGCAGAAGGCGGCGGCGGTCATCGTGGCCCTGGGGGCCGACAAGGCCTCGAACATCTATAAGTACATGGAGCCGGAGGACGTGGAGACGCTGACCATTGAGGTGGCGAAGCTGGGGCTTTTGAGCGGCGACGTCACCGAGGAGATTCTCAACGACTTCATCAAGGTCTGCATGACCAACAAGGCGGTGACGGAGGGCGGTCTGGAGTATGCCAGAACCGTGCTGGAGCGGGCCTACGGCGAGCAGGCGGCGGCAGACCTCCTGGGCAAGGTCACCAAGTCCCTGAAGCGGAGGGAGTTCGCGTTCCTGGACAAGGCGGACGTGAAGAGCCTGATTGCCGCGCTGCAGAACGAGCGGCCCCAGACCATCGCCCTGGTCCTCAGTTATGTGGATGCGGACAAGGCGGCGGGCGTGGTGTCCCAGCTGGACGTGCAAAAGCAGATCCAGGTGGTGGAGAGCATCGCCCGGATCGAGAGTGTATCCCCCACGGCCATCAAGATTGTGGAGGCCGAGATGAACAAGAAGTTCTCCAATATCGTTGTCAGCACCAACGTCAAGGTGGGCGGCATCGACTATGTGGCGGACGTGATGAACAACCTGGACCGCACCAGCGAGAAGAACGTCTTCGACGGTCTGGCGGAGCGGGACCAGGAGCTGGCCGACGAGATCCGCAAGCGGATGTTCGTCTTCGAGGATATCATGACCATGGACGACCGCTCCATTCAGCGCTTCGTCCGGGACTGCGACCCCAGGGATCTGGTGCTGGCCCTCAAGGGCGTCAACGCGGACGTGGCCAACAAGCTCTTTTCCAATATGTCCACCAGAACGGCCCAGAATATCCGGGACGATCTGGAGATTACCACCAATGTCCGCATGAAGGACGTGGAGGAGGCCCAGCAGCGCATTGTCGCCATTATCCGTGACCTGGAGGAAAAGGGTGAGATCATCATCCTGAAGGGCGGAAAGGACGATATCATTGCCTAGTTTATGGAAGCGGCTGACGCAGCCCAAGGCGGAGCCCTATGAGTTCCAGGAGGCCGAGTCGCTGCTGGAGACGCCCCCTCCGTCCCCGCCGGAGGCGGAGTCGGAATTGGCGGAGGAGATGCCGGAGCTCTTGGAGCGGGAGATCGCAGAGGCCGCCGAGGAGGAGGCCCCGTCGGACCCGGTGAGCTTTGCCCAGGTGCAGGCGGACCGCATCCTCCAGGATGCCCAGCGTCAGGCCGACGCCCTGGTGGCGGAGGCCCTGGACGGCGCCCGCCGGCAGACCGACGAGATCTACGAGACCGCCCGGAGGGAGGGCTTTGAGGCCGGCCGGGCGGAGGGCGTGCAAACCGGCTTCGCCCAGGCTATGGAGGAAAACCGCCAGGCCCGGGAGAAGGAGGCCGCCGCCCTGGCGGCGGAGGTCCAGAGGTTCTTGGACCACGCCGGAAGGCAGCTGGACCGGCAGCTGGACGACAACGCCGCCGAGCTGCGGGATCTGGCGCTGGCCGTGGCGGAGAAGGTGATCTCCGTCAGCTTGAAGAGCAGTTCCGATGTGATCGGCCGGATGATTCAAACGGCGGTGGACCGCCGCAAGCGCCGGGAGTGGGTGCGGATCTACATCGCCGAGTGCGATGCCAAGCACTTGGCGCAGATGCCCGCCTCCCTGGTTTCGGCCTTAAATGCCCTGTCCGACCGGGTGCGCATTATTCCCATGGCGGACGACGAGCCGGGCACCTGTATCATTGAGATGCCCGACGAGATCGTCGACGCCAGCGCGGCCACCCAGCTGAACAATATTCGCAATCTCCTCTCCGATACGCCGGTCAGCGGCCACACGGAGATTCCAAGAAGGAGCGGCCATGTTTCAACAGATGATCCGCCAGATCTATAATGCCGAGACCTACAGCCTCACCGGCAAGATCGAAAATATCGTCGGCATGTCCATTGAGGCCTCCGGCGGGCGGGCGGCGGTGGGCGACATCTGCCGCATCTACAACGACGACTCCGGCCGCCAGGTGACGGCGGAGGTGGTGGGCTTCAAGAACGACCACATCCTGCTGATGCCCTACGCCGACATGAACGGCATCTCCGCGGGCAACTTTGTCCGCAACACGGGCCGGCAGCTGACGCTGCGGGTGGGCGAATTCCTCCGGGGACGGATCATCAACGCCCTGGGCCAGCCCATTGACGGCGGCGCCCCGCTGCCGGAGGGCACCCCATACTGCATCAGCGGTTCCCACATCAACCCCCTCCAGCGTCCCCCCATCCGGGAGCGCATGGAGTTCGGTGTAAAAGCCATTGACGGGATGATTACCATCGGCAAGGGCCAGAGAATCGGCATCTTCGCCGGCTCCGGCGTGGGCAAGTCCACGCTGATGGGCATGATTGCCCGAAACGTCAAGGCGGATATCAATGTGATCGCCCTGGTGGGCGAGCGAGGCCGGGAGGTTCTGGAGTTCGTCCAGAAGGACCTGGGGGAGGAGGGGATGCGCCGCTCCATTTTGGTGGTGGCGACCTCTGACCAGCCCGCCATGCTGCGGATGAAGTGCCCCAGCGTGGCCACGGGCATTGCGGAGTTTTTCCGGGACCAGGGCTATGACGTGCTTCTCATGATGGACTCCCTGACCCGCTTTGCCATGGCCCAGCGGGAGATCGGCCTGGCCATCGGCGAGCCGCCGGTGGCGAGAGGCTACACCCCTTCCATTTACGCGGAGCTGCCCAAGCTCTTAGAGCGCAGCGGCAACTTTGAAAAGGGCTCCATCACCGGCGTCTACACGGTGCTGGTGGAGGGCGACGACACCAACGAGCCCATCTCCGATACGGTCCGGGGCATTCTGGACGGCCATATCGTGCTGACCCGGGCCCTGGCCAACGCCAACCACTACCCGGCCATTGACGTGGGCGCCAGCATCTCCCGTCTGATGACGGAGATCGTCTCCCCGGAGCACCGGCAGCTGGCCTCCCGGGTGCGGGATATTCTCAGTGTGTACGATAAAAATGCGGACCTGGTGTCCATCGGCGCCTATAAGCCGGGCACCAATCACAAGCTGGATTTTGCCCTGTCCAAGATCGACGCGGTCAACGGCTTTTTGACCCAGGAGATCAACGAGGCCTTCAGCTACGACCAGTGCATCCAGCTGATGCAGGAGATCTTGCGATAAGATGCGGGAACGGGGGACACGGAAGTGAAAAAGTTCAAGTTTGGCCTGGATACGGTCCTGTCTTACAAGCAGCAGGTGCTGGACGCGCTCCAGGGCGAACACGCGGCCATTCTGGCCCAGGTGCACCGGCAGGAGGACTTCCTGGAGGAGTGCTGGCAGAATTACCGGGCCTATAATGAGGACTATCGCAGCCGCGCCCGGGAGGGCCTGGCCATTACGGAGGCCATGATCTGCGAGAGCAGTCTGCGAGCCATGGAGCGGCAGATCCAGCAGGAGACCGCGAAGCTGGAGGCGCTGCGGGAGGCCGCGGAGAAGAAGCGGGAGGAAGTGGTGGAGGCCCGGAAGGAGACCTCCTCCATCGAAAAGCTCCGGGAGAAGAAGCGGGCGGACTACGACAAGGCCGTGGCCAAGAGCGAGGAGCAGGCCATTGAGGAGTTCGTCAGTATGACCAGAGCGGTCCAGGCCGCAGGGGCGTAAAGTTAGGAAACCAGTACCGTCCGAACCGGTGGAGAAATCCGCCGTTTGGAATATAGTATTTACAGGAGAGGAGGTGACATGAGAGATGGATCAGATTCAAAACAGCCTGCTCCAGATGGTGCAGGCGACAGCCAGCCGCCAGCCGGCACCGGCAAGCCAGAAGCCCGCTTCGGGCAAGGACGACTTCCGCAAGATGATGGACCAGCAGACGGCAGAGCAGCCCGGAACGGAAGCCCCCAAGGGGAAGACGGCGCCCCAGGACGGTGAGGCGGTGAAGACCCTGGAGGACCCCAAGCTGCGGGAGCAGATGATGCTGGCCGCCGCGGCGATGATGCAGAACCCGGTGGTGACGCTGACGGAGGACCCTGTGGTGGTTCTGGAGGAGGCGCCCCAGACGGAGGTGCAGCCGGTGGTGGAGCTTGCGGCACAGCCGGAGGAGATCGCCCCGGAGACCTCGGACAGCCTGGCGCAGACCGTTCTGCCCAAGGTGAACGACGAGGGGACCATGGTGGTCCGGCAGGGCTCTGTGGAGCGCGCGGAAGCCCCTGTGGAAGCTCCAGCGGAGCCTGAGGAGCGGGTGGAATCCGTACACGTCACGGAGCGCGGCGGGGAGACCCGGGATTACGACGACCAGGAGAACCTGGAGTCCGGCCGGGAGACCGCAGTGTTCCAGGAGGTGCGGGAGATTCCCGTGAAGGTGGGCGAGGCGCCTGCGGCGGAGAAGACCGCCGAGACGCAGCCTGTGGAGGTTCAGATCGGCGAGAAGCTGACGGAGGCCCTGCGCTCCGGCGAGACCCGGGTGGAAATCCAGCTGACCCCGGAGAATCTGGGGAAGGTGACCGTTGAGGTGACGCTGAACCAGGAGGGCACGCTGCACATCACGCTTCACGCGGAGAACCCCGCGACCCGGAACCTTCTGGCCCGGGACATGAGCGGACTGCAGATGATGCTGGCCCGGGACACCCAGCAGGACGTGCGGGTGGAGATCCCCCAGCAGCAGGAGAACCACAACATCTATGACCAGCAGCAGGGCCGTGGGCAGCACCAGAATCCCCAGCAGCACCAGCAGCATCAGGAGCGCCGCGAGAGCGCGGAGGACTTTTTGCATCAGCTGCGGCTGGGCCTGATCCCCGTGGAGGGGGAGTAATCCAGGAAGGAAAGGAGTGAATGAAATGGGCAACTATATGGGCGATATCACCAACTATCTGATCCCGGCGGGAAACACCAGCACCACCAAGCGGGCCACCTCTTCCAGCAACATCGAGCTGGACATGACGGACTTTCTGACCCTGATGGTGACGGAGCTGACCAACCAGAGCATTGACGAGACGGCAGATACCTCCGATATGCTGAATCAGATGGTGCAGATGCAGATGATCCAGGCCATTACCAACATGACCGACGCCTCGATCATGTCCTATGCGGCGTCCCTGGTGGGCAAGGAAGTCACCGTGGGTCAGTTTGACGCGGACGGCAACCTCCAGGAGGTTGTGGGCACTGTGCAGGGCACCGGCACCATGAACGGCCAGCAGGTGGTGTTCGTGGACGACAAGTACTACTATATGAACGAGATCATGGCCGTGGGCCGGCTGCCGGAGAAGGTAGAGGAGTCCGGTGAGGGCGACGAGAACAAGGTGAACGGCACAGACCAGTCCGAAAACAGCGGCGACAAGACCGAGGGGACCGGCGGAACGGAATCCGGCGGCAGTGAGAACCAGGACAAAACTGCTGATCCGGGAGCCGCGGAACAGTGAGGTGAGGCCTCATGGTGGAACGGATATCCAATCAACAAGGTCTGCAGGCGGTTTCTCCCGTACAGAAGGCGGCAGTTCAGAGCGGCGCCTTCGGGGCCATGCTTCAGCAGGAGCTGAGCAAATCCGCGCAGCCTCAGGTGGCCTTTTCCAAGCACGCCATCTCCCGGGCCGAGGAGCGGGGCATTGAGATCACCCCCGATCTGGTGGACCAGCTGCGGGGCAGCATGATCCGGGCCCAGGCCAAGGGCGCCACCAACATCCTGGCCATGGATGCGGAAAAGGCGTTCATCATCAATGTCCCCCATGCCAAGGTGATCACAGCCATCACCCAGGAGGAAATGAGGGAAAACATCTTTACGAACATTGACGGCGCCGTGTTCCTGTAACACTCTACAGATAGCAGGACCGGTTTTCGGAGGCTATTGCCCACCGCCCGAATGACGGCGGGCAGGCGGCGCCACAAGACCGAAAGGAGTTTATCAGAGCAATGACTGGTTCCATGTATGCTGCGATTGCGGGCCTCAAGACCCACATGAGCAAGCTGAATGTCATCGGCCATAACGTGGCCAACGTGAATACCCAGGGCTATAAGTGCCAGCGCATGGTGTTCAAGGACGCCATGTATACCATGTACCGGAACGGTTCCAACGGCACCACCACCGTGGCCGGCATGAACCCCGCGCAGATCGGCTACGGCTCTCAGGTCAGCACCATCGACCTGAACATGGGCAGCGGCAGCTACGCCCCCGGCCGCACCCTGGACTGCATGATCGACGGCGACGGATTCTTCCTGGTGGGCAACAAGGAAGTGGCCGGCGTCATCGACGCCACCAACCCCAACACCTTCAAGAGCCTGACCCTCACCCGGGTGGGCAACTTCGGCTTCGACGCCAACGGCTACCTCACCGACGGTGAGAACTGCGTCTACGGCTTTTTGACCACCGGCTACAATCCCGACGGCACCCCCATTGTCAGCGACCAGCTGGTGCCCATCCGGCTGCCCCGGGCGGAGAAGCGGGCCATCGCCCTGCGGGACAGCGTAGCGGGTACACAGCCGGAGTTCAAGGCCGGTGACGACGTGACGGACATCTACGACACCATGCCGAAGGGCAGCTTTGAGCTGCGGCAGACGGTGAAGTATCCGGTGACAACGAGTAAAGACGATCAGGGTAACGCGACGACAATTCCCCTGCAGGACTACTGGCCCACGACGAAGGACGCCAACGGTGTGGAGACACCGGTGGATGCCGAGACGAACCCCCTGGGCTTTGCGGAGCTGGACGGCATCAGCATCGACTCTGCCACGGGAAAGATTTCCGGCACGGTGAAGGGCAGCGATGAGGCCATCACTTTCGGGTATCTCGCCATCGGCAACGTCACCAACGTCAACGGCGTGACCCACACCGGCGGCAGCTACTTCACCTGCGGCGACGGCGCCGGCGACATGACCATCTCCATGCTGGGCGGCGTGGAGAAGGAGCTGGGCCTGACCCATGTCAACGGCAGCCTGGTGGAGCAGCCTGAAAATCCGGGTCCGGACGATCCCGTGGTGGAGCTGAGCCGGAAGGCCGAGATCGGCAGCGCCGGCGGCACCAGCCTGAACACCGGCGGCCTGGAGGGCTCCAATGTGGACCTGGCTACGGAGATCTCCGACATGATTACCACCCAGCGCGGCTATCAGGCCAACACCCGTATCATCACCGTGACCGACTCCATGCTGGAGGAACTGGTGAACATGAAGCGTTAACGGAACCACCCCCATAAATGAATGCCCGCCGGGGCGCGGAGTCGTCCCGGCGGGCCAATGAAAGGCGGTTTGAATTATGATCCTGCTGACGAAGAGAAATCACGAAAAGTTTTTGGTGAACCATCTGCAGATTGAGTACATTGAGTGTATTCCCGAGTCGAAGGTGGTCATGATGAACCGCGACTATTACCTCGTTCGGGAGAGCGTGGAAGAGATCATTGATAAAATTGCAGAATACAACGCCAAGGTGCAGGATATCCACCGGGAGATCACAGTCACCGACCGGCGCTGAGACGATAAAGAAACTACTACGCGCCGGAGGAAGCCAGATGCTCCGGCGGATAGGGAGAGAAAGCTATGAACCTTACATACCTCATCGGTCTGGTGGGTGCCATCGCAGTCATGCTGGTGGGCATGGTGAGCAAGGTGGTTTTGCAGCCCTTCAGCATTTCGATCACCTTCAAGAACCTGATTAACTTCTTCGACCCGGCCTCCATCTTCATCACCATCGGATGTACCATCTTCGTGGTGCTGGCCAGCTTCCCGCCGTCCACGCTGAAGAACGTCCCCAAGCACTTCAAGGCGGTCATGCGGACCAAACAGTTCGATCCCATGTTCTACATCGACCAGCTGGTGGAGCTGGCCCAGACCGCCCGGAAAAACGGACTGCTGTCTCTGGAGGAGAAGGCCAACGCCCAGGACGATCCCTTCTTCAAGCAGGCCATCATGCTGGTGGTGGACGCCTACGACGCCGACAAGATCCGGGGAATCCTGGAAACCGATATTGAGAATATGTCTGCCCGGCACGAGAGTGCTGCCGGGATGTACGACAAGGCCTCCTCTGTGGCCCCGGCCTTCGGCATGGTGGGTACGCTGGTGGGCCTCATCAACATGCTTAAGGGTATGGATCTGGACGGCGGCGCGGGCTCCCTGGGCTCCGATATGGGCACCGCTCTGATTACCACGCTGTACGGCTGTATCCTGGCCCACGTGCTCTTCGGGCCCATCGCCACCATTCTGCGTCAGCGGGATGAGGAGGAGGTCCTGTGCAAGATGATTATTGTGGAGGGCGTGATGTCCATTCAGGCTGGTGAGAACCCCAAGTTCCTGCGGGAGCGGCTTTTGACCTACATGGCCCAGAAGCAGCGGGACGCCGAGAGCGGCGGAGGCAAGAAAGGCAAGGGCGGCGGTGCCGCCGAGGAGTAAGATCCGGAGAGGAGATGAGCTGCTGTGAAGATGAAGAAGAAGAGCGGGGGCGGCGGCGCCAACTGGATGGATACTTACGGCGACATGGTGACGCTGCTGCTGTGCTTCTTTGTGCTGCTCTACTCCATGTCCACCATCAGTGAGGAGAACTGGAAGGCGCTGGTGATGAGCTTCAACCCCTCTGCGGTGATGGAGCTTTCGGAGGTTGACCCGGTTGGAAACGAGGGTCCCATTTCGGACCCGGTGGAAGACGGCATCGGCCTGGATCGGGGGCTGTCCCAGTCGGAGATCGACGCGGAGATCGAACAGCTCTATCAGATGCTTCAGGAATACGTGGCCCAGGAGGGGGCGGAGAGCAACATCGCCGTCACCAAGGGCGACGGCATGGTCTATATCTCCTTCGGCCAGGCGGTCTTCTTTGACGGCAACAGCTCCACGCTGCGCCAGTCGGCCTACCCGATTCTGGACAGTGTCAGCGATATGCTCAGCAGTGTCTCCGGGGCCATTGACGAGGTGCGGGTGCTGGGCCACACGGCACAGGACAAGGCGCAGCCCAACAATGTGAAAAACGACCGGACCCTCTCCAGTATGCGGGCCACCAACGTGGTGATCTATGTGCAGGAGCACAGCACCGTGGACCCGGCCCGGCTCATCAGCGAGGGCATCGGCCAGTGGCGGCCCGTGGGGGACAACAAGACGGCGGAGGGCCGCGCCCAGAACCGCCGGGTAGAGATGATTATCAGCGGCCGGAACCTGGACCAGGAGCTCATGGGGCAAGGCGGTATTCAGCAGTATGTGACGACACCAGAAAGCCTGACAACGGAAAGCCTGACGACGGATTGAGGATTTGAACCAGGCCGCATATCCCGGCAGGGAGGCCGGGAGCGCAGCTAGTGGGAGGATTTCATGGCAGAAGTATTATCACAAAGTCAAATTGATGCGCTGCTGAACGCCGTACGGAGCGGAGAGAAAGACCTGGACAAGTCCGCGGAGGAAACCCAGGAGAAGAAGTGGCGGAAGTATGACTTCAGCAGTCCTCAGAAGTTTACGAAGGACCGCATCAAGATGCTCAACGGCATCTTTGATAACTACTCCCG
>JAHZBA010000030.1:29102-35578 GCA_019423635.1 Clostridiales bacterium
CTCCCGGATTAACGCCCGCCTTCGCACCAACTGCGAGATCACTGTGGAGAGCATTGAAGAGCAGCGGTACTACGAGTTTTCCAACGCCCTGACAGAGGGCGATGTGCTGGGACTGGTGGAGGTCACTTACAAGGAGCAGATCCAGGAAGTCCCGCTGTTGTTCTACCTCTCCACCGCGACGGCCCTGAGCATGATGGACCGCATGATGGGCGGCGAGGGATCGGCTGGGATCGAGATTGAATCTGATTACAGCTATACGGAAGTGGAGCTCCAGCTCTATGAGGATCTGGCCCGGGACATGGTCTCGGTGATGGACAGCAGCTGGGAAAATTACATCCCGCTGCAGTTCGAATATGAGAAAACCGACGTAAATCCCACCCTCAGCCAGATCATCGGCGTGGATGAGACCGTCATCATTGTGGATATGAAGATCCAGTTCCCGGACCTGGAGGGGCGGATGAGCATCTGCCTGCCGGGAGAGATGCTGACCAGCATCTTTGCGGAGATGAGCCGGGAGAATCCGGGGCATCGGGTCCAGGCGGAGGACAAATCTGAGGAGATCTTCGACAAGCTGCGGGATTCCAATCTGGAGATCGTGGCGGAGCTGGGCCAGGCCCGGCTGTCGCTGAGCGATGTGTTCCATCTGAGTGTGGGTGACGTCATTGACCTTGGCAAGCCGAAGGAGTCCCCGGTGTATCTGGAGATCGGCGGCTACCAGTGGTTTACCGGCCGGATAGGCACACACAAGAAAAGTATGGCTGTCAAGATAGATGAAGTATGCTATCAGGCCGAGCAAAGGAGCGAATAGACGGTATGGAGAAGGAATTATTCAGCCCAATGCAAATTGACGCCCTGGGCGAGATGATGAACATCAGCCTTGGCTCCTCCGCGACGGCGGTTTCCAATATGCTGGATCACCGGGTGGATATCACCACCCCCAAGGTTTCGGTAGTGCCCATTGACGAATTTACCATCGGCAATCTGGAGCCTGCCATCGGTGTGGAAATCAAATACGTGGAGGGCCTGGACGGCAGCAATATCATGCTGCTGCGCCGCAGTGATGTCAAGGTGATCGTGGATATCCTCATGGGCAGCGAGACGCCGGACGAGGAGTTTGAGCTCAATGATCTGACGGTCAGCGCCGTGTGCGAGGTCATGAACCAGATGATGGGCGCGGCGGCCACGGCCATGTCGGATTTCCTGGGCTTCCCGGTGAACATCTCGACTCCCTCCTCCTTTGAACTGGAGGACCTGCCCAACTTCAAGGCGGAACATCTGCCCCAGGGTACGGAGACGCTGGTGGTGGTGCGGTTCTCTTTGAAGATTGAGGACGCCCTCGAGAGCGAATTCATGAATATCCTGAGTGTGGAGCTCGCCAAAAGAATTCTCGCCGGTCTGGGAATGGGCGAGGAAGAGGAGGCCGCTCCGGAACCGGCCCCCGCCCCGGCTCCCGCACCCGCGGCCTCCGGCGGAGACCACAAGATGACCCAGGAGGAAATCGAGGCCATGCTGGCAGGCGGCGCAGCCGCCGCTCCGGCCCCCGAACCGCCCGCCGCGCCCGCGGCCTCCGGCGGAGACCACAAGATGACCCAGGAGGAGATCGAGGCTATGCTGGCAGGCGGCGTGGCCGCCGCCCCGGCTCCTGCACCGGCTCCCGCACCTGCGGCCTCCGGCGGGGACCATAAGATGACCCAGGAGGAGATCGAGGCCATGCTGGCAGGCGGCGCGGCCGCTCAGACGCCTCCGCCTCCTCCGCAGCAGCCCGTGATGCAGCAGCAGCCGCCCATGCAGCAGCCTGTGATGCAGCAGCCGCCTGTGCAGCAGCAGGTTCCCCCGGGGATGCCGGAGGGAGCGCAGCCCTTTGCCAACGGCTACATGGGCTATCCTCCCATGTATTACCCCTACCCCTATCCGCCCCAGCCGGCGGCACAGGTTGCGCCGGACCCCAAGGTCATTCCCACGCAGCCCGTTCCCATGAAGGAACTGGACGCGCTGCAGTCCCTGGGGAAGGAGCAGGCGGAGAACCTGGAGCTCATCATGGAGGTCCCCCTGCAGGTGACGGTGGAAATCGGGCGGACCCAGCGGAAGGTGCAGGATATTCTGGAGTATACCAAGGGCTCCCTGGTGGTTCTGGACAAACTGGCCGGCGATCAGGTGGATCTGTTTGTCAACGGAAAGTGCATTGCACGGGGTGATGTGGTGGTGATCGACGACAACTTCGGCGTTCGGATCACGGAGATTGTTCAAAAGCCCGCCTTGGAAGCCCTTGCCAAGAAATCATAAATACATTCGGAAAACCCCCAATTGTAATTTGAATTGAAAAGGATGGATTACAACAATGGCTAAGAAGATTCTTTGTGTGGACGACGCCGCTTTCATGCGGAAGATGATCATGGACACCCTGAGCAAGAACGGGTACACGGAGCTGTTTGAGGCAGTGGACGGAGCGGACGCCGTGGAGAAATTCGGCGAGATCGGTCCGGATCTGGTCATCATGGACATCACCATGCCCAACATGGACGGACTGGAGGCCCTGAAGGCCATCCGTGCCAAGGACGGCAACGCCAATGTGGTCATGTGCTCTGCCATGGGTCAGGAGAGCATGGTCATGGATGCGGTGCGCTCCGGCGCCAAGGACTTCATCGTCAAGCCCTTCAAGCCTGACCGCGTCCTGAAGACGGTGACCAACATCCTGGGCACGCCCTGATGCTGGAAGATAGCAATCTCTGGCTGTCTGTCCTGTGGATGCTCCTTTGCATCGCGCTGATTATCGGCGCGGCCTACTGGTTCACCAAGCATGTGGTGGGCAGAGGAGGCCTTGGAGCCTTCGGCAGAGGAAGCGGCCGGCAGATGGAGCTTTTGGACCAGCTTCCCGTGGGACGGGAGCAGCGGCTGGTGATGGTACGGGCGGGAGAGCGGTTCTTCCTCCTTGGCATCACAGCCGGAGAGATCTCCGCCCTGGCGGAGTTCACAGCGGAGGAGGCCGCCCTGTGGCAGCAGGAACAGGCGGAGCAGCCGCCCGCCCCCAGCTTTCGGGAGGCGCTGCAGATCACGCTGAAGAACAGAGGGCGGAGGTGAGACGGCCATGTCAACGGCAATTCCGGAGGGCTTAATCAGCATCAACGGGGACAGCGTACAGGTCCTGGAGATTCTGTTCCTGACCACCATGATTACGCTTCTGCCCTCCCTGCTGGTGATGATGACGTCCTTTACCAGGTACGTCATCTCCTTCTCCTTTCTCCGCACGGCTCTGGGCACCCAGCAGACGCCGCCCAACACGGTGCTGGTGGGTCTGGCGCTGTTTCTGACCCTTTTCACTATGGCGCCCACTTTCGACCGCATCCGGACGGAGGCCTGGGAGCCCTACACGGAGGAGGAGATCAGCCAGACGGAGTTTCTGGAGACGGCGGCAGTGCCTTTAAAGGAATTCATGCTCGCCAATACCCAGCAGAGCACGCTGCATATGTTCTGTGATCTGGCCCAGGTGGACGTGCCGGAGACCATTGACATGGACACGGGACTGGAGCTGCCTCTGCGGATCATTGTGCCGTCGTTTATGACCTGTGAGCTGCAGCGGGCCTTTGAGATCGGATTTCTGCTGTGCATTCCCTTCATGCTGATTGACATCGTGGTGTCGTCCACCTTGATGTCCATGGGCATGATTATGCTGCCGCCTTCCATGATCTCCATGCCGTTCAAGCTCTTGCTGTTTGTGACGCTGAATGGCTGGGAGCTGCTGTTCTCCAGCCTGATTCGCGGCGTCTACTAGCAGATTTACGCGAACCATTTCGAAGGAGGACGAATCTATGACGACGTCTGCTGTTTCAGATGTTTTGCGGGACGCCGTGCTTGTGGTTCTCCGGATCAGCGCCCCGATGCTGCTTTTGAGTATGCTGGTGGGTGTGGTAGTGGCCATTTTCCAGGCGGTGACGCAGATCCACGAGCAGACCATCGGCTTCGTTTTGAAGCTGGTGGTGATCGTGGTGTTGCTGCTGTTGGGCGGCGGATGGATGCTGGAGAATCTCCAGGATTTTTCCCGGGAGATCTTCTCGCTGATCGCCGCATAGCCGGGGGCAGATGATGTTGGACTGGACGGCGCTGACCCTGTTTCTCTATGTGACGGCCCGGATGAGCGGCTTTGTGCTGATGAATCCCATCCTCGGCCGCCGGAACCTGCCGGCACTTTTCCGCAGCGGGTTCGCATTGACCCTGTCGGTATTTGTCTATTCCATCACGGACCAGACCGTGGCGGTCCCCAGCGGGCTGGCTGAGATGGCCGTGAGGCTTTTGCTGGAGCTGGCCCTGGGCGCTGCCCTGGGAATGGTGATGGAGTTCTTCTTTTATATCCCGCAGCTGGCGGGACAGGTGGTGGATACCCAGATGGGTATGACCATGAACCAGATCTATGACGCAGGCGCGCAGGCGAACATGTCCGTGACGGGGATGCTGCTGAATACGCTGCTGGTGCTGCTGTTCTTTGCCGCCGGCGGACATCACACCCTGCTGCGGATTCTGATGACCTCCAGTGAGATCGTTCCCTTCGGGGCGGTCAGCCTGAGGCAGAATCTGGCCAGCGCCGCGCTGGAGCTCTTTATCGAGTGCACGGTGCTGGCGGTGAAGCTGAGTATGCCGATTCTGGCGGCGGAGCTGATGGGCCAGCTGGGAATGGGCGTTTTGATGAAGGTCATTCCCCAGATCAATATCTTTGCCATCAACATTGATTTGAAGGTGCTCATCGGCCTGGTACTGCTGCTGCTGTTGATTGCACCGATCAGCGAGTTCCTCCTGTCGGCGGAGGGCCGTATGCTGGACGGCCTGCGCCTGATTCTGGCACAGACTGCCGGGTAGCGGCAGGGAAGAGACGGGCCAAAGGGGGGATGACGCGTGGCCGAGGGTTCCAAGACCGAAAAAGCAACACCAAAAAAGCGACGGGACGAGCGAAAGAAAGGCCATGTGTTCCTCAGTCAGGACGCCGTGTCTGTGGTGACGCTGATTGGCGCCGCGGCCATGCTGGCAGCCCTTTCCGGCACCATCGTAGAGCAGCTGGCCGCCTTTGTGACCTACTGTATTGCCGCCTGTACCGGTCCCATCGGGCAGGTGAGCGGAACGCTGTCGGAGCTGGGAGCTCAGGCGGCCCTGGTGCTGGCCAAGACGGCGCTGCCGCTTTGCCTGGTGACGGCGCTGTGCGCCATTGCAGCGACCTTCGCCCAGACCAGAATGCTGGTCAGCGGCGAACTGATGAAGCCAAAATTCAGCCGGCTGAATCCCCTGGAGGGATTCAAGAAGCTGTTTTCCCTGAAGAGCGTCGTGGAGGCGCTGAAGGGGATTTTGAAGATCACGGTACTGCTGGTTATCATCTATGTCAGCCTGTCGAACTCCTTTCTGGAGAGCGCCAAGTATCTCTATACCGATATCGGCGCCGCCGGCCGGCATATTTTTGAGATCAGCAAGAGCATGATTATCCGCATCATCATTGCGTTCATCGCCCTGGCGGCGGCGGATTTCCTCTACCAGTGGTGGGACTACGAACGCCAGATGCGCATGAGCAAGCAGGAGATCAAGGAGGAGTATAAGCAGACCGAGGGCGATCCCCAGGTCAAGGGGAAGATCAAGGAGATCCAGCGCCGCCGGGCCATGAGCCGCATGATGCAGCAGGTGCCCGGAGCGGATGTGGTGGTCCGAAACCCGACCCACTTTGCTGTGGCGCTGCGGTATCAGCCGGAGCAGGACAGCGCGCCGGTGGTACTGGCCAAGGGTCAGGATGAGGTGGCCCAGCGGATCGTGAAGATTGCGGAGGAGCACAAGGTGGCCGTGATTGAAAACGTGCCCCTGGCCCGCGCCCTCTATGCGCAGACGGAGCTGAACCGGGAGATCCCGCCGGATCTGTACGGCCCGGTGGCGGAGGTTCTGGTATACATCTTCCGTCTGAATGAGAAAAAGCAGATTGTGCGCTAAGCAGTACAACGCGGCCGCTGCGGCGGAAAGACAGGTCCCTGAGCGGACGGGAGGCACTATGTTTCAGGAGGGAGACAGCGTATGAAGCGGATCTTGAATAACGCGATCGCGCTGGCTGTCGTGGTCATTGTTCTCTTCCTGATTATTCCATTGCCGGTTCAGCTTCTGGATATTTTGCTGGTGACCAACATCGGGCTGTCCATCATGATCCTGATGATCACCATGAACATCTCCGAGGCGCTGGAGTTCTCCATTTTTCCGTCGCTGCTGCTGGTGACGACGCTGTTCCGCCTGGGACTGAACGTCTCCAGTACCCGGATGATTCTCCGCAGCGGCTATGCCGGCACGGTGATTCAGAATTTCGGCAATATGATTACCGGCGGCAACATCGTCATCGGCGTGGTCATCTTCCTGATTATCGTGCTGGTGCAGTTCATCGTCATCACCAAGGGCGCCGAGCGCGTGGCCGAGGTGGCCGCCCGGTTCACCCTGGACGCCATGCCCGGCAAGCAGATGGCCAT
>JAHZBA010000031.1 GCA_019423635.1 Clostridiales bacterium
GCATGACCATCAACCTGCTCACCGACTCCCAGGGGAACAAGATGGGCAAGACCGCCGGGAACGCCGTGTGGCTGGACCCCAACAAGACCAGCCCCTATGATTTCTACCAGTACTGGCGCAATGTGGGGGACGCGGATGTCATGAAGTGTGTCCGCTGGCTCACCTTCCTGCCCCTGGAGCAGATCGACGAGATGGACCGCTGGGAGGGCAGCCAGCTGAACACCGCCAAGGAGATCCTGGCCTACGAGCTCACAAGCCTTGTCCACGGCAAGGAGGAGGCGGAGAAGGCGCAGACCGCCGCCCGGGCCCTTTTCGGCGGCGGCGGGGACAGTGCGGATATGCCCTGTACGCTCCTGTGCGAAGCGGATTTTACCGATGGAAAAATTGACGTGCTGACCCTGCTGGTGAAGTGCGGCCTCTGTGCCTCCAAGGGCGAGGCCCGGCGGCTGGTCCAGCAGGGGGGTGTCAGCGTCTGCGGTGAGAAGATCACGGACATTGAAAAGACCTTCTGCTGCGCTGACTGCGGCGGCGACGGCGCCATCATCAAGAAGGGCAAAAAGGTCTACCACAAGGCCGCCATGGAGCACTGAAGGGATAGGGAAAGACAGAGGTACGCATAGATGATCACAGTCAACGACGTCAGTTTGAATTTCAGCGGACAGACCCTCTTCAAGCATGTGGATCTGAAATTTGTCCCCGGCAACTGCTATGGCATCATCGGCGCCAACGGCGCCGGCAAGACCACCTTCCTCCGCATCCTCTCCGAAGACCTGGAGCCCACCACCGGCGAGGTGGTCATCTCCAAGGATGACCGCATGTCCGTCCTGAAGCAGGACCACTTCCAGTACGATCAGTACAGCGTCCTGGACACGGTGATCCTGGGCAATCAGCACCTCTACGATGTCATGAAGGAGAAGGACGCCCTCTATGAGAAGGAGGACTTCTCCGATGAGGACGGCGTCCGGGCCAGCGAGCTGGAGGCGGAGTTCGCCGAGATGGGCGGCTGGGAGGCCGAGAGCGACGTCAGCCGCCTGATTCAGGGGCTGGGCCTGTCCAACGACATCCTCTACAGCGAAATGTCCTCCCTCACCGCCAAGGAGAAGGTGAAGGTCCTGCTGGCCCAGGCTCTCTTTGGAAAGCCGGACATCATCCTTCTGGACGAGCCTACCAACCATCTGGATATCCAGGCCATTGAGTGGCTGGAGGACTTTTTGATGGAGTGTGAGAGCCTGGTGCTGGTGGTGAGCCACGACCGGCACTTCCTGAATACCGTCTGCACCAGCATTGTGGATGTGGACTACGGCCAGATCAGGATGTACGTGGGCAACTACGAGTTCTGGTACGCCTCCAGCCAGCTGATGCAGCGGATGATCCGGGACCAGAACAAGAAGAAGGAGGAGAAGATCAAGGAGCTCCAGGAGTTCATCTCCCGCTTCTCCGCCAACAAGTCCAAGTCCAAGCAGGCCACCGCCCGCCGCAAGCTCCTGGACAAGCTGACGGTGGAGGAGATGCCCGCCTCCTCCCGCCGCTACCCCTTTGTGGGCTTCCAGATGGACCGGGAGCCGGGGAAGGAGATCCTGGCGGTGGAGGGGCTCAGCAAGACCGTGGACGGCCGGAAGGTGCTGGACAACGTGAGCTTCCGGGTGAACCGGGGGGAGAAGATCGCCTTTGTAGGGGAGGACGAGATCGCCAAGACCACCCTCTTCAAGATTCTCATGGAGGAGCTGGAGCCCGACGAGGGCACCTTCAAGTGGGGCACCACCATCACCACCAGCTATTTCCCCCTGGACAATTCCGCCTTTTTCAATGACTGCGACCTGAACCTGGTGGACTGGCTGGGGCAGTACACACCGGACACGCCGGAGGCCAACACGGAGTCCTTCAAGCGCTCCTTCCTGGGCAGGATGCTGTTCTCCGGCGACGACGTGTTCAAGCCGGTCAAGGTCCTCTCCGGCGGGGAGAAGGTGCGGTGTATGCTGTCCCGGATGATGCTGTTCGGGTCCAATGTTCTGGTGCTGGACCAGCCCACCAACCACCTGGACCTGGAGTCCATCACGGCGGTGAACAACGGCCTCATCGACTTCAAGGGCATTGTGCTCTTTGCCAGCCACGACCACGAGTTTGTTCAGACCATTGCCAACCGGATCATGGAATTCCGGGATGGAAAGCTGATGGATAAGCTCTGCACCTACGACGAATATATCGCCGCCCAGTGGACAGAGGTGAACCGAACATGAAACATCCTAAACAATCGATGCATATCGTAATGGACGAATCTGATGCACCATACGAAAAAGACCAATATACCAGAATATTAAACGACGACCTGCTTGCCATCCAATTCGCAAAGGAATACGGGCTGGAATTCACGCCTGGAAGCCGGCTTGCAGAATTGTCACGCGCCATGGATGAAGGTCGTCTCGTAAAACCGGATACCTGATACCACACCATCCCAACGCTATACAGCGAAAAAGTTCCCCGGAAAGGCTGGTAGCCTTTCCGGGGAACTTCTTTCCACGTTATCCGCCGCGTCAGGGTAATGACGGCTCCGCCGTCAAGCCTCCGCGCCGCAGCCTATTTCATTGACAGCGGATGCGGCAACGGCGGGGGCTGCGGCCCCCGCCACAACCGTTCCATGACATGGATTGCACGAATAAGGAATAAGCCGTGAGGCCGCGCCTATGGCGCGGCCTCGTGTTGTCATAAAAGCTGATACTGCATCAGAGTCCTTTGAATCCGCTCCAGCTGCGCCTCATCAGGGGGACAGAGCGGCAGCCGCGGCTGACCGACATCCCAGCCCATCAGCTGCAAAGCCGCCTTCACCGGAATGGGGTTGACCTCGCAGAAGAGGGCGTCACAGAGGTCCTTCAACTCCAGCTGAAGCTTCCCGGCTGCGGCGAAGTCGTTGTCCAGGCACAGCTGAACCAGTGTGTGCATTTTGTCCGGAACCAGGTTTGCCGCCACGGAGATCACGCCCACCCCGCCAAAGGCACAGATGGGAACGGTCTCATCGTCGTTGCCGGACCAGATGTAAAAGTCCTTTGGACACAGGTTCCGGGTCCGCTGGGTAGCGCCCAGGTTTCCGCTGGCCTCCTTGACGCCGTTGATGTTGGGATGCTGCGCCAATGCTGCATAGGTCTCCGGTGCAATGTTCACCCCGGTGCGGGAGGGAACGTTGTAGAGGATAATGGGCAGATCCACGGCGTCGGCGATGCGGGTGTAGTGGCGGATGAGCCCCGGCTGGCTGGCCTTGTTGTAATAGGGCGTCACCAGCAGCAGTCCGTCACAGCCGGCCCGCTCCGCGTCCCTGGAGAGGGTCAGAGCCGCCTCCGTGGAGTTGGAGCCGCTCCCGGCAATCACGGGGACCCGGCCGTTCACGTGCTCCACGCAGAAGGAAATGGTCTCCATCCGCTCCTGATAGGACATGGTACTGGCCTCCCCAGTGGTGCCACAGACGATGACGGCGTCGGTTCCCTGTTCCAGCTGGAAATCCAGGAACGCCCCAAAGGCGGTGAAGTTGACGGCATCGTTCGTAAAGGGCGTGACGATGGCCACGCCGGAGCCGGTGAAAATCGGTTGTCTCATACAAAACACCCCTTTATAAATTAGGAATTAGGAATGAGAAATCAGGAATTTTTCAGAATTAATGGCTGGTGCGGGTGTGGAAAATGACGTGACATCCGCCGATTCCCAACTCCTCATTTCTAATTCCTAATGGAAAGAGACGGCCGCCTGCCGGCACCGTCTCTTTCGTGAACTGAAATTCAGTTTGCCTCAAATGTAGCCTTTGGCACACAGCAGCTCCGCCAGGAGGACCCCGCCGCCGGCGGCGCCCCGCAGGGTGTTGTGGCTGAGCCCTACAAATTTGTAATCGTACTGGGTGTCCTCCCGCAGGCGGCCCAGGGAGATGGCCATGCCGTTTTCCAGCATCCGGTCCAGATGTGTCTGGGGACGGTCCGGCTGTTCAAAGTAGTGCAGGAACTGTTTGGGGGCGGAGGGGAGATCCAGCTCCTGGGCGGGGCCCCGGAAGGAGGCCCAGTCAGACTTGATCTGCTGGATGGAGGGCTTGCAGCCGTCCCGGAATTTCATGAACACAGCAGCCATGTGGCCGTCCAGGCAGGCCACCCGGAAGCATTGGGCGGTGATAAGGGGGCTCTTGGCAGGGACGATCTTCCCGTTTTCCAGAGTGCCCCAGACCTTCAAGGGCTCCTGCTCGCTCTTCTCCTCCTCGCCGCCGATGTAGGGGATGCAGTTGTCCACCATCTCCGGCCATCGCTCAAAGGTCTTGCCCGCGCCGGAGATGGCCTGGTAGGTGCAGACCAGCGCCCGCTCCAGACCATACTTGCGCAGGGGGTGCAGGGCGGGGACGTAGCTCTGAATGGAGCAGTTGGACTTCACGGCGATGAAGCCCCGCTTGGTCCCCAGGCGCTTGCGCTGGGCCTCAATGACCTGGATGTGTTCGGCGTTGAGCTCCGGCACCACCATGGGCACATCGTCCGTCCAGCGGTTGGCGGAGTTGTTGGAGACAATGGGGCACTCCAGTTTGGCGTACTGCTCCTCCAGGGCCCGGATCTCCTCCTTCTTCATGTCCACGGCGCAAAAGCAGAAGTCCACCATCTCCGCCAGCTTCTTGGCGTCCGCCTGGGCGTCCAGCAGGACCAGCTTCCTGGCCTCCTCCGGGATGGGAGTGGTCATGGCCCAGCGGCCTGAAACCGCCTCCTCATAGGTCTTTCCGGCGCTGCGGCCGCTGGCGGCAATGGCGCTCAGGCGGAACCAGGGATGGTTTTCCAGCAGTGTGATGAACCGCTGGCCCACCATGCCCGTTCCGCCAATGACGCCCACGTTGTACTGTTTCATTTGCGTTTCCTCCTCATCACAGGCAGAGCGGCAAAATCAGGAAAACTCTGACGATTTTTGTTGATTGCCGCACCGCTTTATATTATAATCAAATTGTTACGGAGATTCCAGTCTGTTCTCGTGCAGAGGACATTTGTTTTTCTGTGTCTATCATATCATGATTTGGCGGTACCGTCAAGACGGCCGCGATTGGGAGGTCCTATGAAAAAGCTGCTGGTGGCCCTGTGCCTTGTTGTGAGTTTTTTTGTGCTGCATTCCGCCTCCGCGGCTGCGCTGGAGGGCAATGTCATCAAGGTGGGGCTGCGGTACGGCTCCAGCGCCATGTTCTCGGCCAATTTGGAAAATGCGGTGGGCTCCGGCTATGAGTTCGGATATTTTGACGAGGACCGCCGCTTCCAGTCCGTGGGCTGGACGGAGGAGACCGCCATCTCCATGACGGCCGCCGGGGAGATCTATCTGGACAGCAGCGGCGCCTACAGCAGGACGTCCTCCGGAGGGCGCTCCATCGGGGCGTGGCATGTGGAGATCGACGGCCTGCGGTCCTTTGAGGATGCCCTGGACACGGCCAGGGACTACGACGGCTATCCTGCCTGGATTGACGAGGAGTATGTGGTCCGGGTGGGGGATTACGCCTCGGAGCGGGAGGCCCGGAACGCCGCGGACCGGCTGGGGGAGGGATACGCGGTCTGTTCCTCCGACTCCGGTGTGCTGGTCACCGTGACCCGTACCACGGAGATTCTCTTTGAGTTTGACGGCCGCGGCCGGCTGGATCTGGGCGTGCTGCCCTCCGGACGGGACACCGTCACCTGGTTTCGGGGCTACAAGTACCCCGGCGGGTTTGAGTATCCCCGCACGAATGGCGGAGATCTTGGTGTGGTGAATGTGACGGAGCTGGACGACTATGTGAGGGGGGTGCTGCCCTCCGAGATGGGCGGCAGCTGGCCTCTGGCGGCGCTGGAGGCCCAGGCGGTCTGCGCCCGGACCTACGCCTGCCGGACCAGCAAGCATCTTGGCACGTATGGCTTTGACGTGTGCAACGGGATTGACTGCCAGGTCTACAACGGCTTGAACGCCGCCACGGATCTGACGGATCAGGCGGTTGAAAATACGGCAGGGGAGATGCTCTACTACGACGGCTATCTGGTCCAGGACCCGGTGTATCACTCCTCCAACGGCGGCGCCACAGAGGACGCCAAAAACGTCTGGGGCGGCGAGAAGGGCTATCTGAAGGGCAAGGAGGACCCCTATGAGGCCCGGACCTCCATTCCCAATTACCAGTACTCCGTCACCTACACCTCCGCGGAGCTGACGTGGATTCTGGAGCAGAAGGGCTACGATGTAGGAACGGTGCGGAACGTCTACGTCTCAGGCTATACGCCGGTCGGCAACGTGGCCGCGGTGACCTTTGAGGGCAGCCGGGGCACCAAGACGGTGACCGGGCTGACCTGCAGCTCCATCTTCTACAGCAGCACCTATGGAAAATCAGTCCGCAGTCTGCGCTTTTCCATCAACGGCGGAGGGCCCTCCGGCAGCGGCGTGTATGTAAACGGCAGCAGCTGCCTGCCCTCCTTTGAGGGGGTCTCCGTGATCTCCGGCGCCGGCAGTGTGCAGACCCTCCGGGGGGATTCCTGTACGGTGATCTCCTCTTCCGGAACTTCCGTGGTGTCCGGCGGCGGCAGCAGCGCGCCCTCCGCGCCCAGCAGCGGCAGCTTCACCATCACCGGCAGCGGAAACGGCCACAGTGTGGGCATGAGTCAGTACGGCGCCAAGGCCATGGCGGAATTGGGATATACTTATGAGGACATTTTACACTTCTATTATACGGACGTCACCATTGCGTGATACATGGAGACCATATGAAAACCAGTGATTTTTATTACGACCTGCCTCCGGAGCTGATTGCCCAGACCCCCCTGGAGCGGCGGGACGGCTCCCGGCTGATGACCCTGGACCGCGTCTCCGGCGCGGTAGGGCACTATCACTTTTACGACCTGCCGGACTTCCTGCGTCCGGGGGACTGCCTGATCCTCAACGACTCCAGGGTGCTGCCCGCCCGGCTGCTGGGACACCGTCTGCCAGGCGGAGGCGCCTGTGAGGTGCTGCTGCTGATCGACCGGGGAGACAAAACCTGGGAGTGCCTGGTGCGGCCGGGGCGGAAAATGCGCCCGGGGACACGCCTCTCCTTCGGCGACGGCCAGCTGACGGCCGAGGTGATGGCGGAGACGGAGGGCGGAAACCGCCTGGTGCGCTTTGACTACGAGGGGATTTTCCTGGAGGTGCTGGAGCGCCTTGGCAAGATGCCGCTGCCGCCTTATATCAAGGCGGAGCTCCAGGACCGGGAGCGGTATCAGACGGTCTACTCCAAGGTCACCGGCAGCGCGGCGGCACCCACTGCGGGGCTTCACTTCACCCGCCCGCTGCTGGAGCGCATCCGGGCCAAGGGGGTGGAGATCGGCTATGTGACGCTGCATGTGGGCCTTGGCACCTTCCGCCCTGTGAAGGAGGAGGAGATCACCGACCACGCCATGCACAGCGAGTTCTGCACGATTTCCCAGGAGACGGCGGATCTCATCAACCGCACCAGGGCGGCCGGCGGCCGGTGCATCTGTGTGGGCACTACCTCCTGCCGGACGCTGGAGTCCTGGGCCGGGGAGGACGGGCACATGGAGGCAAAGGCCGGCTGGACCAGCATCTATATCTACCCCGGATACCGCTTCAAGGTGATGGACGCGCTGGTGACCAATTTCCACCTGCCGGAGAGTACCCTGATTATGCTGGTGTCGGCCTTCTCCGGACGGGAACACATCCTGGCGGCATATCAGGAGGCCGTGCGGGAGAAATACCGCTTTTTCTCGTTCGGGGACGCCATGTTTTTATATTGAAGGGAGACGCTTATGGAGTTTCAGGAATTGCCCAATGTCGGGCCTAAGCTGGCGGAAAACCTGCGGCGGGCCGGCTTTGACAGCATCGAATCCTTCCGCGCCGCCGGTGCGGAGGAGGCCTTCCTCCGGATTCGGACTCAGGTGGACCCCACCGCCTGCTTTCACCAGCTCACCGCCCTGGAGGGAGCGGTTCAGGGGGTGCGGAAGACCCAGCTCTCCCAGGAGCGGAAAACGGAGCTGCGGACATTTTTTGACGGGCTGTCCGGAGCGGTGTCCCGCTGACAGAGAAACGCCGGGATAGGGCTCATGGCCAGGCACCGGCGTTGACGCATCTCTGCGAAAAACCTGTCCACCGAGAAACGGACGGCTGTTATACCGTCGAAGGGCGCTTCCATGGATCTGGAGCAGGAAATGGAAGCTCTTCCATAAATTTTTCGGCGACGGCCTGATTAAAGGAGTTTGTTTGTGTTTAAAGTATTGAAAAAAGAGGGCCGCGCCCGCCGCGGTGCGTTTTCCTGTGCCCACGGCGGTGTGGTCCAGACGCCGGTGTTCATGAATGTGGGCACCCAGGGGGCCATCAAGGGCGGTGTTTCCGCCCACGACCTGCGGCAGGTGGGCTGTCAGATCGAGCTCAGCAACACCTATCATCTGCACCTGCGGCCCGGCGATGAGGTTGTGCGGCAGATGGGGGGACTCCACGCCTTCATGGACTGGGACGGCCCCATTCTGACGGACTCCGGCGGGTTTCAAGTGTTTTCCCTTGCCAGCCTGCGGAAAATCAAGGAGGAGGGCGTCACCTTTGCCTCCCACCTCGACGGACACCGGATCTTCATGGGCCCGGAGGAGTCCATGCGGATTCAGTCCAATCTGGGCAGCGATATCGCCATGGCCTTTGACGAGTGTGTGGAGAACCCGGCCCCGTACGACTATGCCAAGCTCAGCTGCGAGCGGACCTTTCGCTGGCTGGAGCGGTGCAAGGCGGAGCACGACCGGCTGAACAGCCTGCCGGGGACGGTGAATCCTCAGCAGATGCTCTTTGGGATCAACCAGGGCGCGACCTTCGCAGACCTTCGGGCCTGGCATATGCGGGAGATCGCCAAGATCGACTGCGACGGCTTTGCCATCGGGGGCCTTGCCGTGGGAGAGCCGGCGGAGGTCATGTATGAGATGATTGACGTGGTGGAGCCCTTCATGCCCCAGGACAAACCCCGCTATCTCATGGGCGTGGGGACCCCCAGCAATATCATCGAGGCGGTGAGCCGGGGCGTGGATTTCTTCGACTGCGTGATGCCCTCCCGCAACGGCCGCCACGGAAAGCTCTTCACCTGGGAGGGCACGGTGAACATCATGAACGAAAAGTACCGGACGGACGCAGGGCCCATCAGCGAGCGCTGCGGCTGTCCCGTCTGCCAAAGCTTTTCCAGGGCCTACCTGCGGCACCTGTTCAAGGCGGACGAGGTGCTGGCGCTGCGGCTGGCGGTGCTCCACAACCTGTATTTCTACAACGACCTCATGGCAAACATCCGGCAGGCGCTGGATGAGGGGACCTTCGCCGCCTTCCGGGCCCGCTACAGCGGCCGCCTGGAGGAGCGGGTCTGAGAAAGCTGCACAGGCGGTGAATGCGGGTTCTGAAAAAAGGACTTGCATTACTGGGTGATTCTGGTATAATGATACCATTCTGAATTTTAGGAAAATAAGAAAAAGAGGAGCTATTTATCATGGGTAGTCAAGCAATGTCCTCCATCATCATGATTGTGCTGTTGTTTGCGCTGATGTATTTCATGATGATTCGTCCGGAGAAGAAGCGGAAGCAGCAGGCCCAGCAGATGCGGGATGGTCTGAAAAAGGGCGACACCATCACCACCATCGGCGGCATCATCGGCAAGGTGGTCTCCCTGACCCAGGACACCTTTGTGATCGAGACCAGCGAGGACCGCGTCCGGATTGAGTTCGCCAAGTGGGCGCTGTCCACTGTGGGCGTACAGACCTCCGAGCAGCCTGAGCCTGCCAAGAAGGCGGAGAAGGAGGCCGAGTTGCCCGAGGAGCCGGAGGCCCCTGAGGCGGAAGAGACCTCCGAGGAGACCTCTGAGGAAAATTGATTCCATTTTCATCATAAAAGCATCCTCCCTTGGAATATGCTCCATTGACGAGCCTATTGCGAGGGAGGAGCTTTTTTATGGGAAAGAAAAAGACCGCGACCGCCGTCTGGATGGTATATCTGCAGGGGGTGCTGCTGGGGGCGGGATGCTACCTGGCAGGCATTTTGCTGCTGGCGCTGCTGGTGGTGAAGGGCGTCGTACCGGCGAATGCCGCATTTCCGCTGACGGCGGTACTGTGCCTGCTGGCCTCCGTGGGCGGAGGACTGCTGACAGTCCGCCGGGGACCCTGGGGGCCGCTGCCGTCGGCGCTGCTGAACGCGGTGCTCTTTGCGGCTTTGCTGATTCTGCTGGGGATGTCCTTTTGGCAGCGGATCACCTGGAACGGCCGCGGGGGCATCCTGCTGCTGTGCATTCTCGCCGGCGGGATTCTGGCCGGATTCCTGGGTGGGCGGCGGCCGCGCCGCCGGAAACGGCGGAAATGAGCGTGTTGTGAAAATTCACAAAATGGAACGGATTCCCAGCCCGCAGACGCTTTCAGGGCACCTGCGCTTTCATCCCGGCGGCAGGGGAGAGGGAGGGGTAGATATGGGGCGCTGAATTTTACAGCGCCCCTATATCTTGTCCGTCAGATCATTCTTTCGCCCCTGTGTTTCATTAGTTTACATAATGCTGTTTACATAATATTTTGACATAATTTCCAAAAAGAAGGTTTTTCTTTGAATATCCTTGATAATTCTGGCAGATTGAACTATAGTAAGGGTTGTGAGTTTACGTTAACCGGCCCGGAATCATAGGAATCCTCATAACATGAGGCGGCCGTATTTTTTCCATCGTCAGTGCCGCAGTTTCCAGTATCCATATGGGTTTTGAAAAAATTCCGGCTGCACGGCGCTTCCGGCATCGCCGCCGCGGCGCGTCCTGCCGGCAGGAAAATCGGACCTGATTTTCACGGGCGAATCGTATAAGCCGCCGCTTTGCCGCATAGGATGCGGTGAGGTGAGGCGGGTTGGACTGGAAGAGAAGGGCCTACGGGGAATTGCCCTCCCCGCTGCCGCGGCTTTTGCTGCTGGCGCTGTTCTTTTTGGCAGGCGTTATTTTGGGACAGGTTCTGGCGGGCCGGGTACCCGGCGAGTCCGCCCAGGAGTTGACGGAATATCTCCGGCTCTATGTGACCCTGGAGGAGGAGCTCTCTCCCCGGGCGGCGCTCTCGGCGCTGGTGCTGTATTTCCGCTACCCGCTGCTGGCGGTGCTGTTGGGCTTTGCATCCCTGGGGGTGGTGCTGCTGCCGTGTATGACGGCGGCCTTCGGTTTTTTTCTGTCTTTTTCTGTCTGCTGCTTTACGGCGGCTTTCGGCGAGGGCGGCGTGGTGCTGGCCCTGGCGGTATTTGGGCTGCGGTGCGCGGTAACGCTGCCCTGTTATTTTCTCCTGGCAGTTCCTGCCTGGCAGACCTCCGCGGCTCTGGCGGGCGCCTCCCTGGGGCGGCGCTCCGCACCGGTCTACGGGAAGGACTGGTGGCTGCGGTTGGTCGTCTGCGTCGGCGTTTTGCTGGTGGGGATGTGTGTGGATCTCTATCTGTCGCCCTGGCTGCTTCATCTGGCGCTGGGTCGGATTTTGGGATGATTGCTGAAAGAGAGAGGAGGCGCTGGTATGGACGATATTGCAGGATTTGGAACGTATTTGAAGGAGGAGAAGCACGCCTCACAGAATACGGTCAGCTCCTACCTGCGGGACGTCACCCAGTTTGCAGAGTACCTGCGGACGGCTCAAAACTGCGATCTCCGGGCGGCCAGCCGGGAGATGGTGCGAAATTACATGAGCTGGATGCAGGGGCGCGGAAAATCCGCCGCCTCCGTGACGCGCTTTTTGGCCGCGATCAAGTCGTTTTACAACTACCTGATTACCTGCGGCAGTATGCTGGTCAATCCCGCCAAGGGCATCGCCGCCGCCAAGGCGGAACGCAAATACCCGGAGATTCTCACCAACAAGGAGGTCGAGCTGTTTCTGGACCAGCCCCAGTGCGTAGACGCCAAGGGCTTCCGGGATCACGCCATGCTGGAGCTGCTCTACGCCACCGGGATTCGGGTAGGGGAGCTGATCGCCCTGGACGTCTCGGATCTGAATCTGGCCGGCGGGTTCGTCCGCTGTGAGAGCCGGGGAAAGGAGCGGATCATCCCCCTCTACCATACGGCTGTGAAGGCGCTGCAGGACTACGTGAAGACCATTCGGCCCCAGCTGATTGCAGACGGCACGGAGAAGGCCCTCTTTGTGAACATGAACGGAGAGCGCATGAGCCGCCAGGGGTTCTGGAAGATCATCAAGTCCTACCAGGAGAAGGCGGGCATCCAAAAGGACATCACGCCCCACACCCTGCGGCACTCCTTTGCGGTCCACCTGCTGGAAAACGGCGCGGACCTGCGCTCCATTCAGGAGATGCTGGGACATGCGGATATCTCCTCCACCCAGATCTATGCCCATGTGGTGAAGCGGCAGCTGAAGGACGTGTACCAGAAGGCGCACCCGAGGGCGTAAATCAAGGGGGGACAGGTCCCCCCTTGAGAATCCCCCCTCGTCTACCGAGGAACTGGGAGCGGACGATGGCGGGGGTGTCCACCGATGGTGCCTCCTGACACCGGTGAAGTCCGCTCACTGGTGTGTTCGCCCCAGGGGCGAACGGGTTGGGGTATTTTCGGCAGGCGCATGTCCTGCCGAAAATGATTGGAATTTCTTCTTTCGCCAGAGGCGAAAGAACCGGGGAAACAGGGTTTCCCCTGGTCCCCTTCCGGATGGGAACGGGAAATCGAACGGATGTTTCACGTGAAACATTCCGGGGACAGCACGGCGGTGCCGTGCTGTTTTTGCGTATTGGAAAAATTTTTTTCCTTCCGAAAACAAAATGGGGAGCCGGGAACTCTAATAGACAAAAGAGAGGGGAGGCGGCGCTTTGGATCACGAGGAATTTGTGTGCCGGGTGGAAGCGGTGAAGGCGCGGCTGTACCGTGCCGCCTATCTGTACCTGGGCAGCGAGGCCGACGCCCTAGAGGCTGTGGACGAGGCGGTGTACCAGGCTCTGCGGAGCCTGAAAAAGCTGCGGCAGCCGGCGTTTTTTGAGACCTGGATCACCCGTATCCTCATCAACGAGTGCCACCGGGAGCTCCGCCGCCGGAAGCGCCTTGCGGGGGAGGAGGCCCTGCCGGACACCGCCGGGCCGGATGTATACGACGCGCTGCCGCTGCGGGAGGCCGTCCGCCGCCTGCCGGAGGAGCTGCGGCAGGTGGTGGTCCTGCGGTTTTTCGCCGGATACACCCAGGCGGAGACCGCCGCCGCCCTGGAGATCCCCCAGGGGACCGCGGCAACCCGGCAGAGACGGGCGCTGGAGCTTTTACGTCTGGACCTGGAAGAGGAGGGAAGCACATGAATCGCATGGAGGAATACGAGGCCCTGCGGCGGGAATCTCTGCCGGAGGGGCTGGAAAACACGGTAGACAGGGCGCTGGCAAGGCAGGCTGCTTCCCGGAGGAAGCGGCGCGTTTTCGGAGGCTCCGCCGCGGGCCTGGCCGCCTGCTTTGCCTGCTTCGTGCTCCTGGTGAACCTGTCGATTCCCTTTGCTGCGGCCTGCGGGCGGGTCCCCTGGCTGCGGGAGCTGGCCAAGGCGGTGGCCTTCTCGCCCTCCCTCTCCGCCGCGGTGGAGAATGAGTATGTCCAGCCCATCGGCGAGACGAAGAGCGAGGGCGGCATCACGGTCACGGTGGAGTATGTCATTGTGGACCGCAAGCAGCTGAACATCTTCTATACGGCGCAGTTCCCGGAAAAACAGAAGCTGTATGTCAATTACGACTACGACATGGACGACCTCCACAGCTGGGCGGGCTCCTCCGGCAGTGCCCAGCTGACCAGCGGAGAACTGACGCAGATTAAGCTGGAGTTTGTGGAGAGCGACGTGCCCGCCTCCCTGGGGGTACGCTTTGGGTTCTACGATGAGGCGGCCTGGGCAGAGGCGGAACCGGACGATTCCGCGTCGGAGATGCCGGAGTACCGGGAGCCGGACTTTCTGGCGGAGATCCCCTTCCAGCTGGAGTTTGACCCCTACTACACCGCCCAGGGGGAGATCATCCCCGTGGACACCGCCTTCACCCTGGATGGCCAGTGCTTCACCCTGACGGAAGTGGAGCTGTATCCCACCCACCTCCGGGTGAACCTGGAGGCCGACCCGGACAACACCGCGGGCCTGGAGGGACTTGACCTGTATCTGGAGAACGAGTACGGGGAGCGGTTTGAACGCCCCGGCGGTCTCACCGCCGCAGGTGACCCAGAGGGAGAGGGAATGGCCACCTTCTGGCTGGACAGCACCTTTTTCAGCCATGGGCAGCATCTGACGCTCTATATCACCCAGGCCAGATGGAAGGACAAGGACGCCCCCAGGGTGCGGCTGGATCTGCTTGCGGGCACCGCGGAGAACCTCCCCCAGGGTGTCAGCCTGCTCAGGGCAGAGCGGCAGAGCGGCGGTTGGAGGGTGGTCTTCCTGGAGAAGATTGGAGGCCCCAGCAACGTGATGAGCTGTCATGGCTTCTGGGATGAGGAGGGGAACCACTATGACATCTGGCAGAGCGGCTCCTCCTTCAGCTATCAGGACCCGGAGACGGGGGAGTGGATCGAGGAGGAGGGGGTCTCTACGGAGGATTTTCCTCTGCGGGGCTTCTCCGGCAGCGTGATCTACCTGGAGCCCACCCACAACCGGGCCACGAACTTCGACACGCCAGTTGCCATTCCCATCAAATAGTACCGGAAAAGAGCGCCCGCCCGGGCGCTCTTTTTCTGGTTGCGCTTTCCTCTGAAATTTGATATACTATTCTTGTATGCGAATCGGAAGGGAAGACCTATGCGGATTTTAGGGATTGACCCCGGCTATGCCACCATCGGCTTCGGCCTGGTGGAGGCGGAGCGGGCACAGGTTCATATGGTGACCTACGGCGCCATCACCACCCCGGCGGGACTGCCTCTCAGCCGCCGCCTCTATCAGATCGGCACGGACATGGAGGAGCTGATCGGCCAGGTGAAGCCGGATGTGATCTCCATTGAGGAGCTGTTCTTCAACACCAATCTCACCACCGGCATTGCCGTGGCCCACGGGCGGGGCGTGATCCTGTACGCCGCGGAGCGGTGCGGCATCCCCCTGTATGAGTACACCCCCTCCCAGGTGAAGCTGGCAGTCACCGGCTACGGCAAGGCGGAGAAGCGCCAGGTGATGGATATGACCCGGCGGCTTTTGAAGCTGAACGCCATTCCGCGGCCGGACGACGCCGCCGACGCATTGGCTCTGGCGCTCTGCCATGCCAGGAGCGTTACCTCCCGGCTGCCGCAGGCCTCCGATGTCCGGGAGACGGTTTGAATGGGCAGCGGGCGGAGGGAGTGGTCCTCCTCGCCGCCGTATCTGCGGCTGCCGCTGCAAGGAGAGATGGGCGGCAGGTTTTGTGACGTTTACTTTTTGACAGGGAGACCATGTTTCCAGATCTGTCTATGAACGGGAGAATTTTGGATGTTCTACTATCTTGACGGCACCGTGGCGGAGCTCCTTCCATACCTGGCGGTCATCGACTGCGGCGGCGTGGGCTATGCCTGCAAGACCACCAACAACACCCTCTCGGCCCTGAAAAAGGGGCAGCGGGGGAGACTCTATACCTATTTGAACGTGGGGGAGGATCTCTTTGATCTCTATGGCTTTGCCACGCAGAACGAGCTCAACAGCTTCAAGCTGTTGATCGGCGTGTCCGGCGTGGGGCCCAAGGCGGCGCTGGCGATTTTGTCCTCCGGTACGCCGGAGAGCCTGGCCATGGCCATTGTCACCGGAGACGAGAAATCTCTGACGGCGGCGCCGGGGGTGGGCAAGAAGATCGCCCAGCGGATTATCCTGGAGCTGAAGGACAAGATGGCCCGGGAGAGCGGCGGGAGTCTGGACTTCTCAGGCGGCAAGGGCGCTCCCGCTCCCGTGATGTTTGCCAGCAAGGCCACGGAGGCCGCCCAGGCCCTGGCGGTGCTGGGCTATTCCAGCCAGGAGGTCTCCATGGCCCTGAAGGGCGTGGATGTGGAGAGCCTGCCCCTGGAGGAGATCATCCGCCAGAGTCTGAAAAAGATGGTGAAATAAGGCACGGGATGTTCTGTTCCCAGGATCGAAGAGAGGAGGCGCCGCCATGGATCTTTCCACGGTAAGTTTTTTGTCTTTCATCGGCAGTACGTTTATGCTCTACCGGTTTTCCCGGCACAGCCGCTTTTTATCTCAGAGCTGGAAGCTGACCCCGGAGGAGGCGGAGCGGTATCAGGTGCGGGCGCGGTCCGCGCTGATCTGCGCGGGCGTCTTGATGGCGGTGTGTGTGCTCTCCCTGATCCTTGCCATCGTGTTGTATCTGGTGAATCCTTGACGTCCGGGAGGTGAGGGCTTGAGCATCGACTACGGAAACGACATCTACGAAGAGCCCCTTGTGGCCAAGACCTTTTTGCAGGAAGACGTGCAGGAGGGGTCTCTGCGGCCCAGGACCCTTCGGGAATACATCGGCCAGGAGAAGGCCAAGGAGAACCTCTCCGTCTTCATCCAGGCGGCCAGAAAGCGGGAGGAGTCCCTGGACCACGTGCTGCTCCACGGCCCTCCAGGCCTCGGCAAGACCACTCTGGCGGGGATCATTGCCCAGGAGATGGGAGTCAATATCCGCATCACCTCCGGCCCGGCCATTGAGAAGCCCGGCGATCTGGCGGCGCTTTTAACGAATCTGAACGAGGGGGATATCCTCTTTGTGGATGAGATCCACCGGCTGAACCGCTCCGTGGAGGAGATCCTGTACCCTGCCATGGAGGATTACGCACTGGACATCATCGTGGGGAAGGGGCCCTCGGCCAACTCCATCCGGCTGGATCTGCCCCGGTTCACGCTGATCGGCGCCACCACCCGCTCCGGACAGCTGTCCGCGCCTCTTCGGGACCGCTTCGGCGTCGCTTTGCGTCTGGAGCTGTACACCCCGGAGGAGCTGGCGAAAATCGTCACCCGGTCCGCCGGAATTCTGGATGTGGAGATTGTGCCGGAGGGCGCCTACGAGATCGCCCGCCGCAGCCGGGGAACGCCCCGGATTGCCAACCGGATGCTCCGCCGGGTCCGGGATTTTGCCCAGGTAAAGGCCGACGGCGTCATCACCAAGGAGGTGGCGGATCAGTCCCTCTGCGCCCTGGAGATCGACTACCTGGGGCTGGACCCCATTGACCGGCGGATGCTGGAGGCCATTATTAAAAATTACGGCGGCGGTCCCGTGGGCCTGGAAACCCTGGCCGCCACCATCGGCGAGGAGGCGGTTACCCTGGAGGACGTCTATGAGCCCTATCTCATGCAGCTGGGATTTTTAACCAGAACCCCCCGGGGACGGTGTGTCACCCGGCAGGCCTATCAGCATCTGCATCTTCCCATTCCCGGCGGCAGCGCCGGTTTGGAGGCCTTGGAACAGCTGACGATCTCCTGACGCGATGCAAATTGGATGCAATTTTTATGAAATTACTAAATTTGCAAGTTTTTTTTCGGGGAATTTTGATATTTTGCTTGACAATTCACGGTTGAGACAGGTATAATACGATATGTGTAAGTGGAATGAGAATCCATCATCCTCTTTGCGGGATCTTCCGGACGAGACGCTGTGTCGTATGGCGGCGGCCGGTACCCGCGATGCGGAGGAGATCCTGGTGACGCGGTATAACCGCCTGGTCCGCACCTGTGCCCGCCCTTTCTTCCTGACGGGGGGCGACAGTGAGGATCTGACCCAGGAGGGAATGGTGGGTCTGATCAAGGCAGTCCGGGAATTTGACGCGGAAAAAGAGGCGTCCTTTCGGACCTTTGCCGAAATTTGCATCCGAAGCCGGCTGTATTCCGTACTCCGCGCCTCCGGGCGGGAGAAGCATAAGGCGCTTAATCAGTCGGTCTCTCTTGATACTCCCTACTTTGACAGCAATTCCTACACCTCTGGAACCGCACATCTGGCGCAGCGCAATCCTGAAGATTTCTTGATCGACAGGGAGCACACAGCAGCCCTCTTGGCTGGTGTCCGGAAACAGTTGTCCGAATTTGAAGCGAAGATTTTGGGGTACTATCTAGACGGTCTTTCATGCAGGGAAATTGCCGAGACGGTAGGCAAGCCCCCAAAGTCCGTGGACAACGCTGTGCAGCGCATTCGGCGCAAGGTCGCACAGCAACTTCTTTCCGGCGGTATCAGCAAACGCTGAGCGCAATATATTTTTCTTTTCAAAGAGAGGGTAAAATCATGTACGAAGACAAGACTTTAGTGTGCAAGGAATGCGGCCAGGAGTTCGTGTTCACCGCTGGTGAGCAGGAGTTCTACGCAGAGCGCGGCTTCCAGAACGAGCCCCAGCGCTGCAAGGCCTGCCGCGACGCGCGCAAGAATGCCGCCCGTGGTCCCCGGGAGTACTTCACCGCTGTCTGCGCTGCCTGCGGCGGCGAGGCGAAGGTTCCCTTCGAGCCTAAGAGCGACCGTCCTGTGTATTGCAGCGAGTGCTTCGCCAAGATGCGTGAGCAGGGCTGATTGACTTCACCGTTTGTCTCTTGCAGGAAAGCGGCGTCCATTTTGGACGCCGCTTTTTTGTGCGACTCCGCGGTCTTCCGGTTAAGATCAAACAAAACTAAATTTTTGTGCAATCATTTGGCAGGGAGAATCCCCGCACCGATCGGGAAGGGAAAGAGCCCCGTCTGCGTATTCCGCAGACGGGGCCATATCATTGCGAGCAAGACTGTAAGCCGGGTTCTGTATTTGACAGTCATCTATCTAGGCGCACCGTTGCCGGCGCGCTCAAGCCACCTCCTGAGGACGGCCGGGCCAGCCTGTAGTCCTCCCGCGGTGTTGCTCCGGATAGAGTTTACAGCGACGGACAGTTTCCAGCCGTCGGGTGCGCTCTTACCGCACCTTTCCACCCTTACCCCGCAGCCCGGTTCGCGTCATCGCCAACAATCTGAATGATGTTGTCAACTCAGTGTCCCGATGTGTTCCTCAAGGGACAGCGGGGCGGTATCTCTCTGTTGCACTTTTCCTGAAGTCGCCTTCGGCGGGCGTTACCCGTTATCCTTGCCCTGTGGAGCCCGGACTTTCCTCATGGACGGCCTTTCGGCCTGCCCACGCGACTGTCTGTCTTCCTCGCCTGTTCATTTTACAGGATGAAGCGGGGATTGTCAACGGCTGTCTTTCGGCATTTTTCTGGAGGCGGGACAGCGTTTTGCCGGACGGAAGACAGCGGCCCGAAAGACACCTCTGCGGCTTTTGGCGGGATCATGGAAATCAGGGGAACAGCCAATAGAGCACCGGACAGCCATTTTTACAAAACGGCTGTCCGGTTCCTGGAACTTGTATCCTGCGGTTTATGGTGCCTCGGTCAGTTTTTGAATGGCCTCTTCCCTGGTGGCTACAAAGAAGAAGTCCTTTCCGTGATTGGACTCATAGATGAAGTCTCTCAGCGGCTTGCTGGTATAGTGAGAATAGTCGCCGAAAAAGGCGGCCTTCATCTGGTAGTTGATAAATTTCTGAAGGATCTCTCCTGCCATTCCCGTGCTGAGAATGAAGAACTCCTCGCAGACGGCCCGCTTGTCAAGAACAAGCCTGGCTGCGCCGGTCTCATACTTGACCGTCATCATCAGATCCAGAGCGGACTGTACATCCACAATGATCTTCTCATCGCTGGAAATCACTGCAAGATCCACTCCGTGTTCCTTTAAATGTTCAATATTCATCATATCCTCCTGATTTCAATCTGCAGTACAAATTCCAGTTGGGGAAGATCTTAGCATAAAGTGCTCTCACTGTCAAGCGGAAGACATTTGGATCTTCGTGCGGCTTGATTGTTTGGAAAGCAGGAGATTTGGGCAGATTCTCTGCCAGACCATGCGGTTTCATGCCGGAATCCCAGCGGTTGGAGACGGACAGAAAGGTCTGCGGCGGCGTCCCGCCGCTTTTCAGGCAGAATAAATTCCGCCGTTGTTTTTTTCTCTTCTTTGCAGTATAATTTCCTATATGGAAAAATCCGCCTGGCGCGGAGAGCTTGAGGAGCGGTACGCATGACACTGGACGCCTATTTGAATTCTTTGAAAGAGAAAACCGTGGCCGTGATCGGCATTGGGATCAGCAATCAGCCTTTGCTGCGGCTGCTGCTGGAGCAGGGAGTCTCCGTCACAGCGCGGGATCGAAAAACGGATCTGGGGCCCTTCGGCCAGGAGCTGCAGGCGCGCGGCTGCCGGCTGAAGCTGGGGGGAGAGTACCTGGCGGATCTGACGGAGGACATCATCTTCCGCACACCGGGAATGCGGCCGGATCTGCCGGAGCTGGCGGCGGCGGTGAGCCGGGGCAGCACCCTGACCAGCGAGATGGAGGTCTTTTTCCAGGTCTGCCCCTGTCCCATCCTGGCGGTCACCGGCAGCGACGGAAAGACCACCACCACCACCATCATCGCGGAGCTGCTGCGAAAGGCGGGGAGAACCGTTCACCTGGGGGGCAATATCGGCCACCCGCTGCTGGCGGAGAGCGGCTCCATCCACTCCTCGGATCTTGCGGTGCTGGAGCTGAGCTCCTTTCAGCTGATGACCATGACCCGGAGCCCCCATGTCTCCGTCATCACCAATCTCGCCCCCAACCACCTGGATGTCCACCGGGATTTCGCGGAGTACATCTCTGCAAAGGAAAATATCTTTACACATCAGTCCGCCGGGGATATTGCCGTCTTTAACGCCGACAACGAGCTCACGGCGGAGGCGGCCAAAAGAGCGCCGGGCCAGGTGCGGCTGTTCTCCCGTCGGCAGGAGGTGGAGGACGGCGTTTTTCTCCGCAAGGATGCGGTGATGGTTCGCCGGGACGGCTGTGAGCGGCAGGTGATGACCACAGGGGACATCAAGCTTCCCGGCGTCCACAATGTGGAGAACTATCTGGCCGCCATTGCCGTGGTGGAGGGACTGGTGCCGGATGATCTGATCCGGGAGTTTGCCAGGGAGTTTGGCGGTGTGGAGCACCGGATTGAGCTGATCCGCACCCGAAAGGGCGTGCGGTGGTATAACGATTCCATCGCCTCCAGTCCCAGCCGCACCATAGCGGGACTGCGGTCTTTCCCGGGAAAAGTGATTCTCATCGCCGGCGGCAAGGACAAGGGGATCTCCTACGATCCTCTGGGTCCGGTGGTCAACAAGCACGTAAAGCTCCTGCTGCTCTGCGGTGCCACGGCAGGGGTGATCCGTAAAGCGGTGGAGACGGCGCCGAACTTCGCCGGGCTGGAGATCATCGATACGGCGGATTACCATGAGGCCGTGGCTCTGGCCGACAGCCGGGCAGGGGAGGGAGATGTGGTGATCCTCTCGCCGGCCAGCACCTCCTTTGACCGCTTTGCCAACTTCATGGAGCGGGGAAACGTCTTCAAGAAGATCGTCAACCAGCTGCCATAAAACAGATGGACGCCGAAGGCCCCGCCTGCACCGATGTTTTTTCGGGAAATAGGACCAAGCCGCCTCCGCATAGGATGCTGGGAGGGGGCGAATCCTATGAGACCAGGTTTTTTCCACTACCGCAGGCGAATGGACCGCAGGGGGCTGGTGCGGGTTCTGGCGCTGGGCCTGTGCGTGCTGCTCTTATCCGGACTGTTCATAGCCGCGTCGCAGATGCGGCCGGTGCTGGAGAGTCTGGCCACCACCCGTGTCTCCAACACCATCAACCGGATCGTCTTTGAGGCGGTGAATGACGCCATTCAAAACGGGGACATCAGCTACGATGCGCTGATCTCCCTGGAGAAGGACCAGGAGGGGCGGATCACCGCCGTCCACAGCAACATGGCCGCCTTCAACCGCCTGCAGGCCCAGATTCTGGACATCATTCTGGCCCGCATTGACCAGGTCTCCGCCCGGGAGCTGTCCATTCCGGTGGGGACGCTGACCGGTTCTACGCTGCTGGCGGGCCGCGGGCCCCGGATCTCCGTGCGGATGGAGTCGGTGGGGTCCTCCTCGGCCCGCTTTGCCAACCGCTTTGAATCCGCCGGCATCAACCAGACCAAGCACCAGATTGTGCTGCAGGTGGATGTCAGCGCCGCCATTTTGCTGCCGGGCTTTACCGCCGCCACGGAGGTCTCCAACAGCATCACGGTGGCGGAGACCATCATTGTCGGCACTGTACCGGATACCTACACCTATTTCAGTATGGCCCCGGACAGCTACGCCGACGACGCGAAGAGCTATATCCTAAACCAATAGGGAGGACACTATGGATTACCGGGAACGGATCAAAGAGCTCCGGGAGCTTTTAAATGAACACGGATACCTCTACTACGTATTGGACGCCCCCACCATGAGCGACCGGGAGTACGACCTGCTCAACCGGGAGCTGGAGGAGCTGGAAGCCCAGCACCCCGAGGAGATCACCCCTGATTCACCCACCCAGCGCATCGGGGGGAAACTGCTCCAGGGCTTTTCCACCTATGCCCACGAGGTCCCTCTGGAGAGCCTCCAGGACGTCTTTGACGGCCTGGAGGTGGCCGAGTTCTGCCACCGGATGGAGGAGATCCTGGGGGGGGACGCCGTATACTCTGTGGAGCCGAAGGTGGACGGGTTGTCCGTGGCGCTGGAGTATCGGGACGGCGTGTTTGTCCGGGGCGCCACCCGGGGAGACGGCAGAGTTGGAGAGGATGTGACGGAGAATCTCCGGACTATCCGCTCCATCCCCATGACGCTGCCGGACAAGCTGCCCCGGCTCATTGTCCGGGGCGAGGTGTTCATGGCCCGGTCGGTGTTTGAGGAGATCAATCAGCGGCGGGAGATGGAGGGAAAGCCCCTGATGGCCAATCCCCGCAACGCCGCCGCCGGTTCCCTGCGGCAGCTGGACCCCAAAATCTGCGCGGACCGGCGGCTGGATATTCAGGTCTTCAACCTCCAGCTGGCGGAGGGAAGGAGCTTCGCCTCCCATGGGGAGACGCTGGAGTATCTGGCCTCCCAGCGTTTCAGGGTCATCCCCCACAAGGTGCTCTCCGGAGCCCGGGCCGTCCAGGCGGAGATCGACCGAATCAACGACGAGCGGATGGAGTACCCCTTTGATATCGACGGAGCCGTTGTCAAGGTAAATTCCCTGTCAGACCGCACAGTGCTTGGCTCTACGGCGAAATTTCCCAAGTGGGCGGTGGCCTTCAAGTATCCGCCGGAGAAAAAGCCGGCCCAGGTGCTGGACATCGTTGTGCAGGTAGGCCGCACGGGGGTTCTGACGCCCAGGGCGGTGCTGACGCCGGTGCGTCTGGCGGGGACCACCGTCACCAGCGCCACGCTGCACAACCAGGATATCATCACCGAGAAGGACATCCGCATCGGCGATACGGTGATCGTCCAAAAGGCGGGGGAGATTATTCCGGAGATCCTGGAGGTGGATCTGACCAAGCGGCCGGAGGGCACGGTGCCCTATACACTGCCGGAGACCTGCCCCGTCTGCGGGGCGCCGGCAGTCCGGGATGAGGACGGCGCGGCCCTGCGCTGCAGCGGCGCGGAGTGCCCGGCCCAGCTGCTGCGGAACCTCACCCATTTCGCCAGCCGGGACGCCATGGACATTGAGGGCCTTGGCCCCGCCGTGGTGCAGCAGCTGGTGGAAAACGACCTGGTACACAACGCGGCGGACCTGTACCGCCTCCAGGCGGAACCGGTGGCGGAGCTGGAGCGGATGGGCAAGAAGTCGGCAGAGAATCTGATACAGGCGATTGCCCGGTCCAAGTCCAATGATCTGAGCAAGCTGCTCTACGGCCTGGGCATCCGGCAGGTGGGGGAGAAGGCCGCCAAGGTGCTGGCCCTGCGTTTTGGGAGCTTGGACGCCCTGGCTTCCGCCACGGTGGAGGAGCTGACGGAGATCAACGACGTGGGGGCTATTACGGCCCAGTGCATTGTGGACTATCTGGCCCAGCCCCAGTCTCAGGATTTGATCCGGCGGCTGAAGGAGGCCGGCGTCAACATGGAGAGTACAGCGGAGCTGGTGGATCAGCGGTTTGCCGGGATGACCTTCGTTCTCACCGGCACCCTGACGAAATTTGACCGCAAGACCGCCGAGGGCATGATTGAGGAGCGGGGAGGAAAGGCCGCCGGCTCCGTCAGCAGGAAGACCACCTACGTGGTGGCGGGGGAAGCCGCCGGCAGCAAGCTGAAAAAGGCCCAGGAGCTGGAGATTCCGGTGTTGACGGAGGAAGAATTTGCGAAGATGCTGGAGTGAGGGCATAAAAATATTCCGCGGCAGAAGCCGCGGAATATTTTTGGTTATTTGTCGAAAGCGGGGTTCATATAGTAGACGTTTTTCTCATTCAGCTTATCCTTCGCCAATCTCAGGCCCTCGCCGAAGCGCTGGAAGTGTACGATCTCCCGCGCCCGCAGGAATCGAATGGCGTCATTGACATCCGGGTCATCGCTCAGACGCAGGATGTTGTCGTAGGTAAGGCGGGCCTTCTGCTCGGCAGCCAGGTCCTCCGTCAAATCGGCGATGACATCACCGGTGACCTGCATGGTGGAGGCGGACCAGGGATATCCGGAGGCAAACTGGGGGAAGACTCCCGTGGTGTGGTCCACAAAATAGGTGTCAAACCCGGCGGTGCGGATCTGTTCCTCCGTCAGGTTCCGGGTCAGCTGGTGGACGATGGTTCCCACCATCTCCAGGTGGCCCAGCTCCTCCGTGCCAATATCCGTCAGCAGCCCCTTCAGCTCCGCGTAGGGCATGGAGTACCGCTGGCTCAGGTACCGCAGGGAGGCTCCCAGCTCGCCGTCGGGTCCGCCGTACTGGCTGATGATGACGGCCGCCAGCTTGGGGTTGGGTGTCTTGATTTTGATCGGGTACTGGAGCTTCTTCTCATAGACAAACATCAGTCGCTTCCTCCTTGTTCCCAGGGCCAGGGGTCCTGCAGCCAGGCAAAGCCGCTCTCCGACGTCAGGTCCGTGGCTGTCAGAGGACCGTACATCTTCTGGTATTTCTCCCGGCCCTCCTTGGCCAGCTTGAGATAGGACCAGTAGAGCTGGAGCACCTCCTGGTCATTTGCGTGGGTGTCCAGGTACAGATTCAGCTCTTTAATGGCAAAATCCAGCGCCATCAGCTCCACCAGAGCGGTATTGGCCAGCTTGGTCTTTGCCTGAATCGCCGCCTTGAACGGCAGGTCCAGACCGGGGAAGAGCGTGCCGGTCTGCAGGGCCTCCATCCGGCTGAAGCGGACGGGATTGGGCTCCTGCATGGGGATATAGGGAAACGCCAGCGGTGCACAGCAGCCGGGCAGCGTGCCCTGGCCGGTGCCGCAGTTGGCGGCGGGCATCTCAGGGGTCGGATTCGGTTTTTCCATCTGCGATGGCTCCCTCCTTGGAAAGCGTGGCGCACGGTGTGGCCGTGCGCCCAATCCATTCTATGCAGCAGCGGCGGAAGCCGCTCTTGATTTCGCAGGTGGAAGGGGATATAATAATCGGCATATGGGATAAGCTCCCGGTCATACCCTCCGTTGGGGGTGTTGGCTGTGATTTTGTTGATTCGAAAGCGTCTGCTGCTGGGTCTGGGCCTGTTTTGCTGCTTCTTCGTCTGTCTGGCCGCGGTGCTGTGGCTGGGACATCCGTCCCGCGTCCCGGCCTTTGCCGCCTTGGAAAACCCGCCGGTCACCGTGGTGATCGACCCCGGCCACGGCGGGGAGGACGGCGGCGCCGTGTCTCCGGGCGGCGTGGCGGAGGGGCCCCTCAATCTGGCGGTGGCCCAGCGGGTCAGCGATCTGCTGCGCTTTGCCGGGCAGCCCACGGCCATGACCCGGACGGAGGACGTCTCCCTGGACGAGGGGGGCGATACGATCCGGTCCCGGAAGGCCTCGGATATCCGCCGCCGGGTCTCCATGGTAAACGAGACGCCTAATGCCGTTTTGCTGAGCATTCACCAGAACAGCCTTCCGTCCTCAGTGGTAACCCATGGGGCCCAGGTGTTCTGGAATACGGAGGCGGGGGCGGAGGAGCTGGCCCGGGTGATGCAGGATTCCCTGAACGGCCTCATCAATGTGGGCAATGAGAAGCACCCAAAAGCCATTCCCGGCACCATCTACCTGATGAAGCACGTGACGGCCCCTGCGGTTTTGGTGGAGTGCGGCTTCCTCTCCAATCCGGAGGAGACCGCCCTGCTGCAGGAGCCGTCCTACCAAACAAAGCTGGCCGCGGCCATTGCCGCCGGATATCTGCGCCGCCTGGCCGGAGAGGAAGTTTCATGAAGCAAAAGACGCTCTTTTACTGCACGGAGTGCGGCAATGAGACAGCAAAATGGGCAGGGAAATGCCCCGCCTGCGGCGCCTGGAATACGATCGTGGAGCAGCCCGCGCCGGCCAGACAGGCATCCAGGAGCGCCGCAAAACCGGGCGTCCCGGCTTTTCACCGGGCCCGGCCGGTGACGGACCTGCCGGCGGATGAGAGCATCCGCTTTCTCACCGGTATGGGGGAGCTGGACCGGGTGCTGGGCGGCGGCGCGGTGAAGGGCTCCCTGGTGCTGGTGGGCGGCGCCCCCGGCATCGGCAAGTCCACACTGATGCTGCAGATCTGCAGCAGGTTGTGCGAGAGTGCAAAGGTGCTGTATGTATCCGGTGAGGAGTCGGAGCACCAGCTGAAGCTCCGGGCAAAGCGCCTGCATGTGGAGAGCGAACACCTGTTTGTTCTCTCGGAGACCAGCCTGAGCAGCGTGCTGGAGATCGTCTCCGGGGAACAGCCGGACTTTCTGATCGTGGACTCCATCCAGACCCTGTACAACGACAGCCTGGACTCTCCGGCGGGCAGTGTCAGCCAGGTGAAGGACTGCACCATGTCCTTGATGCAGCTGGCAAAGGGGCAGGGGGTCACGGTGTTTGTCATCGGCCATGTCAACAAGGAGGGCTCCATTGCCGGCCCCAAGGTCCTGGAACACATGGTGGACTGCGTGCTGTATTTTGAGGGGGATCAGCACACCTCCTACCGCATTTTGCGGGCGGCCAAAAACCGCTTTGGCGCCACCAACGAGATCGGCGTCTTTGAGATGCGGGACGAGGGGCTGACGGAGGTGGAGAACCCCTCGGAGATGCTGCTCTCCGGCCGGCCGGACGATGCGCCGGGCACCTGCGTCACCTGCGTGATGGAGGGTGTCCGGCCGGTGCTGGCGGAGGTCCAGGCTCTGGTGGTAACTGCCGGCGGCGGAAATCCCCGCCGTACCAGCAACGGCTTTGACTATAACCGGGCGGCCATGCTGCTGGCGGTGCTGGAGAAGCGGGGGGGACTGAAAGTCTCCTCCTGTGACGCCTATCTCAACATCATCGGCGGCCTCTCGCTGGACGAGCCCGCCGCCGACCTGGCGGCCGTCATCGCCCTGGCCTCCAGCTATCTGGACCGTCCGGTGCCGGGGGACCTGGCCGCCATCGGCGAGGTGGGGCTGACAGGGGAGCTCCGGAGCGTCAGCCAGCTGGGCCAGCGGATCAGCGAGGCCCACCGCCTGGGGTTCAAACAGTGTTTGATTCCGGCCCATCGGGCGGAACAAGCCCCGCCGGGTGTCCGTCTGATCCCGGTGCGGAATATCGGTGAGGCAATCCGAGCCGCGCTGTGTCCGCCGGGATGAAATGGATGCAGGCGCCGCCCAGTGCGGGCATTCCGGCCGCGGCGGCACTGTCCAGCGTACAGAGCCCGTCGGACTGATAGACACAGGTGCTTGTGCATGGAATCAAACTCATAGGGACACACCATCCGTTCTTTGTGAGATTTCCAGACTGGAATGTAACGCGAAAAAGCAGCTGGGAGACTCCGCAGAGAGGGGTACATTGTAAGTGGATTGACTATAGCTTAGCCCGGAATTGAAATTTTATAACGAAGAGAGGAGGTTTTGCGGGTTCTGACGTAATTGAACAAAATGATAATTTTGTTCAATTTAGGGGAGGGGAAATCCGGGTTTTCAGGGATTCCCGCCGCATCCGCTGTTGACACCATGACAGATTACCGCACCGACGCGCCGCAGATCCTGCGGGACTTTCTATCCTATCACGAGACCGTCAAGGCGCATTCCAAACGGACTGTGGACGAGTATTACCTGGACCTGCGGAACTTCTTCCGCTACATGAAGCAGATCCGGAATCCGGCGCTGGCGGATCAGCCGCTGGACCAGATTGACATTATGGATATCGACCTGGAGTTTGTCGGCTCCGTGACGTTGACGGACATCTACGGCTATATGACCTATCTCAGCCGGGATCGGATTCAGCATCAGAACAGCGCGAAGTCCGACTACGGTCTGAACGCCGCGTCCCGTTCCCGGAAGATTGCCACCATTCGGTCCTTCTATAACTACTTGACCAATAAGATGCACCTGCTTCGTGAAAATCCTGTCAAAGATATTGACTCTCCAAAGCTGAAAAAAACACTGCCTAAATATTTGACACTGGACGAGAGCATCCAGCTGCTGGACGCGGTGGACGGCAAGAATCAGGAGCGGGATTACTGCATTTTGACGCTGTTTTTAAACTGCGGTCTGCGGATTTCCGAGCTGGTGGGTCTGAATCTCCCGGATATCCAGGAGGATGCGCTGCGGGTACTGGGCAAGGGCAATAAAGTCCGCATCATCTATCTCAACGAGGCCTGCCAGGACGCGCTGCAGCGGTATCTGGCGGTCCGGCGGCCCATTACCGGACGGGATCAGAACGCCCTCTTTCTCTCCTCCCGCAACGAGCGGATCAGCCGCTCCATGGTTCACGCCATGGTCAAAAAGCGCCTGGGTGCCGCCGGAATCGACAGCTCCCAGTACTCCTCCCATAAGCTGCGGCACACCGCCGCCACGCTGATGCTGCAAAACGGCGTGGACGTGCGGTCCGTACAGGAGGTGCTGGGCCATGAACACCTGAATACTACGGAAATTTATACGCATATTGACAACGAATCCCTGCGGGTTGCTGCAAAGGCTAATCCCTTGTCAAAGGTTAGAAAGAAAAAGAAACCAGACGAATCTGCATGAAACAGCGCCGCCCAGAACGGGCGGCGCTGTTTGCATAAATTTTCTATGGCCGCATGGTGCCCAGGATATGGACGAAGCGGATATCCCGGTACTCGTAGGTGTTCAGCGGGCGGTTGTCGGCGTCATAGCTGTGGGCGGCAATCAGCACGTTCTCCGGCGTCACGGGGTTGCCCACCGAGACGACGATGGGCGAGTGCTGAAATTCCGTCCCCTTGAAGGACAGCTGAATCAGATCCCCCTGCTGCAGCTGCTCCAGCTCACAGGGCTCCCCGACGGGGCCCACGGAGGGGCCCTTCCTGGTGAGGAAATTGTAGAGATAGGGCACGCCTGTCCAGGCGGGGGCCTTCTGGTCCGAGTCAATATAGTACCAGCCATAGGTGGGCGTAAAGTTCATGACGCCGCTGCCGGCAAAGATGCACTGGGACGCGAAGTTGGTACAGTCGCCTCCCAGGTTCTCATAGTCGTAAAAGGCCGGGTTCCGGCCATAGGCCCACTGATGGGCGTACATCACCACCGCCCGGCGGTCATAGTCCTGCACAAAACGCATATGATCCCCTCCCCTGCTTCCAGCATACGCGGAGGGAGGGGTGCTGGACACAAAAGAGGGGGCGGGTTTGGCTTACTCTGCTAAATTTATTAAGTACTTTTTTATTCCTGTTCTGTTCTTCCATACATAATCAATTTCCTCCTTTTTATCCACATTCTACATCTTTATAAAGCTTGTCGTGTCTATATCTCCAAAAATAAATTGAACCAAAAATCCAACCATACACAGCAAATGTTGTAACAGAAATTACAAGCATAAACAAAATATAATAAACCCATGCATAGAACATATCATTACTTTCTGTGTCCTTCATGTACTTTACGGATCTAACTTTGTTTTTAGGGACTGGATGAATAATTTCTACAATATCGCTTTCATCCAAATAGCATGTTTTAGGACACACATTTGGAGTATAACATCCATTAAGTCTTTGTTTTACTTCTGTAAACATATCTCTTTCTCCAGTATATTTTGCGTAATAAGTTTTTCCATCAATCCAGGACTTAAAAACAACAATTGTCCCAACATAATAATTTTCTCCATTAAAAGTAAAATAATTAACCTTCTTCCCCATAACTACTTCCCTCCCTTAAATACTTGCATCATCCATGCTGTTAATAGCGTCTTCAATACTGGAAATTGCGTCTTCCATATTGCTGACGGCCTCTTCTGCTGCATAATAGCGGTCACTGTTTTGTAGATTCTCCGGGATGCTATTCATGTAGTCCTCTTCGTCAGTGCGGATTTTGTCAATAAAAGAGCTTGCTTCTTTGAGAAGTTTGATTGCTTTGTAGATTTGTTCTCTTCTTTGGTTGTTCATAGATTGATCCTCCGGCTGAAATTGTGTAATTTTATTATATCATTTAGAATTTTCGAGGTCAAGTGACCTCAAACGAAAAAGATGCCCTTGCTATGATACAGACAAGGGTGGTGATTACATGGCAAGCGCAGTTGTTATTGGAAAGACGATACAAAAGCTAAGAAAAGGCAAGAAGTTGTCTCAGGAGGTATTAAGCGGGCTTGCGGGTTTGGATCGGACACATTACAGTAAAATTGAGCGTGGCCTGAGAAGTCCTACCATAGAAACTCTTTTCAAAATTGCCCATGCCTTAGAGATGCAACCACATGATCTGATGATAGAGATCGAGAAAGCATTTGATGAAGAAAAGATAACTTTTGGAATATAAAAGATCCCAGCAGTGTCCACATTCATGGACCCGCTGGGATCTTTTTATATACTTACAGATTTTGCGATTTAACGACGTTTTCTGGATTATTCGTTGCTCTCCCAGTTGTGCCACACATTCTGCACATCGTCATTGTCCTCCAGCATGTCGATGAGCTTTTGCATGTTCTTGAGATCCCCCTCGCCGGAAAGGACAATGTAGTTCTGGGGAACCATCTCAATGTCGGCGTTGACGAAGACGTAGCCCTTCTCCTCCAGGGCCTTCACCACGTCGTTGAAGGCGTCGGGGTCCGTTGTGATCTCCAGGGCGTCGCCGTCCGCCTCAAAGTCGGCGGCGCCGGCCTCCAGGGCGTCCATCATCACGGCGTCCTCATCCAGCTCCCCCTCGGAGTTGTCAATGACAATGACGCCCTTCTTGTCAAAGGACCAGCTGACGCAGCCCTGGGCCCCCAGATTGCCGTTGCACTTATCAAAGGCGTGGCGGACCTCCGGCGCGGTGCGCTGGCGGTTGTCCGTGAGGGCGTCCACAATCACGGCCACGCCGCCGGGGCCGTAGCCCTCATAGGTGACGGCCTCAAAGCTGTCCGTGTTGCCGGCGCCCAGGGCCTTGTCGATGGTGCGCTTGATGTTGTCGTTGGGCATGTTCACAGCCTTGGCCTTGGCAATGACGGTGGCCAGGCGGGAGTTGTTGGCAGGGTCGCCGGAGCCGCCCTCCTTGACCGCCACGATGATCTCCCGGGCAATCTTGGTGAAGGCCGCAGAGCGCTTGGCGTCCGCCGCGCCCTTGGTCTTTTGGATATTATGCCACTTGGAATGTCCAGACATATGTTTAATCTCCTTCTACGAAATATTGAATGACCTCCCGGTGGGAGGTGGATTTCTCCACAATCAGCGCCGGAAAATGCGAAGAGAGCTCGTCAATCAGCTTCTGGCACACCGGGTCCTCGGTGGGAAAATGGCCCGCGTCAATCAGGTTGATCCCCTTCCCTTTCGCATCCAGGAAGGTATGGTAGGTGAGATCCGCCGTCACAAAGGTGTCGCAGCCGGCCAGGATGGCCGCATCCTCATAGTCCCCGCAGGCGCCGCCCCCCACAGCCACCCGGCAGACCGGCTTTCCGGCGTCGGCGTACCGGACGCCGTTGCTGTGCAGCTTGCGGCAGACAAACCTGGCGAACTCCCCTAACGTCATGGGAGATGGCAGCGTGCCCATGCGGCACAGCCCGTCTTCGTCCCCCAATGGCCCAGGGTCGATCAGCCCCAGCGCCTGGGCCAGACAGTCGTTGACGCCGCCGGCGGCCGCGTCCAGGTTGGTGTGCATACAGATGGCGGAGAGATTGCCCCGCAGCAGCTTCATCAGCAGGTGTCCCTGGGGTGTATCGCTGCGAACGGACTGCACCGGCAGCCACTTGCAATTCATCACCGGGTGGTGAGCTACGATCAGCTGACAGCCCTTGGAGATGGCCTCGTCCGCCACGTCCTCCGTGATGTCCAGCGCCACCAGCACCCGGGAGACCTCCTGTTCCGGGTCCCCCAGCAGCTGCCCCACGTTGTCCCAGCTGACGGCTCCCGCCTTCGGCGCCAGCATGAAGAGCCGGTGTTCAATTTCCCGAACCGTTGGCACAGCGCCACTCCTCTCTCATACTCAGCAGTGCGGTGAGAACATCCCGCAGCCGGTCCGCTTTGATCCGGTCCTCCGGCCGTCCGGAGCGGCCGAGACCGGCCACAGCCCCCTGCAGCCGGATGATCTTTTCAAGGATGTACCGCTCTCCCAGGGGATCCTGGAGCAGCTTTGCCCCGCCCCAGAGCTGGCCCAATGTCAGATGCATCGTCCCCGCCGTTGCCTCCAGGACCGGGTAGAGCGTTCCCCGGTCAAGGACCAGGGCCTCCCTGGTAATCCGGAAACCGTGATCCATCAGGAACTGCCGGAGCTTTTCCGCCCGGGTCTGGGGCTGGAGCAGCAGCGTGTGGCGGCCCTCCGCCGTCCAGGGGGCGGCACCCAAAATGGCGGCAATGTTCTCCCCGCCCATGCCGGCGATGACGATGGTGTCGCACTCCTCCGGCCGGATCTCCGACAGCCCGTCGCAAAGACGAAACTCCAGCTCCGCCCCGCAGGCCGCCGCACTCTCCCGGGCTCTGGACAGCGGCCCGCTGCGCAGGTCGGCGGCAATGGCGGAGCGCACCTGGCCGTGGAGCACCAGCCACACCGGAAGATACCCGTGATCCGTGCCGATATCCGCCAGACGGGCCCCGGAGGGAACCCAGTCGGCCAGAAGACGCAGCCGGGGCGTCAGCTCCGGCTCCCGGTGCTCCGGTTCAGACCGCGGCGCGAGGACGCATACGGCCTTGTCCGTATGCGTCCCCGCAGATCCGCAGTTACTGCGGCTTGTTGGCTTCCTCATTGACCAGCTTCAAAAGCTTCTCCACATCCACGCCATGGACGGCGCAGGCCTCCTCTACGGTCTCCCCTCTGGACGCGCCGCAGCCCAGGCAGTGCATTCCGATGGACAAAAAGATCGGCGCGGTCTGGGGCGCGATATCCAGGATTTCACCGATGATGGTGTCTTTGGTAATCTGAATCATTGAGATGTTCCTCCATCCAAGAATTTAACGGAAGTATTATACTGTATCATCGGCGTAAATTCAATAGAAATTCCAAGAAAATTGTGGGAGAACGAAAAATCCGCCGCCTCCGGTTTTAAGAGCGTGCCGACAGAGAAAAACGGAGACGCGCTGCGTCTCCGTTTTCATCAAGTTCTTACGCCTTGCCGTTGCAGCCCAGGACGTCCACCAGCTTGTGGCGGACCAGCTCCTTGATGTTGGCCCGGGCGGGCTTGAGGTACTGCCGGGGGTCGAAGTGGTCGGGATGCTCGTTGAAATACTGACGGACCGTGCCGGTCAGGGCCAGGCGCAGGTCGGAGTCAATGTTGATCTTGCAGACGGCGCTCTCAGCGGCCTTGCGCAGCTGCGCCTCGGGGATGCCCACGGCGTCGGGCATCTTGCCGCCGTTCTCGTTGATCATCTTCACATACTCCTGGGGCACGCTGGAGGAGCCGTGGAGCACGATGGGGAAGCCGGGCAGGCGCTTCACGACCTCGTCCAGGATGTCGAAGCGCAGCGGGGGCGGGACCAGCTCGCCCTTCTCGTTGCGGGTGCACTGGGCGGCGGTGAACTTGTAGGCGCCGTGGCTGGTGCCGATGGCGATGGCCAGGGAGTC
>JAHZBA010000032.1 GCA_019423635.1 Clostridiales bacterium
CCTCGCAGGGGTGCTCGCAGATGTAGGCGCAGGCCGTGGGGAAGGGATTGTCCTTGCGGATCAGCCGCACCGCGTCGGCGCAGCGGCCCTCGTTCACCAGGGAGATGTAGCCGGGGATATCCACGCCGGCGGGGCACAGCGCCACGCAGGGCACGGGGTTTTTGAGGCTCCCCAGGCACCGGTGGCGGAGGATGTGCTCTTCATAGTCGTCCCGGAACCCCTTGAGGCCCAGGAGCACCAGGTTTGCCGCGTCAATGCCGATGGCGCAGTCCGCCGTGTCCACAATCACCTGGGCCGTGTTTTCAATCCGTCTGAGAATACTGATGTCCGGCTCTCCGTCCAGCACCTCCCGAATCATGTTGGAGAGCTGGGTCAGCCCCACCCGGCAGGGCACGCACTTGCCGCAGGTCTGGGCCCGGCACAGGTCCAGGAAATTCAGCGCCATGTCCACAGGGCACAGGCCCGGAGGGCTTGCGGCGATCCGCCGCTCCATGTTGCGGTACAGCTGTTCCACCACGGCCTGTGCCTGGCCGGGCACTTTTACTTCCAGTCTGCTCATATCGTCTTCCTCTCTCTCCAAAATATCTGCGCGGCTTTCCTTTGAAAAAGCGCGGAAGGGCGCGCCCTCCCGCACATCCGTCCGGCAGGGACGGCACAGCTCCTCTGTGATGGCCAAACTCTTTTTGGGATGTTTTCGTTATTATATCACAGATATGTACAGATGGCAAGGCGTATTTTTGTGAAAGTATGATAAGTTTTTATCAGCGCGGGCCGGTTCTGTCCCAAAGGCGGCCGTAAACGTTTTCGGATCGGACCTTCCACATTCTGTCAGACCGCAGAGTCGGAAATCCGGACGGGCGCCGCTCCGGGATCTCCGGGCGTCCGCCGGCGGCAGGCGGGAGAGCTTGCAGGGGTCCGCCGGATCTGGTATGATAGGGCCGTATGGGTGAAAAAACAACACACAAGGAGCGTGGTCATTTGAAGATCCGGCAGGAGACCCCGGCGGATTATGACGCAGTTTACCGTCTGGTGCAGGCGGCCTTTGCCTCTGCCGAACACAGCGACGACACCGAGCAGGATCTGGTGGCCGCCCTGCGCAAAAGCGGCGCCTTCGTTCCGGAGCTGTCCCTGGTGGCGGAGGAGGACGGCGGGATCGTGGGGCACATTCTCTTCACCAGGGCCCAGGTCGGGGGCTGTCCCGTCCTGGCCCTTGCGCCGCTCTCTGTGGCGCCCTCCCATCAGCGCCGGGGCATCGGCCTCGCCCTGATGCGTCAGGGCCACGATATCGCGGCTCGCCTGGGCTACGGCTACGCGGTGGTTCTGGGCCATCGGGTCTACTATCCCAAGGCGGGCTACCTCCCCGCGGAGCGCTGGGGCATCCGGGCGCCCTTTGCCGCGGAGGAGGGCACCTTTCTGGCCCTCCGTCTCCGGGAGGACGCCCCGCCCCTGGATGGAATCATGCGCTACGACCCGGCCTTCGGGATCTGAGGGTGCGGCGGGGGATACACGGGAGCACGGCCGATCCCCAGCCCGTTTTCCCTTGCCCTGCGATGTCTCCGATCGAATGCTGTCCCGTTTTCCCGTGCTTTGCGATGTCTCCGATCGAACGCTGTCCCGTTTTCCCGTGCTTTGCGACGTCTCCGATCGAATAATTGTAGGGGCGGTTATCAACCGCCCGTCCAAAGGGAGATCCGGATCTCATGGGGAGACGGGCGGCTGATAGCCGCCCCTACGGGCTTTCAGGGGCCATCGTAAAATGTGCGTCCGGACAGGCCCATGTCCGGGAAACGGCCCTTTTGCAGAGTTTCTGTAGGGGGCGGGCTCTGTCCCGCCCCGCCGGCCGGAAGCGCGGGGCTCCCGGAGAAACAGGCGATGAGGACATCGCCCCTACGGCGGCGTTTCATCCGAAATGCGAACATGATGAAATGCGCGGCGGGACATTCCCCGGATATACGGGCGGGGACAGAGCCCCGCCCCCGCACCGCGTTTCCGTGATCGCAAGCGCGACAGACCCCCTTGACATTTCGTAAAAATATGATATCATGCCGGTAAGATCTGTGAAGGGGTGGAAGGATGCGCCACATTTCCTGCAAGTAAAACTGGATCAGCGGTGATTTCGCAGGATGCGGGATCATTGCGCCCATTGCAGGAAAGTCATCAAGCCACGCTCTCACAGAAGCTGCCGCCCTTTTTCGGGGCGGTCCATCGCTGTGAAGAAGAGCCGCGGGAATGATTTCCCGCGGCTCTTATCTTATGCCCGGACATCAAAAAGGAGGTCCCGCCATGTCCTTGATTCAAGTGGAAAACCTGACATTTGCCTACCCCGGCAGCTTTGACAATATCTTTGAACACGTCTCCTTCCAGATTGACACCGACTGGAAGCTGGGGTTCGTGGGCCGCAACGGCCGGGGGAAGACCACCTTCTGCCAGCTGCTCCTGGGCCGGTACGAGTACGGCGGAACCATCTCCGCCTCGGTGAAATTCGACTATTTCCCCTATCCCGTTCAGGCGCCGGAGCGGCTGACGGAGGAGGTTCTGCAGGAGGTCTGCCCCGCGGCGGAGCCCTGGGAGCTCCTGCGGGAGCTGGCATTGCTGGAGGTGGACGAGGGCGCGCTGTACCGGCCCTACGAGACCCTCTCCAACGGGGAGCAGACCAAGGTGCTGCTGGCCGCCCTCTTTTTAAACGAGGGCCGCTTCCTCCTGATCGACGAGCCCACCAACCACCTGGACACCCGGGCCCGGGCCCGCGTGGCCGCGTACCTGCGGCGGAAGAAGGGCTTCCTTCTGGTCTCCCACGACCGCCGCTTTCTGGACAGCTGCGTGGACCACATCCTCTCCCTGAACCGGACCAATATTGAGGTGCAAAGCGGCAATTTCTCCTCCTGGATGGAGAACTTCCAGCGCCGGCAGGCCTCGGAGCTCCAGCAGCGGGAGGCGCTGCAAAAGGACATCCGGCGGCTCAAACAGGCGGCCCGGCGGACCTCCGACTGGTCGGATCGGGTGGAGGCCTCGAAGATCGGGGCCTATGACAAGGGCTTTGTGGGCCACAAGTCCGCCAAGATGATGAAGCGGGCCAAAGCCATCGAGGCCCGGCAGCAAAAGGCCCTGGAGGAAAAGGAGAGCCTTTTGAAAGACCGGGAGACCGCCGAGGCTCTGAAGCTCTCCCCCCTGGTCCACTATGCCTCCACCCTGGTCACCTGCGCGGATGTGGAGATCCGCTATGGGGAGGTTTTGGCCTGCGGCCCTGTCTCTCTCACCCTGCGCCAGGGGGAGCGGGTGGCTCTGGAGGGCCGGAACGGCAGCGGCAAGAGCAGCCTCTTGAAGCTGATCCTGGGGGAGCCCCTGGACTATGCCGGCCAGGTCTCCCGGGCCTCCGGCCTGCGGATCTCCTACGTCCCCCAGGACACCTCCCACCTCCGGGGCTCCCTGACGGACTACGCCCGGAAAGCCGGGATTGACGAGACTCTCTTCAAGGCGATTCTGCGGAAGCTGGACTTTGAGCGGGTCCAGTTTGAAAAGGACATGGGGAATTTCTCCGGCGGGCAGAAGAAAAAGGTGCTGATCGCCCGGAGCCTCTGTGAGCAGGCTCACCTCTATCTCTGGGACGAGCCGCTGAATTTCATCGACGTCTACTCCCGGATGCAGATCGAGACGCTGCTGCGGGACTTTGCCCCCACCATGCTCTTCGTGGAGCACGACCGGTTCTTTCAGGAAGCGGTGGCCACCCGGTGCGTGGAAATCGGGTAGACGGGGCCATGGCGGGAAACGGGGCCTCCCGCCATGACCGACGGAGGCCCCGTTTTGTTCCTCAGACCTGCTGCCCCAGGCCCAGCCCGTAAATCCGATTGGCATTTTGGAAGAAGACCCGCTCCCAGTGCCTCTCCGGCACCAGGGCCCGGATGAAGGCGACATACTCTCCCAGGTTGACGATGGGCCAGTCGGTTCCAAACATCAGATCCTCCCAGCGCTCTATGGCGGTGAGCCAGGTTTTCAGCGCCGCGACATAGCCCGACTGCTCCTGAAAGTAGGCCGGCAGGTCCACCCGGCCCTCCAGCAGGCCGGAGAGATCCGCAGCGACGTTGGGATTTTTCTCCACCACCGCGGCGGCAGACTCCAGGAAGGGGTTGCCGAAATGGCACATGACAAACTGCGTCTCAGGGTGGTCCGCCGCCGCCTCGTCCAGGGCCAGGGGGTGGCAGTACTTCAAATAGGCGCCGGGAAAGGCCGTGAGGCCCATGTGGACCGCCACAGGCTTATGATACCGGGCGGCCAGGGCGTAGATGGGCTCATACAAAGGCGCCGTCAGGGCGGTTTTGTTGTAGCCGGGGTACAGCTTCACGCCGCAGCAGCTCCGGCGGGCCAGGTGCGCCTCCACCTGGTCCGGCAGGTCCGGAATCACCGCGTCTCCCCGGTCCAGCAGGCGGCTGTCCAGACCCACGCAGTAGTGAAACAGGTCCTCCGGGTAGTCGTGGTACCCCACCTCCAGACTGCGGTTGCCCATAACCACGCCGTGGACGATTTCCAGCTCCCCATAGACCCTTTTGAGGTGCTCGATGCTGTTGTGGTGGCCCACCGCCCGGGCCATCTCCTCAAACTCCGGCTCCTCCGGCGGAAACAGGTGCAGGTGGGCGTCAATGATCTTCATGGTGTCACATCCTCTTCACAAAACCATCCCCCGGACACGCGCGTGTCCGGGGGCGGCGTCCTGAACGTCAAATGCGGGCGGCAATGGCCTCGCCCATGGCGGCGCAGCCCACCCGCTCCAGGCCGGGCTCCATGATATCGCCGGTGCGCAGGCCGCTCTCCAGGGCGGCGCTGACGGCGGCCTCCATGGCGTCCGCCTCGGCGGGCATCTCCAGGCTGTAGCGCAGCATCATGGCGGCGGCCAGGATCATGCCGATGGGGTTGGCCAGATCCTGCCCCGCGATGTCCGGCGCGGAGCCGTGGATGGGCTCATAGAGTCCCCGGGTCCCGTCGCCCAGGCTGGCGGAGGGCAGCATCCCGATGGACCCGGTGATCTGGCTGGCCTCATCGGACAGGATATCCCCGAAGAGGTTCTCCGTCACAATCACGTCAAACTGGGCGGGGTCCCGGATCAGCTGCATGGCGCAGTTATCCACATACATGTGTCTGAGCTCCACATCCGGGTACTCCCCGGCCATCTCGTTCACCAGCTTCCGCCAGAGCTTGGAGCTGTCCAGCACGTTGGCCTTATCCACGGAGCAGATGCGCCCGGAGCGCTTCCGGGCCGTCTCGAAGCCCACGCGAAGGATGCGGCGGATCTCGTGCTCATGGTAGATCATGAGGTCCGAGGCAGCGGCCTCGCCCGCTTCCTCCCAGGTCCTATGCTCTCCGAAGTAGGCGCCGCCGATGAGCTCCCGGACCACCATGAAGTCAATGCCCCGGTCCACGATCTCCGGCCGGAGGGGGCAGGCGCTGCGGAGCTGGGGGATCAGCCGGGCGGGGCGGAGGTTGGCATAGAGCCCCATGCCGGCGCGGAGGGCCAGAAGCCCCTTCTCCGGGCGGATGGCGGGGTCGATGGTATCCCACTTGGGCCCGCCCACGGCGGAGAGGAGGGCGGCGTCACAGCCCAGGCAGGTCTGGAGGCTGGACTCCGGCAGGGGGACGCCGAAGCGGTCGATGGCGTTTCCGCCCATGGGGGCGTCCTCATAGTGGAAGGTATGGCCGAACTTTTTAGCCACAACGTCCAGGACCGCGAGGGCCTGGGTCATAATCTCCGGGCCGATGCCGTCGCCCCGGATGATGGCAATTCGTTTTTCCATTGGGTACTTCCTTTCTGATGCAGCGGCGAAGCCGCAGTCAAAAGTTTTCGCCCGCCTTTTTCAAAAGGCGGCGGGGGTCAAGGGGGCGGCGCCCCCTTGCAGGGTGCAGGGGCAGCGCCCCTGCGGAGGCCGCCGCAAAGCGGCGGCACAGAAAAAGAGGAGCAAAACAGCGAAGCGCCTTTTGCGGGAGTGTTCTGTGCCCTCCGTTCGGGGCCGGGACCTCCCGCAAAGGCCCTGAAACGTCCTCCCTGCGGTCATCAAGAAAAATCGCACTCAGCAGGCGGACAAAATCGAAGGCCTGTTCCCTGGCAATCGGTCTCAGCTCCCTCCCGCAAAAGGCGCATTCTCCGCTCTCCGCGGCGAATGCTGTTTTGCTGCCCCTTCAGGAGCCGCCGCTGGGCGGCGGCAAGCGGGAGCTTTGCAGGGGCTCTGCCCCTGCACCCCGCCAGGGGCGCGGCGCCCCTGGACCCGCCAATCAGCCTTGAATCGAGGCCATGAGCCCGCCCTTTTGGATCATCTCCTTGATGAACTCCGGGAAGGGCTCCGCCTGATACGTCTCGTGCTTCGTCACATTGGTGATGACGCCGGTGTCAAAGTCAATCTCCACCTGATCCCCGTCCGAGATCCCCTCGCTGGCCGCCTCGCATTCCAGAATGGCCAGACCGATGTTGATGGCGTTGCGGTAGAAAATCCGGGCAAAGGTCTTGGCAATCACGCAGGAGATCCCGCTGGCCTTGATGGCAATGGGCGCGTGCTCCCGGGAGGACCCGCAGCCGAAGTTCCACCCGGCCACCATGATGTCCCCGTCTCTCACCTTCCCCACAAAGGAGGTGTCAATGTCCTCCATGCAGTGGCTGGCCAGCTCCTTCTCGTCCTGGGTGGCCAGATACCGGGCAGGGATGATGACATCGGTGTCAATGTGATCCCCGTACTTGTGTACCGTTCCCTGTGCTCTCATGCTCCCATAACCTCCTTCGGGTGTGTGATGTGTCCGGTGACGGCGCTGGCCGCCGCCACGGCGGGAGAGGCCAGGTAGACCTCGCTGTCCACGTGGCCCATGCGGCCCACAAAGTTGCGGTTGGTGGTGGAGACACACCGCTCTCCCGCCGCCAGGATGCCCATGTAGCCGCCCAGGCAGGGGCCGCAGGTGGGGGTGGAGACGATGCAGCCGGCGTCCAGGAAGATGTCCGTGTAGCCCTCCTTCATGCAGGCGCGGTAGACCGCCGGCGTGGCCGGGATCACGATGACCCGGACGCCGGGAGCCGCCTTGCGGCCCTTGAGCACCGCCGCGGCCGCCGCCATGTCTGGCAGCTGGCCGTTGGTGCAGGAGCCAATCACCACCTGGTCGATGGCGATCTCCCCGCCCTCCGACGCCGGGTGGGCGTTTTCGGGGAGGTGGGGCCAGGCCACGGTGCAGTCGATCTCGTCCAGGTTCAGCTCGATGGTCCGGGCGTATTCCGCGTCCTCGTCCGCCTCAAAGGCGCTCCAGGGGCGGTCCACCCGTTCCGCCACGTAGGCGCGGGTGATCTCGTCCACGGCGAAGATGCCGTTCTTCGCCCCGGCCTCAATGGCCATGTTGGAGATGGTCAGGCGGTCGAAGATGGTGAGATTTTGAAGACCCGGGCCAGAGAACTCCAGGGACTGGTACAGCGCCCCGTCCACGCCGATCTTTCCGATGAGGCTCAGGATCACATCCTTGCCGCTGACATAGGGCCGCAGGGCCCCGGTGACGTGGACGCGGATGGCCGCAGGGACCTTGAACCAGGTCTCCCCGGTGGCCATGGCGGCGGCCATATCCGTGGACCCCACGCCGGTGGAGAAGGCCCCCAGGGCGCCGTAGGTGCAGGTGTGGGAGTCCGCGCCGATGCAGGCCTCGCCGGGGGCGATGAGGCCCTTTTCGGGAAGGAGCGCGTGCTCAATGCCCATTTGGCCCACGTCGTAGTAGTTCTCCAGATCGAAGCGGCGGGCGAAGGTGCGGCACTGCTTGCACTGGGTGGCGGCCTTGATGTCCTTGTTGGGGGCGAAGTGGTCCATCACCATGACCACTTTGCTCCTGTCAAATACCTGCTGGAACCCGGCCTTTTCAAACTCGTTGATGGCCACGGGGGAGGTGATGTCGTTGCCCAGGACCAGGTCCAGCTTCGCCCGGATCAGCTGGCCCGCCCGGACCTCCGGCAGCCCCGCGTGGGCGGCCAGAATCTTCTGCGTCATTGTCATGCCCATCTTGCTCATGCTCCCTTCTGCTGACTGGCAGCGGTGATCTTGTTGATGCCGTTGACATAGGCCCGGATGGAGGACTCGATGATGTCCGTGGAGAGGCCGGTGCCGGTATAGACCTCCTCGCCGTGGCGGAGCTTCACCACCGCCTCGCCGATGGCGTCCTCGCCGTCGGTGACGGCGTTGAGACTGTAGCTCTCCAGACTGACATCCATGTTGACGATGCGGTTGATGGCCTTGAAGGAGGCGTCCAGGGGGCCGGAGCCGATGGCGACCTCCTCCACCTCCGTCTCATCCCGCTTCATCTTCACATAGGAGGTGTTGGGGATTCCCTCGCCGCCGTTGACCACGTGGCCCGCCAGAATCCAGCTGCCCGCGTCGGTGCGGCGGCGGTTCAGCGCCAGGGCCTCCAGGTCGGAGGAGGTGATGTTCTTCTTCTTGTCCGCCAGCTGCTTGAAGCGGGTGAAGACCTCGTCCAGCCGCTCGTCGGTGAGCTCGTAGCCCATGTCCGAGAGCTGCTCCCGCAGTGCGTGCTTGCCGGAGTGCTTTCCAAGCACCATGGTGCTCTTGGGAATGCCCACGTCGGAGGCCTTCATGATCTCATAGGTCTGGGCGTTGGCGATGACGCCGTGCTGGTGGATGCCCGCCTCGTGGGCGAAGGCGTTGGCGCCCACAATGGCCTTGCTGGGGGAGATGGGCACGCCGGTGATGCTGGAGAGGAGCTTGCTGGACTTGTAGATCTGCTTCGTGTTGACGCCGGTCTCCGCCTGGTAGAAGTCCGGCCGGGTGTGGAGACCCATGACGATCTCCTCCAGGCTGGCGTTGCCGGCCCGCTCGCCAATGCCGTTGACGGTGCACTCCACCTGGCTGGCCCCCGCCCGGATGCAGGCCAGGGAGTTGGCCACGGCCAGGCCCAGATCGTCGTGGCAGTGGACGGAGATATCCACGTTCTCCGCACCCTTCACGTGCTCTTTGAGGTAGCGGATCAGGTCGTACATCTCCTCCGGGGTGCAGTAGCCCACGGTGTCGGGGACGTTCAGCGTGGTGGCCCCGGCGGCCACGGCGGCGGAGTAGCACTCCGCCAGGAAGGCCCGGTCGGACCGGGAGCCGTCCTCGGCGGAGAACTCGATGTCCTCGCAGAGCCCTCTGGCGTAGGCCACATTCTCGGAGATGCTCCTCAGCACCTCCTCCCGGGTCATCCGGAGCTTATACTCCATATGGATATCGCTGGTGGCGATGAACACGTGGATCCGGGGCTTCTTCGCCTTCTGCAAAGCGTTCCAGGCGGCGTCGATGTCCTTTTTGTTGCAGCGGGCCAGGCTTGCCACGCTGCATTTGGAGACGACCTGGGAGATGGCCTCCACGCTCTGGAAATCCTCCGGGGAGACGATGGCGAAGCCCGCCTCGATGATGTCCACCCCCAGCGCCTCCAGCTGCCTGGCCATGTCCAGCTTCTCCGGCAGGTTCATGCTGCAGCCGGGGGACTGCTCGCCGTCGCGCAATGTGGTGTCAAATACCTTGATCCTTCTCATGTCTGTGGTCCTCCTTCAAATGACGTCTGGTCCTGGCAAAAGAAAAAAGCCCTCGTCTCCCATAAGAGACGAAAGCTCGGCTTCCGCGGTACCACTCTTGTTGACATTGCTGTCCACTCTCAGCATCGGCCCCGGAGAGGGTGAATGCCGCCTCGCTGGTAACGGTGAGGAGACCCGGTCGCACCTACGGCCCCTTGCGGGCTTTCAGCTGACTGCTCGAGGGCCAGTAAATCGTCTGTCCGCATACCGCCTCACAGCACCCGGCGGCTCTCTGAAATGCTCGCAGCGACGTTTTCCCTGTCATTGCATTTGCTGTATTGGGTTGCATTATACAGGGAATCCAGGCGCTTGTCAAGGGAAAATTTATGCAGGGGCACGCCCGTCTTACCAATTTGACAGGCAGGGCGCGGCGACCCCGGCGCGCCCTGCAAAAAGAGAGCGTTTGATTTTATAAGACGGGCGTGTATACAGGGGCGTATCCCGCCGCGGATTTTCATGAAACACCGCAGTGGCGATGTCCCCATCGCCCGCAGGCCTTCCCCTTTCAGGGGAAGGTGCCCCAGTGCGCACACTGGGGCGGATGAGGTCGTTCCCCACATCCACCCCTCTCCCGGTAACCGTCCGTAGGGGGCGAGCTCTGTCTCGCCCCGCTCCCCCGCGAATTCCCGCCGCCCAGTTCCCGCCGTAGGGGCCGCCGCCCTCGGCGGCCCGTTCCCCCGCAAACACCCGTCGCCGGCACCCGTCCATAGCGGCACCCTGCAGACGCCATATTCCCCGCAGCCTCCCAGACTCGGACAAACGGTGTGTAGGGGCGCACATTGTGCGCCCGCCCCCTGTCCTCTGTCCCTCGTTCCCCCGCAGGGGGAACCTCCCACTCCCCTCCGGGGGTCGCGTAAATTACATCCCATAATAATGGAAAGCCCCTCGCCATTAAATTCGTGAAATATCAAGGCGCCGCGGCCATCTTCCAGTTGCATTGCGAAAAGCACTGTGATATAATTCGACAAGGAAAGCAAAAATGCGGCGGCTCACGGGTGTTGGCGCACCCGCAAGCCTGCACAGGTGAATACCCCACCTAGTACAACGGTACCAGACCGCATCCGCAAAGCATATTATACGACATTTCACCCCTCTTTGTAAAGGGTGGTCTTGTCGTATTTCCCGGCGGAGGCATTTTTACTGGGTGGAATATGGTATTCACACTGCACAGGCTTGCTCCGTGCAGTGTTTTTGTTTGTCCCGGCATCCCGGGGGCGCAAGCCTCCGGGGGTGCTCTTGAACCTCGCGAAAATTACACGCACTGTAGTGAGACACTTTGCCAAAAATTTTACAGGAGGTTCCGGATATGAATGAATTGATGAATGGTATCAAGGGAAACTGGAAGAAGATCGTTTGGGTCGTCCTGGGAGTTTCCATTGCCGTTCTGTGCATTTTCTCCCTATACCGTCTGGCAAATTATGACAAGATCAAAGATGAAAACAAGCAGCTTCAAGTCCGGGTGTCGGAACTTGAGAAAAGTCAGGAGGACTACGATGAGATCCAAGAACAGCTGACATATGCAGAGGAGCAGGTACAGCTGTATAAAGAATCTACAAATGCTTTGATTCAGCAGGTAAGCGAGCTCAATACGGTCAATGAAGACCTTAACAATCAAATAGAGGACTTATTGAAAATAAGGGATACGATACCTGTAGTGACCAGAAATTTCCTGGACGCGCAGATTAGTTCCCTCAGCGAATTGGTGACCACAAAATACATGTACAGAAATGCGGCCAGGAAAGAGGGAGAAAAGACCTGGCTCTGGGGATGGACCCAGCCCTTCAGCGATGTCAGTCTGCTTGCCACCTATGACGGCACCATCACGACTAGCATTGACCTTAAAGAAGTCAAATTTGATATAAACGAGCATACGAAAACCATTACGGTGACACTCCCGGCCAGTAGGATATTCGATCATAACATTCCCCAGGAGACCATCAACGTCCTGGAGGTCAAAAACAATCTGTTCAACAAGATCTCCCTCAACGATTACAATAAATTCATCGCCGCAGAAAAGATCGAAATGGAAAAGGTCGCTGAGGAGCAGGGGCTTCTCACACAGGCCGATGAGAACGCGCAACGGCTTCTGGAAGCATTTTTGAAGACCATACCGGGGATGGATGCCTATCAGTTAAAGTTCAAATAAAACAGTCAAGGACCCCGCCTCTCCCAAAAGAGGCGGGGTCCAGTCTGCCGGCAAACGAAGGGACACGGCTCACGCCGTGTCCCTTTCTATGCGGATTACTCGTAATTCTTCTTCAGCTTGACGTCGGTCTGCTTGCGGCCTTCCTTCCACGTCAGCTCGCCGGGAACGATGCAGTTCTCCACCGGGCAGACATTCAGGCACAGGTGGCAGCCCACGCACTGCTCGTTGAGGATGGGGCGCCGCTTCTCCTCGTCCCAGTCGATGGCCTGGTGGCCGCCGTCATAGCAGGAGATGTAGCAGCGGCCGCAGCCCACGCACTTGTCATGGTCGAACTTGGGCAGGATCTTGTAATCGCGGTTCAGCTCCTCGGCGGGAATGATGTTGCCAAGGGCCATGCCGATGAAGTCGTCCAGATGATCGAAGCCGTGCTCGTCCATCCAGTGCATCATGCCGTTGGCCATATCCTCCACGATCCGATAGCCGTACTGCATGATGGCCGTGGTCACCTGCAGGTTCCGGCAGCCGATCAGCAGGAACTCCAGAGCGTCCCGCCAGGTCTCAATGCCGCCGATGCCGGAGATGGGAATCCCCTTGAGCTGGGGGTCTTGGAGCATGTTGGCGCAGAACCGCAGGCCGATGGGCTTCACCGCCGCGCCGGAGTAGCCGGAGATGGAGGACTTGCCGTCCACCACGGGCATTGCCGTCATGTTCTCCAGGTCAATGTTGGTGATGGACTTCACCGTGTTGATGGCGGACAGGCCCTTGGACCCGCCCTCCACCGCCGCGCGGGCGGAGACGCACATGTCGGTGATGTTGGGGGTCATCTTGGCAATGAAGGGGATCTTCGTGGTGCTGGAGACGGCCTCGGAGTAGGACCGCACCAGCTCGGGGTTCGTGCCCACGTCGGAGCCCATGGCATGGGAGGTCATCTGCGGGCAGGAGAAGTTGCCCTCGATCAGGTCCACGCCCACCTCGTCGCACATCTTCGCCAGCTTCTTCCACTCCTCCACGCTGGAGCCCATGATGGAGGCCACGATGCACTTTTCCGGGAAGTCCTTCTTCAGACGGGCCAGGAACTCAAAGTTCCGCTCCGTGGGCTTGTCGGAGATCTGCTCCATGTTCTTAAAGCCCAGCCAGGGAGTATCTTCCTTCTTCACATGGTCAAAACGGGGGGAGCACTCGTCGGCCACAAAGATGCCGATGGTCTTGAAGAACACACCGCCCCAGCCGGTTTTCAGGGACTTGGCAACCATGTCATAGTTGCCGCCCACCGGTGACGATGACAGGAAAAACGGATTTTCGCAGTGGACACCCAAATAGTCAATAGACAGATCTTTCTTGATTCCCATTCATCTCACCCCTTTCACTTCAGATATTCCGCAATCTCGAAGGCCGCAACCTTGCCGGCTGCCACCGCCTCGACTACCGTCTTGCCGCCGTGGGCGATGTCGCCGCCGGCGAAAATGCCCTCCACATTGGTCTTGGAGCCGCTGACGACCACCAGACCCTTGTCGTTGACCTTCACGGGGGCGGGCACCGCCTCGGCGCCCTGGCCGATGGCGAAGACCACGGTGTCGCAGGCAACGCTGGCCTCGGACACGCCGTCACGGCCCTTGAACTTCATGCCCTCCACCTTGCCGTTTCCGGTGACCTCGGCGGGGGCGAAGCCGGTGGTGATGGACACGCCCAGCTCCAGGACATGCTGCAGCTCCTCCATCTCGGCGGGAGCCTCCTCAATGCTTCTGCGGTAGTAGATGGCAGTCTCCGCGCCCAGGAGCTTCGCGGTGACCGCGCAGTCCATGGCCACGTTGCCGCCGCCGACCACGATGACCTTCTTGCCGGGGTTGTAAGTACCGTCGGAGGTGCGTGCCTTCTTCAGGAAGTCCGCCGCGGCAATGACGCCGGGCAGCTCCACGCCGGGGATCTCCGGCACCTTGGTCTGCCACAGGCCCACGCCGATGAAGATGGCCTTGAACTCCTTCTGGAGCTCCGCCACCTTGGCGGCGTCCACCTTGGTGTTGAACACGAACTTCACGCCCAGGTTCTCCACCTGCTTGATGTCGTGGTCCACCACGCTCTGGGGCAGGCGGGACGGGGTGATGCCATAGGTCAGCACGCCGCCGGCCTTGGCCTCGGCCTCGAAGATGGTGACCTCATAGCCCTCCCGGGCAAGGCCCGCCGCGCAGGCCAGAGACGCGGGGCCGGCGCCGATGCAGGCAACCTTGGCCGCCTTCTTCTCGGCGGGGGCCTTCAGGGTCTGCATCCCCAGGGCCTCCTCCTGCTCGATGGCGTAGCGCTGGAGCAAACCGATCTGGATGGGCTTGTCAATGCCGCAGCGGCTGCAGGCCTCCTCGCACAGGCGGTTATAGGGACACACGTGGGCGCAGGTGCCGCCCAGGATGTTATTCTCACGGATGGTCTCCGCGGCGCCCTTCACGTTTCTGAAACGGATGGAACGGATGAACTTCGCAGGATCGGTGCCGGCGGGGCAGCCCTTGCTGCACGGCGCGTCATGGCACAGCAGGCACCTTGCCGCCTCCTCCATGGCGGTACGGGGAGTAAATCCGGCCACAGAATCGGCGAGGTAGGGGCTTTTTACGACTTTACTCAAATTGCGCATCTCCTTTCTTCTCCTCGGTCTCGGGAAATCCTACAGGCAGTTTCGTCTCTCTGGGATCTTTGCAAATCAGGAAGGAGACGCCCGGGAAATTCTCAGGCGTCTCCACCCGTTACGCTTACTCCCGCGTTACGGCCAGGAACAATCAGTCAGCGGCGTCGCACTTCAAAACGGCGTTCAGCAGGACGCTGGCGCCCTCGGTGCAGATCTCATCGCTGGTGTGCTCCGGCTCGCAGTGGCTGAGGCCCTTCTCAGAGGCAACGAAGATCATGGTGGTGGGCAGCATGTAAGAGGCGAACTGGGCGTCATGGCCGGCGCCGGAGTGGATATCCTGATGAGAGATGCCCAGCTCCTCGGCAGACTCGCGGACATAGCCTACCAGTTCCTTGTTCCAATACACGGTGTCGCGGTTCCACTGATCGTCCACCTTGCAGGTGCACTGCGCCCACTCCTTGTCGGCCAGGCTGTGAACGATGTCATAGACCTTCTTGATGATCTCGGGATTCTCGTGACGGACGTCGATGGAGAAGTCCACATAGTCGGGGATGACGGTATGGACGCAGGGATGGGCCACGATCTCGCCGGTGGTGTACACCAGCTCGGGGACGTTCTCCTTGACCATCAGCTTGTCGATCTCCTCATGCAGGTAGCAAAGAGCCTGCGCCGCCGCATGGAGGGCGTCACGCCGCTTGGGCATGGGGAAGGTGCCGGCGTGGGCCGCCTGGCCATAGAAGCGGACACGGCTGTTGAACATGCCCAGCACGCAGGTGACCACGCCCACGTCCTTGCCCGCGTCCTCCAGGATCGGGCCCTGCTCAATGTGCAGCTCGAACATGGCCTTGTACTGCTCGGGATTCAGGCGGTTCTTCTTGTCGCCCTTGTAGCCGCTGGCCTCCAGGGCCTCGCCGAAGGTGGTGGTCTTGTCCTCCACGCTCTTGGAGGCCATCATGTTCTCCGCCTTGAAGCCCTTGGCAATGTTCTCAGGCAGATAGTCATAGCAGACGATGCCGGAGCACATCATGGCGGGGGGATACAGGGAGCCCTCCTCGTTGGTCCAGATCATGGCGGTCAGGGAGTGCTTGTGGGGGATCTTCTCCGCGGCCACGGTCTCCAGAACCTCCATGGCGCCCATGACGCCCAGGATGCCGTCGTAGTTGCCGCCGTTCTTCACGGAGTCACAGTGGGAGGCCATGACGATCCGCTTGGCGGAGGGGTCGCTGCCGGGGAGGGTGGCGTACATGTTGGCGCAGTCGTCGGTAACGATCTCCGCCCCGATCTTGGTCATTCTCTCCACGAAATAGGCACGGGCCTGCTTCGCAGCGTCGGACAGGGAGTAACGAGTGATCCCGCCGTGGCCGGCGTCGCCGAACTTGGAAAAGGTATGGATCTTCTCAGACATTCTCCCCAGATCGCACTTGTACATAAATACGAAACCTTCTTTCTTAAATTTAGATCCGAAAAGTGAATGGGTTCACGGGATGGAAGCTGCAATTACTCCTTCACGGTGAAGGCGTCGTGCTCCTCCTTGGTGACATAGCCGTAATTGGGACGGCCCTTGGTCCGGTTCATCAGGGCGACGTACACCACCATGGCGATGATGAAGGAGACAATGTAGCCGTTGGCGGCCAGATACTGCAGGAAGTTGGGGCTGACACCGCTGGCGCCGTTGTAGGCAAACACCGTGTTGCCCAGCAGGGGGATGATGAAGGAGGCGACCCACGCGATCATGGCGTTCCAGTTCCAGCCGTTGGAGTACCAGTACCGGCCGCCCTCGCCACGATACAGGCCGGCCACATCCACCAGCTCCTTCTTCACGAAGAAGAAGTCGGCGATCAGAATGGCGGCCACGGGGGCGATGATGGTGCCGTAGTTATTCAGCCAGGTGAAGATGTAGGCGGCGCCGGAGCCGTAGATGAACCAGGGCTGCATCACCACCACGGCGATGATCACGGTGATGACCACGCCCTTCTTGTAGCTGATCTTGGTGGGGGAGATGTTGGAAAAGCCGTTGGCGGGCGCCACCACGTTGGCGGCCACGCAGGTGGTGATGGTAGCCATGACCACGCCGATGGCGCAGATGGCAACCAGGAGCTTGTTGTCCACATAGTAGAACACCGCGGAGGGGTCAAACTGGGCCACGCCGATGGCGGGGTTCAGGCGGGTGGCCTGGGCGAACAGGGCGCCCACGAAGGCGCACAGCGCCATGGGGATGGGCATACCCAGCATCTGGCCGTTGAACTGGGACTTCACGCTCTTGGCATAGCGGGAGAAGTCGGGGATGTTCAGCGCCATGGTGGCCCAGAAGGCGATGTTTGCCGTAAGGCCCGCCATGTAGACGAAGGCGAAGCCGCCGTTCTGCGCGATGAGCGCCTCGTCGTTGCCCTGGGCAAAGGCCTGGCCCACGGTGTAGCCGTTCTCATGGAGCATATTGACAGAGAAGAACATCAGCAGAACCATGATGACGATCAGCACGGGGCCGCCGATGTTCTGGACCCACTTCACCTGATCCAGGCCGTGGTAAGCCACGAAGAACACGAACACCATGAAGATGGCAAAGCCGATCAGCTGGCCAACCACCACGTTGTCGTTGCCGGGCATATGCACGGTGTTGCTCTGGTCGGAGAACATGGGAATGATGATGCCCAGCAGCGCCGCCACGGCGCCGCCGCCCACCCAGGCCTGGATGGATGTCCAGCCGCAGGCGATGATGGACCGCGAGAACGTGGGCAGGTGCGTGCCCTTATTGCCGAAGGTCATGCGGGAAAAGATGGGGAAGGGGATGCCGTACTTGGTGCCGATCTTGGAGTTGAGCTGAATGGGGATCAGAACGATCAGGTTGCCCAGAATGACATTCAGCACGGACAGCAGGGGGGACACGCCCAGGGCCACCAGGGAGGAGGCCAGGGTCAGGGACGGGATGCAGATGGACATGCCGACCCACAGGTTGCAGATACTGGCCGTGGACCAGTTTCTCTGCTCCACCGTGGTGGGGGCCAGGTCCGGGTTGTAGTACGAGGACTTTTCCAGTTCCGCCTTGGCGTCCGGAGTCAGCTCAAACAAGCCGTTCCTCTCTTGCTGTGTGATCTTACTCATATATTCCCTCCATTTTCTTTTTGATTCTCTCTAACATTCCGGTCTCCGGCCTCCGGCACATCCTCTCTGCGGTCTCCAGCGATTCCCGCGAAAGCCTCCGCGGGCCATTCCGCGGACTCCCCGGAGGGAGTCCGCGGAATGGGGGTACTCCCATTCCAATCGCGAGGTCCGCACGGGGATGCGCTCTGCCGCTTCCCCCAAGGGAACCCGCCGCCGCCGGTCCGGAAATAGAGCTCCTTACTTCAGGCTGCGCTTGACGAACTTGCCCCAGCCCCGCTCGCCCTTGAACTCGCCGTTGTCATAGACCAGGCGGCCGCGGGAATAGGTCTGAACCGGGTAGCCATGCAGGGAGACGCCCTCCCAGATGGTGTGGTCGCAGTCGGAGTGCATACTCTGCTGGGTGATGGTGAAGTCCTTCTCGGGATCATAGATGACGATGTCCGCGTCCTTGCCCACCGCAAGGCTGCCCTTGGTCTTGCAGCCGAAGATGCGGGCGGGATTGGTGGAGCACAGCTCCACGGCCTTGGTGAAGGGGATCACGCCCTCGTTGGCCTTGGCCAGCATGTAGGGATACATGTTCTCAATGCCGGCGCAGCCGTTGGGGATCTTGCGGAAGTCGTCCTTGCCCCAGTCCTTCTCGGCCTGCTGGAACGGGCAGTGGTCGGTGGCGATGGTGTCGATGTCGCCCCGCTTGATGGCGGCCCACAGGGCGTCCTGGCTGGCCTGGCCCTTCATGGGAGGAGAGCAGACAAAGTTGCGGCCGTCCTCGCGCTTGTAGACGTCGCAGGTGAAGCGCAGGTACTGCGGGCAGGTCTCGGCGTAAATCTCATAGCCCTGGGCCTTGGCCTGGGTCACGTAGTCCACGCCGTCGGCGTTGGCCAGGTGGACGATGTACAGCGGGGCGTTGAGGGACTTGGCCCACGCGATGGCGCGGGAGTCGGCCTCGGCCTCCACGAACTCGGGACGGGACATATAGTGGTACCAGGAGGTGCCCTTGCCCTCGGAGATGTACTTCTCGGTCAGCATGTTGACCATCTCGTTGTTCTCTGCGTGGACGTTGATGAGGGCGCCGATCTCCTTGGACTTCTTCAGCACCTCATAGAACACGCCGTCCTTCACGCCGAAGTCATAGACCATAAACACCTTGAAAGAGGGCACGCCATAGTCCACGGCGTCCTTCATGGAGTCCAGCAGATCCCCGTGCACGTCCTTCACGCCCACGTGGAAGGCATAGTCCACCGCCGCGTCGGGGGCGCACATGGCGTCGCGGCGCTTCACGGAGTCCACCATGTTCTCATTGAAGTCCTGGAGCACATAGTCAAACACCGTGGTCGTGCCGCCGCAGGCCGCAGCCCGGGTGCCGGCAAAGTAGTCGTCGGAGGAGATGGTGCCGCCGAAGGGCATTGCAAGATGCGTGTGGGCGTCGATGGCGCCGGGCAGGACCAGCTTACCGGCTGCGTCCACTACCTTGGCGCCGTCCGCGGGCAGATCCGCGCCGATGGCGGCAATCTTGCCGTCCTTCACCGCAATGTCGGCCTTGAACATCTCGGTCGCAGTCACAATCGTGCCGTTCTTGATGATTAAGTCCATAAAGTACACTCACCTTTCCTTATAAATCATGTATCCGTTGTTTTGGAACCTTTGGTTCACCACCTCCGCCTTAGAATTCCGCACCCGCGGTCTTTATATTTTGATGCCATGAGGATACAAAGTCCACAGCAATCAATACAAACACAGGATGTTCCTTCCAGTTTTTCAGGAATAAATTTGAAATTATGGTGAATCTGCACAAAAGAATAAGCAACCTTCTATGCAAGAACACACGAAAACCCGTTGTGCAGTCTGCCTTATTTGTAAATTGTATTTTAGCACTTTCGTGGGCAAAATGCAACAAAAACTTTTGCGGAGAAAAAAAGTTTGTCAACCGACAAACAAATTATGAGGTCATTATAGAGTTTCCCCCTGCTGGAAGGTCAATAGCTTTGTTGATTTTTTTCAGAGGGTCGGACAGGCAGGACGCGGAAACTCTCCTGTAGCGGGAATTTTGGTGAATGGTTATTCTCCGATTTTCCCGATGGAATTTCAGGGGCGCGCCCCATTTCCCCCGCAGCAGCGTTTCACGGACAGGGGAGCATGATATCTTCAAAACACTTGAACATCGGTATTCTGATGTTCAAGGCAGGCATCGCCTGCCGGCACATGAAATGCGCCGTGTTTTGACCAGGAAGTCCACCGTTAGGCCGTTTCACGGCTCCTGGGGCGCGTACACGCCCCAGGGTTGAAAAGAGGTATTATTTCCGAACATAAAGTTCGGAAATAATACCTTTGATTTGAGTCGTTTTTCTCGCCGCCGTAAACGGCGGCAACCGAAAAACATGGCAATATTACTTCCTGCCTTTCAGTTCGGAAGTACTATTTACCTCTTTTCAACTGCGGTGACTATAAAATGCGCGGCGGGAGATCCCCGTTTTTCTCCGCCTTCTTGAAAAGGGCGCCGGTTTATGCTATAGTGGGGTCAGACAGTCTGTACGCGCCCCTGCCGGCGGCGCGGAACGTCTATCACACATGGAGGAGATGCCATGGGGCAGGGTTACAAGTTTTCCATTCGGGAGGTCTCTGAGATCTGCTGCATCCCCAGCAAGACCTTGCGGTATTATGACGAGATCGGGCTGGTGGTGCCGGAGTTCCGCAACGAGTCCAGCCGCTACCGCTATTACGGCAAGGACCAGATCATCACCCTCTGCATTGTCCGCAAGCTGCGGAAAATGGGGTTTGATCTGAAATCCATTCAATCCATTCTCGCCGGGAATACCGCCAGCGACCTGGGGTGCCACGTCCAGGCCAAGATGGAGCAGCTCCAGGCGGAGATTTGCGCCCTGCAGAAGAACTACTGCGCCCTGCAGGCCTTTCAGGAGCGCCTGAAAACCGGCGTGGACCTGCTGAGCATCAAAAATTCCCTGGATATTGACGACGTCTCCATTGAGGAGATCCGCCCCATCCAGCTGGTCTGCACCCGCAAGACCATGGCCACCTACGCCAATCAGGAGGTCTCCCTGGACCGCTGGGTGGAGCTGAGCAATCTCTGCGACGAGCTGGGGCTCAAGAGCAACGGCTCCTACATTGTCACCTACTACTCCAACCCCCTGGAGCAGTTCCTCTATACCGACACGGATATTGAGTTCGGCATTGAGGTGGAGGAGGTGGGGGCAGCCCGGGAGTACCGCACCTTCGGCGGCTTCACGGCGGCCACCGCCATTCACCTGGGCAACTACGCCGACATCATCCAGTCCCACGTCCGGCTGGTGCAGTGGATCAACCAGCACCACTACAGGATCGCCGGCCCCGTCTCCGAGGAGTTCATCATCTCTCCCCTGGACATCAACAACGTCAACGAGCATGTGACAAAGATCATCATTCCGGTGGAAAAGCAGGCCAGGGGAAAGAAGGAGCCGGGAGAGACGCCATAAGCCAGGCCCGCCTTCCCCCAATCCGCAAAAGGCTCCGGAGAGTGCCGCTCTCCGGAGCTTTTCGGTTCTCCCGGGACCCCCGTCCGGAGCCCTCTCCGGGAACCGGGCCCAGGGCCGCCGGGCGCCGGCCCGAACCCCGCCGAAAAAAGAGGACGCCCGGCGGGCGTCCTCTTTTCACGGGGATCTCGGATCAATATGCCTCGTACACAAACTCCACCACGGTGGACAGCGGGGGCTCCGGAAGCACGTCGATAGAGCTGGGGAACGGGGGGTCCACAGGGACCTCGATGATCTTGAAGGAACGGACCTGGATCGTGGCCCGCTTGCCCTCGGTCTTGAGGATCTTGCCGTGGAACTCCATGTAGTCGCCTGCGAAGCAGGGGGTGTACAGACGCACCTTGTTCACGCCCACGCAGTGGCCGCTGTTGCCGAAGTGCTTCGCCATCAGGCGGTTGGCCACGTCGTTGGCCAGGGTGATGCTCCGGGCGCCGTTGACGACGCCGCCGCCGTAGAACACATCACGGTCGGACATTCTGTACCGAAAAGTCAATTCCAGATCACTCATCACGTTTGCCCTCCTATCTCATTCTTCCGGAAAATCGTCCAGGTGACGCCAGGGGTCAATCACCGTGCCGTCGGGCTGCTCGCCCCGCTGCAGGTGCTTCTTCACCACCAGGCGCACGTCGCCCTCGGTGCAGAGCACCGGCTCGTCGAACCAGACCATGTCGCCGGGCTTGTAGTCGGCCTTGCCCTCCCGGAAGGCGGGCGTGGCCAGCTTGAAGACCTCGATGTGGCAGTCCCGGGACGTGTTGCCCACATGGGTCAGCGTGGCGTGGAACTCCACCATGTCGCCCACATAGACATCCTTGTGGCACTTCACGCCGTGATAGCCCAGGCACAGGGACTCGTCGCCGTCCACCAGGATCATCTCCTCGGTCTCCACGTCGCCGATGAAATCAAACTGGCGGCCGATGGGGATCAGACCGTCCGGGTTCGCCCCGTCGGCCCACGTCATGTTGTAGCTCAGTACGGACTTCTTTCTCATGACAAAATACACCTCCAATTAAAATAGAGAACCAATTCTTTTCAGGAAGGCCGCGTCTGCGCGGCTCCGGCGTTCTCCCCGCGGGGCGCCGTCCTCACATCACGCCTTTTTCCCTGTACTCCCGGACCTGCTCCTCCGTGAGACCGAAGATCTCCGCGTTGTGCTGTCCCAGCAGCGGGGAGGAGAACTCCACGGTGCCCGGCGTCTCGGAGAGCTTGATGACGCAGCCCTGGAAATACTGGTCGCCGGCGGTGGGATGCTCACAGTGGACCATCATCTCCCGGGCCTGGATGTGAGGGTGCTCAATGGCCTCCTTCACGTTCAGCACCGGGCCGCAGGGGATGCCGGCCTCGTCCATGATGGCCTCGATCTCCTTTTTCGTGTAGTCCTTGCACCAGCCCTGGATCACCTCCTGGAGGGCGGGAATGTAGTACTTCCGCCGCTCCTCATTGGTGCTGAACCGGGGGTCCTCCAGCAGCTCCTCGTGGTGGATCGTCTCACAGAACGTCTTGAAGAGCTTGTTGTTGCCCACACCCAGGGCCACAAACCCGTCCTTGCAGTCAAAGATGTCGAAGGGGGAGATGGAGGGGTCCACGTTGCCGTTGCGCTCCGGGATGAAGCCGCCCACGGTGTAGTTGACAATGGCGTTTTCCAGCAGGCTGAAGATGGTGTCGAACATGGCCACGTCCACCTGCTGGCCCTCCCCGGTGACATCCCGGTGATGCAGGGCCAGCAGCACGCCCACGGTCAGGTAGATGCCCGCCACGTGGTCCGCAACGGACGGTCCCACTTTCACGGGATTGGTGTCCTTGAAGCCCGTGAGGTTCACCATGCCGCCCATGGCCTGGGCCACGATGTCATAGCAGGGCCGGTAGGTGATGGGCCCGTACTGGCCGAAGCCGGAACCGGAGGCGTAGATGATCCTGGGATTGATCTTCCGGACGGTCTCATAGTCGATCTTCAGCTTCTTGGTGACGCCGCCCCGGTAGTTCTCCACCAGGATGTCCGCGTCCTTCACCAGATCGTAGAACAGCTGGAGGCCCTCGGGGCTCTTGAGGTTCAACGTGGCCCCCTTCTTGTTGCGGTTGACGTAGTTGTAGAAGCCGCTCTCGCCGCTCTTTTCGTCAATGGGCCCCCAGAAGCGGCACTGCTCGCCGCCGATGGGCTCAATTTTCAATACTGTCGCGCCGTAGTCCGCCAGCATCATGGTGCAGAAAGGACCGTTCAGCGCAGTCGTCAGGTCCACGACCTTCAGACCCTCCAAAGCTTTTTTCATATTCTCTGCTCCTTCCAAAACCCTTTGCAGATAAATTAGGAATGAGGAGTTAGGAATTAGGAATTGTGCCTTCCGGACAGCGCGCTCTCGATTCGCATCCGGAATCAGAGGCTGAGGACAGGCTTTCATCAAAATTCCCAATTCCTCATTCCTGATTCCTAATGGATCTCCTGCCTCCTATCTCATCACTCCGCCTTGGCCTGTTTGACGGCCTCAATCATCAGGGGAACAATCTTGAAGAGGTCTCCCACCAGGCCGTAGTCGGCGATATCGAACATGGGGGCCCGCTCGTCCTTGTTCACGGCCACGATCAGCTCGGAATCCTGCATCCCGGCCTTGTGCTGGATGGCGCCGGAGATGCCCAGGGCGAAGTAGATCTTGGGGTGCACGGTCTTGCCGGTCTGGCCCACCTGATGGTCGGGGGGCAGCCAGCCGGAGTCGATGACGGCGCGGGAGCCGCCCACCACGGCGTTGTTCAGCTCAGCGGCCAGCTCCTGGGCCAGCTTGATGCCGCCCTCGACATCCTTGCTGATGCCGCGGCCCACGGACACCACGATCTCCGCGCCGATGAGGTCCACCTGCTTCTTGGTCTCCTTGACGATCTCCAGCACCTTGGCCTTCAGATCCTCCTCGCCCAGCTCCACAGCGCCCTTGACCACCTCGCAGGCGTCGGCCCTGGCCTGGTCGAAGGGGGCCTTCTTCATGACGCCGGGGCGGACCGTGGCCATGGCGGGACGGAAGCGGGGGCAGATGATGGTGGCCATCAGGTGGCCGCCGAAGGCGGGACGGGTCATCTTCAGATCCTCGGAGACGTCCTTCTTCTCCCCCAGCACCATGGCGCTGCTGGTGGCGCTGATCTTCTCCTCGGTCAGCGTGGAGGCCTCCCGGAGGAACTCCTGGTAGTTGTTCATCTCCACGTCCAGGTGGGTGCAGTCGGCGCACAGGCCGGTGTGCAGGCGGGCGGCACACCGGGGCGCCAGATCCCGGCCGATGTTGGTGGCGCCCAGCAGGACCACCTCGGGCTTTTCGGCCATGACCACGTCGCAGACCACCTTGGCATAGGCGTCGGTGGTGTAGTTTTTCAGCAGGGGGTGGTCGCAGACGATGACCTTGTCGGCGCCGTAGCCGCCCAGGTCCTTCGCCAGGCCCTCCACGTTGTGGCCCAGCAGCAAGCCCACCAGACGGCCGCCGCGCTCGTCGGCCAGCTTCCGGCCCTCGGAGATCAGCTCCAGGGTCGTATTCATCATCACGCCCTCCCGCTGCTCGCAGAAGACCCAAATGTCCTTGAAGGCGCCGATATCAGCACTATTGAATCCCATGATTGACTCTCCTCCCTCTTAAATCAAGTGTTTTTTCCTGAGCCGGCTGGCGAGGTCCTCCACCATCTCCTTGTCGGTGCCGGTCAGCATCACGCCCTGGCCCTTCTGGGGCGGGGTAAAGGAGGTGAGGATATTGGTGGGAGAGCCCTTGAGGCCGATGGTGTCGGGCTCGATCAGGGGCTCATCCTTCAAGGCCTCGTAGTCCAGCACGGTCATGGGCTTGGAGTAGCACTCCATGATGCCGCCCAGGGTCATGTAGCGGGGCTTGAGGTCCCGGTCCTTGATGCAGGTGATGAGGCAGGGGGTCTGGACCTCAATGGTCATGTAGCCGTCCTCCAGCATCCGCTTGACGGTCAGGGTGTCGCCGTCCTTTTTGATCTCGGCGGCGTAGGTCACCTGGGGCACGTTCAGCTTCTCGGCGATCTGGGGGCCCACCTGGGCGGTGTCGCCGTCGATGGCCTGGCGGCCGCAGAAGATGATGTCGTCCCTGCCCAGGCCCAGCTTGGAGATGCCGGCGGCGATGATCTGGGAGGTGGCGAAGGTATCGGAGCCGCCGAACTCCCGGCCGGAGATCAGCACGGCGTCGTCGGCGCCCATGGCGATGAGCTCACGGAGCATCCCCTCGGCGGGCGGGGGGCCCATGGTGACGGCGGTGACCTGGCAGCCGGTGGCGTCCTTGATCCGCAGGGCCTGCTCCATGGCGCTGAGGTCGTCGTGGTTGATGATGGCGGCCATGGAGGCGCGGTTCAGCGTGCCGTCCGGATTGACGGCCACCTTGCCGGAGGTATCGGGAACTTGCTTGACGCAGACGTAAATTCTCATGACTCTTACACTCCCCTTTTATTTCTTCATGACTTCGCGGGCGATGACGACCTTGTGGATCTCGGAGGTGCCCTCGTAGATCTCCGTGATCTTGGCGTCGCGGTACATCCGCTCCAGAGGATAGTCCTTCATGAAGCCGTAGCCGCCGTGAATCTGCATGGCCAGGTTCGTGACGAACCGGGCGTTCTCGGAGGCGTTGAGCTTGCACATGGCGGAGTACAGGGTGTAGGGCTGGCCGCTGTCCTGCATCCAGGCGGCCTTCTCCACCAGGGCCCGGGCGGCGGCGGTCTTGGTGGCCATGTCGGCGATGTACCACTGGATGCCCTGGAGGGCGCCGATGGGCTTGCCGAACTGGACGCGCTCGCCGGCGTACTTCACCGCCAGGTCAATGGCGCCCTCGGCCACGCCCACGGCCTGGGCGCCCACGCCGATGCGGGCCCCGTCCAGGGCCTCCATGGCGATGCGGAAGCCCTTGTTCTCCTTGCCCAGGAGGTTCTCCGCGGGCACGCGGCAGTCCTCAAACACCAGCTCCGCGGTCTCGGACCCGGCGATGCCCATCTTGGACTCGATCTTGCCGATGCTGAAGCCCGGCATCCCCCGCTCCACGATGAACGCGGAGATGCCCTTGGTGCCAAGACCCGGGCTGGTCAGGGCGAAGACCACCAGCACGCCGGCTCGGCTGCCGCCGGTGATGAAGCACTTGGTGCCGTTGAGGACGTACTCGTTGGCGGCGGGATCAAAGAGGGCGGTGGTCTTGACACCGGCGGCGTCGGAGCCGGCGTTGGGCTCCGTGAGGGCGAAGGCGCCCAGCTCCCCGCCGGAGGTCAGCCGGGGCAGGTACTTCTTTTTCTGCTCCTCGGTGCCGTGCTTCAAGATGGCGTGGGGGCAGATCAGGTGAATGGACAGTGTGGCGGCGGAGGACATGCACTTTTTGGCAAACTCACTGACGGCGATGACCTTTTCCATGCAGCCGCCGCCGCTGCCGCCGTACTCCTTGGGGATGCCGATGCCGGTGAGACCCACAGCGGCCATCTTCTTGAAGTTCTCCACGGGGAAGGTATGCGTCTGGTCGATCTCCTCGGCCATGGGCTCCAGCTCCGTTTCAGCGAACTGCTGGGCGAGCTTTTTGAGCATCTCCTGCTCTTTGGTCAATGCAAAATCCATTTCGTTCATCCTTTCATTCATTTTCATTCCATGGATTCGTCGGATTTCTCCGCCGCCGGCCGCCGTCGCCGCCGGGCAAACGCTTCTATCTATGATAATTTATCCCATCCTCTCGCTGGAAAGTCAAGATGCTCCGCAAAGAAAAATTTCGCTCCGCCGCCGCTCTTTTCCGCAAACTTTCCCCGCGAGAAACTTTCCCGCGGCACTCCCGGGCCAAACTGCTCCGCCCGCGGCGGGTTCCGCGGTCTTCCCAAGCCCTCCGGATTTGAAAAATCGCATAAAGCGGCGCCCGCCGAAAGACAAGGTCTCTCAGCGGACGCCGCTTCCTGCAAGCCCTCGGCCGGCAGACGCCTCCCTCCCCGGTTACTGCTCCAGCTCCCGGAGGAGATTCACCATCTCTATGGCGCCCTGGGCACACTCGGCGCCCTTGTTGCCGGCCTTGGTGCCGGCGCGCTCGATGGCCTGCTCAATGGTATCCGTGGTCAGCACGCCGAAGAGCACCGGAACGCCGCTGCTCAGCGACGCGGAGGCGACCCCCTTGGACACCTCGGCGCACACGTAGTCATAGTGGCTGGTGCTGCCCCGGATCACCGCCCCCAGGGCGATCACGGCGTCATAGCGCCCGCTCTTTGCCATTTTGGCGGCAGCCAAGGGAATCTCAAACGCCCCGGGCACCCAGGCAAGGGAGATGTCCTCCCCCCGCACGCCGTGGCGCAGCAGCCCGTCCTCGCAGCCGCTGAGGAGCCTGGAGACGATGAACTCGTTGAACCGCGCGGCCACAATGCCCACCCTGATGCCCTCGGCAACCAGCTTGCCCTCATAAACCCTCATACTGTAGTCCTCCTGTTTCTCAAGTCTTATTTTTTCAATTAGGAATGAGGAATTAGGCGTTCGGAATTCCCCCGCAACGGAACAATTCCTAATTCCTCATCCCTAATTCCTAATTGTCTTCCGTCCGGATTCCGCGGCCGGTCTCAGTAGTGGATTAAGTGTCCCATCCGCCTCTGCTTGGTCCGCAGGTAGAACAGGTCCTCCTCCGTGGCGTCCATCTGAATCGGCACCCGCTCCGCGATCTCCAGGCCGAAGCCGGAGAGCTGATAGAGCTTGTCGGGGTTGTTGGTCAAAAGGCGCATGGTCCTCACCCCCAGGTCCCGGAGGATCTGGGCGCCCACCCAGTACTCCCGCAGATCCGGTGCAAAGCCCAGCTTCACATTGGCGTCCACCGTGTCCAGCCCCTGCTCCTGGAGGGCGTAGGCCTTGAGCTTGTTGATGAGGCCGATGCCCCGGCCCTCCTGGCGCATGTAGAGGAGCACGCCCCGGCCCTCCTGTTCAATCTGCCCCAGGGCGGCGGCCAGCTGCTGGCCGCAGTCGCAGCGGCGGGAGCCGAACACATCCCCGGTGAGGCACTCGGAGTGGACCCGGCACAGCACGTCCCGTCCGTCCCCGATGTCCCCCTTCACCAGAGCCACGTGGTGCTCCCCGGTGAGGTCGTTGACATAGCCGCAGACCTGGAAGTCCCCGAACCGGGTGGGCAGGAAGGCGGAAGCCTCCTTCACCACGTGCTTGTCGTGGCGGCGGCAGTAGTCCTGGAGGGCCTTGATGGTGATGACCTTCAGCCCCCACTCCGCCGCCTTTTCCAGCAGCTCCGTGGTCCGCATCATGGTGCCGTCCTCCCGCATGATCTCGCAGCAGAGGCCGCAGGGAGTCAGCCCTGCCAGGCGGCAGAGGTCCACCGTGGCCTCCGTGTGGCCGTTCCGGGTCAGCACCCCGCCCCGCCGGGCCGTCAGGGGGAACACGTGGCCGGGCCGGCGCAGGTCCTCCGGCCGGGTGGCCGGGTCCACGCACTTGCGGCAGGTGTAGCCCCGCTCCTGGGCGGAGATGCCGGTGGTGGTGTCCACATGGTCAATGGAGACGGTGAAGGCGGTGGCGTGGTTGTCGGTGTTCACCTTCACCATCTGCTCCAGGCCCAGGCGGCCGGCCACCTCCTCGCTCATGGGGGTGCAGATGAGGCCCTTGGCGTGGACCGCCATGAAGTTGACGTTCTCCGTGGTGGCGAACTGGGCGGCGCAGATCATGTCCCCCTCGTTCTCCCGGTCCGGGTCGTCGATGGAGATGATGATCCGGCCGGAGCGCAGCTCCTCCAGGGCCTCCTCCACGGTGCAGTAAGGGTGTTCCATGGTAATTCCTCCTTCTATCAGCTGTATTTTAAGTTTTCTGTCACAATCATCAAAATTCATGACGGTTATGATTCGTGACGGGCATATTCGCAATGGTCACGCTCCGTAGGGCGCGACGACCCGGCGCGCCGATACGGCCAGGTGCCGCGGACCGATACGGCCGCATACCGCGGCGTGCCCGGTGGTCACGCCCTACGGCCGGTGCCTTAAAATCCGTTCTCCGCCAGAAACTCCCATGTCACGTCCGGCCCGGCGGGGGGCTCCTCCCGGGGCCGCAGCAGCTTTTCCACGTACTTTCCGATGAGATCCGTCTCCAGGTTCACCACGTCCCCCGGCCCCTTGCGGCCCAGGACGGTGATGGCGGCGGTGTGGGGGATCACCGAGACGGAAAAGCGGTCCGCCTCCACCGCGGCCACGGTCAGACTGATGCCGTCCACGGTGATGGAGCCCTTTTCCACCACATAGCGCAAAAGTGCCGGCGGGGCCTCCACCGTATACCACACGGCAATGCCGTCCCGGCGGGTGGCCGCGATGGTTCCCACACCGTCGATATGGCCGGAGACGATGTGGCCTCCGAAGCGGCCGTCCGCCGCCATGGCCCGCTCCAGGTTCACCGGGCTGCCGGCGGTCAGAGTCCCCAGGGAGGAGCGGTTCAGCGTCTCGTGCATCACGTCGGCGGTGAAGCCGCCCTCCTCCCGGGCCGTGGCCGTGAGGCAGACCCCGTTCACCGCCACGCTGTCTCCGACCTTCAGATCCGACAGCACGATGGACGCCCCGATGGAGAGCACCGAGGCGTGCGCCCCCCGGCGGACCGCCCGGACGGTCCCCACCTCCTCAATGATCCCTGTAAACATCGCCGTCAATCTCTCCTTCCAGCAGAATGTCCTCTCCCACCGCGGTGACGCGGAGTCCTCTCAGTCTCACCGCCTGGTCCGGCAGCGCCGCCCCCAGGCCTCCCACGGGGGACTTGGCCCCCGTGCCGCCAAAGAGCTTCGGCGCGATATAGGCCTGCACCCGCTGCACCAGTCCCGCCTCCAGCATGGACCAGTTCAGCGTTCCGCCGCCCTCCAGGAGCACGCTGTCCACCTCCCGCGCCCCCAGCAGGTCCATCAGCGCCGCCAGGTCCACGCGCCCCTCCCGCAGGGGCAGGACGCACACCTCACAGCCCGCCGCCTCATAGGGCGCGGCCCTCTCCGCCGCCTCCGGCCCGACGGCCAGGAGGGTGGGGATCTCCCCGGCCGTGCGGACAATTCGGCTGTCCGGAGGGGTCCGCAGGCGGGTGTCGCAGATCACCCGGAGGGGATTCCTGCCGCCCTCCATCCGGCAGTTCAGCAGGGGATCGTCCGCCAGCACCGTGCCCGCTCCCGCCAGGATGGCGGCGTTGGCATGGCGGTCCCGGTGGACCCGCCGCCGGGCCGCCTCTCCGGTAATCCACCGGGAGGCCCCGGTGTACGTGGCAATCTTCCCGTCCAGCGTCATGGCGTACTTCATGGTCACATAGGGCCGCTTCGTGCGGATATAGTGGAAAAACGCCGGGTTCAGGGCGTCGCACTCGGCCTGCAAAACCCCCGTCTCCACCGCCACGCCCCGGCTCCGCAGGAGCTCCACGCCCCCTCCCGCCACCAGGGGATTGGGGTCCGGGGAGCCCACCACCACCCGGGCGATTCCGCTCTCCAGAATCGCGTCAGTGCAGGGGGGCTGGCGTCCCTGGTGGCAGCAGGGCTCCAGCGTCACATAGAGCGTCGCTCCCGCCGGGGACTCCCGGCAGTCCGCCAGGGCCTCCCGCTCCGCGTGGAGCCCGCCGCAGCGGCGGTGCCAGCCCCGGCCGATGATCCGGTCCTCCTTCACCAGCACCGCCCCCACCACCGGGTTGGGGCTCGTCCAGCCCCGGCCCCGCTCCGCCAGGGAGACGGCCAGGGCCATATATTCCCGATCAGACATGGTATGCGCCTCCAAGCACAAAAAAATACCTTGAACGAATCCGTCCAAGGCGCCGCGGAGCAGGGGACGCCCCTCTGCACCCCGGGATCAAAAAAGCTCCGGAATGTATCCATTCCAGAGCAACCCCATGGACACAGGGGCACTGCTCCCTGCGTTCACACGATCTTCTTCCATCCAGACTATACTGTCGGCCTCGGAATTTCACCGAATCCTGCCTTGCGGCTCGTGGGCTGTACCACCGGTGGGGAATTGCACCCCGCCCTGAAGATCCTGATTCAATTATGGAAGAGAGTATACTCCCTCCGCGCCCCTTTGTCAATCCCCGTCTCCCGGAAGAAGTGTCCAAACGTGCAGGGAGAGGAGAAGGAGGCTGTCGCACTTGCTCTCACAGAAACACGGTGCAGGGGTGGTTATCAACCGCCCGTCCAGGGGGAGATCCGGATCTCCCGGGGAGACAGGCGGCTGACAGCCGCCCCTACATAAAATCTGCGAAAGAGACACTCCCCTTCCGGAGGGGCGTGTCCGGACGCGCATGTCATCCTGTCCCCATGTGCGCGAAATGCCGCCGCAGGGGGCGGTGTCCCCACCGCCCCCTGCCATCATTCTGTTGGAGAACACGCAGCGCGCGGAGAAACGGGCCGATCAGAAGCCCCGCGTTGGGACACTCCCCTTCCGGAGTATCCCAAGGCATTTTTTGGAGGGAAGCACACAGGGGCGCCCCCCGGTGTCCGCCCCGCAGTCCGGCGGGGGACGGTCCTTCGGCTCGGCCGGAAGGCCGCCCGAACCCGCAGGCGCGCCTCACCTGCCGAAAAACGCGGCAATCTGCCTCATTCTCGCCGGCTGCTCCACCCGGAAGGGGCAGCGCCGGGCGCAGTGGCCGCAGTCCACACAGTCCGAGGCGTGCTTGTCCAGCTTGGCGTAGTGATCTGCCGCCATGGTGTCTCCGGCGGCGGCCAGGTCGTAATACTTGTTGATCAGCCCCACATTCAGCCCCGCAGGGCAGGGCCGGCAGTGGTTGCAGTACACGCAGCTGCCCACCGCGTCCGGCGGCGCGAAGGTCCCCAGGACGCCGTAATCCCGCGCCTGGGGCGGCGCGTCGAAAAATCCCAGCAGCAGCCGGACGTCCTCCGCGCTCCGGATGCCGGGCAGCACCGTCACCACTCCCGGCTGATCCAGGGCGTACTGGATGCACTGATACGGGGTGAGGGCCCTGCCGAAGGGGGAGGTCTTTGCGTCCAGCAGCTGTCCGCCGGAGAAGGGCTTCATCACGGAGATCCCGATCCTCTCCGCCTCGCACCGCCGGTAGAGCTTCCTGCGCTCTTCCGCACCGCCGTTGGCGTACTCCCCGTGGTGGTAGTCGTACCCAGGGTTGATGGAGAACATCAGCTGCTCCACAAGCCCCGTGTCCAGCACCGCGCCGGCCAGCTCCGGCGTGTGGGTGGACAGGCCGATGTGCCGGACGACCCCCTGTTTTTTCAGCTCCAGCAGGTAGTCCAGCACGCCGTGGTCCTGATACTCCCGCCAGTCGGAGGCCTGGTCCAGGCAGTGGATGAAGCCGTAATCCACATAGTCGGTCTTCAGCTGGCGGAGCATCCAGTCAATCTGCGTTTTCACCTTCTCCAGGTCCGTGGTCCAGCCGTACTCGCCGGTCTCGTAGTTGGCGCCGAAGTGCACCTGATAGCGGATGTTCTCCCGGGCACCGGCGAAGGCCGTCCCATAATAGGAAAAGGTCCGCGCTCCCGCCGTGGCCAGGTCCGCGTGGTTGACCCCGTTCTCACCGGCCAGCACCAGCGCCTCCACCGCCTCCCGCTCGGAGCACTCCGCGGTGTAGCTGGTTCCAAGGCCGATGACGCTGATGGAGTCCCCGGTCCGCCGGTTCTGTCTGTATTCCATGGCTGTGTCTCCTCCTGTCTGTCTCATAAATGGGCCGGGAGCGCCCGGGCTCCCGCACGCCGCTCAACCGTGTGCGGGGCGGGCGGCATCCGCCGGCGCATCTCCCCCGGAGTCCGCCGCCCTCCCCTCCGCGGTCCCCGCGGCGCTTTGTGCCGCGGGGCTGAAAAGAAGCGGCCGCTTCTTTTCCACTGTGGTGACTATAGCACTTCAACCGCGCTTCAAGTCAAGCCGAAATTTTGCGCGCCGCCCCGCGGCAAAACCGGCGGCTCCTGAAACGTCCCGCCGCCGGCCATTGCGGCCGCGAAAAGGGAGCCGCCTTTCCGTTTGAAAGGCGGCTCCGGCTTCCGCAGATCCGGTTCAGTCGTCCGTGCGGACACCCAGGCGGATGCCGCCGATGTCATAGGGCGTGGTCTGATACACGCAGTAATTCAGCCAGTTGGCGTACAGCAGGTGCGCACAGGAGCGCCAGCGGACCAGGGGCTCCCGGCTGGGATCGTCCTCCGGGAAGTAATGCCGGGGAATCCGGATGTCCACCCCGGCGGCCATGTCCCGCAGGTACTCCTTTTTCAGGGTGTCCCGGTCATACTCCGCGTGGCCCATGAGGAACACCTGCCGCCCCTGATCGGTCTTGACGGCGTAGACCCCCGCCTCCGGGGAGCTGGAGAGGATCTTCAGCTCTGGCACCGCCTCAATGTCCTCCCGGAGGACGGTGGTGTTCCGGGAGTGGGGGACCCAGAACTGGTCGTCAAAGCCCCGGAAGAGGATGAAATTGGGGTCCTCCAGCGTGTGCTGGAAGACGCCGAAGAGCTTTTGCGGAAGGGTGTGCTTGGGAATTCCGAAGTGGTAGTACAGCCCCGCCTGGGCGCCCCAGCAGATGTGGAGGGTGGAGTGGACGTGGGTCTTGCTCCACTCCATGATCC
>JAHZBA010000033.1 GCA_019423635.1 Clostridiales bacterium
TCATCAGCCAGTCCGGCGAGACCCTGGACACCATGGCCGCCATGCGGGAGGCCAAACGCCTGGGGGGCCGGACGCTGGCCATTGTCAACGTGGTGGGCAGCTCCATCGCCCGGGAGGCCGACGACGTGCTCTACACCTGGGCCGGACCGGAGATCGCTGTGGCCACCACCAAGGCCTACTCCACCCAGCTGGTGCTGATGGATCTGGTGGGGCTGTACCTGGCGGATCTGCTGGGCACTGTGACGGAGGAGGAGTACGGGGCCATCGTCTCGGCGGCGGAGGCCCTGCCAGGTCAGCTGGAGGAGGTGCTCCGGCACATGGAGGACCTCCAGTACGCCGCCTCCCGGTACTTCAATCACAACTCCATCTTCTTCATCGGCCGGAACATCGACTACGCCGTGGGGCTGGAGGGCTCCCTGAAATTGAAGGAGATCAGCTATATTCACTCCGAGGCCTACGCCTCCGGGGAGCTGAAGCACGGCACCATCTCCCTCATTGAGCCGGGCACGCTGGTGGTGGCCCTGGGGATGTACGGTCCCCTCTTCGACAAGGCCATGAGCAACGTGGTGGAGGTGAAGGCCCGGGGGGCCGAGGTGCTGGCCGTGACCACCGCGGGCTGTTTTGAGAAAATGGCCAAGACCGCCGACGCGGTGACGGCGGTGCCGGATACCCACCCGGTGCTCCAGCCGTCCCTGGGGGTGGTGCCGCTGCAGCTGTTTGCCTACTATGTGGCGCTGCAGCGGGGGTGCGATATTGATAAACCCCGCAACCTGGCCAAGTCGGTCACGGTGGAGTGACGGCGGGACCGGCGGCCGCATGGAGCGGCGGACCGGATGCGGGAGAATCGGGCAGCCGCAAATGCAGCGGTCCACACCGCTTTCACGCGGCGGCAGAGGGGGGCTTCCATGGAGCTTCGGGTTTTGCGCTATTTTTTGCTGGCGGCCAGAGAGGAGAACATCACGCGGGCGGCGGAGCTGCTTCACATTACCCAGCCCACCCTCTCCCGGCAGCTCATGCAGCTGGAGCAGGAGCTGGGAACGAAGCTCTTTCACCGCGGACAGCACAGCATCACCCTGACAGACGACGGGATGCTCCTCAAGCGCCGGGCCCAGGAGCTGGTGGCCCTGGCGGACAAGACGGAGCGGGAATTTGTCAAAGCGGAGGGCGCCCTCACCGGCGAGCTGTCCATCGGCTGCGGCGAGACGCTGAGCATGCACATCCTTGCGCAGTGGATCGCGTCCTTTCGGAGGGAGAATCCGCTGGTACAGTATGACCTTTACAGCGCCACCGCCGACGAGGTCAAAGACCGCATGGAAAAGGGCATCCTGGATATGGGTCTGCTGGTGGAGCCGGTGGACGTGTCCCGATACGAGTTTATCCGGATTCCGTGCAGGGAGCGCTGGGGCCTTTTGACCCAGGCGGATTCCCCTCTGGCCGGGCTGGACAGCGTGACCCCGGAGGATCTGGCGCACACCCCGCTGCTGATTGCCCGGCGCAATCTGGTCCAGGAGGAGCTGCGGGGCTGGTTCGGAAGGCAATTTGAGGAGATGGAGATCATCGGGACGTACAACCTGATCTACAACGCCGCCGTCATGGTCAAAAACGGCGTGGCCTCCGCCCTGACCACCGAGCATGACCGCGCCTATGAGGGCCTCCGCTTTGTTCCCCTGCGGCCTGCGCTGGAACGGTGTTCCGTGCTGGTATGGAAGAGGCATCAGACCTGCTCCCCGGCCGCCGCCCGGTTCTTCCTGCATGTTCAGAAATGCGCTGAGCGTATGGCAGAGCATGAAATTTAAGTATTAGACATTTCAGATCTTCCAGATTAAAATGTAGGCATCCGGAAAGCGGGTGCCTGCATTTTTTTGCGGCAGAGCGGCGGCCCGGAGGCGCTGCGTCAGCAGACACAGAGGGCCATGAGATGAAAAAAGTTCTTGACTTCAAGTTCGCTTGAGCCGTTAAGATAAAGGGGAGACTTTCCCCCCAATAGCAGAGAGGTTGCCGGATGAATAAAGATGGGAGGTGCGGTATGCGCTATACAACATTGGGACACTCTGATCTGTCCGTCTCCCGCATTTGCCTGGGCTGCATGGGCTTTGGCGACGCAAAAAACGGCCAGCACACCTGGACCCTTGACGAGGCCCATTCCCGGGAGATTATCAAACGGGCGCTGGAGCTGGGGGTGAATTTCTTTGATACCGCCATCGGCTACCAGAGCGGCACCAGTGAGCAGTATGTGGGCCGGGCCCTCCGGGACTTCGCCAGGCGGGAGGACGTGGTGGTGGCCACGAAATTTCTTCCCCGGACGCAGGAGGAAATTGAGGCGGGCGTCAGCGGCCAGCAGCACATTGAGCGGATGCTGAACACCAGCCTCAGCAATCTGGGCCTGGACTATGTGGATCTGTATATCTGCCATATGTGGGACTACCAGACTCCCCTCTATGAGATCATGGACGGGTTGAACCGGGTGGTCCGGGCGGGAAAGGTCCGGCAGATCGGCATCTCCAACTGCTTCGCCTGGCAGCTGGCCAAGGCCAACGCCCTGGCGGAACAAGAGGGGTTTGCCAAGTTTGTCTCCGTCCAGGGGCACTACAACCTGATCTTCCGGGAGGAGGAGCGGGAGATGGCGAAACTCTGCGCCGAGGACAACATCGCTATGACGCCCTACAGCGCCCTGGCAGGCGGAAGGCTCTCCAAGCGCCCGGGGGAGACCTCCAGGCGGCTGGAGGAGGACAGCTACGCCAGACTGAAGTATGACGGCACCGCCCAGCAGGACGGCGAGATTATCCGCAGGGCGGCGGAGCTGGCGGACCGGCGGGGAGTGACCATGACAGAGATCTCCCTGGCGTGGCTTTTGACCAAGGTGACCGCCCCGGTGGTGGGGGCCACCAGACTCCACCACATCGAGGGCGCGGCCAGGGCCGTGGAGCTGGCGCTGACGGCGGAGGAGCTGGCCTGGCTGGAGGAGCCCTACGTCCCCCACGCCCTGGTGGGGGTCATGGCCCAGAACACCCCCTCCGCCGCGAAGGAGTCCCATGTCTGGTCTATCGGAAATCAGAACATCCAGTGATCAAAAGGAGGAGCTTACCATGAGCAAAACATTAGTCGCGTACTTTTCGGCCAGCGGCACTACCGCCGCCGCGGCAAAGACGTTGGCAGAGGCGGCGGGGGCCGACCTCTATGAGATCAAGCCCCAGGTCCCCTATACCCGCGCCGACCTGGACTGGACCAACAAGAGATCCCGCAGCAGTATGGAGATGAACGACAAGTCCTTCCGCCCGCCTCTGGCCGGCGGAGACGCCCGCGTGGAGAACTATGACACCATTTTCCTGGGCTTCCCCATCTGGTGGTACACCGCCCCCACCATCATCAACACCTTCCTGGAGAGCTGCGACTTCACCGGGAAGACCATCATTCTGTTTGCCACCTCCGGCGGCAGCGGCCTGGGCGGAGCGGCCTCCGATCTGAGGGCCAGCGCCCCCGGCGCGGTGATCCGGGACGGCAAGCTGCTGAACGGCCGGCAGACCCGGGAGTCCCTTGCCGCCTGGGTCGGAAGTCTGTCCCTGTAAGGAGGTCTGATGCGTGAAACGAATCTGCCTTGCCAGTCTGACTCTGGCGTTGGTGCTGGTGCTGACCGCCTGCGGTTCCCCCGCCGGACAGACCGATACGGCTCCCGCGCCGGAGGAGGAGCCGCCGGCTTCCGCCGCGCCGGAGGAGGCGGCCGGAGGCGGTGCGCCGGAAGAATCTGACGGCGAAGAGAGGACCATTCTGATCGCCTTTTTCTCCGCCACCAACAACACCAGAAACGTCGCAAACCACCTGGACGCCATTCTGGACGCCGACCTCTACGAGATCGTACCGGAGACGCCCTACACCGCTGAGGATCTGAACTACAACGACGCCTCCAGCCGCTCCAGCCGGGAGATGAACGATCCTGCCGCCCGCCCTGCGATTTCCGGCGGCGTGGAGAAGATGGAGCAGTACGACGTGATCTTTCTGGGCTATCCCATCTGGTGGGGCGAGGCCCCCAGGATCATCAGCACGTTCCTGGAGGCATACGACCTCAGCGGCAAGACCATCGTGCCCTTCTGCACCTCCGGCAGCAGTCCCCTGGGGTCCAGCGCGGAGTCCCTCCAGGACCTGACCGGCAGCGCAGAATGGCTGGAGGGCCGGCGTTTTGACGGCAGCGCCTCTGCCGCCGATGTGCGCTCCTGGGTGGACGGTCTGGAACTGAACACGGATATTTGAACCCCGGGAAATCCGGAGAAGGCGGCGGGCTGCCGCTGCGGTGCTTTCCTGGTCCGGGTTCTTCCGACGCAGCCGGTCAAAGTGTTTTCCAACATGAAATCCATCAAAAAAAGGAGACGATCACCATGAAATGTCTGAAACAACTCGGCGCATCCCTTCTGATTCTGGTTCTGGCGCTTGGCCTGGCGGTTCCGGCCTCTGCCGCCGTGGACGACACCGGTTTTTCCGATGTGGATGCCGACGCCTGGTATGCCGAGGCGGTTATGTACTGCCGGGAGCACAACCTGATGGCCGGAATCGGCGGCCAGCAGTTCGCGCCGGAGCGCAATCTGACCCGTGCGCAGCTGGCCACCGTCCTCTACCGGATCGAGGGCACGCCGGCGGTAACGGGAAGCGATGCCTTCACAGATACGCCTGACGGCGCATGGTACGGCGACGCGGTGCTGTGGGCCTCTCAGCAGAGGCTGATCGGCGGATACGGCGGCGGTCTGTTCGGCCCCAATGACCCGGTAAGCCGGGAGCAGATGACCACGATCCTCTGGCGCTATGCGGGCAGCCCTGGGGCGGATGGAGACGGCGATTACACCGATGAGGCCGAGATTGCCGCCTATGCCGCCGCTGCGGTGGACTGGGCGAAAGCCAACAATGTGGTGGCCCCCGTATCCAGCGGGGTGTTTGCTCCCAAGAGCCGGGCCACCCGCGCCCAGGTGGCCGACGCGCTGATGAATTACAGCCGCTGGGCGCCGTCCTCCGATCCGCAGCCCGCCCCCGGCGATGAAACCCGGGTGCTGATCGCCTTTTTCTCCGCTACCAACAACACCAGGAACATTGCAAACCACCTGGATGCCCTCCTGGACGCCGACCTCTACGAGATCGTGCCGGAGACGCCCTACACCTCCGCCGATCTGAATTACAACGACACCTCCAGCCGTTCCAGCCGGGAGATGAACGATTCCGCCGCCCGTCCTGCGATTTCCGGCGGCGTGGAGAGCATGGAGCAGTACGATGTGATCTTTCTGGGCTACCCCATCTGGTGGGGACAGGCACCGAGGATTGTCAGCACGTTCCTGGAGACATACGACCTTGGCGGCAAGACCATCGTGCCCTTCTGCACCTCCGCCAGCAGCGGCATCGGCTCCAGCGCCGCCAATCTTCACAGCCTGGCCGGCAGTGCGGCGTGGCTGGACGGTCATCGGTTCAGCGGCAGCGCGCCCCGCTCCGAGGTGGAGAGCTGGGTGAACGGCCTGACGCTGCCCGCTGCGGCCGGGAGCCCGCAGAATCCGTGATGGAAACGCGGGGCGCGGGCGGACAGCCCGGTCCCGCCGCAGGTAGGCAGCTCCCGACAGGCCCCGCTCATATGGAACGACGATTGCTGAAACAGGGGTTCTCATATACAGGCAGGGATTGCGTCAAGGCAGGCAATATGATATGATTCCTGCAACAAAAGAGGCATTGGCCGGCAGGAAAAAAGCTCCGGGCCGTGTCTGGCCATGATCCCATGGCCTGTTTGCATGGAAAGGAAGATCCCGTCATGTCCATCACCGAGCAGGAAAGACGGCGCCGTATGCACGCCTTGAAAGGCGCCGAAGCCATCAACGCCATTGCGGGCGGTCCCATATCGGACGAGGCCCAACAGCTGTTCCTCCGTTGGGTAAACGGGGAAATCACACGGGAAGAAATGACCGAGGCCTTGATAAAACGCCATAAGCGGATCGCCGGGGAGATGCGGCACAGTGAAGAATCCCAGGGGGTACGGAGAGATCCGTGCCGGGAGACAAACACAGTATCAGAAAAACAGCGAAAGGAGATCATTCCCATGTCTGATTTGAAAAACGGCGCCGTGTTCGGCCTGGGCCAGGAGAACAGCGGATATGCCCAGTATTTTACAGGCACGTCTTATCTCAACCTGCTCTCCACGCAGGGGGTGGTGATTGGCAACGTGACCTTTGAGCCGGGATGCCGCAATCACTGGCACATCCACAGAGCCTCCCGGGGCGGCGGGCAGATTCTGCTGGTCACAGGGGGCCGCGGCTGGTATCAGGAGTGGGGCGAACCCGCCCGGGAGCTCCACGCCGGCGACGTAGTGAACATCCCCGCCGGTGTCAGGCACTGGCACGGGGCGGCAAAGGACAGCTGGTTTGTCCATTTGGCAGTGGAGGTTCCCGGGGAGGATGCCGCCAGCGAGTGGCTGGAGGCGGTGACAGATGAGGAATACGAAAAGCTGCCGTAAACGGTCAAACGGGGGAACGGACGGTTCCTGCGGGCCGGGAGGACCGGCCGCATATGCCCGGGGAGGCAGGATGGAGACCGGAAAAGAGCGCGGAAGCGAGGAGGATGTTCCATGAAACGGAAATCTGCAACAGAGAAGAACGATCAGGCGTGGTACCGCGGGCAGGCGTTTTCCGGCAGCGGGGAGGACCCGGAATTTTGTGAGATTGCCAGAGACTTTTTGTGCGGAGATGTGACGGAACACGGGTCGCTGTCCGATCCGCAGAAGGCCCTGATCCGTCTGGCGGCGCTGACCGCCTGTCAGACCTGGGAGCCCCTGGCCCGCTATACGCTGTCTGCGCTGGATGTGGGGGCTGCCCCGGCGCAGATCAAGGAGACACTCTACCAGTGCGCCCCCTATATCGGCCTGGAGAAGGTGCAGTGTGGGCTGGATCAGGTCAACCGGGCGTTCCGGGCCGCCGGGATTCCCGTCCCCCTGCCGGGACAGTCCACTGTGACGGAGGAGAGCCGCTTTGAAAAGGGGCTTGCCGTCCAGCGGGAGATTTTTGGGGCGGACAGTATCGACGCTATGCGGGCGGCGGCGCCGGAGGAGCTGCGGCACATCCAGGACTACCTCTCCGCCTACTGCTTCGGCGACTTCTATACCAGAGGCGCGCTGGACCTGCGGATGCGGGAGCTCATTACCTTCTGTGCCATCTGCTGCCTCGGCGGATGTGAACCCCAGGCCAAGGCCCACGCAGCGGCCAATCTGCGCGTGGGAAATTCCCGGGAGATGCTGATTGACGCGCTCACACAGTGCCTGCCTCTGATCGGCTTCCCCCGAATCCTCAACGCGCTTGCGTGCATCCCCGCCGGCTGAGTGCCGGAGTGACAGCGGACCCCCCTTCTGTGGGGCGTCCTCTGTTTTCTGACTGCGAGGAAACAAGAATTGGATGGCGTGGGGGTGCTTTGCAGGCGGCGGGGAAGGGACGGGATGAGTGACCGGGCGTGCCCCTGAGGGCGCGCCCGGTTGTTCCTTTGGGGGAGGAGCGGCAGGGAGGGAACACCCGGAAAGATCGACGGCAGCCGGTTCCCGCAGCCCGCCCCATGCCGGATGCACCGCTGTCCTGCCCCGGGGCCGCCGGATGGAAATCCCGTGGACGCCGGTTCGGCCGCCTGTGCTAAAATCCCCCCTATAGTCACCGCGGCGGGCCGCAGGGCGGCCGGGCGGAAGACTTCATGGGAAAGCCCATGAACTGCGCCGGCGGGCTTTGCCCGCAGGAAAAACCGTTTGCCGGCGTTCAAGCGCGCGGACGATGGCAAGCTGGCTGGGAGGTCCGAGGGATGCGTGTCGTCTATTTTATCCTGGGGGCTGCGGCGCTGATGCTGCTGGGGGCATTGGTGGGACTGCTGCCGCTGCTGCTGGGACGGTACTTCAACCGCCCCGGTCTGGGGAAGCTGGGAATGCTGTGTTGCATCTTCGGCGGTCTGCTGCCGGGGCTGGAGCTTCCGGTGGCCATCGGCTTTGTCCTGGCGATTTTCATCAAGAAAACGGACTTCGTCTGGCCCCAGCGAAGCCCCTCTCCGCCGCCCCGGCAGGACCCCGCGCCCAGGCCCATGCAGGGCAATACGCTGTATGTCACGGCATTGTCCGGTCCGCTGCGGGGGCAGTCCTACCCGGTGGGACAGGATGGGCTGCTGTTTGGGTGCGATGCCGGCTGCGCCGTCCGGTTCCCCGCCGGCACGCCGGGCATCAGCCACCGGCACTGCTGCATCCGCTGGCAGCAGGGGGTGCCGGTGCTGCTGGATTTGAACTCCACCTACGGAACCTTTATGGGGGACGGGCGAAAGCTGCCGCCCAGCTATCCGGCCCAGCTGGCGGCGGGAAGCAGGTTCTACCTGGGCGGCACCGGCTGCCTGTTTCAGCTCACGCTGCCGTGACATCACGCGGCGCAAACCAATGAGGAGGAAGATACCATGGAGATTAAAACGTCAATGGTCACATGCCCCGGCTGCGGCCATCCCTACGACAGTGCCAAAAATCCCCGCTGCCCGCGCTGCGGCGGCTTTGCCCCCACGGAGAACCCCGGCGGCACAGGCGGGTTCACCCCCACCGAGCCGCTGGGCGGCGGGTTTACTCCCACGGAGGCCCCCATGGGCGCGGCCGGCGGGCCGTACAACGCCAATTTCGGCGCGACCATGCCTCCGGACGGGACTCCGGCGGCCGGCGGCGGGAGCAATCCCTTTGATGTGCCCACCGTGGTCGGCGGCGGCAGGGCCGACGGGGATCTCGCAGAGCCGGTGGTGGGCTGGCTGGTGTGCATTGAGGGACCTGCCCGGGGCACCGATTACCGCCTCCACGCCGGATACAACTACATCGGCCGGGAGTCCGGGGACGTGCGCATCCGCGGCGACCAGCAGATCTCCCGCCAGAACCACGCCATGGTGGCCTATGACAGCGGCGAGCATCTGTACTTTGTCGGCCCCTCCGCCGGACGCAACCTGATTAAGGTGAACGGCCATGCGGTGCTGCAGGCCGTTGAGATCAAGAACTACGATGTCATCTCGATTGGCACCACCAAGCTGATTTTTATGGGACTGTGCGGCCAGCAGTTCAGTTGGGAAAAGAGGGAATTGGGAAATGGCTGATGTGACCAATTTGAGGCCGGAAGGGACCTCCTCCGATGGGGAGGAGGTCCTTTCTTCGCTCACGGCTGCGGCAGGAGCGCCGGACGGAACAGCCCCTGCGGAAGGGGCCTCTGAGACGCGGGAGAGCGCGGCGTGGGAGCTGTGGCTGAAGGCGCCCGGGGCCGGCGGGATTTCCTGCGGCGGCTGGGCGGGACTGGGCCTTCTGGCAGGCCTTTTGACGGCCGCTGCCGCGGCGGCGGTCTCGGTCTGGCTGCGCCGGCGGAAAGTGCGGCCGGCCCGGAGTGCGGAGGCGCGCTGGAGCGGGACCGTCAGCGTGGAAAAGCTCCACGAGCAGGGAGCCCGGCCCGGCCAGCAGGACTGCTTCTTTGTCTCCCCGGCGGAAGAGGCCGCCGGGCTGCTGGCGGTGGTGGCCGACGGTATGGGAGGCCTTGCCGATGGGGACAAGGTGAGTCAGGCGGCGGTGTCCGCCATGGCGCAGGGGTTCTACCATGTCAAGGGCACGCCCCGGCAGGTTCTGCTTCAGCTGGCGGAGCAGGCGAATTCCGCGGTGAACCGCCTTCTGGGCGAGGACGGTGTCTGTCGCAGCGGGTCTACCCTGATCGCAGGATTGATCCGGGACGGGGCGTTCCACTACCTGTCCGTGGGGGACAGCCGCATCTGCCTCTACCGTGAGGGGGTGCTCTGTCAGCTCAACCGGGAGCATACCTACCGCAATGAGCTGTATGTCCGCTATGTAAACGGTGAGGAGACCCTGGAGGAGGCGGAGGAGCATCCGCAGGGGGCGGGCCTGTCCAGCTTCCTGGGGATGGGGCAGCTGAATTACATCGACCTGCCCGCCGAACCGGTGACGGTGCTGCCGGGGGACCGCTTTGTGCTGATGAGCGACGGGGTGTACAACGCCCTCACCCAGCAGGAGCTGGCCGCGGCCCTGGCCCGGGGACCGGGACAGACGGCACAGGCGCTGCATGAGGCCATCCAGGCAAAGGGCTATCAGAATCAGGACAACTACACGGCGGTCATTTTGAATTGCTGACCGGGTTTGAGGAGGACATCCATGCTGGAGATCGCAAGCTATACGGACATCGGGGGCCGGGCCCGGAACGAGGATACGGTCCGATCTGTCACCCGGGGAGAGGAGGCGCTGTGCCTGGTGCTGGCCGACGGGCTGGGCGGCCATGGCGGCGGGGAGCTGGCCTCCGCGGCGGCGGCGGAGAGCATCTGCCGGGGCTGGGACGGAACGGCGGACGCCGGGACGCTGACGGCCCTGGTGCGGGAGGCAAACCGCCGGGTGCTGGAGCTCCAGACGCCCCAGTGCGCCATGAAGACCACGGTAACGGTGCTGACTCTGGCGGGGAACCGGGCCGTCTGGGCCCATGCCGGAGATTCCCGGCTGTACTGCTTCCGGGACGGGAAGCTGACCTTCCAGACCAGGGATCACAGCGCGGCGCAGCTGGGGGTGCTGCTGGGGGACATCACCGTGGATCAGATCCGCTTCCACGAGGACCGCAGCCGGGTGCTCCGGGCCCTGGGCCAGGACGGCGAGCTGACGGTGGAGACCGGTGCGTGGACGCTGGACGGCGAAAGAGCGGCGTTTTTGCTGTGCAGCGACGGCTTTTGGGAGTATGTACTGGAGCCGGAGATGGAGGCGGATCTGGCAGAGGCCGCCGGACCGGAGGACTGGCTGGAGCGGATGCGCCGGCGGCTGAGGGAGCGGATTCCCCCGGACAACGACAACAACACCGCTGCTGCGGTCTGGGTGTGAGAACCGGCCTTCTCAGCCGGGGAACGCCGGCCCTTTCCCGCCGTAGTCCGCGGGTTTTCCCGCAATGGACTGGGATTGCCGCGGAAACACCCCTGGTCCGATGAAAAAACCGGTCCGTCCGGTGTCCCCTGGTGATCGGGACGGATGCTGGGGTCTGTTTACAAAAGACGCGTATTTGGGCCTGTTTGAACGGGCCCTAAGAGAGATAGGAGGATTTCACATGAAAAAACGTTTCTTTTCCATGGCGCTGGCATTGGTGGTTTTGTGCGGCCTCGTCACAGGGACCGCGTCGGCCTCCGGCGCAGGCAGTACGGCGGTCACCGCGGCCAGAAACGGCGTTGCCCGGGTTCTGACGACCTATGAGGTGGCGCTGTACCAGGCGGACAGCGGGGAATACATCGGATCGTTGAACGGCTATTCCTCCGGCAGCTCCTTCGGCGTGGGAACTGCGGGCAAGGAGACGGACATCTTTGTCACCAACCGCCATGTCGTGACACAGGAGGACGGCTTGAGGGAGCTGGACGGGACCGCGTACCTTCTGAAATATCAGATCACCGGCTACTACATCCTGCTGGACAATTATGCCTACAACTCCGAGACCTTCACCCTGGACCCCAGCCGGGCCGTTCCCTGCTCGGTGATCTACCTGGGAGAAAACGAGGACGCGGATGTGGCGGTCCTCAAGGCGGCGGAGGTCGTCCAGGGCCGGACGGCTCTGCCGCTGCTGGACGATGAGGGCAGCCTGGAGGTGGCGGCACGGGTGAGCAGCCTGGGCTATCCCGGCTCCTCGGACGGCGCCACTTCCGAGCAGTATCTGCTGGCGGGCGTGGACGATGTGACGGTGAACAGCGGCGACATCTCCCGGTTTTACGACAGCGTATCGGTCACCGACAACAACAGCGGCGCCTTGACGGGGCATCTGATTCAGCACAACGCGGCCATCAACAGCGGCAATTCCGGCGGCCCTCTGGTGGATCAAAACGGAGCGGTGGTGGGCATCAACACCTATACCTATCATGGCGGAAGCCAGGCCGTCTCCAACAGCTACTATGCTCTGCGCATCCAATATGCCAAGGACGCCTTGCATCAGCTGAATCTCCCCTTTGACGTCTACAAATCCTCTGCCGTCCCGGTCTGGGCCATTGCGGCGGCAGCAGCAGCCGCTGTGGCCGTGGTGATCGTAATCGTTCTGCTGGCGCGCAAAAAGAAGCCGGCGGAACAGACCGGCGGCCCGATCCCCGGCCCCGCCCCGGTGCAGGAAGTGCGCATCCAGGGGCAGACCGGCGCCTTTGCCGGGCGGCGCTTCGCCGTCGGCACCCAGGTGCGCATCGGCAGGGACCCCGCCGCAAACGATCTGGTCTACCCGGAGGACACCCACGGAATCAGCGGCCGGCACTGTGTGGTCACACTCTCCGGAGGACAGGTGATGCTGACGGATCTGGGCTCCAGCTATGGCACCTTCCTGGCCGGCGGACAGCGGCTGACGCCCAACCAGCCGGTGCCGCTGCGTGTGGGAGACCGGTTCTGCTTGGGCTCTGACAAGGAGAGCTTTGTCATCACCGGCAAAGGGGGCAGCATGACATGATGGTCAACGGCACGCAGCTGTGCCCCAGCTGTATGCGTCCGGCGCAGGGGGAGCGCTGTCCCCACTGCGGCGGCGATCTTCAAAGGGAAAACCCGGCCTTCCTGCTCCCGGTGGGAGCCAGCCTCTGCGGCGGGGAGGGCGGCCGCTATCTCCTGGGCGCCTCTCTGGGCCAGGGGGGATTCGGTGCGACCTACATCGGGCTGGAGCAGGGGAGCGGCCGGCGGGTGGCGGTGAAGGAGTACTTTCCCACCCGGTGCGCCCGGCGAGCGGACGACGGAGTGACGGTGGAGGCCCTGCCCGGCATGGATGAGGTCTATGCCGGCGGGCGGTACAGCTTCGTCAAGGAGGCCCGGGTGCTCTCGGAGCTGGAGGGAATGCCCTCGGTGGTGCAGGCCCTGGCCTATCTGGAGACCAACAACACCGCGTACCTGGTCATGGAGTACCTGGAGGGCACGCCGCTGCACCGCATGGTGGACACCAGGAGCGGAAAGCGCATCCCGCCGGAAAAGCTGCTGCCTCCGCTGAAAAAGCTGCTCTATGACGTCAGTCTGCTCCATGAGAAAAAGGTGCTCCACCGGGACATCGCCCCGGACAACATCCTGTGGATGCCCGACGGCTCTTTGAAGCTGCTGGATTTCGGCAGCGCCCGCTCCATGGAGGACGGAAAGTCCATGACCGTGATGCTCAAGCACGGCTTCGCCCCGGTGGAGCAGTACCAGAGCCACGGCCAGGGCTCCTACACCGACGTGTACGCCATGGCGGCCACCATTTACTACTGCCTGACCGCCACGGTGCCGATGCAGTCCACGGAGCGTCTGCTGGGCGGCGAGGCGGCCCGGCTCAAGCGGCCCACCGCCTTGGGTGTGGCACTGGCGCCGGAGGAGGAAGAGGCACTGCTGTGGGGCCTGGAGATCCTTCCCCAGGCCCGGCCTCAGACCATGGGGGAATTTGCCCGGCGGCTGTTCCCGGACCTGGCGCCTCCGGCAGAACCTCCGTCTCCGCCTGCCCGCCGCCCCGGTCTCTGGCGCCGGCTCTGGAACGCCCTGCGGGGGCGGTGACAAAAAAGAGTGCATTATGGGACTTTTTTGAGTATAATACAACTTGCACAGAGAGAAGGTGAGCCGGATGGAACATCATTTCTGCCCCTACTGTATGGCCCCCGTGGAGGAGGGAAAGCCCTGCGGAGCCTGCGGACTGACCCGGGGCAGCTATACCCCGTCGCCCCATCACCTGCCGCCGGGCACGGTTCTGAAAGAGCGCTATCTGGTGGGCCGGGTGCTGGGGGAGGGCGGCTTTGGCATTACATACATCGGCTGTGATTTACAGCTGGAGCTGAAGGTTGCCATCAAGGAGTATTTCCCCACGGACAAGGCCAGCCGGGTGTCTCAGGCGTCCTTGGATGTGGCCAGCTACACCGGTGCGGCGGGCGTCAACTACGACAAGGGGCTGAAAAAATTCCTCCAGGAGGCCCGGACCATTGCCCGGATGGATAAGCAGCCGGTGATTGTCAATGTCCGGGACTTTTTTGAGATCAACCACACCGCGTATATCGTGATGGAGTATGTGGAGGGCACCACATTCAAAGAGCTGGTGGAGCAGCGGGGCGGGCGTATCCCGGCCGGGGAGCTGCTGTACCTCATCGAGCCGCTGTTCTTCGCCCTGAAGGAGATGCACGGCAACGGGCTGATCCACCGGGACATCAGCCCGGAAAATCTGATGCTGGAAAAGGGCGAGGTGCGGCTGCTGGATTTCGGCTGTGCCAGGGAATCCGCCGACGGCGGCAATACGCTGACCATTGCCCTTAAGCACGGCTACGCCCCGGTGGAGCAGTACCAGAGCAAGGGCCAGGGCCCCTGGACCGACGTGTACGCTCTGGCGGCCACCCTCTACTACTGCCTCACAGGCCGAAAGCCCCCTCAGGCCATGGACCGGCTGGTGGAGGATGAGCTGATTCCACCCCGGAAGCTGGGGGTGGATCTGACCCAGCAGCAGGAGAAGGCCCTGCTGTACGGCATGGGCGTGCCGCCCAAGCGGCGCTTCCAGAGCATGGAGGAGTTTCACACGGCGCTGTATGAGGGGTTTGTCCCCGGTGCGCAGGAGGAGGCCAGACAAAAATCCGCCGCCGCAGTCCGCGAGGCGCCGCCGGAGGAGGCGGAGCGCGGGGAGACGGCAGGGGAGGCGGACAGTGCCGGAGCGGCCGGCCCGGCCCAGCCCTCCCTCCTGGCGGCGTGGCTGAGACAGAACCGGCTGCTGGCGGGAGGCATTGCGGCGGCAGCGGCGCTGGCCATCCTGCTGAGCGCAGTGCTGCCCCGGCTGCTGGGACCGTATGCGCCGGACGGCACCCCGGTCTCGGAGCCGGCGGAGATCCCAGGGGAATCCGCTCCGTCCGACACCGCTTACCGGGACCATCTGGCCCGGATCATGGAGACCGCGGCGTGGCTGCGGCAGGACGACGTGGAGGTGGAGGAGGCCGAGCTGCGCGAGCGGCTGGAGGCCCTGCCCATTGACCTGCTGTTCGCCGACGCCGTCCGCGTGACCACCCTGGCGGAGCTGGAGGAGGCTTTGAGCAGCGGGGACCGGCCCGTCGTCATCGCCGCGGATCTTTTGTATCCGGCGGACCGCGAGGGCAGCCTGAACAGCTCCGTTCCCGTCCTTGTCAGCGAGGGCGTGACGGTCACGGTGCCGTGGGAGAACTACGGGGAGTATGAAAACGCGGAGAGAAGCGAGGGCCGCTGGACCGTAGACGGGAGTCTTTTAATCAACCGGGGAACCATCCGGGGCCAGATTCACATGGGGGACTGGGACAGCGACGGAGAAACGGAGACCAACCTGCTGGTCAACTACGGCACCCTGCACAGCGACCTGGGCGCCGGGTACGAGGAAAACAGTTATAACGTGGTGGTCAATCTGAACGTTATGAGCATCCCCAGAACCCAGTTCCGAATGACCAGCTTCTACAACCTGGGGACCCTGCTTCACGGGATGCTTGCCCCGGAGGGGGAGACGCCCATGGTCACCACGCCTAAGGGCGGGGATTATTTCATCGACCTCATCGGGTGCTACTTCTATAACGGCGGCGAGATCGTGCTGGAGGGCCGGGACGAGGACTGCTGGAGCAGACTGGATGTGGCGGACAACACCCGGTTTGTCAATGCCGGGACAATCCGGCTGGGGGCCTTTGGCGAGCTGAACCAGCAGAGCACCCTGCTGAATCGCGGCGAGATAACCTCCGAGGACAGCACCGCGCAGCTGAACAATCGGGGCTGGCTGTGGAACACCGGGACCAGCTGCGCAATGGACCGGAGCCTGCGCTGCGAGAACACAGGACTGGTCCAGGCCGGGCTGGAGACGCCGGTGGATCTGTCCGCAGTCCGGAATGACGGCGGCGGCGCGGTGCTTCCCTTCGGCTGGTATGACGGGTGGGAGGAACCGGCGGACGTCCGGATCATATCCAGCGAGGAGGAGCTCCACCAGGCCCTGGAGGACCGGAGCTGCACGCTGATCGGCTTCGGAGACGGCGTCTCACTGACGCTGACCGGGGATCTGATCCTCACCAAGGGCCTTGTCATCCCGTCTGAGGCGTCGTTGACCATGGAGGGTGCCAGATTGACCGTGGCGGGGGAGGGCGGCTATCTGTGCGCCGACGGCCCCATCGACCTGCGAAGCGGCGTGTTCACCGTCCGGGACGAGGCGGTGGCGTCGGTATGTGAGCTGCGGGACTGCGGCGGGGTCACGTTGAAAAACCAGGGATATCTGATGCTTCGCAGCGGCCTGCGCCCCAACGACGGAGCGGTGATCGAACTGTCCGACGCCCGCTATCTTTGCAGCGTGGGGCCCCTGGAGCTGCATGAGGCCCGGGTGAGCATCGAGAACGCGCTGCTGCGCGGCCTGGGCGGGGTGGAGCTGTATGGCTGCACGGTGGAGATCGGGGAGCCCGGCGAATTCCTGACGGACGGCTGCGGGGTCTACTTTGACCCGGACACCGTGATCACCAACCGCGGCGGGATTGTGACCAACGGCTGGGGGAGGCAGGAGTACGCCTGCCGGCTGACGAACTATGGCTCCTTGCAGGCGAATTCCCAGATGCTGATCAGCGGTTCCCTGGTCAACCACGGGCACTGCTTTATCTGGAGCGGCGGTGACGAACGGGCCCGGGTGTCCGGTTCCCTGGAGAACCACGGAACCGTGGAGATCGAACACGACGGGAGGCTCCAGATCTGGGCGGCGGGAACCATTACCGGCGTACCGGAAGAACTGATCGCTGACTGAGAAGCTCAAAAGCGTCCCCGGCTTCCAAAGCCGGGGACGCTTTGATGCGATTCCAAAAAGAGATCAGGCAAACTCCCACGGCCATTTCCGCAGGTTCGGCGATCACTCCGGGTTCCTAGGATCTCACATCGGCGTACAGCGCCTCGATCACCTGCTCCATGCGCTCGCTCATGGGCTGGTCCTCCCCGGCGGTAATGGCATAGAGCACCAGCCAGTCCGTGGCGTTCCGGGGGTCCATCAGGGGCATTCCGCAGTCGGAGAGAATGGCGTTCAGGCAGTACCAGTGATCCTCCAGCCGCTCCCGGGGGGAGATGTAGTCCTCGTCCAGTTCGTGATACTCCCCGTCCACCACGTTCTCCGTGATGACATACAGCAACAGCAGCAGCTTGCGGGGCACGTCCTCCCGGCGCAGGCGGATGTTTTTCAGGGCGGTGGTGTTGGGCCAGTTGCGCTTGATGAGTTTCTGCACGACGGAGTAGCCGCCGCGGTCTTTGCCGGAGGGCATTTTGAGAGACAGGTACTTGGCCATCACCGCCTCCATGGAGTAGTCCGGCTCCTGGATGCCGTCCACAGTGGGAGAGGGCTTGACGAGTTGGTTTAAGTACTTGCGGAAGTAGGTGTAGGCCCGCAGATGGAGGGCACCGAAATTCTCCAGATTGCGCAGGCAGCACTCCCGCAGATCGTCCAGAGTCTGCACCCGGAGGAACTCATTTTGCATGTCCCGGGTGAGATGGGCCCCGTCGCCGTCCGGCAGACTGTTCAGCTGCGACGCCGGCGGCAGGGACTCAAAAAAAGCGCGGGCCTCACAGTAGCGCCTCCCGGTGCGCAGAAACCAGGCGTATACCGTCTCCCGCTCATCCCGGTAGTGGATGGTGTAGTCGGTGCACAGGCCCAGCAGATATCCGGCCTGCTGCTCTGAGAGGGACAGGGCGAAGGCAATATGGAAGATATCCTCCCGGCTGGTGGGCTGGCTGCGTCCGGTGACCCAGTTGCGCACATTCTTGGCAATGGAGTCCGGCCGCCCCTCCCGGGCGTCGGCCTGGAAGGCGGCTGTCAGGCGGGGGAGCAGGTCCGGATCGGGATAAAATTCCCGCAGGGTATCGTGGAATGTGCGCAGAACGATTTTGCCGCTCCAGAGATATTCCGCCGCCATGGAAGGGGTCATATTCTGGGAACTGAGGCGCTTGTATTCCAGTTCCGAAATTGTGGTGAGTTCGATGCCCGGCAAGGTGATACCTCCCTGCGGCGCCGCTGCTTGGAGCTGGCACCGCACAGTTTGCTGAAAGTATTATATACTGTTCCCGACAGGTTGGCAAGACCAATCGGAAGGATATGGACGCGGGGCAGAGCCGGAGCAGGGGAGAAGCCGGGGGCGGCAGATGGAACCTGGGTACCTGCTTGTGCGGCGGAGCAGAGGTGCTTCGGGGGTTCTGTGTTGCCGCCAGCGAGGAACTGTCCGGTCAGGCGGCTATGCTGCGGGAGCCGGCGGCAAGGTTCCGGCTGAGGAATGGCTGAGCGCCGGCAGAAGCGCATATTTGAAGGCCGGGGGGAATCATTCCTCCCGGCCTTTGCCGTATGTAAAACCTGGAATTTCCGACTGGCGAATGCAGCCTGGGCATTTTGCCGCCCTGCTGCGCGAAAAAATCCCGGGATGCCCAAAAGAATTTCTGTGTTTTCCGCCTTGCCGGCAGGCGTGTCCGGCTCCTGGCGGGGCGGAACATTTCTGACACAGATCAGTCCGCAATGATGGAATCCATATTTTTCAGGCGTTATGCAGGGGGAAGTGAACGGAAATTTCCGTGCCCCTGCCCACCTCGCTCCGGAGGCTGACGGCCGCATGGTGATACTGGGCGATATGCTTCACAATGGAAAGCCCCAATCCGGTGCCGCCGGAGGCCTTCGAGCGGCTCTTGTCCACCCGGAAGAACCGCTCAAATACCCTGGATTGATACTCCGCCGGGATGCCGATGCCCGTATCCCTGACGGCGACAACCGCCTCCTGTGCATCTCTGGAGACGGCAATTTCCACGGCGCCGTTTTCCACATTGTACTTGATGGCGTTGTCACAGAGGTTGTAGATCATCTCGTGGAGAAAGGTGGGTACGACGCTGATTTCCACGTGCTCGCCGGTGACGGAAATCTGAATGCCCTTTTCCCCGGCGCCGTCCCGCAGAACAGCTGCCACATCTTCCGCGGTCTCCAGGAGATCGACCGTCTCCTGCGCCGGCGCGGCGCCCTCATCCAACCGGGAGAGATGGATGATGTCGTCCACCAGGGTCACCAGGCGCGCGGCCTCCGTGCGGATCATGCGGACAAACTGCGGCACATCCTCCGGCTTGACAAGTCCGTTTTCCAGCAGTTCGGCGCTGCCGGTGATGGACTGCAGGGGTGTTTTCAATTCATGGGACACATTGGCGGTAAATTCCCGGCGGTTGCGCTCGGCAAACGCCTGTTCCGTCACATCAAAGGCCAGCAGCACCGTTCCGATCACAGCGCCGTCCGACTCGATTCGGCTGATGTCAAACTGGATTTCCCGGCCGCTCCTGTCCATTCGGATCTCACTGTGCCCGCTCTCCAGGGCACCCTGGATGGCCTGACTGATTTCATGGCTGCGCTCCACCGTAAGGAACTCTTTTTGGATGCAGGCGCTGTCGGTGCCGAACAGCTTCTGTGCCGCCGGGTTGATGCTTAAAATGACCCCTTTTTGGTCCAGAATCACCAGCCCCTCGTTCATGCTTTTGGTGATTTGGGCAAACTCATCGGTTCTGGCCCGCAGCTCCCGCAGCTGGGTGCTGATTTGACCGCGCTGCTGCTGGATGCGCCGCAGCAGCGGGGACAGCTCCTCGTAGGCGTCGTTTTCCAGCGGATGGTCCAGATCCAGGGAGTAGAAGGGCCGGACGATCCGCTGGGCCATCCGCCTCGCCAGGACGGCGGAGAGGACCACGGCCAGAAGCCCCACCAGAACGATGGGCTGGAACATGGCGAGCACCAGTGCCAGTACGGTCACCTGGCGGATGGAGATCCGCAGCACGGTGCCGTCGTTCAGCGCCTTGGCGCAGTACAGCGTCCGCTCCGCCCAAGTGTCGGAGTAGCGGACGCTGCTGCTCTCTCCCGCGGCAAAGGCCTCCCGGACCTCCGTGCGGTCCCCGTGGTTTTCCATGTTCTCCGCCGGCTCATCCGTATCAAACAGCACGGTGCCGTCTGAGGCAATCCAGGTCAATCTGTATTCCGGCCTCCGGGCATAGCGGTCCTCATGGTCCGCCAGTTTTTCCAGGTAGACCTGCCCGCTCTCCTCTACCGCGCAGGCCGCCAGCCGCAGCTCGTCTTTGAGCTGGTTGGTCTGCACCGTGCCGAAATAGTCATACAGACAGCCCAGCACGATCACAAGACTTGCCAGCAGCACCGCCGCCGCGATGGCCAGGGTGGAGCGGAAGATTCTCTTGCTCATGGTTTTTCCTCCAGCCGGTAACCCACATTTCGGACGGTTTCAATCATTGTCCCGTAAATCCCCAGCTTCTGCCGCAGGGTTCGGATGTGCATATCCACCGTCCGCGTCTCACCGGGGTACTCCCCGCCCCAGATTCTCGCGAGGAGCATCTCCCTTGTGAAGGCCACGCCGGGGGCGGACAAAAACAGCCGCAGCAGCTCGAATTCCTTGAAGGTAAGGGCGATCCGCCGGCCGTCCGCTGTGACGGTGTGCTCCAAAAGATCCACCACCAGGCCGCCTGCGGTCAAGATTTCCCGGCTCGGTGCGGACCGGCACCGGCGCAGCACCGCCTTGACACGGGAGACCATCTCCATCATGCCAAAGGGCTTGACCAGATAGTCGTCCGCGCCCAGGTCCAGGCTCTGGATTTTATCGTACTCCGCGCCCTTGGCCGTCGCCATGATGACGGGGATGTCACGGGTGCCGCCGGAGGCCTTCAGCTGTCGCAAAAGGTCTACGCCGCTGGTCCCCGGCAGCATCACATCCAGGAGGACAAGCTCCGGCCGCTGCGTGTGCAGCGCATCCAAAAATGAATCGCCGTCCGGGAATCCCCGGACCTCAAATCCGGCGGAGCGGAGCGTATAGAGCTCCAGACTCTGGATGCTCTCGTCATCCTCTACACAAAAAATCATATCGCACCCCTCTATGCCTCTTTCCGTTAGCTCCATCATACCACACAGACCATCCGCGATCAATCGGGTCCGTGCTTGCTGCCGGTCACAGAGAAGAGGACCCATTCCGCCACGTTGACGGCATGGTCGCCGATGCGCTCCAGGTACTTGTCGATCATCAGCAGGTCCAGGGCGTGTTCTCCGTCAGAGGGGTTGGCTGCGATGCGCTGGATCAGCTCCCGCTTCACACGGGTAAAGCAGCTGTCAACCACGTCGTCATGGGCAATGACGAATTTGGCCCGCTCCGTATCCTGTCGGACATAGGAATCCACGCTCTCCGTAACCATTTGAATGACCTCCGCCGCCATATCCCGGATATGTCCGACGTTCTCCGGCGCGCAGCCTGCGGACAGCAGGACCAGGACAATCTCCGCAATGTCCGCGGCCTGGTCGCCGATACGCTCCATATCCGTGATGATTTTCAGCGCGGCGGAGATCTGCCGCAGGTCCCGGGCCACGGGCTGCTGCTGGAGCAGGAGCTTGAGGCACAGGCTCTCGATGTCCCGCTCCATCTGGTCGATCTCGCTCTCCAGCGGCTTGACCTGTTCCGCCAGCGCGCGGTCGCCCTCCTCCAGCGCCTTCGCCGCCAGGGAAATGGCCTCCTCACAAAGCGCGCCCATCTGAATCAGCTCATTTTTCATCAGCGTAAGCTGCTCATCAAATTTGGAACGCATTTATCCAAACCTCCCTGTGATGTAGTCCTCAGTCTTTTTGCACTCCGGCTGGGCAAACAGGTGCTCCGTCTCGCCAAACTCCACCAGCTCCCCCAGGAGGAAAAAGGCGGTATAGTCCGAAATGCGCGCGGCCTGCTGCATATTGTGGGTGACGATCACAATGGTGTACCGCTCCCTCAGGTCCATGGCCAGCTCCTCAATCTTAGAGGTGGAGATGGGGTCCAGGGCGCTGGTGGGTTCGTCCATCAGCAGCACGCAGGGCTCCACCGCCAGGGCCCGGGCGATGCACAGCCGCTGCTGCTGGCCCCCGGACAGCCCCAGGGCGTTCTTCTTCAGCCGGTCCTTCACCTCGTCCCAGATGGCCGCCCCCCGCAGGGACCGCTCCACGATCTCGTCCAGCTTGGCTCTGTTTTTCACGCCGTGGGTGCGGGGGCCATAGGCGATGTTGTCATAGATGCTCATAGGGAAGGGGTTGGGCTTCTGGAATACCATGCCGATCTCCTTGCGCAGGCGGTTCACATCCATGCCGGGGGCGTAGATGTCCTGCTCCCCGTAGCGCACCTCCCCGGTGATCCTCACGCCGGGGATCAGGTCATTCATTCGGTTCAGGGTTTTCAGAAAGGTGGACTTGCCGCAGCCGGAGGGTCCGATGAAGGAGGTGATGGCCCTTTCAGGGATCTCGATATGGATATTTCTCAGCGCCTGGGTGCTGCCGTACCACAGACACAGGTCACTTGCGGTGATGATGCTGCTCATAGCACACTCCTTTTCCTGAAGTACCGGCCCGCCAGCGCGGCGGCCAAATTGATTGCCAGCGTCAACGCCATCAAAATGGCGGCGATGGCGAAGGACGCCTCCGCTGCGCCGGGGCGAGGCTCATTGGCGTAGAGGTACAGCGCCACGGTAAGGGTGGCCCCCGGACTGCCCAGACCGGTGAAAAAGCCGTTGAGGGTATGGGCGAACCCCGCCGTGAACAGCAGTGCCGCCGACTCCCCCAGAATGCGGCCCGCCGACAGGATGCACCCGGTGACCACCCCGTCCACGCAGCCGGGGAGCACCACCGTCCGCACCACCCGCCACTTTCCGGCCCCCAGGCCGAAGGCTCCCTCCCGCAAGCTTGCAGGCACGGTTTTCAGGCTCTCCTGGGCGGTGCGCATCACAGTGGGGAGGTTCATGATGACCAGCGTCAGCGCCCCGGCCAGTAGGCAGGAGCCGAGGGTGTTGGCAAACAGCAGCATTCCCACCAGACCGAAGATGATGGACGGGATGCCGGACAGGGTCTCCGCCGCGTACTCAATGACCGCCACCAGCCGCTTGTTTTGGGCGTACTCCGTCAGATAGATGGCTGCGCCTACCCCCAGCGGGAGGACGATCAGCAGGGTGGCGATGATAATATACACCGTGTTCAGGATGTCGGGAAGGATGCCGATGGTGTCCGACAGGTAGCTGGGCCTGGTGGAGATCAGTTCCCAGGTGACGCTGGGGACGCCCTTGAAGAGCACATAGCCGATCAAAAACAGGGCGGCGCCGCAGGTGAAGGCCGCCGACAGGAGGCACAGGGCCCTCATCAGGCGGATATGGAGCTTTCTGACCATGGAAGTGGAACCGTTTTGCATCATCTCAGCCCTCCTTGTTCCGTTTCAGAAAGAAATTCAGTGCGGCGTTGATAAGCAGCACAAACAGGTACAGCACCAGGGCAATGGAAAACAAGGCCTGCCGCTGCAGACCGCCGGAGTAGGCCATCTCGCTGGCCACCGCCGTGGTGAGAAACCGGACGCTTTGAAACAGAGAGGGCATGTTGGGCACGTTGCCCGACACCATCATCACCGCCATGGCCTCTCCAATGGCCCTGCCCACACCTAAGACCACCGCCGCGGCGATGCCGCTGCGCGCCGCCGGGACGGAGACCCGGAACCAGGTCTCCACCGGGGTGGCCCCCAGGGCCAGGGAGGCGTCCTCGTACTCCGGGGGCACCGCCTCCAGGGCGGTGACGGACACCTTGATGATGGAGGGCAGGATCATGATTGCCAGCACCACAATGGCCGCCAGCAGGCTGGCCCCGTCCGGGACCTGGAAGAGCTTCCGGATGCCCGGTACTAGCACCAGCATTCCCACCAGGCCGTAGACCACGGAGGGGATACCCGCCAGCAGGCTGACGGCGGACTCCACCACGGCCTTGACTCTGGGTGAGGCCAGCTTGGCCAGATACACCGCGGTCAGAAAGCCCACCGGAACACCGAACAAAATCGCTCCCGCCGTGCCGCAGACGCTGGTGAGGATAAAGGGCAGGATACCGAAGGAGGGCTGGGCCGCCGTGGACTCCCAGGTATCCCCCAGCAGAAAGGGCACAAGCCCGATCTGCCGGATGGCGGGGATGCCGGAGAGGACCAGGTATCCTGTGATGAGCAGGACGCAGCCCACCGTAATCAGGCCCAGCAACAGAAATACGCCGTGGACTGCGGTCTCAGAAAACCGCTGACGTGTTCGCATCGTAGATACCTCCTGTCGCACGGGAGCGGCGGCAGTTTCGTTCGCCGCCGTTCCCCGGTGGATTTCAGTTGACCGCCACCGCGCCTGCCTGGGAGATCAGCTCCGCGGCATCGGAGGAAGTGGCGAAGTCGAAGAACGCCTGGGCCGCGTCGGAGAGGGCTGCCTCTGTCCTGGTCACCAGGACGAAGGGCCGCTGGATCACATAGCTGCCGTCCCTCACGGTCTCCTCGGTGGGAGCTGCTCCGGCCACAGTGAGCGCCTTTACGCTGTCGCTGAGACTGGCCAGAGAGGCGTAGCCGATGGCGTCCGGGTTCTGGGCCACGGCGGTGATCACGTTGCCGGTGGAGGTGAGCTCCTGGCGGTACTGGCATTTTTCAGAGGTGCCGGTGATGGACTCGAAGCCGTCCCGGGTGCCGCTGCCCGCCTCCCGGCCGATGAGGACCACCGGGGCGTCATTGCCGCCCGCGTCCTTCCAGTTGGCGATCTCGCCGGTGTAGAGCTTGGCGATGGTCTCCACGTCCAGGTCGGAGACCGGGTTGTCCGGGTGGACGATCACCGCGATGCCGTCCAGGGCCAGGACGGTGGCCGTCAGGCCGCTGGCGGCCTCTTCATCCTTCAGGTTCCGGCTGCTGAGACCGATGTCGCAGCGGCCCTCCTGCACGGCTGCGATACCGGAGCCGGAGCCGGTGGGGTTGTAAGTAAAGGTCACGCCGCTGTTCTCGTTCTGGAAGGCCTCGCCCAGGGCCCCGATCACCTTCTCCATGGAGGTGGAGCCGTCGGTGGAGACGGTGCCGGAGACCTTGCCGGAGCAGCCGGCCAGCATGGCGGCAGTTACGGCGGCAGCCATCACCAGGCTGAGCGCTTTTTGGACGTTTTTCTTCATGACAAATTCCTCCTGATTTGTGTTTGGATAGGCTGTGTGCGGGGGGGGAGTCGGCTCATGCGGTCTTCCGCCCACGGATATCAGGATACCGCCCGTATGTAAAATCCGAAAGGGAACTTTTGTAAAATGTATGTAAGGTTTCACTTTCCAGGCAGTTTCAGCCTCTTTGCGGTTTTTCTGCGGGTATTTGCGCAAGATATCCATCTCATGTATATTTTTGCCGATATGCCTTGAACGGGCTGGAAAACGCTCCACTGTCATTGTAACAGGCAGATATGATCTCTGCTGCCGCGATTTGGGATCATTCGTGTAGAGTGGCTGCGCAATAAGGAGCGGCAGGGGCAGTCTCCCTCTTGATTTTCTTTTTTACATAAATTTTATAAGAAATGTCTTTTCTATTTTACGTCCTCACTCTATAATGGAGCTTGACCGGGAAGTGTATGAGATATGGAATCAGAACGAGAAAGGAACACTTTATGGATTTTATGGATCAGAACAGCACACTGGATTTTAACGCCAAAAAGGGATTCATTTGCGACATGGACGGTGTGATCTATCACGGAAACAAGGTCCTGCCGGGAGTCGCTGAATTCATCCAATGGCTGCACAGGGAGGACAAGAAGTATCTGTTTTTGACCAACAACAGCGGATATACACCGAAAGAGCTGCACCAGAAGCTGGCCCGCATGGGGCTGGACGTGTCGGAAGAGCATTTTTACACCAGCGCTCTGGCGACCGCCGCGTTTTTGAAGGAGCAGGCCCCCGGCTGCTCCGTGTTTGCCATCGGAGAGGCGGGGCTTCTCAACGCGCTGTATGATGCGGGTATCACGATGAACGAGGTAAATCCCGACTACGTGGTGGTCGGAGAGGGCCGGACCTATTCCCTGGATACCCTGACGAAGGCCACAAACCTGGTTTTGGGCGGGGCAAAACTGATTGGGGCCAACTCTGATGTGTCCGGTCCCATTGAAAACGGCATTGCGCCCGCCTGCCGGGCCCTGATTGCGCCGATTGAAATGGCGACCGGCACGAAGGCCTACTTCTGCGGCAAACCGAATCCGCTCATGATGCGTACCGGCCTCCGACTGCTGAACTGCCACTCCGGGGAGGCGGTCATGGTGGGTGACCGGATGGACACGGATGTGATCTCCGGAATGGAGAGCGGAATGTCCACCGTACTGGTGCTCTCCGGCGTTTCGAGCCGGGAGACGCTGAAGACCTACGCATACCGGCCCTCCGTCGTTTTGAACGGAGTGGGGGAGATTGTCTCCGCGGCACAGCAGAATTGATGTCCCGCACAGCGCAGCGGCCCCGGGCACTTTTCATCAACCGGATTGTGCCGGAGGAAAGCGCAGACCCCCGGATGCGGGGGGAGCACAAAGGCCCATGACCGGCCGGCCCGTGCCGGGCGGGACGCGGAACCGCCGTTTTTCCGGGAGGATGGGCCGAGGCGCCAATCCGCCCGGTCCGGGCTGAGGAGATACCGGGGCACTGTCCCGGTATCGCAAAAAACCACTGGCAAATGGGGCGGTGACGTAAGAAAACATTTTAAGCGAGGGTCGGCGTAGCGTTAAGCTGCGCCGACTTTCGTAATATTTTTGTCTTGGGCAGTTTGGGATTGCTCCCGCGCTCCCTCAAAATCAAACGCACCAATGAAGTTATAGACGATCTCAATCTCCCGGATTTTCACCCGCTTCTGCTGTTCGTCGGTCGTATAGGTGTCGGACACCCTGATTTGTTCCACAAACTCACGCAGGATAGTGGCGTCAAGCTGGGTCATGTCCGTGTACTTCTTTACCACAGAAATGAACTTCCTGACGTTGGTTTTCTTCTGTTCCTGCTGTTTCACTTCCCGCCCCAGGGTTTCCACAACGGTCTTTAACTGTTCCTGCTCCTGTTCATAGTCACGGGACAGCTTGATAAACCGATCATCGGACAGCTTGCCGGAAATGTTGTCCTCATAAATCCTCTTGAAGATCACATCCAGCTCCGCGATGCGCTTTTCAGACTGTGCCAGCAAAGCCTTTTTCTGCGCCAGCGCCTTGTCACGCTCCTGCTGGCTCCGTTCCGCCGCCCGCTGGATAAAGTCGTCCTCATACTGCGTCACATAGGCAATCGCTTCCCGCAGGTTCCGCAGTACGATTTCTTCCAGCACTACACGGCGGATAGAGTGCGTCTTACATAGGGTACGGTCTTTCCGATAGGTGGAGCAGATGTAATACTCCTGTTCCGGCTTGAAGTGATTAGCCCGGCAAAGGTACATCTTGCCGCCGCAATCGGCGCAGTACACCAGCCCGGAGAACATACCCATGTCCCCCATCTTGGTCGGGCGGCGTCTGGCCTGCCGGATGTTCTGCACGACCAGGAACACGCTTTCCTCAATGATTGCCTCTTGGGTATTCTCGAAGATTACCCACTCGGACGGGTTATTCCAGACCTTTTTCTTGCTCTTGAACGATGGCTTGCTGGTCTTGAAATTGACCGTATGGCCCAGGTACTCGACACGCTCCAAAATGCGGGAAACGGTTTCGTTTGTCCACTTGCAGGGATTAGCCGTAGGAGCGTTGCAGACCGGCAAGCCCTTTTCGTGGGCGTAGGCAGTGGGGTTCAGGATTTTATTCTGTTGCAGCCACTTGGCGATCTGCGTCGGCCCCAGGCCGTCTACGCACAGGGCAAAGATTTTCTGAACGATAGCAGCCGCTTCCTCGTCCACAATCCAGCGTTTCTTGTCCTCCGGGTCTTTCATATACCCATAGGGCGGGATGGTACAAAGGCGCTCACCAGAGCGGCCCTTGGCCTGAAATGTAGCCCGGATTTTCTTGCTGGTGTCCTTGGCATACATCTCATTGAACACGTTGCGGATTGCGGTAAACTCGCTATCCCCCTTTATGCTGTCCACTCCGTCATTTACGGCGATAAAGTGAACACCATACTCCGGGAACACCATTTCGGTATACATTCCCACTTGGAGATAGTTGCGGCCCAGGCGGGACATATCCTTGACGACCACCCGCTTGATCTTGCCCGCCTTGATGTCGGCAAGCATCCGCTGAAAGCCAGGGCGGTTGAAAGGCGGCGTTAGATAACGATACTTCTAAAAACACAAGAAAATCAATGGGTATGGACGGCAGGCAAGCATGGTATGTACGAAA